>JAUWAB010000078.1 GCA_030602265.1 Prolixibacteraceae bacterium | reverse complement strand
TCGCTGTGAATCCTGTGAAGCGATCAAGTCGGAAACCAGGAAGGCACTGAAGGAGCTATACGGGGACGAGGTTCATTTTGCCATGTATAATCTCGATGAGCAATCAGGTCGGAAAACAGCGCAGTCGCTGGGCATTAAGGCGCAAGCGCTTTTGATTATCAGCGGTCAGGGGCAAACCGACATCACCGGGATCGGATATGTATACGCACATTCCAATCCATCAATCTATAAGCAAAAATTAAAGGAAAATATTGATACAGTGCTGAAGTAATGGAAAAAATGCTCACAGAATGGCTTGCCAACAGCACCCTTCCCGGTGTGACCGCGATGCTGCTCGGTTTTCTGGTATCCCTCAGTCCGTGCCCGCTGGCGACCAACATCACGGCCATGGGATTTATCGGGAAAGATATGTCCAGCCGGAAAAGGATTTTCTACAACGGTCTGGCCTATTCTTTAGGGACCGTTGTTTCTTACACCCTCCTGGCAACCATTATCTATTTCGGTGCAGACCTGGTTGGCATATCCGGGGTCATTCAGCGCTATGGAATTAAAATCATGGGACCTTTACTGATCCTGATCGGATTAATTATGCTGGATGTTGTCCGGATTTCTTTCCCCGGCTTCAGTCAGCTTGCTCTTCGTTTTGAAAAAGCCGGCAAGAAGAGCATTTTCCACGCCTTCTTGTTGGGAGTTTTGCTGGCCCTTGCCTTTTGTCCCAATACCGGGGCCTTGTATTTCGGGATGCTCATTCCCCTGACCATCAACAGTCAGCAAGGTCTTCTGCTGCCCGTCATATTTGCTGTGAGTTCCTCTGTTCCGGTGGTCATTTTTGCCTATCTGATTGCCTTTTCCCTGAATGGCGTAGGCACCCTGTTCGGAAAAATCAGAGTCTTCGAGGTCTGGGTACGAAAGGCCGTCTCCATCCTGTTCATATTAGCCGGGATTTTCCTGATTTATAAGGTTTATTTCTGAGAAGAGCAGTTAAGGCCAATTGATTTAATGCTCGTAATCTTCCGGCAGTTTTGTATTTAACATCACCTTAACAGGTGTGCTGTTTCCGGTGATCATATTTGACCTATCTTTACATTAAAATCAAAAATCTTGCACAGAGAAGAGAAGAAGATGCTCTATCCTTAATTTTTTCAGGATATTCCATTGAACCACCTGGTGCAGATGGACTGTATGTCTGTATGTACCGGGATATATTCCTTCAATTTACTGTGCAGGCTGAAAAAATGACCGAAATGACCGCGATGAAAAAGTACTGTGCGACAGGCTGAAATCAGTGGTTTCAGAATAATCAACTGTTATAATGTGTACATTTAGTGTCCTGAAAATCTGCTGACTTTATGAAAAAAACATATCTGGTCTTTTTCCTGCTTACGGGGCTGATGGTGCATGCACAGGAGAATTTTCTTTCCTTGCACGAGGCTGTCAGGTCCGGGTTAAACCGTAACGCCGGACTGCAGGAGGCTTATTCTGTGCTTGAACAAAAGAAGAATGCCTGGAGGCAGGAAACCGGGATTAGTGATCCCGAATTCACCTATTTTAAGGAGGGCATATCTCCCGGTCCCGGTGATATTTTCGAGGAGAGGAGAGTGTCCGTATCCCAATCCATTGAGTTCCCGGCCACCATTGTATACCGGCTTAAGGGGATCCGGGAGGAGGTAAGCGCCCTGCAGATGCAGATTGAGGCCATGGAGAAGCAGGTAAAGGCTGATGTGAAAAGTCATTACGTAGAAGTTATCTATGCCCTCAGGCTCCAAAAATCAAGGGCTAACCAGGTACAGATCCTTACGGACCTGCATAAGGCGGTATCCACCAAACTGGAATTGGGGATGGCCAACGGCATTGATCTGGCCAGCGTTGAACTGCAGCTGGAGGAGGCCCGCAATGACCTGGACCAGTCGGAATGGATCCTGCACAAAGAACGTTACAGCCTCTTCTATGCCATGGGTTTGCCCGTTGAACGGCAGAGGTATGACATTACTTTCAGCGATTCACTGAGTGTCTCTGAAGTGGAAGTAGATCAGATTCTGGCTCTTACATTGCTTGAGCAACAACCAGAGTTCAGATCGGCCCGCCATGAATTTCAGGCGGCAAGCTATTTTCTGAAAGAAGCCAAAAGCAACATTTTGCCTGACTTCAGACTCAGCCTTTACCGCCAGGACTATGGTCAGGGATATGATTACACCGGTTTTGAGGTAGGCATGAGTTTTCCGCTCTGGTACTCCCTGGGCCAGAAAGGGAAAATTAACGCTTCCAGGGCAAGAGTGGAAGAAGTCGGCTGGAAGGAGGAACGCATCCGGATGGAGATGAAAAGAAACCTCGAATATGCCTGGCATAATTATGACATCAGCCGGAAGATCATCAACCGGTACAGGGAATCCATGAGAAGCAAGGCAACAGAGCTGCAGCGTCTTAGTCTGCGGGCATACCAGTTAGGCGAAATTGACCTCTTGATGCTGCTGAACGCCCGTCAGGTTTTCCTGAACGGAGAGCAACATTACTTAGCTGCCATGCGCGATTATTATCTGCAGCTTGTAACCCTTGAAAGGTATCTGAATCAGGATCTTGTATTTTAATTAATTCGGGAATTATGAAGATTAAATGGTTTTTGGGTCTGCTAATCTGGATCTTCCTGCTTGCCTGCGGGTCGAAACAAAAGGCCGGTTTTGAGAAAGCAGAGAACTACAGTGAATTACCTCCTTCATTACGGCAGGATTCTTTGGTGGGTCAGTTGGTAAAATTGTCTGACAAGCAAAGGGAGGAGCTGGATATTGAAACGATGGTTATTCAGGTTACACAGGCCAAATTCTCCCTTACAGCCCCCGGCGTGGCCTATCCGGCCCCTGAACATGCCAGCCTGATCAGTACTCCCATTAACGGGCAAGTCAGCCGCATATTCAGATATGAGGGCGAACCCGTGCATAAAGGCGAAATTCTGTTTCAGATCCAGAGTATTGAATTCGGAAATCTGGTGTCGGATTACCTTCAGGCTTATGCGGAAGAGCGGTTTCAAAGCAGCCGCCGTAACAGGATACAGCAGTTGGTGGAAGAAACCATCAGCTCGGCCAGTGAACTGGAGAAGGCGGTATCCGAATACGAACGCGCTTCGGCCATCCTCAGGGCTTCCTACTCCAGACTCCGGGCCATTGGAGTCTCAGATGCCGAAATCAAACAGTTCACCAATGGAGAATCCATCATCCCGATGTTGAATATTCATGCTCCCATCAGCGGGACGGTCGAATCGGTTTTTGTGGAACTTGGCCAGTCGGTCAATGGTCTCGAAAACCTGGCCCGCCTGCTGGATAACAGCACCGTTTTGATCCGGGGTTATGTTTCTCCGGATGACGCCCGGTATTTGCAAAAAGGGGATTCCGTCATTATCCGGAACCAGGGTAGGCAATCTTTCATCCGTACGAAGGTGGCTTCAGTTAACCCCGGAATGGATGAAACCAACCGGTCTGTTGTTGCCAATGTGATGGCGGAAACGGAAAAGGGGTGGCCCAAACCAGGGGAAAACCTGCAGTTGGAGATTGCTACCTCGGTAGATATTCAGGTGGTTACCATTCCGGCGGATGCGATCACTTATGACGCCAACCAGGCTGTTGTTTACGTGAAAAAAGATGCCAATACCTGGGAAAAGCGTCCGGTAAAAATTTCAGACATCCGCAACAGGTTCGTCATTGTGGAATCGGGTCTCTCCGCAGGGGAAGAAGTAGCCATTTCTAAGGTATTCAGCCTTAAAGCCTTGTCACGATACCATCTGATGGCAGAAGAATAGTAAAAAGAAAGCTATGTTAAATAATATCATAACGTTCAGTGTCCGGCAGAAGTTTGTTGCTTTGTCATTAGTGGTACTTATGGCCGTGGGTGGTTATTTTTCGCTCATCGAACTGCCCATCAATTCACTGCCCGATGTAACCCCTGTGCAGGTGCTGGTGATCACCAAGGCCGGCAGGTTCTCCCCGTATGATGTCGAAAAACTGGTAAGCTATCCGGTGGAGACTGCCATGAACGGTCTTCCTGCCGTTGCCCAGGTACGATCGATCTCCCAATTCGGATTATCTGCGGTAACCGTAGAATTCAATGAAGGTACCGATATTTATTTTGCCCGGCAGTTGGTAAGCCAAAGGTTGCAGTCGATCGCCAATGAACTTCCTGAAGGTGTATCCTCTCCCATGCTCGGTCCCATTTCCACCGCGCTGGGTGAAATTTATCAGTATACAGTAAAAGGGGAGGGTTACTCGCTTACCGAACTCAGGGAAATTCAGGACTGGCTCATTGCCCCGCAGCTGAAAGTAGTGAAAGGCGTGACGGAAATCAACTCTTTCGGCGGTTTTGTCAAGCAATTTGAAGTAACCCTGCAGCCTGAACAGCTCAGCCTGTTCAATATCGGGATCGCTGATGTGATGGACGCGATCGCCAATAACAACAGTGTTTCAGGCGGAAATTTTCTGGAACATAACGGTGAGCAGTATATTGTGCGTGGGTTGGGTCAAATCAGGAATGTAGCCGATATCGACAATATTATCGTCAAAAATGTAAATAACCGGCCTGTTTTCATCAAGGATATTGCTACGGTGAACATCAGCACGGAGATCCGGCAGGGGGGGGTAACCCAGGACGGACAGGGAGAGGTGGTTACCGGAATTGTGATGATGCTCCGGGGGGGCAACGGACGAAAGGTTATTCAGGCCATCGAGGAAAAGATTGAATCGGTAAATACCGGATTGCCGGAAGGTGTCAGGATTGAAAAGTTTTATGACCAGTCGGATCTGATCAGTCGTACCACCCGGACCCTCTCCACCAACCTGCTCGAAGGAGGCATGCTGGTTATTGTGGTTCTACTGCTTTTGCTGGGTGAAATTTCAGGGGCCCTGATCGTGGCCACCGTAATCCCCTTTTCCATGCTTTTCGCTTTTATTGGTATGAGGGAGTTCGGACTGGCTGCCAACCTGATGAGTCTGGGTGCCATTGACTTCGGAATGGTGGTGGACGGGTCAGTGGTTATGGTGGAGAATATTGTGCACCGGCTTCAGAAGGATACCTCTGCAAATAAGGGTGAAATCATCCGGCAGGCGGCATTGCAGGTGGCGCGCCCCATTTTCTTCGGGGTGCTGATCATCCTGATGGTATATGTACCTATCATGACATTTTCGGGCATGGAAGGCGTCCTGTACCGGCCCATGGCCATTACGGTGGCCGCGGCGGTATTCGGGTCGCTTTTGCTCGCACTGATATACATTCCGGCGATTTCGACCATCGTATTCCGCAGGGGAGTTAAGGTCAGAAGAAACTATCTGATCGAATGGCTGAAACCATTCTATGCCAGAAATCTGGGCCGGTTTATGTTCCGGAAAACCTTTACCATCAGTACAGCCATCGTGGTTTTTATCTTATCCATGTTGCTGATGACCCGATTGGGGACGGAGTTTCTTCCTGAGTTGGATGAGGGATCCATTCTGATCGAACAGGTGCGTATGCCCTCCGTCACTTTGGATGAATCGATTGAAAACGCCAACTGGCTGGCGGCAAAGCTTATGGAGAACATTCCGGAAATTAAGACCGTAGTTCCCAAAACGGGCCGCTCAGACCTTGCCAACGACTGGATGGGGATCCATCAGACCGATGTCTGGGTCGTCCTCAAGCCTGTCGATCAATGGCGCAAAGGACTTGAAAAGAGCGATATAGTAGAAATGATAGAACCCTATCTGCAGTCGGAGCCCGGACTGGTATATAATTTCACGCAACCCATTGCCATGCGCGTGGACGAGCTGACCAGCGGGGTGAAATCCGACCTGGCCATCAAAATTTATGGGGAAGACCTGGATGTCCTGGGAAAAATCGGTGAAAACATTTCCCGACTGCTTCCTGATCTGGAGGGTACCCGGAATTTCTATGTGGAACAGTCGGTAGGGCAACCCTATCTGACCATCGAAATTGACCGGGCTGCCGTTGCCACCTTTGGCCTCAATGTGGACGACGTACAGCATGTGGTCGAAGCCGGAATCGGGGGGCAGCAGGCTGGAGTACTCTACGAGGGGCAGCGCAGGTTTGGCATTACCGTCCGCTATCCTCAGGAAATCCGGGATGAGCTATTCAAGATCCAGAATGTGCCGGTACATTTGCCTGGCGGGGGAACCATCCCGTTAAAGCGGGTGGCCAGGATTGAATTACAGGAAGGTCCCAGGGAGATTCAGCGGGAGAATGGCTGGCGAAGACTGATAGTGGGAATTAACATCAGGGATATTGACCTGGGCTCCTATGCTGCAAATCTTCAGAAGGTTATTTCCGAACAGGCGGATATTCCGCCAGGTTATTTCATCGAATACGGGGGTACTTTCGAAAACCAGCAGCGGGCCATGCGGCATCTGCTCCTGGTTGTTCCCTTGTCCATTTTTATTATCCTCGGACTATTATACATGAATTTCGGGAAAATGAAGTATGCAGTCCTGATTCTGCTGAACCTTCCGTTTGCTTTGTCCGGAGGTGTCTTCTTACTCTGGGTACGGGGCATGTACCTGTCGGTTTCGGCCAGCATCGGTTTCGTGGCGTTGTTTGGGGTTGCCGTACTGAACGGCCTGGTGTTGATTGACCATATCAACGAACTGCGGAAAAGCAAGCAGGGGAACCTGGCGGATCTGATTGTGGAGGGCAGCGCCGACCGGTTGAGGCCTGTATTGATGACGGCACTGGTAGCCAGTCTGGGTTTTATACCCATGGCTTTCAACACCGGACCGGGTTCTGAGGTGCAGCGTCCGCTGGCTACCGTAGTGATCGGAGGCTTAATCACATCCACATTCCTTACTCTGATGGTTCTTCCGATCGTTTATCACTGGATGGAAAAACGGAAACCCGGCATAGAGGATTAATGCGGGGCATGTACTGACTTATCCCCATGGAATTTTGTTTTAGTTCAAATGATAGCCTCACCACTAAGGAGTTCTGATTATAAAGGGCAAGTGACAAAAGGACATGAATAAAAGCGATGGCGGCACAGCCGGCATGGGATGGACTGAAAAGCCCTCAACGGATGTGGGGAAGAAGACCCCAGAGGGGTCACATGTTTATAGAGACATGCGATCCATCAAAGGGTACGACCCCGGCTGGGGTCGAATGTTCTTTTCACGACCATTTGGCTATAAACATGCAATCCCTCCGGGATTGAAGGCAAGGATGTAACAGTCAGATTATAAACTACTAAGATATAATATATTCAAGTGAAAGAATTGACCGGATTGTAAACCAATGGATTTTTGAATATGAATGATAAGGCCAGAATCCAAAGAATAAAAAGGGTAACCCTAACCGGATCCGTAGTTAATTTGTTATTGACCGCCGCAAAGATATTGGCAGGTATCCTGGGTAAAAGCTCCGCAATGATTGCAGATGGCGTTCATTCTTTGTCGGATTTCGTAACCGACATTATTGTGCTGGTATTCATAGGTGTATCGGGCAAGGAGCGCGACGAGGATCACCAGTACGGACATGGCAAGTTCGAAACTTTTGCTACCATGCTTATCAGCTTTTCCTTGCTGTTTGTGGGAGCAGGAATCATATGGACTGGCGTTAAAAAGATTATCGGTTCCATGAATGGCATAACCATTGAACAGCCTGGTTACATTGCGCTGGTGGCAGCCGTTCTATCTATCATTACCAAGGAGGCTTTGTTCTGGTATACAAAAATTGTCGGAGTGAAAGTAAACAGTCAGGCAGTAGTAGCAAACGCCTGGCATCACCGCTCCGATGCTTTTTCCTCTATTGGGACCACATTAGGTATCGCCGGTGCAATTCTCCTGGGGGAGAAGTGGCGGATTTTAGATCCGGTTGCCGGAATAGTAGTCAGTTTCTTTATTCTGAAGGTGGCCTGGGAAATTGCCCGGCCGAGCATAAATGAACTCCTGGAAAGATCCCTGCCGGAAGATGCCCTGAATGAAATTGTTAAAATTATTTCTGAAAATCCAGATGTAAAGGCTTTTCACAATCTGAAGACCAGACGGATCGGGGATGCCTGTGCCATCGAATTTCACATCAAGGTAGACAAAAGTTTAACCGTGGAATCCTCGCATGATATTGCCACGGAACTGGAAAAAATGATCCGGAATAAATTTGGCAGCAAGACACATGTCGGGATCCATATTGAACCCCACATTGAGCGCCCGGAAAAATAATCTTGAAAAAAACTCCATCAGTTAATACGGTCTTGGATACCATATTAATATCTGAATAAAATTTATCTTGGTTAATTATATTCAGGTCGTTACCGTTGCCCATTCAATCCCGGAGGGATTGAACGTTTATAGCAACATGACTATGATAAGAACCCCTTCTGCCCCACGCTGAAATGCCGGGGCAGAAAAGCTGAGCCACCATTATTTTGTTTATATATATTATACATTAGTTGCATATTATCAGAACGTTACCTCAATGTGTTCAATCCCGGAGGGATTGCATGTGGGTAGCAAAAACGGCTGGAAAGAACAGATTTTCCACGCTGATAAAGCAAACCCATTGTTGCAATCTCTTACTAACCACATTTCACCCCTATTGGGTTCTTGCCGTGGATCCACCCCTGCTGCCTCGCCATTTCATCGCGGGGCAGCGCTGCATATAAAGCTCTATGCCCTAAATATTTCCATATCAAATTACAAAAAATATTCATATGGAAAATCATTGCCTGCCAGGATCTAAAACATATTCTGGTTGTGGATTCCTTCGGAATTTGTACTGTATTATACGGATATGAACTTTTACCGGAATTTTCTGGTAAATGGCTAAAATAACCTTGCCTGACAAGAATTATAATCTACTTTTGAAAAAGCATTAACCAAAAGAGCAGTGGCATCGAAGCAGGGAAGAAGTTTGTGTTATCAGGCTGAAAGCCCAACCATTTTGAAACATTTACTCAAAAATTCCATAAATAAATGACCATAATCCTTCTCATCGGACTAGTTATATCGCTTTTCCTTTTTGCCCTTTTGTTGGGGAAAAGGAATAAGGTCCTGTCCGACCGGATTTTGATCTGTATGTTCGCAGTTTATGCCCTGACCATAGGCGGAACCTACGTGGAGCTCTACAACGTGGAAAATGATTTTCCCTTCCCCCATTTGATAAATATCAACTGGCTGTTCCTGTTGTTGCACGGCCCGCTGCTCTGGTTCTATGTCAAATCGCTGACAACGCCCGGGTTTATGGTAAAATCCATTCATATTCTGCACTTTGCGCCCTTTGTGCTTTTCAGCATCCTTCAGACATTCAGCTTTGTCAGCTTGCCCGCAACGGAGAAGATCCTATTGTTAAGAAGCGGGGAGCATGTTTGCAATAACCGGCACTATGGCCGTCGGGATTTCCTCCATCGGATACAACATTATTGCGCTGTTTCTGCTGAAGAAACATCTCCGGAACATTAAAAATGCTTTCTCCAATATTGAAGAAAGGGATCTGGGTTGGCTGCGGACTTTTGTAATAGCATCGCTGCTTATCTTTTCAGTAAACGTTCTTCTCTACAACCTGAATAATTTTCTGGGTTTCGCTGAGTACTTTGAGCTGGCGAAAATCGCCTATAGTTTTTCCACCGTTTACGTATTGTACATTGGTTATTTTGGAATCCGGCAGGGGCGGATTTTTGCGGATTCTCCCACAATCGGAAGTGACGTACCCGTTGTTAAGGTGATTCATGAGGAATCGAAAGAAGGCGATAAGAGGGACTTTTCGCAAATCATCCGGAACCTGACCCGCCTGATGGAGCATGAACAACCCTATCTGGATCCGGAGCTCAGCCTGGCCAAACTGAGCAGCTTGCTGAAAACCAAACCTGAAATCCTGTCGGAGGTTCTTAATTCATCCCTGAACCGGAACTTTTTCGATTATATCAATAAGCACCGGATCGAGGAGTTCAAGATCAAATGTCTGAGCAGGGAATACAGTCATTTGTCCATCATGGGTATTGCTTTTGAGTGCGGTTTTAATTCGAAAGCCGCCTTTTACAGGGCTTTCAGCAAATTCGAGGGGATGTCACCGACGGCCTACATGTCGCGGTTCTCTTCAGGGGGGTGATGGTCAACTAACCAATGGAATATTTATTCCGGAAGATAAATATCATTTTTCTCACGTTTTATTTATAAATTTGACCATAAAATTAAAAACTTCAATGGAAGCTCAATATCATATTGAGCTTCCATTTTTAATCAGAAAACATGAAACAGATTACTATTGTTTTTTCTCTGCTACTGGTAAGTTATTTTTCATTTTCTCAGGAAAAAACCGAAATTGGAGTTACAGCCGAAGGTTCGTGGTTTATGCCTCACCGAACTGAAAATCCATATACAACTAACGATTGGGCAACCAAAAATGGATTTGGAACCGGGATTGGTGTTTATGCCTCAAGAGATATTTTCTGGAGGTTTTCTGCCGACATTGGCATTGGTTACCGATACAAACAAATGCAGCAACATTATTCGGTATATACAGGTTCCGATAACGCTGAAGGGTATCCTATTAAGGCAGAAGGTTGGGACAAACTCCCAATGCACTATGTAGTTGTTCCCGTTCATCTAAAAATGTTATTAAGTAAAATTTTTTTTGTTGAAGGAGGTATAGAATCCACCTGGCTATTGAATTATGATGTAGTAAACGAAAAACCAGAATTTAACTGGGTAGTTGGCTTCGGAAGCCAGAAACATAAGTTGAAATGGTCGGCTAATTACATCCGAGGATTTAAAGAACAGGGATTTCTTCATAAAAACATGGAGCCTGAAGGATATTACAAAGGTTCAATAAACAGTAACAACATGCTTCAACTAAAGCTTTCATATCCGATAGGGCAATTAAAGTTTTGATGAAGGGGCTTGCCGCTTCTGAATTATCTTGAAGTTTGAGCAACGATTTCCTATTTTTCAATCACATTAGCATAAATTTGTGCCTGTTAACAAACATTGCATTGCGAAATATATTTAGGTTTTATTTCTTGCACCGGGTACCAAATAGTGATACTAAAAAAGTAATGAAAGTACCATTGTAATTTGTGTTTTTATTTGAAAACGTGCTTTTACCCTTTTTAAAATGACCAAACAAAATTTAGCCTTTTTACTATTCTTTCTAAATAACCTCGTTCAGGTTTCAGCGCAAAACAATATAACTATTTCAGGTTTTATCCGCGACTCAGTTTCTGTTGAAAACCTATACCATGCTACTATATACGAAACCAGCAATAAACGAGGTACCATAAGTAACGCCTACGGTTTTTATTCTTTAAGCGTCCCGTCAGGCAAGGTGCAACTGCGTGTTTCGTTTGTTGGGTATGAGGAACATAGACTTTCCTTTTATGCACAAACTGACACAACAATCAACTTTGAGTTAAGTACAAAGAACGATTTACAAGAAGTAGTTGTAAAGGCACAATCTTTAAAACAAAAACCGACTTTTTCCGGGCACGAACAAATCAATATGCAAACGGTTAAGGCGCTGCCTGCCTTTGCCGGAGAAGAAGACGTGCTTAAAAGCCTGACTGTTTTACCCGGAGTTCAACAAGGCTATGAAGGAAGTGCCGGTGTATTTGTACGCGGTGGCAGTCCCGATCAAAACCTGATTCTGCTTGATGGAGTACCCGTTTATAATGCCACCCACTTGTTTGGTTTTGTTTCTGTATTTACCCCAGAAGCACTGCAAAGTGTCGATTTTTACAAAGGTGGCTTCCCCGCTCGTTACGGTGGCCGGCTGTCATCGGTTATTGATGTGCGTATGAAAGAAGGAAATAAAAACCATCCTGAAACCGATCTCACCATTGGCCCGGTAACTTCAAAATTTACGCATCAGGGCCCTATAAAACAAGGTAAATCGTCGTATTTAATTTCGGCCCGCCGAACACTGCTCGATTTGTTTGTTACCGGTATTGCTAAAATAAGCCAGGCTTCAAACAACGAGGTTGTTGTACCCGGATTAAACCTTTACGATCTGAATGCAAAATTTAATTTCGAACTCAACCCTAAAAACCGTTTGTATGTAAGCTTTTATGGAGGCGGTGACCGTTTGTCATCTAATTTTAAGGACAATTATTCATTCGATGGGAGCGAAACCAAACAAAGCACCAAAGTAAAACTGAAATGGGGAAACCAAATTGGCTCGCTGCGATGGACGAGTCAGTTTGGGAACAGGCTCTACTTGAATTCAAGCCTTTCCAGCGGGTCATTCCGCTATAACATTCACAACAAGTATACTCAATCCATTAAAAATCAGGACGGGAAAGAAGAGATTTGGTCTGATATTGAGTACAAAACCCGGGTGAACAATAACAAAATTCAGTTCCTTTTCGATTGGTATTTGCCTGGAAATAAAATTCAGTTCGGTACAAGCGCAGAGTTAAACAGTTATCTGCCCGGAGAACAGGAAATTCAGCGGTACGACGGACAAAATACTCAAAGGGGTAACGGCGAAATAAACAATAAAGCGCTGGCATATTTTGTAGACGATCAGCTAAACATTGGCGATAATTTTACTGTGCAGGGCGGACTTCGGCTCGACTTGTATGATTTGGGAGGTAAATGGCACAATTATATAACGCCAAGGGTAAATGTAAAATGGGCAGTAAACAAAAATCTTAGCCTATTTTTTTCGTACGACCAGATGGTGCAACCGTTGCATTTATTAACTAATAGTAGTGTTGGCTTGCCGTCAGATATTTGGGTGCCGGCCACCGAAAATGTAAAACCCGAGACGTCACAACAAATCACCTTTGGCAGCTATTTAAAATTTAACGACAGGTTTTCTTATAAATTCGACTCGTACTACAAAACCATGGATGGCGTAATAAATTACAAAGCTGGAAACAGCTTCATGGATATTTACGACGATTGGGAAGCCCTGGTTGAAACCGGCAGCGGTGAAGCCTGGGGTTTCGAAAACTCATGGAATTACAAAACGTCGCGATTAAATGCATGGATAAATTATACGCTTTCATGGAACGAGCGCAAATTTGAAGGAATCAATGGAGGTAAAGCCTTCCCGTTTAAATTTGATCGTCGCCACGACATTAATTTAGGCTTTGTGCATAATTTAACCGATAATATTGAGTGCTCGGCAGTGTGGACCTATCAAACGGGTATGGCAGCTACTATTCCGGTGCAGGATTTTCAGGCAGCAGGACCAATCGACTATACGATTACCGATTTTATTACCAATATTGATATTGAAGACACCCACCGTATTCAATACTTCGATGAATACAACAGCTACCGGCTACCTGCATTTCATCATTTAGACCTTAGTGTTACGCTTAAAAAACAAATGAGAAGTCTTTATCGCGAATGGAAAATAGGAGTTTATAACGCATACGCCCGTCAGAATGCATACATGTACTATCCACAAACATCGCCCACTGGCGAAACGAAGTATAAACAAGTGTGTATTTTCCCAATAATTCCATCAATTAGTTACCATATAAAATTTTAAGCCTGAGCGTATTATGAAGAAGTTTATTTTTAAATATTTACTCGTATCGTTTTCAGTGTTTGTAACATTTCCGGCTTGTGTTAAAGACATGGAAATTGATGTGCCGGAAACCAGCAGAAAAGTGGTTGTTACCTGTTTGTTTAACCCTCAGGACAAATGGGAACTTACACTTTCGAAAACCAAAAATATAAAGGAAAACGTGGACATTTATATTGAGAATGCAAACGTAGAAATTATTGCTGAAACCGGAGAAATTATTGCACTTGATTATACTGGTGAAAACGGGGTATATAAAAGTGATAACTACCCCGAGATGAACAGAAGCTATACCCTAAAAGTTAATATTCCGGGCCATAACGAAATTACAGCAGAAAGTATGGTCCCCGATTTTGTTAAAGCCACTGTTCCTGATTTTGAAATAAAATGGGTAAAATACCTGTACCCCAATAATCTTATGGATTATGATGTTTTCCCGTTGCAGGTAAACTTTGGAGAAACTGTACAAGATGCACGGTTCCTGTTCCGATCTTACTATTTTGATCCGAAGGAAGGATATAATCGGTACATGCTTACCACGGATACTTTGGAAAAACTTAAAAAGGCAGGCTTGCCGGAAAACGCATACCTCGAATTAGCCAAGCTGGCTGACCAATGGATTGTAGATCAGTGGATCTTTGATCAGATCCTCTTCAAACTTGTTTTTTTTGAGGATTTTGATTTAAAGCAGAGACTATCGCATCTGTTGTACCAAGACTTAAAACAAAAAACAGTTTCTGTACGTGAGTATGAAGCTTTTGGGAGATCGGTATGTTTTGGAAATGACTATTGGCTGAATAATGTTTCATATGATGTGATGACCACAATTGGAGAGGCGAAAAATGTTACCCATGCAAAATTACTATACGCTAACGCCAATCTTAAATATTCAATGGAGCATAACAATAGTCGCGATGAAGAATTCTGGTTAGAGGCAATACAAGCAAGTAAAGATTACATTGACTATTACCGTACCTATATTTTGCAGGTAAGCCAGCGCATAAATCCATATTCTGAACCAGTAATGGTGCATTCAAACATTAATAACGCAACTGGGATTTTCGCAGGTTATAACCGGCAGATGATATATTTATTTACATATTAAGCAAAAAGAACTTTGAGTTTGATAGTTTATTTAGTTTTAAGTAACTACTCAGGTCTTAATAGTTAATTTTTTTCTTGAGGTACATTTGATTCTTATGGGATGCTACATTGATCGCAAACCTTATAGATTCCGGAGGATTTCCACCCTTTTTGATTATGGTGTCGACAACGGACCTCAAGATAGCAAATATCTCTGCC
>JAUWAB010000108.1 GCA_030602265.1 Prolixibacteraceae bacterium | reverse complement strand
AACGGACAATCGCCAGGGCAAGTCCGCTGAATGCTTTGCGTTCAGTAGAAGAGAAAATGGTCATATCGGAAGGATCCCCATTATCGGTGGCCACGATTACTCCCGGGCCTTCAACGGTAAACCGGACCAGGCTGGCAGCATCAGGCACCGTTCTACCGTTTTTATCGGTTACCCGCACAGTAATAAAAGCCAGGTCTTTGCCATCTGCATGAATAACCGGGCGGTCGGCGCTTAGCTCCAGGGCCGCAGGGGCTTCCGTCGTGCTGACTACCCCCTCGCACCAGGGTTTCCCGCCAAGATAGGCCACAACTTTCAGCTCGCCGGGTGTATAGACCACATCATCCCAGCGCAGACGGTACTCAAACTCCCCTTTCTTCTTCCTGCCCAACGACTGTCCGTTCAGGAACAATTCAGCCTCATCCCCGGAAGTAAACACATGAACAGGGGTAACCTTACCCGTTCTTTCCGGCCAGTTCCAGTGCGGAAGGATATGGACAACCGGTAGTTCCGGACGCCAGCGCGACTGATAAAGGTAAAAACGGTCCTTCCTGAAACCGGCCAGATCGATGATGCCTGAATAAGAACTTCTGCTCATGTAATAAGGAGTAGGTTCCCCCAGGTAATCCCAGCCTGTCCAGACATACTCACCGGCCACCCACGGATGTTTGTCTAATGAGGCAAAAACCTTGTCGGCCGACGATCCGAACGCGGCTGTATAGAGTTCATAGGCACTAACCTGCCGGCTAACGGGATCCCCTCCGGAACCATCGGCTGCAGGAGCGCTGCTCCCGGGATGTACCGGAAACAGGTAAGTGCCGCGGGTGCTCAATGCCGAAGCTGTTTCACTGCTGATGATCACTTTATCCGGAAATTTTTCCCTGAACGCCGTATATTGCGGCGCTGTGGTGATACCCTTCAGATGAGCGTAGGCTTCTGCATCCCGGATGCCTTCGCCCTGGTAATTCAGGCTGATCACCTCCATGATCTCCGGGAAAGGCATATCGGGTTTGGCAAAATTCATGGCCGAGGTTGTAGGCCGCGTCGGGTCTTCCTCACGGATAATGTCATGGAGCCTGCGGCCGATGGCTGCTCCCTCAGTACCGGTATACTGCTCCCCTACTTCATTCCCGAAACTCCATAGTATTACCGACGGGCAATTTCTGTCGCGCCTCACAAAAGCGCGGGTATCGGCTTCATACCAGTCCGGAAAGATCAGGTGAAAATCAAGTGGCGTCTTTTTCATTTCCCAGACGTCGAAAATCTCGTTGACCACAAGGAATCCCATCCGGTCGGTCAGTTCGAGCAATTCCGGGGCCGGCGGGTTATGTGCCATACGGATGGCATTGCACCCCATTTCACGAAGAATTTCCAGCTGCCGTTCTGCAGCCCTTACGTTAAAAGCGGCACCCAGGCCTCCGAGGTCGTGGTGCTGGTTTACCCCTTTCAGCCTAATTTGTTCACCATTGACAACCACTCCCTTTTCCGGGTCAAATTCCACCGACCGGATACCGAAGCGGGTGGTATATTGGTCAACCGGCCGGCCATTGGCAAACAAGGTAATTTCGGCTATGTACAGATTGGGTTGCTGGCTTGGCGGAGGCCCCCAAAGCTTGGGTTTCCTTATGGTAGTCGATTCATAAATAGTTACCTTTTCTCCGGCGGCCATGCGGAATTTCCAGGTCTGGATACCAGCAACTGCCCGTTCAGATTTCTTCATATCTTCATCGAGTGCGTATACCAGGATAATGGCTTCGACCCTCTTTTCCTGATCCGAATGGTTAACGATATCGACAGCAATATCAACGGTTGCCGATGCTTCAGAAATACCCCCGGTGGTTACACGGGTTCCCCGGTGTGCTACATGAAGTGGATCGGTTTTGGTAAGCCAGACATTTCGATAGATCCCCCCACCGGGGTACCATCTGGCCGAATGGGGAGGATTGTCGATACGGATAGCCAGTTGATTGATGCCACCCGGAGCTATATATGGTGTCAGGTCCAAACGCCAGGAATTGTATCCGTAAGGCCAGCCTCCGACCAGATGGCCATTAAGCCAGACCATGGCATAAGACATTGCCCCATCCACATCGAGGTAAATCATTCTCCCCTCATCAGATGCAGGGATATCCAGCTTTCGCCTGTACCAGGCAACACCATGACTGGTCAGGCGCCCCATCCCGCCACCGACTTCGGCATCCAGGCCGGTCTGGAAAGGCCCTTTTATCCCCCAGTCGTGCGGAAGGTCAACCTTTTCCCATCCGCTGTCATCGAAATCCGACTGAACAAAGGAGAAGTCATTTCCCGGATTTCCGGGAGGGCGGACATGGTGCCTGGCCGGGTCCTTTATAAATGGGTTGGCCGAAGGTAATATCCAGGGCTTCAGCACCTGATCTGTGGATTCAATCCTCACCGTTTCACCGGGTCTTGAATCGGCAACTCTTGTATCATTTCTGTCGGTAACAACCGGCCGGTGGTCATAAATTAGATGATCAGCCTCTTCAGCAGATTCATACTTCATAAAAGTCCAGCCGTCATTGATTGAAAGGCGCTGTCTCAGATTTTCGTATCTGTTTTCCCGCAAATGGCATGAATGCATGGATATCAAACAGCATAAGATAACCAACACACGATTGACTCCGGATATTTTCCGGAATGCTACATTCAGTTTATCAGGAAGCTTAAATATTATCATCATCAGTATTTATTATATTCAGAAATTCAGTAAACCAAACCATCGAATTGGGAAAACCAGTTTAAAACACCCGGGTCCCGAACACAAAACGCTGGCTCCACCAGGGATTGCTGAGCGGGGTGACAATTACGCCGGATGAGGTGGAGGCATGAATGAACTGGCCCCGGCCTATGTATATGCCCACATGAGTAATATAATCCGGAGAATGGTACGATTTGGTAAAAAAAACCAAATCTCCCCTTCTGAGGGCATTGCGGTCGAAAATGATGTTGCCAAACCTTGCCTGGTCCTGTGATCTTCTGGGCAAGCTAATCCGGTGTGCCCCAAACGATAAATAAGTCAGGCCAGAACAGTCCAGACAACGCGCTGTTGTGCCTCCCATGCAATGAGGGGTCCCCAGAAACTGCTCCGCCGTCCGGATAACATGGTCTGGTTTTACCCTTCCCGTCTTCAGGTTCTGTCCGGAACCTCCCCTCAGAAACGCCTCCATCTCAGCATCAACTGCCACTGGACGGGGCGATGAGGCCGGAAGGTGCCGCTTACTGCACGATGCAGCCATCAAGCCCAGCGCAAACAGTAGAAACAATATAGTCCGGTGGTTTCGACAGCCCAAAACAGATGGTCGCAGAAGCATACTTTTACCCATAGTCCGAATTTAACCGCTAAACTATAAAAATTCAACAAAATCAGCCATCCCGGTTATTATTTAGATTATTGGAAAGGAGTTATCCTGCAAAAAAACAAGATGCCATGATCCCTAAACCATCCGTTTTTACTTAATAAAAATTTTTCTAATTTTAGGCACCGGGCATTCCGCCTGAAAAAACCTTAATGGTTTACCAGAATTTATCAGTGTAAACATAAAAACCAACCGTATGAGAGACCATTTGATATTATGGCTTGCAGTAATTGCCCTTCTTGCAGGATCTGTCTCAGGCTGCACTTCCCGCGTTTCCGAGTTTTATACAGCAGATGATTTCCGGACGGTCCCCAAGATTGATGTCCATTTCCATTACGAAACCCTGGACGGACGTTATATGCGTCTGGCAGATTCCCTGAACTTCAGGCTGGTATCTCCAAACGTAGACGCAGGAAGATCGATCAGTGAGCAATTGCATATTACCACAGAATTAAAAAAGAGATATCCGGAGAAATTTGCATTCTTCGGGACTTTTGGAGTGGAACATTATGGTTCTGAAGATTTTGCCGGACGAATTATTTCGAGGATTGATTCCTGTATGGCAGCAGGCGCTTCAGGAATAAAAATCTGGAAGAATATTGGGATGACTCTGAAAGACAGTAACGGGAACTACATCATGGCCGATGATCCGGCATTTGCACCTGTATTCAGCTATATGGAAGAAAAAAATATCCGGTTGCTTGCCCACCTGGGTGAACCCAGAAACTGCTGGCTACCCCTTGAAGAGATGACCTTGGACAACGACCGGAGTTATTTCAGGAATAACCCGCAATACCACATGTACCTTCATCCGGAAGCACCATCTTACGAAGACCAGATCAGGGCACGCGACAACCTTCTGGAGCGTTATCCCGGAATCCGATTCACGGGAGCACATTTAGGCAGCCAGGAGTGGAGTATCGATGAGGTGGCCAAAAACCTCGACAGGTTCCCTGCCTATGATGTGGAGTTTTCGGCACGGATCGGACACCTGCAATACCAGGCAATCACTGAACCCGGAAAAGTACGTGACTTTCTGATTAAATACCAGGACCGGATTATGTATGGAACAGATGTCGGGGTATCGGGCCGGAATACCAATTATGCGGCTACCGCTGAAAGCCTGGTAAAGAGATGGTATGATCACTTTATCTGGTTGGCAACCGATGCGGAAGTTATCGTTGCCGATCTGAATGGAACACCTGTAAAAGGCCTTCAGTTACCCAAAGAAGTAATTGACAAAATATACTTTACCAATGCGGAAAAGTTCTTCAGGTAGAGAATACTAAAAATCTTGATATCTGACACTTATGAAACCAGTACAAACCGAACGTTTAGGATCCCTTGATGTATTAAGGGGCTTTGATCTTTTCTGTCTCGTCTTTTTCCAACCCGTGCTGATGGCTTTGGCCAGGGCTATGGATGTACCGTGGATGCATACGCTCACCATCCCGTTCGAACATGTTCATTGGGAAGGATTTAGGTTCTGGGACATTATCATGCCGCTCTTTATGTTCATGGCAGGGGCATCCATGCCGTTCGCCTTTTCGAAATACCTCAGCCAGGGCAGCAAATTCAACCTTTACAAACGAATCCTGAAAAGGGTAATTCTTTTATGGATATTCGGCATGATGTGCCAGGGCAATCTCCTTGCGCTTAACCCGTATAAGATTTACCTGTTTTCCAACACTTTGCAGGCAATCGCCATAGGATACCTCATTTCGGCCATTATGTTTATTCATATGAACCTGAGATGGCAGATTATTACCAGTGCCGGTCTTTTGCTGGTCTACTGGGCATTGCTGACTTTCGTCCGGGTTGATGGTTTCGGAGGCGGGAATTTTACGCCTGACCTGAACCTTGCCGAATATATCGACAGGCAGGTACTTGGCCGTTTCCGGGATGGTGTTTCGATTACCGAAAACGGTCTTGACTTCGGCAAATACCGTTATACATGGATTATCAGCAGCCTGAATTTTGGGGTCACCGTTATGACCGGCGTTTTTGCCGGACAAATCATGAAGAGTGGTATCCCGAAACTCAAAAAAGTGCAGTGGCTGGCTGTAGGAGGGGCAGCTATGATCATTGCCGGACAGCTGTGGGGATTACAAATGCCGGTCATCAAGAAGATATGGACAAGCTCCATGACCCTGCACAGCAGTGGAATATGCTTCCTGCTGATGGCTTTGTTTTATTATCTTGTTGACTATAAAAACTACGGAAATTACCTGAACTGGCTGAAAATCTACGGCATGAATTCCATCATGGCCTACATGCTCTTTATGATCGTGAATTTCAACAGTATATCACAGTCCTTATTTCACGGAACCGAGCAATTCCTGGGTGATTATTACCGCGTACTGCTGCGGCTGGCAAATGTCAGCATTATCTTTGTGATACTCTGGATTATGTATCGCCGGAAAATATTCCTGAAGGTTTAAGAAAAACCTACTCCCTGTTGGAGTAAAACCTTTCCAGGAGTGAGCCGTCGTTTACCTCCTTAGACAGGGATTCGATGGTGGCCCTGGGCACATCATAAATGTCCAGCATGATTAAACCGTCGAGACAGTTATTGAATTTTGGGTCCACATTGAACCCTGCAATTCGGGCATTCTGCTTGATGTACTTTTTTAACAGTACAGGAAGTCCTGAATTGAGGGCGTCCACATCGCCTATGGTCTTATCCAGTTTATTGATATCCCTTTCCATGGTTTCCATAAGTACTTTCAGGTCGGGATTCTCTGTTTTAAACTTGTAGCTGTTTCGTGGCCTGATTTTCTGGGCTAGCCGCCAGTCGAAATGGTTGGCCATTATAAACTTAATGATCAGCTCTTTAGACAGCTGGGAATAATTATTACTGATACTGACCGGTCCCATGAGGTACCGGTTTTCGGGATTCTTCAGCATAAAAAACAGGATCCCTTTCCAGAGCAGGAAAAGCGGCATCGGTTTCCGCTGGTATTCCTTAACCACGAATGACCGGCCCAGTTCGAGGGACTGGTTCAGGACAGGTTCCAGAGAATCATCCAGGCGGAACAGGGAGTGCAGGTAGAATCCGCGTTTCCCGTACTGGCCCATTATTTCATGCCCGATGCCTATCCGGTAGGCACCCACAATCTTTTCGGCCTGCTCATCCCAGATAAAAAGCTGGTTATAGTATAAGTCGAATTCATCGATATCGATGCTCTGATTGGACCCTTCGCCCACGTCCCTGAAGGTGATCTCGCGCAAACGCCCGATCTCAGTCAGTATGTTGGGAATGGCAGACGAAGGTGCACAGAAAACATTGTATTCCTTCAGTTTGAACAGCAGATAATCATGTTTCGCGGCCTGTATCTCCCTGGTGATTACTTCATGGGGCAGTGGGTCAATGATGGTCTCGGGTTTTACAACAGGCTTCAGTGTATAATTGAAGAATCGTTTTACCTCAACCGGTGTGGCCATCCCATAGGTCTTTGCCCTCAGATACCTGCCAAACTGATAAATATCGCAGAACTTTTCCTGATCCACCTGCTTAATCGGGTTCCCGATCCTGACCCTGATATTCCGGTATTTTTTTCCGAACAGTTCAGAAGGAAGCCGAAGGTTCTTAAGTGCCGGATGTATCCTGCTGATGATCTTGAACAGCCGGCTGTTGTTGGACTGGAAAAGCACAGGGACCACCGGGGCATCCATCTTTTTGATAAATTTAAGAACCGGATAACGCCAGATATTGTCGGCTACGATATTGCTCGCATATTGATAGGTACTGGTCGTTCCTGCCGGAAAAATACACAGGACACCACCAGCTTTAAGGTGAGCCATGGACTCCTTCAGACCGGAAAATGTACTTTCATCCTCTGATCCGGAAGGTGTATCAAAAGGATTGATCTCAATAAAATAATCTGAAACCGGTTCGATCTTTTTTAACAGATGACTGGCCAGAATCTTGACGTCGCTCCTCAGCTCCGAGACCATTTTGATCAGCAATAACCCATCGAGTCCTCCAAGCGGATGGTTGGCCACCACAATCACCGGACCTGTGGCCGGTATCCTTTTCAATTCATTGGCTTCTATCTCGATTTTCAGCTCTAAAACGTTAATTACCTCGTCAATAAATTCAATGCCGTTTTTCTGGTGGATTTTCGAATAAATCTTGTTCAGTTTTTGAAAACGAAGCAGATACATCAGAAAACGGGCGAAAAATTCACCTCCGAAAAAGTTTAGGGCAGGGTTAGCATTGATCAGATCCCTGGGTTTTACCAATTCCATCAGACTCAATATTTAATTCAATCGGACACAAAAAAAATGTTCCGGATTCCTAATAAAAAGAGAAAAATGTATATAATCCGGATTTCACATTAATTTTGTTGGGATGAAAATAGTAAAAATCGGTCAGATTCAACCATCCGGTACGAATATTTGTTAAATGTTGGTATGACAATAAGAATCGACAAATCAGCGTGGCTGCCCACATCTGCCAAAGAGGTGGCTCAGAGGGGCTGGGACTCAGTGGATGTAATCCTGTTTTCGGGAGATGCCTATATTGACCATCCATCCTTTGGAATGGCTGTTATTGGCCGGATACTCGAGGCAGAAGGTCTTCGGGTAGCCATCGTTCCGCAACCCAATTGGCAGGACGACCTGCGCGATTTCAAAAAACTGGGCAGGCCTAACCTGTTTTTTGCGGTTACCGGCGGGAATATGGATTCCATGGTAAATCATTATACCGCCGGAAGACGCCGGCGCTCTGATGATGCCTACACACCAGGGGGTAAGGCAGGGGCCCGGCCGGATTACGCCACGATAGTCTATTCCCGGATTATCAGAAAACTGTATCCCGATGTTCCGCTGATCATTGGCGGCATTGAAGCATCACTCAGGCGCGTTACCCATTACGACTACTGGTCCGATAAACTGATGCCATCCATCCTGGTTGATTCTGGTGCAGATTTGCTGTTTTACGGCATGGCGGAAAAATCGCTT
>JAUWAB010000074.1 GCA_030602265.1 Prolixibacteraceae bacterium | reverse complement strand
CGAAGAGTGACTGGAAAGCTCAGCGCTTTCCGGAGATACCGGGAGAAACGGAGTTTGTACCGCTACCAGAGCGGTGATCGTTTGGCACGGTTGATTTATTGGAAAAATAAAAATACATCTGACATTCATTAGAAAGCAGATGGGCTTAAATAAATGTCCAGTGTACTGAACCCTTTTCCAAATGCTTTTCCCTACATTTGTAGTGAACCAATAAACCAGAAAAAATGAAACACGGCTTTCTGACCCTCCTGTTCAGCCTCTTCACCCTGGTTGCCTGCGCACAGCAGGAACCCATCCGCCTCATCATCAGGGCCGACGATATCGGCAGTTCGCAGGCGGCCAACGAGGCCATCATCCTCACCTGCACCAAAGGTATTGCTACCTCGGCCGAGGTGATGGTACCCGCACCCTGGTTCCCCGAAGCGGTGAAGCTGCTTCAGGCCAACCCTGCAATCGACGTGGGCGTGCACCTGACCATCACCAGCGAATGGGACAACATCAAGTGGAGGCCCCTCACCCACTGCCCCGGCCTGGTCGATGAGAACGGTTACTTCTACCCCATGATGTGGCCCAATGCCAACTACCCCGGAAAATCGGTGATGGAAGTCAAGCCCAGCCTGGAGGAGATCGAAAGGGAATTCAGGGCGCAGATCGAAACCGCCATGAAGCATATTCCGTCGGTCAGCCATATCTCCGGACACATGGGTTCCACCGGCTTTTCGCCCGAGGTGCGTGAGCTGGCAGCCCGCCTGGCCGCTGAGTACAAGATCGGCAACGACGCGGCCGGCTATAACGTCCAGGGTTTCCGCTTCGATGGCCCCAAAGAGACATCCGGAGAGAAAATCGCCAGCTTTATTCGGGCATTAGACAAGCTCGAACCCGGCAAAACCTATATGTTCGTGGAGCATCCGGCTTTAGACACCCCCGAAATGCGCGGGGTTTCCCACATCGGCTACGAAAACGTGGCCACCGACCGCCAGGGTGTCATCGACCTCTTCCTAAGCGAACAGGTAAAGGCCAAAATCAGGGAGAAAGGCATTCTGCTGATTAGTTATGCAGAGCTGTATAAATTGAATCAATGATTTTTTTGCGATGATTTTTTCCGTGTGAATAATCGTTTTTGTTTTTTAATCACCACAAAAAATAGCTCCGCTGAAATTCGTTTCGCTATGATTGGAGATATTATGCCCGCCCGAAAGATTTCATTCTGGCGGGCCAGCCCGAAAGATTTCGATCTGGCGGGCATCCCGCTTTGTGTTTTGATCATGGCTCATTTCACTTGAATATATTATATATTAATTGTTTATTATCAGATCGTTACTGCGATGCGTTCAATCCCGGAGGGATTGCATGTTTATAGCCAGATGGCCACGATAAGATCCCTTGCTGCCCCGTGATGAAATCGCCAAGCAGCGGAGAGTACCCTGAGCTTACATCAACCCTAAACTGATCGCAATAAAGCTTGGGCCGTTCAGTCCGGCGTGCATGATCACCCCCACCCAGGAATTGCGGGTTTTCTGTGCAACATACGGCAGGATATACATCAGCGGAAGCAAAGTCAGCAGCAGTTGCCACCCGAAAGCGATATGAAACAGTCCCCAGCCGACGCCATGGACCAGCCACGCCTTTTCCCCGAAGGCTGCTTCCTGACGGGGCAGCATCACGCCCCTCCAGAGAATCTCCTCGCCCAGGATATTCAGCAGCCAGTAGGGCAGCCAGACTAACAGCAGCCAGTATCGTCCCGCCGACAAGGGCTCAAAAGACATAAACGCCGGGGAGTGGTCGAACCCGCCGGTTAGCCGCTCCACCACCATCATGACCAGCCCGCTCAGCAAACCGGCCACCGCCAGTCCGCCCAAAGCCCAGGCCCAGTCTCTCCCGGAAACTTTACCGAAACGCAGCCGGCCGGCCAGGGTGCTCCGGCGGCAAGAATAACCTTCCGATTTCAGGATCAGCCACCCGGCAATGATCAGGGGCGTAAAAATGCCCAAACCGGCTACCAGAAACCAGAACAGGATGGTCTCCTGACCGGTCACCTCACTCAGATATGGGATCAGGTACTTCGTCAGGACAACCATCAGAATGGCCGCCGGGATATAAATGGCGAAGGAGCCTGCCAGCCCCAGCTTTTGAACTTGGTTGTCCATAACGATAGTATTAATTGCAGAATATCAGAAGAGCCCCCAACCAGAGGTATATAAAAATATTAGTCCCGGAATTTGAGCTGAATTACAGGAATACCTCCTTTTCACTGCCGGAAAAACCGGGAAGGTCGATCGCTATCCTGATGGAAAAGTGATTATACGTCAGACTCACCTTCAAATAATTCATGTAATTTTTGCTGTAACAGCATCTTATCAGGAAGTTGAGTTTTATATTCTGAAACCATTGTAGGTGAAAGACTTCTACTTAATGCATATTTAACCACTTCGCTGTCCTTGTCTTTGCAAAGCAAAATACCAATACTTGGATTTTCGTTTGTTTTCCTTACGTCCCGGTCTAATGCTTCTAAATAAAAGTTTAGTTGTCCCAACTGGGCAGGTTTAAACTTGTCTGCTATAAGTTCAAAGGCTATCAAACATTGAAGTCCTCTGTGGTAAAAAAGTAGGTCTATGTAAAAATCGCTGTTTCCTACTTGCAGTTTATATTCTTCGCCAATAAACAAAAAATCTTTACCAAGTTCAAGTATGAAGCTTTTCATTTGTTTTACAAGTCCACGTTGCAGTTCACTTTCACTGTGCGGCTCAGAGATTCTCAAAAATTCAAAAACGTAACTATCTTTAAATGAATTTGTCAGGTCTTGATTAGATTCTCTCAACACTGTCGGGAGTTTTGTATTACCAATCATTGTCCGCTCGAAAAGACCTGCAGAAATTTGCCTGTCAAGATCCCTGTAGCTATAACTTTCTTGTTTCGCAAGTTTTAAATAAAATTCACGCTCTTCGACAGACTTACACCTTGAAAATATTGCCAAATTATGCGACTAACTTATTTCTCTCAACAGTGTTGAGAGTTTTGGAAAATCCTTGTATGTCTCGTAAAACTGCTTCATTCTCCAGATATTCTTATCTGAGAATCCTTTTATTCCAGGTTCGTTCAGCTGAATGTGTTTCGCTAATTCCATTACAACAGAATCACCCCATTCCGCTTCATCAATCTTTTTACTAATGTATTTACCAATATTCCAATAAAGTTCAATAAGCTCAGCGTTAATAGCTCGAATTGCATTAAACCGTGATTGTTTAATAAGATTCATTATATCTGAAAATCCCTTGTCCATTTTTCTCCAATAAATCACAAATTTAGTCACATATCGCTCAAGTCCTTCTCATATAACATATAATTGTATATCATTCAAGTACGCTTTTTTACTTTTACTGTCAACCATTGAACGAAGGCTTCAACACGGCATTCAGCCTCGGGGTCACATTTTCCTGCCGCATGGATTATGCTATCCATATGCAATCCTTCCGG
The DNA here is from genome assembly GCA_030602265.1 of Prolixibacteraceae bacterium. Classification (GTDB taxonomy): domain Bacteria; phylum Bacteroidota; class Bacteroidia; order Bacteroidales; family Prolixibacteraceae; genus UBA1413. The sequence goes on along the minus strand of JAUWAB010000074.1, from coordinate 11,657 downwards.
GATAAATCGGGCATTAGGAACAACCAATAAATGAATAACTAAGCTCAAATAACAGATACATCTTCCAACTTTCCATACTTTTCGAATAACCGCAATAAAGTTTCAATATCCTGATCCACAAAATAACTCATAAACTTTGGCCTTTTTACAAATGTAATAAACTCCTCAATAGGCTCTCTGGAAAATAAAAGTTTGATTTTACCGTCAATTATCAGATCATTGAGGCTATGGAATTTCTTTGAGATCAGGAAACCAAACCTAAAACTATTGACAATAATATACTTACATATAATCAGACATAACACCAAAATTGATTTTTAAAAGCTTCGGCTATATTTTACCCTGATTTTTCAAAGTCTGTATTTGAATTCAATCCGGATATTAAAGCAAATTACTCACTTTTTATGAACCTGGCAGTCTGGCTTTCAGGATCCACTATTAGGATATCATCCAATACCAGATTCTTTGTAATACAGTCCATCCACTAAATAATCATGATACCCGCCCCAACAAAGATTTTTCTTTCCCGGAAAAATTAACTGAGTATCTTTAGCCCCGGAAAAGGGTTCTAATATTAGCGTCAGATGACATTATTAGCTATTTTCGGATGGATCGGGGCAAGCCTTTTTGTTATTGCCTACCTCCTCCTGAGTCTTGAAATTTTATCCCCGAAGAAGACCGGATACCATGTGATGAATTTAATGGGAGGGCTTATTCTGTCACTTTATTCATACCTGAACAAAGACATGCCTAATTTCGCCGTCAACCTGATCTGGATGCTGATTGCGGTTTATTCCACGGTCAGAATTATCCTGATCAGGATGCGAACGGAGAACAACAGTCCTTCAGTATAAAAAACAGAGCCCGTTTTTAAGTAACTGGCTAAAGTTAATCAGGTAAGCAGGGGGATCAGGGATCAGGGATCAGGTATCAAGACACAAGACACAAGACACAAGACACAAGACAATCTTTGTGGTACTTGGTGTCTTCTCTCCTTTGTGGCTATAAAAACACTTATACAAAAGATAAAAATGGTGCATGGCAGGCGAAAATTATTCCAGGTGCAGCATGCCAAGCACATGATTCTTGTACCACTCGGTCTTGGTCTCGTATTCATCCTTATCATCCACCATCCCCAGATAGTAATAGGCCCCTTCGATGATATTGAAAACAATTTCCACCGTCTTGTCGATATCGGAAATGGCAGTCACCCCATGCTGGTTTGATTCCACAAAAGACTGAACGAGGCTTTTTCTGAGCGAATCGTGCAAGGTCTTAAACTGCTTTTTAAAATTTTTATTCCGGTATATTAAAGCATAACAACTGTAAAAGACACTGTCGTTAAACAAACGGTTCCATTTCCGGGAAAACAATCCGTCAATCAAATCCAGTAACTTTTCTTTGCTGTTAATCTCCCCGTTGGTTTTGTAGATAGCCATATATTTTTCAAGAATAAAGGAAACAAATGCGATCAGCATCTCATCACGCGACTTGAAATAATGCATGATCAGACTGGGATTAACATCCAGCCTGTTCGCCACTTTTGCAATAGACGCATTCTCTATCCCTTCCTTCTTGGCTACCTGATAGAAAGACATCAGGATCTCCTTTTGCCTGGTTTCTTTTAGACTTCTTCTGCCCACTTTTTTTTGTGCTTGAAATTTATATTCAAATATAATACATTAAACATTCAATCAATATATCATACATAAAAAAACACTAATTTATAATTAAAAAACTGATAAATTATCATCAAATAACATATAATCATTATTTTAAAATCTTTATCCACGTTTTTAAAATTTGAATGTTCATTCAAAATATATTTACATTAGTTATCGTAGAATTAATAATTGCTTTAAATTTGCGATGACCTGTATGATAACTTTGCTAATGTATAAAAACCATTTTTTTATGAAAATCATGAAACATTCACCAAAAAGCCGAATTAACCTTCAGCAACTGATACCTTTGTTATTGTTGCTGATGTGGATTTGCATCAGTCAGGGCGTCTCGGCGCAGGGCATTGCGATCAGGGGGAAAGTAACTTCCCTTGACGACGGCATCCCGCTGCCGGGCGTGTCGGTTGTGATTAAGGGGACCACCACCGGAACCATTACCAACGCTGACGGAATTTATGAATTGCGGGCTCCGGGGAACGCAACCCTGGTCTATTCGTTCATCGGAATGAGAAGCCTCGAGGTTGAGGTTGCCAACCGGCCGGTTATCGATGTAGGACTGGAACAGGACGTCACCGGCCTCGACGAAGTGGTGGTGGTCGGGTACGGCATTCAACGGAGAGTAAACCTGTCGGGTGCCGTAGAGTCGATCGATGCAAAACAGCTGCAGAACCGGCCGCTTACCAACCTTGCCCAGGGACTGCAGGGCCTGGCACCCAACCTGAACATCGATTTTGTAAGCGGTGAACCCGGGCAAACCGCAAGATTCAACATCAGGGGGATGACCTCCATCAACGGCGGGGACCCGCTGATCATCATCGACGGGGTGCCTTCCAGTCCGTGGGAACTCAACCGCCTGACCCCTGAAGACGTTGCCGACATCTCGGTACTCAAGGATGCCGCCTCCGCAGCCATCTATGGCGCCCGGGCAGCGTTCGGCGTTGTGCTCATCACCACAAAAACCGGGAACAACGAAGGAATCTATGCCTCCTACAACAATAACTTCTCCTGGGCGAAACCGAGCGTTTTGCCCGACAAGTTCAGTGACCCGTATGTATATATGAGGTTGCAGGATATTTCCACGAGCAATACGCCCTGGAATTATGTAAGCTACTCCGACGAAATGTACCAGTGGGCCAGGGAGCGTTCCGATAATCCGGACGGCACCCCAGGCGTACGTGTCGATCCGAATAACCCCAGAAGGTGGCAATATATGGGAAACCGCGACTGGACAAGGTACTTCCTTGATGACTACACCTTTTCGCAGAAACATCATATGCAGATTGACGGCAAAACAGAAAAAACGAGCTATTACCTCTCTGCCGCCTTCGACGACGAAAACGGAGCCCTGAAACTGGCCGAAGATTATTTCAGCCGCTATAACATGCGGAGCAGGGTCGACTACAAACCATTCAAATGGCTGACCATTGGCAACAATACCATGCTGGTGCTCAGCGAAAGAAGAAAACCTTCCTACCTTTCCATCTGGGATTTATACAACATTGCGCCCACTTCATGGGACATTAATCCCGATGGCACCTGGGCCAATTCGACGGTCGGACAAAGAGCAGCCCAGCTGACTTCAGGCGGAAAACACAGTGATAAATACAACTCCCTGCAATCCATCTTCACCGGGGAAGCCAGATTCTTCGATGATGCCTTCAAGATAAACGGTGATTACACCATCAGGAGAGGGAACCAGAATTATGTGTGGAACCAGACCAAATACCTGATCGGATACGGCCCGGAGGACGTCAGGGAAGTAGGAAACAACCGGGCCTGGAGAAGGGCGGGTTTTGACACCTACAATGTACTGAACCTGTATTCAACCTTTAACAAAACTTTTAACGAGGCACACCAGTTTTCAGCCCTTGCCGGATTCAACCAGGAAAGCTATCGCTGGGAGAGTTTTGAAGGGGAGCGTGGCGACGTAATTTCGGCATCCGTACCCAGCATCGCCCTTGCCACGGGTGAACAAGTGGTGACCGAAAGTGTGACCACCTGGGCCGTCAGAGGCTATTTCGGCCGCTTGGGGTATATTTTCAAAGACCGTTACATTGTCGAGTTTAATGGCCGGTACGACGGCTCTTCGAGATTCCCCAAAAAAGGCAGATACGGATTTTTTCCATCGGCATCGCTTGCCTGGCGCATAGATCAGGAAAACTTCTTTCTTCCGTACAGGAACGTATTCAGCAATCTGAAAATCAGGACCTCATACGGCTCGCTGGGGAACCAGAACGTTTCAGCATACGGCTATATCCCCACCTTAAGCGCCTACCAGATGAACTGGATCGTGGAAGGACAACGTCCGCAGGCCATTTCCACGCCGGGACTGGTATCCGATAATTATTCCTGGGAAAATGTGGAAACCATCAACCTGGGTATTGATTTTGGATTATTCTCAGATAAATTCACCGGCGCATTCGATATTTACCAGCGTAACACCACCGGAATGCTTACCCAGGGGAAAGCGCTGCCCGCCGTGCTGGGAGCCGCAGTCCCCAACGAAAATGCCGCCGACCTGACCACCAACGGCTGGGAACTGTCGCTGACCTACCGGAACAGGTTCAACCTGTCGGGGAAACCATTCAATTACGACACCAGGTTAATCCTTGCCGACAGCAGGGCATGGATCACCCGCTTTGACAATCCCAACCTGAACCTCAGCGACTATTATGAGGGATATGAATTTGGACAGATGTGGGGATTTGTAAGCGACGGATACTATAAATCCGTCGAAGAAATCGGAGCGCTTGACCAGTCAAGAGTGGTTCCGTGGGGCGCTCTCGACATTGTCCCCGGATGGCCAAAATTCACCGATCTGGACGGAAACGGGATTATCGAACGGGGGAATACCCTGGATGATCCAAAGGACCTCAAAATTATCGGCAATTCCTCACCACGCTACCGGATCGGGTTTAACCTGAACTTCGAGTGGAACGGATTCGACCTGAGAACATTTGTCCAGGGAATCGGCAAAAGGGATTACTACCCGCGCCACTACCTGTACTGGGGATTCTACCAGCAGCCCTACGAAGGAGGTTATAAGCACCTGCTCGATTTCTACAGACAGAATGATGACAATGAGGAACTGGTGGCCCAACACTCCCAAAAGTATCTTGAATTAGGACTTCACAAGGCAAATCCCGACGGGAAATTCCCCGTACTGCAAGCCTGGCTGGCCGATGCAAATGTCCCCAATACAGGCCTGGCGCATCCTCAGACCGGCTGGCTGCTGAGCTCTGCCTACCTGAGGCTTAAGAATGTCACCCTGGGATACACCATCCCGAAAAAACTGTCAAAGCAGGTGAATATTGACAGAGTCCGGTTCTTCGTAAGTGGCGAGAATCTTTATGAATGGTCACAGGTAAAGAAATATTTCGATCCTGAAGCTATTACGGATGGAGGACAGGGTTACCAGTATCCCTTCCAGCGCAGATATTCATTCGGTGTCAATATTAACTTTTAAGCCTGAAAAACATTAAATTATGAAGAAAATTGTCTCAATATTAAGCATATCCATCTTACTGCTGATATCGGCATGTAACGATGATTTCCTCGATAAGTTCCCGGAAACCTCCATTGGGGCGGAGAACTTCTTCAAATCTGAGGAAGACCTGAAAATGTACATCTATAACCTGTATAGTTTCCCGGGTGTGGTAATTTATACCGATGATGGCTACAACACTACAGACAATGCATCGAATACGGCAATCTCAGAGATGAAATCGCTGATGCTCAACAGTAATCCGACTTCCGAATCATATGGTTCAGGCTGGAGCTGGGGCACCTTGCGCAGGATTAACTTTTTCCTACACCATTACAGGAACAACAACCTGCCCAATGAGGTACTGGCGCACTATGAAGGATTGGCCAGGTTCTTCAGGGCCAGGTTCTACATGGGAATGGTGAAAAGGTATTCTGATGTTCCCTGGTATGATCAGTTGTTAGGAACTTCTGATGTGGACCTGCTGTATAAAGCACAGGACCCGAGGGCATTTATCGTGGAAAAAATATTTGAAGACTATCAGTTTGCGGCAACCAACGTCAGGGCAACACAGCCGGCCGGGACCATCAACAAGTGGGTAGTACTGGCTTATATGTCGAGGGATGCCCTTTACGAAGGCACCTACAGACGGTATCACCCTGAGCTTCAACTGCAGTCGACTGCGCCAACCTATCTCAATATGGCAAAAAATGCAGCCCTTGAGATAATGAACAATGGCGGATTTACCATTTACACCACCGGCAAGCCGGAGTCCGATTACGGAACCTTGTTCAACAGTACCAACCTTACAGGCAATAAGGAGGTTATCTTTGTCAACATCAGCCAGGATGAAGTAAAAAACAGCGGCTGGTGGAACTACTGGCATGACTATGAAATCAGTCCGGCGCGCGACCTCGTGAATGCCTACCTCATGAAAGACGGGACTTATTACTCCTCCCAGCAAGGTTACGAAACCAACCTTTTCGTGAAAGAATTCGAAAACCGCGACCCGAGGCTGCAGCAGACCATCGCCTATCCGGGGTGGATATATGGCAGGACAGCCACGCCCTATGTTTTCCCGGGAAGCTTATCAAGGTATTTCACGGGCTACCAGTTGCTCAAGGGATTCCAGAACCATACCGACCAGGCCCGGTCCAACAGCATCGACGTGCCGCTGGTCAGGTATGCCGAAACCTTGCTCATCTATGCTGAAGCACAGGCCGAACTGGGTCAGCTGACACAGGCCGACCTCGACAGGACAGTAAACGTTTTACGCAAAAGAGCGGGAATGCCCGACCTGGGCTTAAATCCACCCGTTGATCCGGTCAAGGAAGCCAAATACCCCAACGTGAAAGTATCTGACCAATGGCGGGAGATTCTCGAGATCCGGAGAGAAAGAAGGGTTGAATTTGGCATGGAAGGCTACCGGTTCGACGACCTGATGCGCTGGGGAGCAGGCAAGGTACTCGAAAAACCTGCCGTCGGGCTCTACATTCCCGGCCCCGGAAATTATGACACGACAGGTGACGGCATTCCGGATATCAAAATTCTGCCGCTTTCAGCTACCATTCCGCCGTTGGTTGCCAACAGGGAGAAAAATGAACTGGGCGTAACGCTCCTCTATTACCGCATCGGACCGGCCGGAAGTGCAGCCGAAGTGTTCGTAACCGGAGGCGACAAGGGGTTTATTGTCGGAGAGGAAAACAGGGGCACTTTTGTGGAACCCAAGTATTACTACCGTCCGGTTCCCCGTACGCAAACCGTGCTGAATCCGAATCTTTACCAGATATTTGGATGGGAATAAGTTTTCATGATCTAAAAATGAATTAAAATGAGAAACATTATAAAAATAGCATTGGTGGCACTGATGATCATTTCAGCATGTGTGCCCAAGTTCGATAATGATTTCGAATATTCTGACCATGCGGAAATTACCAGGTTGATCGTGGGCAATAAAGAGGGAATTATTGCCACCGAAATGGTAAGATTTGCCGGCCAGAACCTCGACTCGGTCCTCCTGAAAGACCGGTCGGCCGACCTGACCAAGATCTTCCTGCGGGGAACCATAGCGAGAGGTGTGGTAATAGAACCCCTCGAGGGATCGCCAAAATTCGGCACCTACGGAGACTTCTCCCAGCCCCGGAAATACAAAATTACCGCGCCATCAGGCAGGTCGGTGGAATGGACCTATGCATTCGGTTTCTATATACCACCGGTTGGCTGCCTGGCCGACCGATGGGCAGGAAATGTGTCCTGCAGGGACGGCATCTGGCCAAGTTACAGTCCGGCTAAATGTGTGGGTGAGAAAATCGACGGCGATTGCCAACGGGTGAAACTGACCTTTAACTTCTGGGACGATTCAGGTGCAAAAACCGTTCTGCTGCTGCAGCTTGGCGATATCGACTACGACACCTTCAGGGGTTCCATAACCCTCGTGGAGGATGTCACGGTAACTTCGTACGGATCTGCCATGACCTTCCATAAAGGACCGGCCGGATTCTACAATGCCACCGCCAATACCCTGAACCTCGATATTAACTTCAGCGGATACAACCTGCCCGGTGGTGCCACGAAGTATAAATTCACGATCAGCCAGCTATAGTCCTTATCAAAGTAATACGATCAAATGGTCCGGAGAAATCCGGGCCATTATTTAATTCTTACATTTAACGGAAATACATTCATCTATGAAACACTTCATTAGCCTGACCCTCCTCATCGCCCTGTTAGCCGGTTGCCATCCGGCGGTAAAGCATGCTGAAACGCCGGAGACCACCTTCCGTTTTGCCTTTATGACCGATATCCACCTGAATATGGGGGAAAACAATTGTTTCCAGGGTTTGGAACAAGCCATCGGCCATGCAAAGTCGAACAAGGCTGAGTTTATCATTACCGGTGGCGACAATGTCGATGTAGACTATCTCAAAGACAACAACGAAACAGCCCATGAGCTTTACCAGCGGCTGGCCACCTTCAAAGACCAGGCCGGCATCGGTTTTTACACCACCATCGGAAATCACGACCGGTTCTGGGACGTTCCCGCGGATGATCCCCTGTATAACCGCGGAATGTATGAAAAATACCTTGGCAAAACCTATCATTCGTTTTCATACAAGGGATGGCATTTCATTATTCTGGATACCAGCAGTTCAAAGGTTGATGAGGAACAAAAAGAATGGCTTGTTAAAGACCTCGCCGCCCTGGACAGCTCCACCCCTATCGTCGTATCCACGCATGTCCCGTTCCTTTCCGTGTATTATCCGGTTCTCTCCGGGGAATATACCAGCCGCGACACCTTCAGTAATTTCAAGGAAATACTGGATTTATTTGAAGGAAAGAATCTGAAACTGGTACTGCAGGGACACATGCACCTTTATGAAGAGATCAAGGTAAAAGGGATTCAGTTCATTACCGCCGGAGCAGTCTCTGCCAGCTGGTGGGGCGGAAGCTACCACGGCACTGAAGAGGGATACCTGCTGGTCGAGATCAACGGTAACGATTTTACCTGGGAATACGTAGATTACGGCTGGGAAGTCAAGTAAACGGATACCGCTAAATCATATGAGGGAAAGAAAATGGCCGTATGTGGCACTTTTGGTATTCCTGACGGCATGGTTGCCCGGATTGGCCTGTATCGCTAAAAAAGACGGTCCATCAGGAAATAATCAGAAGGAAAAGGAATTCAGCGTCCTGGCCTGGAATATCTGGCACGGGGCCAACAGCACCTCTTTGAAGGAGGATGGCAGGCCTCATGCCATTAATATGATCAGGGCGCTGGACCCGGATATTGTCATTCTGGTTGAAACCTACGGATCCGGGAAAATGATTGCCGATGCCCTGGGATACCACTTCCACCTGATTGCCCCGGAAAATACGCCGCCCGATGACAAAAGGACCAATCTTTCCATTATGAGCCGGTTCCCCCTGGGGAAAAGGTTCGACTTTTACAACCCTTTCAATATTGGCGGCATAGAGGTTTTTATTAACCCGACCGACCGCGTCAATGTATTCGCGGTATGGATGAATTACCAGCCGTGGGAGGATGATCCGGCCAGCCTGGGTAAATCCCCGGAAGAACTCGTCGAATGGGAGATTTCGGGAACCCGGAAGGAAGAACTGAATACCCTCCTGTCGGGGCTTAAACCATACGTGGCACAAGGCGATTCAGTGCCCCTCATCATTGGCGGAGATTTCAACATATGGTCGCATCTCGACTGGCGTGAGGAGACCGCGCACCTGAACAATGGCCTGGTGGTCGACTGGTGGACTACCTCGACGCTCGAACAGCATGGGTTTGTGGATTCCTACAGGATCGCGAATCCCAGTGCCCTCAGCCATCCCGGGATTACCTGGGATATGCCCGGACTGAAAGATGAACATCGTATCGACTACATCTTTCATGCAAGCCCCCTGCTGGAGGTGATTTCCTCGGAAATCGGGAAAGTTCCCTTCAATGAGAATATCCGGATAAATAACCAACTTTTCATGTTCCCTTCGGATCATGGATATGTCCATACGGTTTACCGTCTGAAGAAATAAGATTATCCACCTGTAATTGAATTCCATGCAAAGAAAAGAGTTCCTGAACAATATTGCGCTGACCGGGGCAGCCGCACTGCTAACGCCCCTGCTCGCTTACCCTGAAATCTCGGGCATCAGCGTGTCCGGAAAGATTAAGGTCGGAATTATCGGCTGCGGAAGCGTGTCCGGGGTTTACCTGCCCCACCTGGCCAAATCGCCGTTCGTCGAACTGGTAAGCGTCTGCGACATAAAACCCGAACGGGCCAAAGCCCGGGCGGAGCAGTTCAATGTTCCCCACCATTATCCGGATATCGGGAAAATGCTTGCCGGAGCCGGTTTTGACCTGCTGGTCAACCTCACGGATATGCAGGAACACGGACGGTTAAACAGGATGGCGCTGGAAAAAGGGAAGCACGTCTGGAGCGAGAAACCACTGGCAAATTCCTATCAGGAGGGTTATGAGCTGGTCGGGTTCGCCAAAAAGATGGACGTTTGGATCTGGGGAGCACCGGCCGTGGTTAACAGTCCGCAGTTTGCGTTTATGTCGGACCAGATTCTCGAGGGCAAGTTAGGGAAAGTGGCCGCCGCACATGCCCATTATGGCCACCTGGGACCAGGCTGGTCGGCATTCTTCTATGAAAAACTGGGCGGAAGCCTCCCCGACCTGGGTGTTTACAACATCACCACGCTCACCGGACTGCTGGGTCCGGTAAAATCAGTCGTGGGCATGACCAATATCCTGACTCCCGAACGGACGGTAGACGACAAGGGTAAAATTCAGGTAGAGGAGGAAGACAATGCCAGCCTGTTGATGGAACATGAATCTGGCGCCATTTCACACGTCATGTGCGGGTTCAACTACTTCGACCCATACGGGCATGAAGGCGTCGGACAGGAGAAACCGACGATTTCCATTGTGGGCACCAAAGGGGCCATGCACCTGATCGGTTACGACTGGATGCCCTTTGCCGTGGAGATGGCCACCATCGACCATGAAACGCCCCGAAGATTTGCTACCGATACCGGCTCCTACGTCTGGGAGGAAGGTGCGACAGTGGTCAGCCAGAGTATCCTGGAAAAACTGAAAACGCTGATCAATCCTGAACATTCGCTGCATGTCCTCGAGATCATTGAGGCCACCAGAAAATCACAGTCGGAGGGTAAGCGGATCCAGCTCAGATCCACATTCCCCTATCCGGTCATAAAAACCACCTGAAATCACAAGGATAAGTCTCTCCGCTAAAGCGTTTTGATTTTATAGGAAATGTGAAGAAAGGACATGAATAAAAATGATTTCGGCTCTGCAAACATTGGATGGTTTGAAATGCCCACATTGGATGCGCGTTTAAAGACCCCGGAGAGGGCACATACGGGTAGAACAGCGAAATCAACATTGAATGCGACCCCGGAGGGGGCACATACGGGTAAAACAGAGGAATCAACATTGAATGCGACCCCGGAGGGGGCACATATGGGTAGAACAGAGGAATCAACATTGAATGCGACCCCGGAGGGGGCACATACGGGTAGAACAAAGGAATCAACATTGAATGCGACCCCGGAGGGGGCACATACGGGTAGAACAGAGGAATCAACATTGAATGCGACCCCGGAGGGGGCACATATGGGTAGAATAAAGGAATCAACAGTGAATTCGACCCCGGAGGGGGCACATATGGGTCTAACAGAGGAACCAACAGTGAATTCGACCCCGGAGGGGGCACATATGGGGAGAACAGAGGGATCAACAGTGAATTCGACCCCGGAGGGGGCACATATGGGGAGAACAGAGGAATCAACATTGAATGCGACCCCGGAGGGGGCACATACGGGTAGAACAGAGGAATCTACAGTGAATTCGACCCCGGAGGGGGCACATACAGGTAGAACAGAGGAATCAACAGTGAATTCGACCCCAGAGGGGGCACATATGGGGAGAACAGAGGAATCAACATTGAATGCGACCCCGG
>JAUWAB010000007.1 GCA_030602265.1 Prolixibacteraceae bacterium | reverse complement strand
GTGACAAATTGTCATCTTCCGAAAGTGAGGCAATGCGTATTTTTTTTCAGAATAACCCGGTGCCTGTACATTACCGTTCTTTCATGGTCACTGCCGTCACCCTCAGCCTGTTGCGCTGCTTCGACCAGGCCAAGTTCAGCCTGCTGTTCGACGCCTGCAACGTGGACGAGGAGGAAATCAGGCAACGGGCGCTGGTCGGATTGCTCATCAGCCTCTACCGGTACGACAGTCGCCTGCCATTCTATCCTGAAATCACCGGCCGGCTGAAACTGCTTGCCGAAGAACACGGGTTCCTTCAGAACCTGGAACGTATCATCATTCAGCTGCTCAGAAGTAAAGAAACTGAAAAGCTTATCCAGCGGATCCGCGATGAGATCCTCCCGGAAATGATCCGAATAAGTCCCAACCTGCGCAACAAAATCAACCTCGACAGCCTCATGGAAGAAGGACTTCCGGAGGATAAAAACCCCGACTGGGAAGAGCTGTTCAGTGATTCGCCCGGACTGCTCAGTAAGATGGAGGAATTCTCCGAGTTGCAGATGGAGGGCGCCGATGTATTTATGGGCTCCTTTGCCATGCTCAAGTCGTTCCCTTTTTTCCAGGAGGTCAGCAACTGGTTCCTCCCGTTTTTCCCATGGAATCCCGAAATCGACCGCGGGCGTGATGACCTCGAAGTACGCCTTCTCGAAGCACTGAGCCACACGCCCGTGCTGTGCAACTCCGACAAGTATTCCTTCTGTTTCAGCCTCCGGATGTTGCCGCAGGATAACCGGGAGTTCATGGCCCGTGCCTTAGATGCCGAAGAGGAACAGTGGAAAGAGCTGGAAAAGGATGAAGGCATCACCGACCCCGGGCGGAGGGCTGGGTTTATCTCCAACCAGTATATCCAGGACCTGTACCGGTTCTATAAATTGTATCCCCGGAAAAACGGGCTGGAAGACATCTTCAGCTGGCGCTTCGATTTTCATAACCTTGGGGTACTTGGCGAGCTGCTTGGCGAAGATCCCGGGGTGCTGCGCAATATCGGCGAGTTTTACTTCCTGAAAAACCAGTACACTGAGGCCACCGGAATCTTCAGCAGGCTCCTGACCCCTGAAAACAGTGGTGAGCTCTACCAGAAAATTGCCTATTGCCACCAAAAGACCGGAGATTTTGAAGAAGCCCTCGAAGGTTACCTGAAAGCGGAGCTTTACGAAATCAACCACGTGTGGAACCTTAAAAAGATAGCCCTCTGCTACCGGAACCTTAAACAGCCCGCCAAAGCACTGGAGTATTACCGCGCGGCAGAGAACCTTGATCCCGAAGACCTGAATACTCACCTGAACATCGGACACTGCCTGCTCGAGCTGAATGAATTTGAAGAAGCTCTGAAAAGCTATTTCCGGGTGGAATACCTTGCTCCCGGAAATCCTAAAGTCTGGCGCCCAATAGCCTGGTGTTCATTTTTAACCGGCCGGACGGAACAGGCAGGTAGCTATTACCAAAAATTGCTGGATGCGGGGCCTACCCACCATGACCAAATGAACATGGGTCATGTACAATGGAGCCTGGGAAACCGGCAGGCGGCGCTCGACCAATACCGGCTATCTGTGTCGTCAGAGGGATTTACCCTCGGAAAGTTCATGGAAGTATTTGGTGAAGACCTGCCTTACCTGCTTGGGCAAGGTATCGATACCGATGATGTGCCCATCATGCTTGACCAGCTCAGATACCTGCTTGAAGAGTAATCTGGTGCATTCATGATTTAGTTTTCAATTCTGTCAGCCTCCCAGTTCCTGGTTTCCCCGGAGACCTTCAAGGTCCCTTGCATACGGCCATTCTCTAAAGTGCCTGTATACTCGCTGTCGCCTATGGTAAATGATATCCTGTTTCCTGTCATCCGGCCATAAGTTACCGGAACAGATTTCCCGGCATTCTGCCAGCTGCCTTCAATCTTCTGGTAATGCTGCTCAAGTTTGAGCTGGCCGCCAAGGAGGCTCCAGCTACCCGCCACATCTGCAGGTACGATCCAGTAATAGCCCCGGTTGGTTACGTTGTGCCTGAATGAGCCGTCGGGGTAATGATAAGGAGTCGTTACAGTGATGTTTTCATCTGCCTGCCAGTCGCCAAGATCGAATGTATTGGATACGATCCGGGTTCCCGGTTTCAGTTTCAGCAGTGAAGGCCGCAGTCTTAGATTGAGGTCCGACAGCAGATACATGGTTATCACGGTAGCCCCCGATAAATCGTACTCAAAGAGGTCCATATTCAAAAAGGTAGCCTTGCCGGATACGCCTTCCTGCTTTGCCCGGTATTCCGAAAGTTTTACCAGGTCGGGATTGTATTCAATGCCCACTGCCGTGGCCCCCCGTTTGGCCGCTTCTATGACGATACGCCCGTCACCCGAACCGAGATCAACCACGAAATCGCCGGGTCCCACTCCTGCAATGTCTAACATTGACTTGATTAGCGTTGGAGGAGTTGGCCACCAGATTACATCCTTCCCGTCGATGCCCTCTTCAGGTACAAAAACCGGCTTGTCGGTTTCATTCTGCGAAAACGCAAAAAAGGGCAGAAACGCCAGGAACAATACTCCCAGGAAGTAATTTTTAATACTCATAATCTCTGTTTTTATCCGTTTACTCTAATTACCTGCAAATCTATGGAATTATATTTCCTTTATTGATATAAATTGGATACTTTTGCCGGCCTGAATGAAATTCAGCTATTTAGCCTTGAGCTTTAAGATATAAACTGCCACTTCCGGTCTCCCGGAGGTGGTTGTTGTTTTTTTACAGTTTTTGATTAATTTGAATTTAATTGGTTTAATGAGATGATAACAGATGTACATCCCAAACCCACCGGTCAGCTTTTCCGGACACCGATTGTCCAGCAGACGGCGTTCTGGTCGCAGGTGAAGGAAAACCTGGGCAATACCACGCTTGCCCTGAATTATAAAACCGACTATCCTGCTATTACAGGGCCTTCAGCCCAATCGGGATGGGTGGAATCGGACCTGTTGATTACTTTGCGTAAACCCGACCGGTATCATTCGGTTGCCTATGTGCCTTATGGGCCCGAATTTGAACCGGCAGAGGAAGAACAGGGTAGGTTTCTGGAAGAACTTTCTGAATCGATCAGGTCTTTTCTTCCCAGTGATTGCATAATGATCCGATATGACTTGTGCTGGGAGTCTTACTGGGCCAAGTCGGAATCTGACTTCGATGTGGACGGGAACTGGCTGGGTGAGCCTGACCTGTATGCCCGTGAGATGCGCTTTAACTTCAATACCGTCAACTGGAATTTTCACAAGTCATATCATAATATCCTGCCATCCAATACGGTTTTTGTGGACCTCCGGAGGGACCTTCCGGAAATCCTTTTAAGCATGAAACCCAAAACCCGGTACAATATCCATCTGGCCGTGAGAAAAGGCATTCATGTAAAAACCCTGGGTATCGACCAGATTCATGTCTGGTATGAACTTTATCTGGAAACTGCCGCCCGCAACCGGCTTTATGTACATGACCTCAAATACTTTGAGGCCGTGCTGGCTGCCCGTGAATTGGACGCCGAAGATCCTGCCGGTGTGTTCCTTTTGGTTGCCGAATGCGAAAATATCCCGCTGGCGGCCATGTTCCTTATTGTTACCGGGAACCGGGGCTCCTATCTGTACGGCGCTTCATCCTCTGCACACCGTCAGCTTATGGCCCCTTATGCCCTTCAGTGGGAAGCTATCCGGATATCCAAACAGATGGGATGCACCGAGTACGATATGTTCGGAGTCTCGCCCAATCCCGATCCGATGCACCCCATGTACGGACTTTACCGCTTCAAGACCGGTTTCGGCGGAAATATCTTCCACAGCCTGGGATGCTGGGACTATCCGTTTATGGATGATCAGTACAACTGGTTCAGAACGTCGGAAATGAACAGCCAGGGATATCACCTTTCCTGAAATATCTTCGATGTAAGGATAATAAGGCCACAAATTGTTAGCTTTGCTGAAGTTTTAAAGATTAAACCACTTCATTATGAGAAATATCCTATTAGTACTGGCTGTTATGCTGGCAGTTTCCTGTTCCCGTGATTCCGGAGAATGGGTCGAGATGTTCAATGGCAAAGATCTTACTGGCTGGAAAGCCGGTGAAAATCCTCAAAGCTTCAAAGTGGAAGACGGATTGCTGGTATGTTCGGGCGAACGGGGGCACCTGTTCCTTGAAACCGACCGGCCATTTAAGAATTTTGAACTGGAAGCGGAAGTAAAAACCCTGCCGGGTGCGAATTCCGGTATTTATTTCCACACCGAATTCCAGGATGAAGGCTGGCCTTCAAAAGGCTATGAAATCCAGGTCAACAATACCCACACCGGTGAGGGAAACTATCGTGAAACAAGGAAGACCGGAAGCCTTTATGCGGTGAGAAATGTATATTACAATATGGCCGGCGATGGGGAATGGTTCACCATCCGCGCCACTGTTGTGGAAAACCGTGTTCAGGTTTTTGTGAACGGATTGCCGGTAGTCGATTATCTCCAGCCTGACCAACCTTCGAGAGGAGATGGTTTTAAAGGCCGCCTCCTTGGAGAAGGGACCTTCGCACTTCAGGCCCACGATCCCAACAGTACGGTATACTTCCGGTCAATTAAGGTTAAGCGCCTGCCCGAAGGGGAGAAAACACCCCTTAAGGAGGATCTGGAATGGGATACCCGGGTTACCCGGCTTATGGAACAGGGATTGCCGCTCGTGGATTATCATGTCCACCTGAAGGGTGGGCTCACCCTTGAGGAGGTGCTGGAAAATTCGCTGACCCTGGGAATCAACTACGGACTGGCTCCGAATTGTGGTCTCCATTTCCCGGTCACCGACGATGTTTCCCTGGCTGCCTATATGGATACGGTCCGCGGGCAACCTATCTTCAGGGGGATGCAGGCCGAAGGCAGGGAGTGGATCACCCTCTTCTCACCCGAAGCAGTGGCAAAATTTGATTATGTGTTTACCGATGCCATGACTTTCACCGATTACAAGGGCCGCAGAAACCGGATCTGGATTAAGGAGGAGGTTTGGGTGGATGATAAACAGCAGTTCATGGACCAGATGGTCGGAAAGATTGAAGCCATCATGGCACAGGAGCCAGTCGACATTTATGTGAACCCAACGGTACTTCCCGATGAGCTGATGCCCGAACATGCCCAATTATGGACTCCGGAGAGGATGGCAAGGGTGATCCGGGTGCTGGCGGATAATGGCATTGCCCTGGAAATTAATGCAAGGTATAAAACGCCTTCCGCGGAAATGATCAGAATGGCCAAGGCTGCCGGTGTTAAGTTCACCTTTGGGACCAACAATACCGGCCGCGATCTGGGCCGTCTGGAATATTGCTTCCAAATGATCGAAGAGTGTGGCCTGACGGCCAACGATATTTTCATGCCGAAACCACATAAGGATAAGCCGGTCCTGGTCAAAGGCCTCCCGGCTCAGATTACCGGCTAACCCCGGAGGTTCGGCATCCTGCAGACCTGTTTCACCTGCCTGCTCCCTGTCAAGAAACTGTACAGGCACCGGATTCCATACCTGTGCCAGGAACCTGACCGTGCCTGCTCCCCGTATGGGAACGGTAAAGGCCGGAGCCGGTATTTGCCTGCAGTCTTCGTTGCCGGGATGGGCCCGGGGAAAACGCAGCCAAATGAAAATTAAAAAACTACTATAAATCATTCTACTAACCCATTCAACAGGCTAAATCATTTTGAAACCGTTATTTTTGTGCCTGAATTTTCTGAAAACCGTTAAAGATTGAATATCATGGAAATTGCCAGTAAATATGATCCGGCTGTTGTGGAAAAGAAGTGGTACAGCTTCTGGATGGAAAACAAACTTTTTCATTCGGAACCTGACGGGCGCGAACCCTATACCATCGTAATCCCGCCACCCAACGTAACCGGAGTGTTGCACATGGGACACATGCTCAACAATACCATCCAGGATATTCTGGTGCGCAGGGCCCGTATGACCGGCAAAAATGCCTGCTGGGTGCCGGGGACCGACCACGCTTCCATCGCCACTGAAGCCAAAGTGGTGAACAAACTGCGTGATGCCGGAATCGACAAGCATTCTCTTTCCAGGGAGGAGTTTCTGGAACATGCGTGGGAGTGGACCCACAAGCACGGCGGAATTATCCTGGAGCAACTCAAAAAACTGGGGGCTTCCTGCGACTGGGACCGGACAAGCTTTACCATGGACCAGCAGCGCAGCGATTCGGTAATCAGGGTGTTTGTTGACCTGTACAATAAAGGACATATATACCGCGGGGTCAGAATGGTAAACTGGGACCCTCAGGCCAAAACGGCTCTTTCCGACGAAGAGGTTATTTACAAGGAGGTACAGTCAAAATTGTATTACCTGAAATATCGTGTCGAAGGGTCAGAAGATCAGTTTGTTACCATAGCAACCACCCGTCCGGAGACCATATTGGGAGATACCGCTGTTTGTGTGCACCCCGAAGATGACCGTTTCAGGCACCTCGTGGGCAAAAAAGTGCTGGTTCCGCTCATTAACCGTCCGGTCCCCGTAATCCAGGACGAATACGTGGACATGGAATTTGGTACCGGCTGCCTGAAAATTACCCCTGCCCATGATGTCAATGACTACATGATCGGCCTGAAACATAATCTGGATACCGTAGATATATTCAACGACGACGGAACCCTGAGCGAACAGGCTATCCTGTTTGTCGGCGAAGACCGCTTTGCAGTCAGGGATAAAATCATCCCCGAGCTCGAAAAGGCCGGAAATGTTGCCCTGATCGAGGATTATACCAATAAAGTCGGTTATTCGGAACGTACCGATGTGGTTATTGAGCCTAAGCTGTCTGCCCAGTGGTTTCTGAAAATGGAGGATCTGGTAACCCCGGCCCTGGATAATGTGATGAACGACAATATCCGGTTTTATCCGCCAAAGTTTAAAAACATCTACCGGCACTGGATGGGCAATATCAAGGACTGGTGTATCAGCCGGCAGCTCTGGTGGGGCCACCGCATTCCGGTTTATTATATGCATGATGGCCAGTTCGTGGTTGCAGCTACCGCAGAGGAAGCTCTTGAACTTGCCCGTCAGAAAACAGGAAATCCACAGCTGGAGATCAAAGACCTGCGGCAGGATGAGGATGTTCTCGATACCTGGTTCAGCTCCTGGCTCTGGCCAATATCGGTATTCGATGGCATAAACCATCCCGATAATCAGGAAATTAATTATTATTACCCTACCAGCGACCTGGTTACCGCTCCGGACATTATCTTTTTCTGGGTCGCCCGTATGATTATCGCCGGCTATGAATACCGGAACGATTTCCCATTCAAAAATGTGTATTACACCGGAATGGTGCGCGATAAAATGGGCCGGAAGATGTCCAAGTCATTGGGAAACTCGCCTGAGCCGCTCGAGCTGATCGAAAAATACGGCGCCGATGGCGTTAGGGTGGGTATGCTGCTTTGCTCCCCGGCGGGTGGCGACCTGCTGTTTGATGAAAGCCTGCCGCAGCAGGGTGCCGGTTTTGCCACCAAAATATGGAACGCCTTCAGATTGGTGAAAAACTGGGAAGTGGCTGAGGACATACCGCAACCGGAACACTCACGCCTCGCCCTCGATTGGTTTCACCATAAACTCAGCGAGGTGAACGCTACCCTGAACGACCACTTTGAGAAATTCAGGATCTCGGATGCCCTGATGGTGATCTATACCACGGTAAGGGATGAATTCTCCGGTTGGCTGTTAGAGGCGGTTAAGCCTGCCTATCAGCAACCCATTGATGCAAAAACCTATGCCGACGTGACAGACCTGTTCGACCGCCTGCTCAGGCTGATGCACCCGTTTATGCCGTTTATTACCGAGGAGATCTGGCAGATGTTAACCGATCGTAAGGAGGGGGAAAGTATCATGGTTTCCCCGATGCCTGAGATCATGCCATTCGACAAGGCTCTGATCGATGCATTTGAGAATGTGAAGGAGGCCGTATCCGGGATCCGTAAGATCAGGCTGGAAAATTCGGTTCCCAATAAGGAAAGCCTCGACCTGTTTATCCAACCCGGAGATAAAGGATATGAGGAAGCCCTAAATGTGGTAGTTATGAGGCTTGGAAATATCGGTCAGCTGGAAGTGGTTAACAGTGAGGTGAAAGGCGCTGCTTCCTTCCGGGTGAAATCCACCAACTACTATATCCTTTTGGGTGAACATATTGATGCGGAAGAAGAACTCCGGAAACTGGAACAGGAACTTGACTATACCAGGGGATTCCTGAATTCGGTGATGAAGAAACTCGGAAACGAGAAGTTTGTCAGCAGTGCCCCTGAGGCAGTGGTGGAAAAGGAACGGATCAAACAGGCCGATGCCGAGGCAAAAATTAAAACATTAGAGGGACGGATCGCAGTCCTGAAGTCACAATAGTCACAGGTGTCCCTTCTGAAAATCCCGGACTGGTTATACGGTCCGGGATTTTTTATCGCCTTTTCCAAGGAAGTGGCTGTTATTGGATGATTCGCATAAAACCCCTTGGATTCAACAACGGCAACTCAAACCAGAAGCGGGATCCTTTTCCGGGCTTGGTGTCCAGCCGCAGCTCGCCGCCAAGAAGCGCCACAAAATGCTGTGCGATGGATAATCCCGTGCCTGACCCACTCTTGTGGTCCCTTCGGTCCTTTTCAATCACGTAAAAACGCAGGAAAATATTTTCCCTCTCTTCCTCAGGGATACCAGGGCCGGTATCCTCAACAAAAAACTCAATCGAAGACGGATTTTTAAAGCGGTAGCCAACCTGCACCAGGCCTTCTTCCGTAAACCTTATGGCATTGTCGGTCAGCTCTTCTAATATTTCTTTCAGGATTTCAGGATCTGTTTCAAAACCTGCCTCCTCGTGCCGGATATCTGTTACCGTTTTCAACCTGATGTCGCGGTTGTCGGGAAGCATAGGGTAAAACTGGTTGTACAGCTCCTTCAGTAAACGGTTAACAGGACAAAACCTGAAATTCAGCTCAATGGCGTTGGTTTCGATTTTCGACAGTTGGATGGTGTTGTCGATCATTTTAAGTAACTGGTTCCCCTGCTGGCTGATGTCCTGGATAAACTCTTCCCGCTCGTAATCGGTCAAACCGGGTTCCCCAAGCATTCTGGTCAGGCTGATGATAATGCTCATCGGGGTTCTTATATCATGCGACAGGTTAGCCAGGAACCGTGACTTGAGGGCAACCGCTTCCTCGGCCCTTATCCTGGCCCTCTCCAGTTCAAATTCGGCCTTCTTGCGCCGGGTAATATCTCTGGCAATTGAAACCACTGAATTTTCATTCAGCCTGACCAGCCTCATTTCAAATAAAAGGCTCTTTTCCTGCATCTGGAGGGTGTATTCTATCGTTTCAATGGTGTCGTTGATAATCGCACGCTGTATGCATTCATAAATCTTCCGGGCCATGTTTTCTGTAAATCCGACATCAAAAATGGTGCTGCCGATGACTTCCCCGGCCTCCATATGCAATGAGGCATCTCCCTTGAATACAATATCCTGGTATGTTCCATCCCGGTCGATCACAAAGAAAATATCGGGTATGGCTTCCAGAAGGGCAAGATGCCGGCGTTTGGTTTCCTGCAATAACCTGATCTCTGACTTGTCCCTGCTGATGTCGCTGAACAGAACCATGCAGGTTTCCCTGCCCAGCCAGTAAAAACTTACCGTGAACCAGCGGTCCATGTGAGCAGAATAAATTTCGGTCTGCTGCCTGGGATTTATGATCAGCAGGTCGTTCCAGTTGGTTTCATTCCTAAAAATATACCTGAAAATGTAATTCAGTTCCTGCTGGTTGATTTCATGCATCGACATCCGGAACTGAGATTCAAATGCATGGTTAACCTTGCCGACTATTAGACGGATGATATCCCCGTTAGCATCGCGAACGGCTTCTATTATGGCAGCTGGTTGTTTCACCGACTGAAAGGTTTCGTTCAGCCGTCTTTCATAACTCGTTTTATTCCTGTTATACAAAGCATTCTGGTAATCCAGTATGTACCGGAGGGCAACCGACAGACCAAGGGTAAACAGGTAAATCAGAAGGGGGTTGGCTGTCCAGACCTGATTCCCCGAAAAATAGGAGCTGAATCTGTCTGTTTCCGAGAGGTGAAATAACAAGGTCGCAAAACTGCTTATGACGAAAAGTAGAAACCTGAAATCAAGGCCGGCAAAGATTACCAGGAACAAGGTACCTGAAATCAGCCACCATAGCGTGCTGGAAATGGTTTCGGCCGGAGGCGGGGCATTGCTCAGTTCCGACAGGTAATAGAGGTAAATCAGGAATGGGATTAAAAAAACCATACTAATGGCCAGACGGGGCCTTCTGAATATGGTTGCGGTAAGCATACCTCCAAATAGAATAACGGTTATCCCGTCGGCAATCAGGCTGGCTGTGCCGGAGTTGAAGATTTGTCCATATAGCAGCATCAATACCGAAAAAAACAATCCGGCAATGGCTGTAGTTTTCAGAAAATGAATGACATTATCTCCCTCAGATTTTGTATCCTGAATTATTGATTTCAAACCAAATTAATTCTGCTTCATTTAATCAAAGAAAAGTCTGTTCCAGGTATGGTCCCGCAGGATATCATTTTGTAAAAATAAGGGATTTCATTGATGTTGCACGCTATTGAAGAAAAAAACCGGTAATTGTGTGTCTTATCCATGTCCGGCGTTTTCTGGCCGTGGTGATAAAAATTACTGATAAATGTCACCTTGTGGCCTATGGTGCAGAAAGACAGGAAGATGCACTGTGCGTGGAATTCTCTTAATCCTGATTTTTGTTATTCTTTGCTATTCTGGCATGTCCTAACTTTGTATGCTGGTAAATATTCATAAAATAAAATATTGCACATAATGATTAAAGGATTCTTCAATGTACCGGTTGCCGTTAATGAACCGGTTTTGAGTTATGCTCCGGGGTCGGCTGAAAGAGCCGAACTCCGGGAGACCCTCCGTGAAATGCGGAGCAGGGAAGTGGAATTGCCGATGATCATCGGAGGTAAGGAGGTCAGGTCGGGAAAACTTGAGCGAATGCACCCGCCTCATGACATAAAACATACGCTGGGTTATTATCATCAGGGCGATGCAAGCCATGTTCGAATGGCGATCGATGCCGCACTTGCCGCCCGGAGTAAATGGGCTTCGCTCTCATGGGAGCACAGGGCATCTGTTTTTCTGAAGGCTGCCGATCTGCTGGCGGGACCTTACAGGGCAAAACTCAATGCCGCCACTATGCTGGGCCAGTCTAAAAATGCATACCAGGCTGAGATCGATGCGGCATGCGAACTCGCAGATTTTTTCAGGTTCGGAGTACGTGAGATGACCCGGATTTATGCCATGCAGCCTGAATCGGCCCGTGGTATCTGGAATTACAATGAGTTCAGACCGCTCGAAGGATTCATATATGCCCTGACTCCTTTCAATTTTACTTCCATTGCCGGCAATCTTCCGGCTGCTCCTGCCCTGATGGGTAACGTAGTGGTCTGGAAACCTTCTAAAACTGCCGTATATTCAGCAGGGGTTATCATGGAGATCTTCCGTGAGGCTGGTGTTCCCGACGGGGTCATCAACCTGGTATTTGTTTCAGGGCCTGTAGGTGCCCAGACTGTTATGGACCATCCCGAATTTGCCGGAATCCATTTTACGGGTTCAACCGGTGTCTTCCAGTCCGTTTGGAAGAAAATCGGGGAGAACATTTATAAGTATAAATCTTATCCGAGAATCGTGGGTGAAACCGGTGGCAAGGACTTTATTTTCGCCGATGCCACCGCTGACAAGCAAGCCCTGGCAATCGCCATGGTGCGTGGTGCATTCGAATACCAGGGCCAGAAATGCTCTGCAGCTTCCCGTGCCTATGTTCCTGCTTCCATCTGGCCCGAAATCAGGGAAATTCTGGGACGTGAACTCGCCACCGTAAAAATGGGACCGCCAGAAGACTTTACCAACTTTTTCAATGCAGTAATCGACGAAAGCTCATTTGACAAACTGGCTGGTTTTATTGACCGTGCGAGGACGGACAAAGACGCGGACGTGATTTTTGGAGGCCATTGCGACAAGTCGGTCGGTTACTTTATTGAACCTACCGTGATACAGGCGTATGATCCCAAATACATTACCATGGAAGAAGAGCTTTTTGGACCGGTACTGACTGTCTATGTGTATAATGATGAAGAAATGGATGCTACCCTTGACATTCTGGACCAGACTTCAATGTATGCCCTGACCGGAGCCATTTTCTCCCAGGACCGCTATAATATTGAGAAGTTTACCCGTAAACTTGAAAACGCTGCCGGAAACTTCTATATCAATGACAAACCCACCGGAGCAGTTGTTGGTCAGCAACCATTTGGGGGTGCCCGTGGTTCAGGGACCAACGACAAGGCGGGTTCTGTCTTTAACCTGTTGCGCTGGGTCAATATCCGCACCATCAAGGAAAATTTCAACCCTCCGCACCGGTATACCTATCCTAACTTTGCCCCGGATAAGGAATGAACTGAAGATTGTTGATAATGCGGGAGGTATCAGATGGAAACCTCCCGTATTTTTTTGTATTTTAGCGGAGTAAGAACCAGTTATCCATGGAAAGTAAGGAATCCGGAAGAAATAGTGTTAATTTGTTGAAAAACAAGTATTTCATTGCAGGGATGATTTTCCTGTTATGGATCATGTTCTTTGACGAAAACAATCTTCTGGCACACCGGAGAAACAAAAAACGCCTTGCCGCCCTTAAGGCTCAGAGTGAATATTACCGTGAAAAGATTGAATCCGATAACCGGAAGATTGAGGAATTGCGTTCGGGTCAGGAAAATCTGGAAAAATATGCCAGAGAGCAGTTTTATATGTCAAAACCCGGAGAAGATGTTTTTATTATTGTCGAGGACTGACGGTTACAAGAATTGAATACCTGCTGCATAGCCGGCTAACAGGTAAATGACTACTTCCCCCCAGATAACACGCCTGAATGTCAGCATCAGGTTAGTCAGCAGGAAGGTTACCGGGACCCCAGCCACCAGAAGGATCTCTGCAGAGGCCGATGGAACCAGGAAAAATGCTGAAACTGCCGACACAAACACCAGAAAAAATACCAGGTAATACTGCCGTATACTGACTTTTTTCTCGTCGTACTGCGCGATGATCAGGTAACTGCCTGCCAGGGTGAGGATACCCGCTAATCCCAGAAATATCTGCAACGGAAGGTTGCCGGTCAGCCGGTCATTTTCGGTCAGAAAATTATCATGCAGTACCTGAAGCAGTTCTGCGGTCCTTCCTGAAAGGTAAAACCAGGAAAAGGCAAAGATCCAGGGAGTCAGAAATCCGCTTAAGGCAACAACTATTTCACGCCAGCGGGTTTCCCTGCCTAAAATTTTTCCTCCGGCAATAAAGGCAGGCAGCAAAACAGCCAGGTTAAGATAAAACAAAGACCCGATTCCTAGGATCAGGTTAGCGTCGAAAATCTGACTGTAGGGTTTTCTCTTGTCGAAGGCACCAAACAGCCTGAATAACCCTAACAGCAGCATGATAACCGCAGGGTAGACCGGGTGAAATGTCTGGTATTCCCTGATTCCGCCAGCGATCAGCAGGAACATGGCTCCGGGAAGAAGTGTCCTGGTTTTTATAAACCCATACTCCCCGCTGATTCTTTGGATGATAACCGCCGCCAGCATGTAGAGCAGGAAGGCTGTAATTCCGGTCAGATGTGGTTTTCCTGATAAAAGCCCGGCAACCGGACTAAACAACAACATGCGGTCTTCCCCTTGATAAAAATCAAATGAAGGAGGGAAAAGCAGGCTGGTACTCCAGACGGCTATCCCTAACAGGGGCATCAGCACAAAACTTGCCAGCCAGTTGTGTTTTATCAGTCTGAAAATCATCAGGAAAGGTCAAATCCTATGTCATCGCGGAAATATTTGCCTTCATAACTGATCTTCATGGCATTACTGCGTGCCTTTTCAAGGGCTTCATGAATATCTTTTCCGGTTGCACTTACTGCAAGTACCCTGCCTCCGTTGGTCTTTAGTTTTCCGAATTCAAGCCTGGTACCTGAATGGAACAGGGTGCAGTCTTCTGCCTGGTCGTACCCGGAAATGATTTTCCCTTTTTCGTAATCTCCGGGATATCCCCCCGAAACCAGCATGATGGTCGCAGCTGCATGATCACTTATTCCCATTTGTTTTTCAGATAAACGGCCTTCAGCCGCGGCATTCAGAAGTTCAAGCAGATCACCTTCGGTACGGAGCATGATAGCCTCGGTCTCAGGATCACCAAGACGGGCATTGTATTCAATTACAAAGGGGTCTCCGTCACAGTTGATCAACCCGAAAAAGATAAAACCGGTATATTCGATCTTCTCTGTCCGTAAACCTTCCAGGGTGGGTTCAATGATCCGGGTCTTTACCTTCTCCATAAATGCCGCATCCGCAAAAGGAACCGGCGAGACCGCCCCCATGCCTCCGGTGTTCAGCCCGGTGTCGCCAATACCGATCCTCTTGTAGTCTTTGGCTTCGGGGAAGAGTATGTAACTGCTTCCGTCGGTCAGGATAAATACAGAAAGTTCGGTTCCTTTAAGGAACTCCTCAATGACAACAGTCTTGCTGGCTTCCCCGAATTTACCGACCAGCATTTCCCATAAGGCATCCTGTGCATATTCAAGCTGGTCGATGATCAGAACACCTTTTCCTGCAGCCAGTCCGTCGGCCTTAAGTACAAAAGGCGGCCTGATGCTTTTCAGGTACCGGAAGCCTTCCTCAGCTGTCTCTTTCCTGAATGAGGCATAACCTGCCGTAGGAATTCCGTACCGTCCCATAAACTGTTTGGAAAAATCCTTGCTCCCCTCAAGCTTTGCTCCTGCTTTTCCCGGGCCAATGATTTTAACGTATTGGAGATCGGGGTCTTTTTCGCAGAAATCCCGGATTCCGGCTACCAGAGGTGCCTCCGGGCCGATGATCATCATATCGATTTCGTTTTCCAGTATCTCCCGTTTAATGTCACTGAAGTTTTCCGGATCAACCGCCAGGTTGATTCCGAGTTCCGACGTTCCCGGATTTCCCGGGGCAAAGAAAAGATGGGTAAGCAACGGGCTTTGTCTGATTTTCCAGCCTAATGCATGCTCCCTTCCTCCCGATCCAACTATCAATACATTCATAATGTTCTATATTTCTTTCTTCCAAATGCCCGGAAGACATTTCAAATTTATAAAATAATCATTGGATAGATAACAGCAAATCAGGCCTTTCCTGACAAATTTACCGGTCTGTCCGCATGCAAAGGTATGCAGGAGGTCCTTATATCCGGAATAGCCACCGGGAGATAACCACTATCTTTTAACATTTTAATGATTAGGGGCAGTGCAATTTTTAATTTTTGGATGGTTTTAACCGAATCATGAAAAGTTATAACTGAACCATTCCTGATATAATCTATAACATTCCGGCAGATTTTATCCGGTGAAACCTCCGGGTGGTAATCTCTTGATACGATATCCCATAATACCATGTTGTATCTGGTTTCCAGTTGCCGGTACTGCGATAGGGTCATTAAGCCGTGTGGTGGTCTGAATAGCCTTGAATCAATGACTTCTGAAGCCTTTTCAACATTGGCGGTATATTCCCTTTCGGTAGTTTTAAGACCCTGAAGGTGGTTATAAGTATGGTTTCCGGTCGTGTGACCTTCTTCAATAATCCTGCGGTAAATAGTATTATGCCTGACAACGTTTTCTCCGACACAGAAGAATGTGGCCTTACAATCCTCCTTTTCCAATATCTCTAATACCCATGGAGTTGCTTCTGGTACCGGTCCGTCATCAAATGTAAGATATACCTCCGGATTTTCAGGGGAGTACCTCCAGGTTGCGCCGGGGAACAAGCCCCGGATAAACCCGGGTGGCTGAACCCGGGGATCTGGAATTCTCATTAAATGGAGCCCAGGAAGCGGTTATAAAACTCCTCAAGACTTCCTCCGGCCTTGTCGGCTGTGTCCTCGTCGCCTGCTGCCCTCGCAATCCGCTCAAGTTTCTGCAGGTAGAACAGGTTTTTCTGTATTTCGTCGTTTACATCGCCTGAGTTCCTGAAACGGGGATTCATTGAGAAAAGATAGCCCAGCATATCGGTAAAGGCATGGTGGGCATCCATGGCTTTTTCCCTGGCCTTTTCAATGGCTCCGGCTTCGTACAACGTATTGATCATATCGAGTGAGAAGAATTCGTGGGGAACAACCCTTGTGGGTACCAGGTCAAATCCCCGCTCAACGACCCGGATGGCTTTTTCGATCTTGTCTTCATTTACGATCCTTTCTTCAGGGGATGGCATATCCACCTGGGTTTCGCCGGTAGAGACCGTTTCAAATGCCTCGCTTACCAGCTGCTGCGCCAGCCGGTTGAAATTATTACGGATATTGGTCATCATTCTGGCATTGTTCTCATCAATGTATACGTCCGGATTATTCATATTACCCCATTTGAACTCTTCCATCAGGTTGTTGTACATGATGTCAGATGCCACGCTTCCAAAATTGATGCGTTCATTCGAAGGGGTCTCTTTTCTGATCGGGACCAGTCTGTAGGCAAAACCCTCTAACTGGAAATAATCCTGAAGGTTCATAAACTTGTTGCTGCCAATGGTGATCGCAAAATATATCGGCCTTTCCCAGTTATTGTTGGCGATCAGGTCAAGGATCATGAATTCATCCTTGGGAAGATAGTCCTTGTGCCGCAGGTCGATATACATGGTATCGACAATTTTGTCGTAATCTTCGGGCCTGACCACATTATTGCGGATAACCGCCTCCTTGTCGATTGGGTATGAAATGACCTTTTTGGGAATATAGGAAGCGTTTCCGGCCTGTCTGAGTTTCGTTGCCGGATCTTCGCTGCCCACAAAGGATACAGCTTCCCGGAGGTCGACCGTCTCCCTTTTGATCCGGGGATCATCAAGAAGGTAAACCAGGTCGCGGGTTCCCTGGGTATATTGTTCCTCACGCAGTGAAAATGGTAACGGTTCCGAATCCCACATCTTTCTTTTCATCTGGGATATGTACCAGTCTGTCTGCAAATAACTGAGGTTGCAAACCCTGACATCCCGGCGTACGCCCTCAACATCCTGGTTGTACCAGAGCGGGAAAGTGTCATTGTCGCCATTGGTAAAAACAATTCCCTGATTTGCAACGGTTTTCAGGTAATTGGCCCCCAGGTCGCGTGCCGTGTAACGGTTCGACCGGTCATGATCGTCGTAGTTTTCGGCCAATAAAAGAACCGGTACTGCTAACAATCCGACAAATGTAACCAGGGAAGCATTCACGCTATCAGGAATCATTTTCCTGAATGCTTCATAAAGTGCAGGTATTCCCAGCCCTATCCAGATGGCAAAAGCATAAAAGGATCCGGCATAGGCATAGTCCCGTTCCCTGGGCTGAAGGGGATATTGGTTAAGGTAGACCACAATAGCCAGTCCGGTCATTATAAACAGCAGGGTAACTATCCATAAACCCTGCCTGCCTTCCCTTCCCTTGTTGAACTGGTAGAAAATGCCCAGTAATCCGAAAATCAGGGGGAGGAAATAATATTTGTTGCGTGCTTTGTTGCCTGACAGGGATTCCGGCAGGTTTTTCTGGTCGCCCAGCCTGAAATTGTCTACGACATTTATGCCGCTGATCCAGTTTCCGTTCAGCACGCCTCCGTGACTCTGTATGTCATTCTGCCTACCTGCAAAGTTCCACATAAAATATCGCATATACATATGGCCTACCTGGTACCTGAAGAAGAATTTCAGGTTCTCACCCATAGTGGGCTTAACGATGGTCTCGGTTTCTCCCCGTTCATTCTGGTGCCTGATCCGCCTTCCCTTGATCTGGGCCCACTGCTCGTATTCGGCAGCATGCTGCGGATCCATTGAACTCCACATGCGCGGGAAAAGAGTTTTGAATTTATCGTCATAATTCGGTGTTATCCGGTATTCGGTTATTACATACTTCCCGTCGCGCTGGGTATAATAGGGTGAACCCTGCGTATAGCGGTTCTGGGGGTCGAGCGGCGAGTTATAATACTGCCCGTATACCAGTGGGCGGGATCCATACTGCTCGCGGTTAAGGTATGATAGCAGTGAAAAGGTGTCGTTTGGACTGTTCTGGTCCATTGGAGGACCTGCTGCTGAGCGGATAATGATCAGGGCAAAGGAGGAGTAACCAATGAAGATTACGGTCAGGGCAACTGCCACGGTATTCCAGACAATGAGATTCCTGATGACGGTATATCTGATGGCCCATATCATGAGTGCTGTAAGCGCAATGACATAAAAGAGAGCTCCTGAGTGGAACGGAAGTCCGAAAGTATTGACAAACAAAAGTTCAAACCAGGAGGCGATTTTAACGAAACCCGGAATGACCCCGTACATGAGCCCGCCAAGTATGGCTACTGATATAAGGAGTGCATAGATAATTCCTTTGGTGGTCACTTCATATTTCCTGAAATAATAGACAAATACTATGGCCGGAATAGCAAGCAGGTTAAGAAGATGTACCCCGATGGAGAGTCCGATCAGGTAGGCAATCAATATAAGCCAGCGGTTGGCATGCGGTTCATCGGCTATGTTTTCCCATTTCAGGATAGCCCAGAAAACCAAAGCGGTTAGAAACGATGACATGGCGTATACTTCCCCTTCAACCGCCGAAAACCAGAAGGTATCCGTAAAAGCATAACCCAGGGCCCCAACGAGTCCGGCACCCAAAATGGTAATCAGGCTCCCGGTGGATATTTCATCGTCGGTGGCAACCAATTTTTTGGCCAGGTGTGTAATGGACCAGAAAAGGAAGAGTATGGTGAATGCACTGGCCAGAGCCGACATAATGTTGATCATAACGGCCGCATTGGATGGTGATCCCCCAAGCAGCGTGAAAAGCCTTCCTACTACCATGAACACCGGTGCGCCCGGAGGATGTCCGACCTGAAGGGTGGCTGCAGTGGTGATAAATTCACCGCAATCCCAGAAACTGGTTGTAGGCTCAATTGTCAGCAGGTAAACAACGGCTGAAACCAGGAATGTCGTCCAGCCAACCACTAAATTATACAGATTGTATCGCTTCATATGACTAATAGTTTCCAAACAAAATCCCGATAAATCAGGCTTTTGATAAAATTTGTTGCGAAGATAGCGGTTTTGGGATAATCTCACAGCCTGTTAACACAATTTCAGTTTTAGAAAGGATAACATTGAACTCCTGTTATTCATTGTGCAGAAGGTGGTTGAGTTTGTCCCTGTCGACCAGGTGGATAATCCGTCGGTCTGCCCTGATTATCCCGTCGCGCTGCATCTCTCCTATCACCCTGGCCAGGGATGGTCTCGTAACGCCAAAGAGATCAGCTAACTGCTGCTGGGTTTCCCTGAGTTCCACTGCATCGCGCCATGATCCTGCCTCCTGCAGCAGAAAGTGGGCTAACTTGCTTTTAATGCTCCGGAAACTCAAAAAGTGTAGCTTATGCGACAGGAATTGGGTCCGGGAGGAAATGGTGTTAAGAAAATTCACCAGAACCTGCCTCTCCTGTTGCATAAGAGAAAGAAAATCGGAGACCGGTATAAACATGATCTCCGTATCGGCCGTTGTTGTTACCGTAACAGGGAAGGTGGTGTTATTGCCAAACAGGAAAGCTGTGGCCAGTGGTCTGGGGGCATTGATGTCCTCAATTTTGAGGGTTTTGCCCGAATAGTCCAGCATTTCTCCTTTTACAGAACCTTTCTGGATGATGTAAAGTTGGCTGACCGGATCGCCCATGGAGGCCACCAGGTAGTCTTTCGGATATTTTTTTATCTGAAACCGGATAGATTTCAAAAGCTGTTCAATCCTATCGGGCGACAAGCCTTTAAAGACCGGGGACTGGGACAGTAGCGGATAATTCACCATGGTTTTCTGAAAAGTGTAACAAATGGTACAACTCAAGAAACCGGTTACCGTTAATTTTGTTGTGCAAAACAATGAAAAATGATCAGGGAAATAGTAAAAATTGACGAAGATTTATGCAACGGCTGCGGTTTGTGTGTGCCCAACTGTCATGAAGGTGCCCTGCAGATAATTGATGGAAAGGCACGGTTAATCAGCGAGTTGATGTGCGATGGACTGGGCGCCTGCATCGGGCATTGCCCCGAGGGTGCCATTACCATCGAGGAGAGGGAGGCTGATGCCTATGATGAGACTGTAGTGATTGAGCAGATGGTTAAGAAGGGAAAGAACACTGTATTCGCTCATCTGAAACACCTTCAGGAACATGGGGAGACGGGATATCTGAGGGAAGCCACCACCTGGCTGAGGGCTAACCGTGAGTCGTTGCCTTTTTCCATATCCGAAGTACACGAGCTGCTTCATGGCAATAATGATCATGCAGGTAGCCGTGGACATGCTGCCGGTGGCGGATGTCCCGGTTCTGCCCCTCAGGCTTTTTCCGCTGCGGCCGGATTCCGGATGGCCGCTCCTGCCCCTGAACGGGAAACGGCCTCTTCTGAACTGGCGCAATGGCCCGTCCAGCTGCACCTTATCAATCCCGCCGCATCCTATTTTTATAATGCCGACCTGCTGGTTGCGGCCGACTGTGCTGCATTTGCACACGGTGACTTCCACAGGACTTTCATCCGAGGGAGAAAACTGGTTATTGCCTGTCCTAAACTCGATCAGAGCAAAGAAACTTATATTCAGAAGTTTATAAGGCTGATCGATGATGCCAGGGTGAACACCATTTCCGTGGCAATCATGGAAGTGCCCTGTTGCGGAGGATTGATTCAGATGGTTCGGTACGCTGCCCAAAATGCAAACCGCAAAGTGCCGGTCAAAGCAATCACCATCAGTATTCGTGGAGAAGTTTTGTCGGAAGAGTGGGTTTAGGCCTGGCTGCCGGCCTTTCAGCTGCGGGTAACCTGGTTGCCGGGCCGGTCAAGGGAAATCTGATGGTTTTGTTCAACAAAGTCTGTGATTTCAACCATAAACCTTCCAAAAAGTTCCTGTAGCATATCATGGTGAATGTTGACTACTTCTGATGCCTGATGGCTCCGGGGCGGGAGCGAAGTGTAATCCGACATAATCCTGAGGGCCTTTTCCATTCCTTGAAGTGTTGCATAGGATTCAAGTCTCCGGTGCTGAATCATAAATGGCAGGAACTGCTGAACCCTGAAAGGCAGTTTCAGGAATCTGGAAAGCAAAACGGCATGGGCAAGCCTTGTGAAATCCCGGAGCCGTACCTTCGAATAAACAGGCCATTGGTTTGCCAGGAAATGATCAAAAACCACATCCGTAACTATTCCGGAATACCTTCCGTAATAATCACCGAAAAGTTTCCTGGCTTCACGGAAATATATATTTCTGTCGGTGAAATCGTCGATCGCCCGGTGAAGAAGTATGCCTCTCCGGATGTCGCCCTGGTACTGGTCGAATTTTGTACCTTTGACGTAATCCCCGATAAAATTGCCGGTCATAATGTCTTCCGAATCTCCGGAAAGGTATAGATGTGCAAGAAAATTCATGGTAACGCGAAATTACTGATCCTAAAACATTCCCCGGTTAAAAAATGTTCTTTAACACAATTCCGGTTTTTTCCGGATGAGTTTTGTCTTGGTTTCAGCTTCTGAAAGAGTGTAACTTCATCTGCAATATTTTGCGGTCATCATTTGGTAAAAAATACAAATCGGACATTATGAAACCACAGAAAGTTATAATCATCGGAGCTGCAGGTCGCGACTTTCATAATTTCAACACATTTTTCAGGAATAATGACAATTACCGGGTGGTTGCCTTTACTGCGGCCCAGATTCCCGATATACATGGCCGGCGTTATCCTGCAGAGTTGGCCGGCGAATTCTATCCGTCTGGTATACCCATATACCATCAGGATGAACTGCCATTGTTGATCCGCGAACATCTTGCTGAAATCTGTGTTTTTTCCTATAGCGACGTTACCAATCAGTTTGTCATGCGGATTGCGGCACAGGTAAATGCCTGCGGGGCGATATTTATGTTGCTTGGCCCCGGACAGACAGCACTTAAAAGTACCAAACCTGTTATTTCGGTATGCGCGACCCGGACGGGTGCCGGCAAAAGCCAGACCAGCCGGAAGATCGTTCAGATGCTGATGAAAATGGGCCTCCGGGTGGTCGCGGTAAGGCATCCCATGCCTTACGGCAATCTTGCGGAACAGAAAGTTCAGCGGTTTGCGACCATCGAAGACCTGGCAAAACACAAATGTACCATCGAAGAGATTGAGGAATATGAACCGCATGTGGTCAGGGGAAATGTAATTTATGCGGGTGTCGATTACGAAGCCATTCTTAGGGCAGCCGAAAATGATCCCGGTGGCTGTGATGTAATTCTTTGGGATGGCGGGAACAATGATTTTCCGTTCTATAAACCCGACCTTTCCATCGTGGTGGCCGATCCGCACCGTGCCGGCGCTGAGCTTCTCTATTACCCCAGCGAACTGAATATACGGACTGCCGATGTGGTGATCATTAACAAAATTGATACGGCTTCTCCTGAAAATATTGACACGGTTAGAAAAAACATCGGAATGATCAACCCGGATGCCGTGGTAATTGATGCAGCCAGTCCGATCCATGTGGATGATGTTTCCCTTATCCGCGGCCGGCGTGTGTTGGCAGTCGAAGACGGCCCGACACTCACCCACGGCGAAATGAAAATCGGTGCAGCAGTGGTGGCCGCACAAAAGTATGGCGCTTCCCTGCTGGTCGATCCCAGGCCTTACCTCTCCGGTAAACTGAAAGACACTTTCCGGACCTATCCGGGTATCGGAACCCTGCTGCCGGCTATGGGGTACAGCCAGGAGCAGGTCAGAGACCTCGAAACCACCATCAACAGGACGGAATGTGATGCCGTGATTATAGGCACTCCAATCGATTTGCAAAGGCTGATCAGCATAAACAAGCCGGTAACCAGGGTGTATTATGATCTGGAAGAGATCGGCTATCCACGGCTCGATGATGTCCTGGGTGACTTTGTCGGGAAGTTTGGCCTGAAGATGATGTAGTTTTTTAAAACCTTAAATCCCCGCCACTTCGCCGGGCACTTTTTTTCCCTGAGGAAAAAACAGCTGCCTAAGAGCTATTTTGCTATTTTTGCATGTGCATAAGCAGAAAAGAGATGAACAAAAAAATAGTTGCATTTGGTGAACTGGTCTGGGATGTGTTTCAGGAAGGCAAACAGCTTGGCGGTGCACCAGTAAATCTGGTTTACCGGGTAAATTCGTTCGGGGACCAGGGGGTTCTGCTTTCCCGGATAGGAAATGATGAATTGGGTGCCGAAGCGGTTGCACAGCTCAGGAAATTGGAAATTTCCGATGAGAATGTCCAGACCGATCCGGTTTTCCCGACAGGAACCGCTCATGTCAGAGTAGGCAGTGAAGGGCGTGCCGATTACGTGATTGATCCGGATATGGCATTCGACCATATCGAATTTACCGCCGAAGCCCTTAAAATCGTCAGGGATGCTGATTGTCTCGTTTATGGAACCCTTGTACAACGCTACGGAATTTCCAAAAACACTTTGAGGGAATTACTGAATGAGGCTCCTCAGCCGATTAAATATCTCGACCTGAAGCTGCGTAAAAATTGCTATAACCGTGAGATTCTGGAGAGCAGCCTCCGGGGAGCTGATATCCTCCGGGTTAAGGAAAATGAACTTTATACGCTGAAAAGTGATCTGGGATTGTTTGAATTTGAAACCAAAGCACTGGCACAGGAGGTAATCAATGAATACGATATCGGCATAGTGCTGGTGACAAAAAGCAAATCGGGCGCCTGCGCGATCACCAGGAGCGGAGATTATTTTGAAGATCCGGGCTACCGGATCGAAATGGTCGATACAGTCGGTTCCGGTTCAGCCTTTTCAGCAGGATTCCTGCATGTTTTCCTGGAGAATAAAAATGTTGAGGAGGCTTTAAGGTTTGGTAATGCTGCCGGTGCAGTAACCGCAACCACACATGGAGCTACTTCATGGGTAACAAAAAAGAGAATTACTGAGCTGATGCGAACGGGTGAACGGCGATAATTCCTATCTTTAAGGACTTATCTGTTCAACGTATACATTATGAAAACAAACCGCAGGGATTTTCTCCGGACCACCTCGCTGGCCGCCACCGCCATGGGTATTAGTGGTCCGCTAAAAGCTTCCTCGTTCATGGGAGCTCCATCCGACAAACTGAATGTGGCGCTGATCGGAGTCCGTAATATGGGCTTCGGCATACTGGAAAGACATCTGGAAACCGGTAAGGTTAACTGCATCGGACTGTGTGATGTGGATAAAAACCTTCTCGAAAAAAGAGGGCAAGATGTCATGAAAGCAACAGGTCAGAAGCCCAAACTTTATGGTGATTTCCGTAATCTCCTCGAAAACAGGGACCTGGATGCTGTAATTATCGGTACTCCCGACCACTGGCACTGTCTTCAGACCGTCTATGCCTGTGAAGCAGGCAAGGATGTTTATGTCGAAAAACCTATGGCCAACTCGATTGCCGAGTGTGATATCATGGTCAGGGCAGCAAAAAAATACAACCGGATCGTTCAGGTTGGTCAGCAGCAAAGGAGCGGAGCTGGCTGGCAGGCGGTAAACCGTATAATCAGGGAAGGGAAAATCGGTAAACTGCGGAAAGTAAATATCTGGGGTAATTTCAACTACGGTGTAGGACAGCCGAAACAACCTGACCAGTCTGTGCCAGAAGGTGTCGATTTCGACATGTGGCTGGGCCCGGCACCATTAAGACCGTTTAATCCCGCTCGATTCCACGGAAGCTGGAGGATGTTCTGGGATCATGGAGGTGGTCTGGTGACCGACTGGGGCGTTCATCTTATCGATATGGCTTTCTGGGCAAAAGACCTGGTCGTACCTCCTGAGATAACCATGGCCTCTGGAGGAAACCTTTCTTTCGAAAATAATGACCACGAAACCTTCGATACCATGTCGGTCATCTGGCAACATAAAGATTTTATGGTTACCTGGGAGCATACCGCCGGAACACAAAGTGGACCCTGGAATAAAAATTACGGCCTGGCCTTCATCGGCGATCTTGCCACGGTGGTGGTAAACCGTGAAGGATATAAGGTTATTCCTGAATGGGACGGAAATAAGAAAGAGAATAAGGCCGAACCTCTGGAAGTGGCTATGCGCGGAGAAAACCATGGGGAACATGTCGCTGATTTTATCGACTGCGTTAAAAGCAGAAAGACTCCGGCTTGCACGCCCGAGAAAGGCAGGGCAGTGGCAGTGGCTGCTCATGCCGCAAATATTGCGGTCAGGACCGGCGAGAATAAACTGATCTGGGATGAAAAGTCAAGCCGGTTCTCCAATTCAGAAAAAGCCAATCAAATGGTGGTACCGGTTTACCGGAATCCCTGGACCCTGCCGGTCATATAAACTGCCTGGTATAAGCTGAAAACCTTAATCGAAAAAAAATATCCTTATGAAACCTATGAACCGACGTGATTTTTTCCTGCGGACAGCCATGGCTTCCGCGGGGATGTTAACCGCTTTCCCCCTGTTAACCCAGGCTCAGCAACGAAAACTACCCGCCATCGGATTTATTTCGGGCATTGTAAGCAACTTCCTAAAAGAGGATTGGAAAGGTACACTTACCTCACTGGCAGCAATGGGATACGCAGAGATGGAAGGCGGTTGGAACCTCGGGCAGTCACCCAAAGAGATGGTCGATTTTTGTAAGGGATTGGGGATTAATCCTTTTGCCGGAGGTATGGGTTTGTCTGATATGTTGAAGGACACCGGAAAACATATTGAAACTGCCCTTAAATGTGAAAATGAATTTCTGGTTTGTTACTGGCCCTGGCTGGACGGAGCCGACCATATTACTGCTGATCAGTGTAAAAAGTCGGCCGAAACCCTCAACCGCTTAGGTGAAACCTGCCGAAAGGCCGGACTACGGTTTTGCTGGCATAATCACGATAAGGAATTCCTAAGGGATACCGGCGAAGGACTGCCCTTTGACCTGCTTATGGAATACACCGATCCTGAGCTGGTTTCTGTCGAGCTGGATATATACTGGGCAAAGAAGGGAGGTTCCGATTCTTTGAAGCTTCTGAAGAAATATCCGGGCAGATACACGATTCTTCATGTCAAGGATATGAATAACGAAGCAGAAAAGGACTTCGCCTGCCCCGGGGCTGGAATCATTGATTTTGCCCCTGTATTTCAGGAGGCAATGAACCAGGGCGTCCGGCATTTTATCGTAGAACGCGATAATGAGAAAGACGGAATAAACTGTCTCAGGGGAAGTGCGCAATATCTTCAGCGTATTCGTGTATAGGTCTTTTGCAAAGATTTCGGGGTTATATATTATAAAACATAGGTTTTTTAGTAACCCGAAGAGGGGTTTTTCAGTTAAATCAGGAAAACCGGTTTTTTATGAAGACTACATCTGTAAAACTAATTAAAGGATTGGTTGAGAACCTCTGGCAACAATATCTGCGCAGGGTTCCCTATGCCCGGACCTATCATTCCATGGTGACTGATCAGGGAGGGAAAACCGTACATGACCATATCGCGTTCAGGACGTTTAATACCCATACCGGGGAACAGCCTTCAGGAATAAGGGCGATGGGCCATCTGCTTGAAATTCTCAATTACCGGAAGGCCGGAAAGTACAAGTTTCCGAAAATGATGGCTACAGCAGTACATTATGAACATCCGGACCCCCTTCTGCCCAAAATCTTTGTAAGCCAGCTCGAAGTGGAAGAATTGCCCGAATGGGCCAGGCAGATCATCCGTTCATGTGTTGCAGACACACCTTATCTCCTCTCTGATGAGGCCATAGAACTGACCAATATTCTTGGTGCTCAGGGGGAAATAACCACTGAGGCGGCCGAGATCCTTACAGAGGAACTTACAGGCTATTTTCGAAGGCCATGGCGGTTGCCGGTAAGAGAAGACCTTCTCAAGATCAACGATGTATCTCAATATGCGGCCTGGACTCTCCTTCACGGTAACGCAGTAAACCATTTCGCTGCTAATATTAATCTTCAGCATGTCCCTGAATGGCCGGATCTGGAATCTACCTGCATCGCCCTGGCTCAGGCAGGAATTCCCATGAAACCTGAAATCGAGGGGGCCAAAGGCAGTATCCTGAGGCAATCCGCCACGCAGGCTGTTAAGGAAAGGGTCCGGTTAAGGAACGAAGCCGGTGAAATCGAGGAGCTGGAGTGGACATATGCCTACTATGAATTTACGGAAAGAGGATTTGTTATATCGGATGAGGGTGAAAAGATCTTCTCCGGTTTTCTTTCGGATCAGGCTACCCATCTGTTCAAAATGACCGAAACCAGGGATAACTGAAAAAGGGATAATACTCTTTCCTGTGAGAATTTAAGGTGGTCTCCGGTAATGATGGCCGGGATCAGGTTGCAGATTGGGCGATACTCAGATATGCCCCGAAAACGTTGTTCAGTCCAAACTCCGTAAGTGGCAGAAATCCCGATACAATGCGGCCTCCGGAGTCCAGATCCGGTTTCTTCTGGTAATTTGTTGATACATAATCAGCAAAAGTTTTCTCCTTTTGGTAATACATGCTGAATATCCCTTTTGATCCCGGTGCCAGGTGCTTTTCAAGTCTTGCAGCCACATGTCCCATGGTGTACCTCAGGTTGATCTCAAGACAGGGCTGTATCCTTAGCTTTCCGGAAGAATCACGATATATAAGAGTGTCTATGCCGCAGGGGCCTTCGTATAAACTGGTGATACCAGATTTTTCCAGTGCCCTTGTCTGTATCGGGGGCAGAGACTTCCCGGCATGCCTTATAAATTCCTGTTCCTCCCGACTTTTCCCGTTTGGGTATCCGTTCAGGTAATTTCCCCGGTACTGTCCCTTTTCATTGGTAAAAAACCTTGAATGCCCAACGAACCTGATTTCCCCGGATGTTATCTCATAAAGAAATCCGAGGTCGCAGATTTTCGTCAGCAGCCTTTCGGCAAGAACAAATCCCTGGTCACGCAACATTCCCGAAAGGCGTTGACTGACAGATCTGCTTATGGGGTAGGTCGTTATGGGTTGCAACCCTCTGCCGGAACTGCTCCATGGCATTTTTACCATCATCGGTCCCCGATTCTCAACCAGGATTTCTATTTCGCGGAGGGTACAGCAAATTTCAGGAATAGTACCTGGGTCGGCAAGTTCCGGTAATTCATCTTCCTGAAGGATTTTTACAAGAATGTCCCTGGCTGTCAACCTGCTGTAAAGAGGCCGGAAACCATGTTGCCAGTATGCCACCGGCGAGTTCAGGAAATCAGCAGAACAGGAGATTTTAAATGGCTCTAATGCTGCATGGGCCGAAGGGCTCCATCCCCATGGGCGGATAGAGCCCCTGGCTTGACTTAAAAAATCCGGATCCTCAGCGGCCTCGTGTATTAACCTGAATTCCGGAAGATTGAGCCCAGAGTCCGAAATAACTTGCCTAAGCCTTTCGGACGGAAGCTGTCTTACCAGAACAATATCCCTTGGATGGCACAGGTATTGGGGAAGGTTGCCGGTGTCTCTTTCCATAAGCTGAAGCAACCGGTTGGGTTGCCAGGATACAGTTCCATTGGCTATGGCAAAATCGCAGGTGGGGTTATGGTAATATAAATCAGGGAGATACATGGAGGTCAGAAAAGTCGTTCACCGGTTCTTTCTTCCTTATGCTCGCCCCAGAAATCGAGAAACGGAAATACTGATGGTGCAAAGTTTCTTACAGGTTCATACATTCTCGATCCCGATTTGGCTTCCCTGGGGATGAGGTGTACATCCTGGTCGAGCTTGTTGAAAATTACCAGAAAAACACTTAAAATCAATGCCCCTTTAATAACTCCGAAAACGAAGCCTGCAAGCCTGTTCAGAAGCCCCAGGTGAACGGCCTTTACCAGATTGTTTACCGCACTCCCGACAAGGTTAACCAGAATGATGACCAGGATGAAAGTGCTGGCAAAAGCAATTATGGAAAGATATTTCCCCTGTAAATCAAAATTCTCTGTAAGCAGCCTGGCTACTATCCCCGAAAAATGCAGGGCTGCCCAGATGCCTAAAATTAGGGCCACCAGCCCGGAAAGCTCTTCGACAAAACCTTTGTGGAGGCCGTTAAATGCTGAAAGTAACAGCAGGACCAGCAGAATAATATCAATGTAGTTCATTTTGTCCGGATCAGTATGCTTAATTTGTTGGCTAAAGGTACAAATTTTTTTTGCCAGCTCACGGGTAGATTATATTTTCCTAAATTTGAACAAAAAATCGGAACATGCCATTACTGAATTCAGTTATTAACTTGCTCAACATAAAAAGAATTTACCAGATCGACCTGTTTGGGAAGTATCCCCATGAAATTCAGCAGGAAGTATTCTCTGGACTGATATCGCGAGCCGCCGATACGGTCTGGGGCAGAAAATTTAAGTTTGATGGGATGAGTTCAATCCGGCAGTTTCAGGATACAGTCCCTTTACAATCCTATGAGGAGGTCAAGCCCTGGGTCGACAGGCTTCGCGACGGGGAGAAAGATGTGCTTTGGCCCGGAGAGGTCAAATGGTTTGCAAAATCCTCCGGAACGACCAGTGATAAAAGTAAGTATATCCCTGTCACCAATGAAGCACTGGAAGAATGTCACTTCAGGGGCGGGAAGGATGTCCTTGCCCTGTATGTAAGAAACCATCCCGAAACAAATTTCATCTGGGGAAAATCACTTACTTTAGGGGGTAGTACCCGGATCAACAATTTCAGCAATAAATCGTACTACGGTGACCTTTCTGCCATATTAATCGAAAATATTCCTTTCTGGACCGAGTTCATCCGGATCCCCCCTTCAGATATTGCCTTGATAGAAGAGTTTGAGGAGAAAATTGAAAAAATCATAGATGCTTCTGTAAATGAAAATGTTACCAGTATGGCCGGAGTGCCTTCCTGGTATCTCGTCCTGATTAAAAAGGTGCTGGAGAAAACCGGAAAATCAAACCTCCTGGAGATATGGCCTAACCTGGAGCTGTTTATTCACGGAGGCGTAAATTTTGATCCATACCGGGAGCAATTCAGGAAGCTGATTCCTTCGCCAGCCATGCATTATATGGAGACTTACAACGCTTCTGAAGGTTTTTTTGCCATCCAGGACAATCCCAGTACCCAGGATATGCTCCTTATGCTGGACATAGGCGTTTTTTATGAGTTTATCCCGATGACGGAATGGGGATCTGCCAATCCGAAAGT
Organism: Prolixibacteraceae bacterium; assembly: GCA_030602265.1. Taxonomy (GTDB): domain Bacteria; phylum Bacteroidota; class Bacteroidia; order Bacteroidales; family Prolixibacteraceae; genus UBA1413. The sequence goes on along the minus strand of JAUWAB010000007.1, from coordinate 78,556 downwards.
ACTTACCCTGGCCGATGTAGAGGTGGATGAGAACTATGCCATGATTATCAGCACCAATGGAGGCCTTTGGCGATATATTATCGGGGATACCGTAAAATTTACATCTAAATACCCATACAAAATAAAGATTACAGGCCGTACCCGGCATTTTATCAATGCCTTTGGAGAGGAGGTGATTGTAGACAATGCCGATCAGGCCCTGAAAGTCGCATGTGAACGGACCGGGGCTGTGGTCCACGAGTATACAGCCGGACCGGTATTTATGGGACTGGGAAATAAAGGTGCCCATCAATGGATCATCGAATTTGAAAAGGAACCTTCCTCCCCTGAGCAGTTTGTCTCCTGCCTCGACAATGCCCTGAAAATGCTGAATTCGGATTATGAAGCCAAGCGACATAAAAACCTTACCCTGGAAATGCCATATCTGGTAAGTGCTCCAAGGGGTACCTTTTATAACTGGATGAAACAGCGGGGAAAAATCGGCGGACAAAACAAAATCCCACGACTTTCCAACGATCGCCAGTACCTTGATCAGCTTCTGGAATTGCTGAATAAAAAATAGAGATTACATTTGTCGGTAAATATAAAGCTTAATATATGCATATTGCAGTAGCCGGGAACATCGGTGCAGGAAAAACCACCCTCACCGAACTATTGTCCAGACATTACGGGTGGTTGCCTAATTATGAGGATGTGGACGATAATCCGTACCTCAACGATTTTTACAATGATATGCAAAGATGGTCTTTTAACTTGCAGATATACTTCCTGAATTCCAGGTTCAACCAGATCCTTGAGATCAGGAAGTCAGGGAAAACCATCATCCAGGACCGTACCATTTATGAGGATGCGGAGATTTTTGCCCCTAATCTTCATGCGATGGGATTAATGAGCACCCGGGATTTCAACAATTACAAAACTTTATTTGACCTGATGACCAGCCTGGTGCAACCACCCGATCTGCTGATCTACCTCCGTGCGTCAATTTCTACCCTGGTCAGCCAGATTGAAAAAAGAGGCCGGGAATATGAAAACTCCATCCGGCTCGATTATCTTCGGCAGCTGAATGACCGCTACGAATCATGGATAAAAAAATATAGCCTTGGTAAATTATTGATCGTAAATGTTGATGAACTTAATTTTGCCACCAGTAAAGAGGATCTGAGTAATGTGATCAACAAGATCGATGCACAGATTCACGGTTTGTTTTAGTTCAGATCATGATTGCCGAAAATTTTTCATCCCGTTTGTTAGAGAGCGCAGTAAGTGAATTTGCCCGACTGCCCGGAATAGGACGTAAAACGGCCCTGAGGCTTGTGCTTCACCTGCTGCGGCAGGACAAGGAGGCGGTAGGCCGGTTCGGCGAAACCATTGTCAGACTGCGCAATGAGATCGTAAATTGCCGGATTTGCCATAATATCTCCGATACGGAGGTGTGTGCCATCTGTTCAAATGCCTCACGAAACCAGTCCGTTATCTGTGTGGTTGAAAATATCCGCGACGTTATGTCGGTTGAAAATACGCACCAATTCAACGGATTATATCATGTATTAGGGGGGATAATATCGCCTGTCGACGGCATATCTCCATCCAGCCTGGAAATCGACTCACTGGTGAAACGCGTGGAGGCAGGCGGAGTCGCTGAGGTTATTCTTGCCCTGCCTACCACTATGGAAGGCGACACTACCAATTTCTATATCTACAGGAAACTGAAACCATTTGAAATAACCGTTACAACCCTCGCCAGGGGAATCTCGGTGGGCGATGACCTGGAATACACCGACGAGGTAACCCTGGGAAGATCGTTAATCAACCGGGTGGATTTCGAAAGAAGTATGGGAAGGTAAGCCTTATCCTGCGTTAGTTGTATTCCGGAGCCCGTATTTCGCCGATAAACAGGATTACGCCGGTCGACTTTTCCGTAATGGCAAATATAAATGGCCTGTCCACTTTAAAATAAACCTTATTGGGCGGATCTACCGGCATACTGGTGGTGAACATCCCGACAGCAGTCACAGCTGCCGCTTCAGTACCGTTTTCGTTTACGTCAATAAAGGTTTTATGCTTTACGTAACCAATAAAGAGGTCTTTCGCTCCATTGATGCCTGAGAAATCGGCCACATAAGGGGTGAATGCCTTGGTCATACCCATGGCGGAGAGGATGTCCTTCAGTTCTGTCTGCCAGGAAAATTTGAACCTCGGCATGGTAACCACCACCTTGTCTTCTTTTTTGAAGGATTTCATCCAGTTTTTCCAGTTGTCGAGATTCATGGCTGCCATTACATCTCCTGTTGACTTATTGGATTCAGGCAGGATTACCGTCATTCTGAACTGTTCCTTGCCATATGGCAGATGGATCGCAGAGAACAGGTTGTTTTTGGTATATTCAAGCGATGTTTCCTGGTTCATGGTTTCCACGTCCTTCCATTGTCCGTTGCCTTGGAGGAAGGGCAGTTCGTGGGTTTTATCCTCATCGAATTTATATTTCCAGATGCCGTTGAAATAAATGGCATTGAGCAGGACCATGATCAGGTCTGGTTCAATCTGATCCAGGATCGTCGGTATTTTTTCCCTGGTTTTGTTTGAAACCCAGCTGTTAATGATTTGAAGCGCCTCTTCAGGGTTGTTGAAGCTAAGGGCATTGATTTCGGCATCATAATACTCCCGGTTCAGGTTTTTAAAGCTTTCCAATACAGTTGCGCCTTGCCGGTAATATATGGCATTGGCGATTTCCAGCATTACGTCTGGATCGGCTGCCTTCAATGCTTCCAGCAACGCCTTATGGGCCTGGTTGATCTGTTCCATGGTAAGGCCGTGTACCTTAAGCGTCTTCTCCATTTCGGTCCGGGTATCGCCCGATGCCCCGTTGTAGGTCATACCCAGCGCCAGGGCAACACTTAGCGGCGAGATCAGTGTATTGTCATTGGGATTGGCTTCTGCAGCTACTTTCCGGAAAAGCTCCAGGCCAAACTGGTTGTCGGCCTCGATCAGCTGGGCCGACTTTTCGGGCAGGTTAAAAAGGCCTTCAGGATTTGCTTCCTGCTTATTGCACGAAGTTATCCCAAAGGAAAGGAGGATTATCAGGGTGAATATCGTCTTCATGGCTGTAGTTTTTTGATGGTTATACAGAAGGTTATTATACAAAAATCATTCCTGAAAGATTAACGGCAGATTTCCTTTCTTTCTGGTCAGGAACCAGCTGCCGGGTTTTTTACGGTTCCGATAAACATCACGGCCCCGGTAGTTTTCTCGGTAATGGCAAACAGGAAGGGCCGGGTTACGTGAAAATAGGTCTTCGAAGGCCCAATGCTTGTCCGCTCAATGGCAACCACTGTCACCGCAGCGGCTTCAGTGCCCTCTTCATTAACCTCGACAAAAGTCTTCTGTTTTACGTAATCAATATTGAGCTCGCCTCCCCGGTTGATTCCCGTGAAATCTGCGGCTGAGCCAAAGGCGATACCCATCCCCATGTCGGTAAGCACATCATTCAGTTTGATTTCATAAGGAAATTTAAACCGTGGTAGCATGATGTCGACCGTATTGGTCTTTTTAAATTGTTTCATCCAGGTTGTCCAGTTTTCCTTATTGAGCCTGGCAATGATATCCTCCACTTTTTTGTCGGGTTCCGGAAGAAGTACGTACATGTTGTAATTTTCTTTTCCATAGGAAAGACGTATGGCACTGAAAAGGTCATTCCGCAGGTAATCCAGGGTGTCGACACGGTGCATCAGGTTTGTTTCTGCAGAAGTTCCCTGTCCTGTTGTAAAGTCTTGTTTAACAGTGTTTTTAGGATTGAATTCTTTTGTCCAGGTGCCTTTGAAATAAATGGCGTTGAGAAGGAACATCACATGCGAAGGGGTGATCTGGTCCAGGATGAACGGGATCTTGCCCCGGGTTTTGTCGTTTACCCAGCCGTTAATGGTCTGAAGTGCCAGAGGGCTGTCAAAATCCAGAGCGGAAATTTCAGCGTTGTAATGAGTCTGGTTTACCTGTACAAAATTGTTTTCCACCTCGAAGTCTTTCCGGTAGAATATGGCATTGGCGATTTCAAGAAGTACCTTGGGATCAACCGATTGGAGGTTTTTTACCAGCGACTGGTATGATTCGTTTATTTCGGATGTGCTTAACCCGTTTAGTCTCAGCGTTTTTTCCATCGCAACCTTCGTTGTCCCTTCAGCCCCGTTGTAAGTCATGGCCAGTGCCAAAGCCAGGCTTAACGGAGAAACCATAATGTTTTCGGCTTCTTCTTCCCAGGCATATACCTGCTGAAAAAGTTCAAATCCAAACTGGTTATTGGCATCAATCAGGCGGGCAGATTTTTCACTTACTTCAAAATCGGGTGTATCAGCAGGGTCGCTCAGGTTGCAGCCTGGTATGGTCACTGTCAGGAGTGCCGTTAAGATCAGAATGAATTTAGCGCTTTTTCTCATAACCTTTTTCATTTTGTAAACATCCTTGTTATTGCGTTCCTGGCCGTTTTCCGCGGAACCCACATCCGTCACCGGTTTGCCGTGACTTGACCCGTCTTCCCTTGGCTTCCCGGAAGGTTTCAGTCCAAAACAAAGAAGTTCAGGATATTAGAATTGACGTAAACAGAAACTGTAAGGTTGCGCCTGTGCTGAATATTTTTTGGTCACGCAACCTTTTTCAGGTGGAATTCATCTAAGGGTAAACTGTGCGATTGAAATGACGGCAACGGCATATTGTGTGGATAATAGCCGGTAATTATCCGTATTTTTGAGAAAAATTGGAAACTTAGCTTGGAAGACATCAGGAAAATAATTGATGCCTGCGTTTCGGGGGATCACCGGGCCCACGAAAAGTTATACCGCATGCTGGCGCCAAAAATGTTTGGGGTTTGTCTGCGGTACGCCAGAGATACCGCTGAGGCTGAAGATAATCTGCAGGATGGTTTCATCACGGTCTTTACAAAGCTGAAGGATTTCAGGCACGAGGGTTCTTTTGAGGGATGGGTAAGGCGGATCATGGTCAATACGGCCCTTGACCGGTACCGGAAAAACCAGCCAGTGTTGTATGTGGATGAAATCGGGAAGCATGACATGGCGACAAATCCGGATGAAGCGATGGCCGGGCTCCCGCTTGAAGACCTGGTGGGCCTGATCCGGGAATTGCCTCCCCAGTATCGCCTGGTATTCAACTTATACGTCATGGAGGGATACAGTCATCAGGAGATCGGTAAGGAACTCGGAATCTCTGAAGGAACCTCGAAGTCTAACCTTTCGCGGGCCAGAGAATTATTAAGGCATAAGGTGGAAATCCATTATGGTGAAATGAAAAAAAACAGGAAGTACTCTATATGAGAAACGGAGAAGAGAGATGGGATGAATTGCTTCGCGGAAGGCTGGAGAATTTTTCTGCCGAACCGCCTGAGCGTATTTGGCAGGGCATCCGGTCAGAGATGAACGCCGTACGCGGGCATAAAAGGATTATATACCTCCGCAGGCTGGCTGCGGCTGCAGTCCTGCTGCTTGCCGTTATGGCGGGCGTGCTTGTGCCTGACTGGTCGGGCCCCGGTCATAGAGGACTGGCTGAAAGGGTACAACCGGCTGAGCCTTCTGTATTGCCTTCCGCTACTTCTTCCATTACAGATACTGAAGCCTCTCCTGCAGCCACAGAAATTACCGGTAAGCTTCCGGGGTCTTCGATTTCATCTGAGGTCCCATCCGGATATCCCGACGCTTCTGGCTCCCGGCCGGCAGGATTTCCCAATGTTACCCGGCCCGAAAAAGAGAGCATGTCCCTAATGTCAGCCATCAAAGCCTATATTGCCTATGATTCATTCAGGGAGGAATCAATGCCCGGTGTGAAATCTGAAACCATTTCCGCGGATAAACTAAGTGAAGCCGATAAGCTGATTATTGCCGGCAACATGGCGATAACCGCATCTGGTGAATCCGACATTAATGCGGCCTGGAAAGTCGGGGTTCATCTTTCTCCGGGCTACTCCTCCCATTCGGCAAGCCATAGTCAGGTATACGCAAGAAATATGACCTACTCCGATGCCGATGCTCGGGCAAATATGGGCGGTGGTTTTTCTCTTCAATACAAAACAGCTTCGCGATGGAGGGTTGAAAGTGGGATGTACTACTCCCGAAACGGGGGTAACTCCTCAAACTCCCCCATGTTTTCAGGCAACCGTGCCCAATATGATTATGTAAGTGCACCGGGAGCTGCAGAAAAGTACTTCAATACCGGTGTATCAGTGAACCGCGGGCAGATGGCCATGAACAGCACCGCCGGGGTGATTGCCTTCAGCCATACTCCTGCCAATGTGGAACTGGTTTCCATGCCGGAGACTTCCTTCGGATTGTCCACGGCAATGCTGACACCCGGCGAGTTTTCCCAGGTTTTTGATTTTGTCGAAGTCCCTTTGTTTGCCCGGTATCAGGTGGTCGATTCAAAGCTGGATGTTGAACTCGTAGGGGGTTTAAGTACCAGCTTCGTCGTCGGAAACCATGTTTTTATGGATAATAACGGTGACAGGCAACTGGTTGGCAGCACCAGGGATATTTCTACCGTAAATTTCTCCGGAAATGCAGGGGTCGGACTGATATACGCCATGGGCAGGAATCTCTCCCTGTCTGTAGAGCCTCGACTGAGCTACTATCTTAATTCGATCAACCACAGCGGGGATGTGAATTTTAAACCATGGAGGGTTGGCGTATTCACAGGGATCAGTTATGAATTCTGATTAATATCCTGGACGCAACCTTCCGCAAAGTTATCCCATCTAAAGAAAAACCGTAACTGACATGTATAAACTACTGACTTTTGTTTTTGCGTTACTGTTCGCAATGGTAAGCCATGGGCAAGCACCCTATGGCGTTTATGAAAGGGGGTACATTCATCTCAAAGATGGCGTGGTTATCAAGGGAAGGTACCTCTATTCCAATGACCTTGAAAAACTTAGGGTAGTATCCGGCCGGAATACCTGGATATTCAATACCTCTGAAGTTGAGCTGGTTACAAGCCAGCGACCGGCAAGGCAGTATGCCCCGGATCCTGAGTTCAATGAAGGCTTTATCCAGCCTTCACGCTGGTTCAGTTTATCGGAGATCGGCGTACTTGCAGGGAATCCGGATAACAGCCAGTCGGCTCCGCTCAGCGTAGGGACATCCCTGAATTACACCTTCTGGAATAACCTTTCGGCGGGTGCCGGTGTTGGGGTGGAATTCCTGAAAGAGACCTATCTGCCTTTGTCTGCAAACCTGTTGTACCGGTTGCGCGATACCCGGTTTTCACCATATGCTGTTCTGCAGGCGGGTTATCAGGTACCTGCCGAAAACTCAAGAACGCTTTACTACAATATCGTGCCGGAGAGCGTTTATTCAAGCGTCATTTGGCCGGGGCCTATGCCCATAAACCAGAGCGCGTTAAAGGCTAAGGGCGGTTTTTTACTGAATCCGGCGGTCGGATTTATCAGTCAGTCCCGGACTGGTTACGGCTTCACGTTTGCGGTCGGTTACCGTTTTCACAGGCTTCGTTACAGCGGAGATAACGAGTATAACCTGGATGTGGATTTCAACCGCCTGTCTGTTAAGTTTGGTCTTATCATAAATTAAGAAAGCTATGAAAATCATATATCGTTTGTTTGCATTTATCGCACTGACAGTGGTCTTTTCAGCCTGTATGGATACCTATACCGAAGTGTTTACGGCTAATTCCCCGGTTTACATGAGTTATGAGGATCTCCGCCTGGCTGTTAAGTCCACCGCTGCGCGTGATCTGGAGAAGCCCGGAAAGATCTATTTTAAGGATAACTATATTTTCGTGGTCGAAGACCGTAAAGGTGTCCATATCATCGACCTGCAGAATCCCTCCAGTCCGCAGAAAAGGGGGTTCATCGAAGTCCCCGGTTGCGTGGATATCGCCATCCGGCAAAGTACCTTGTATGCCGACAGCTATATTGACCTGGTGGCCATCGATGTCTCTGATCTGAACAATATCCGTGAAGTGGCCAGGCTGAAGGATGTCCTTCCTTACCTCGTGCCTCCAGCTGATAACAACTTCCGGATGGCCGAAGTGGACAAGGATAAGGGAGTGGTCATTGACTGGGAAATCAAAAAGGTCAGGCAGGAAATGGAATACCGTTATTACCCGGTCTATCCCATGTGGGGAGGAAGAATGCAACTGGACGCTTCCTATTCCAATTCGTCAGGTGGGGTAGGGGGATCTTCAGGATCTGCTTCCGGTATAGGTGGTTCTATGGCCCGGTTCGGACTGTATGGTGACTACCTCTATGCTGTCGACAACAGCAACTGCTATATGTTTGATGTCAGGTTGCCTGCCTCTCCGGTTAACGCCGGCAAACAAAACGTTGGCTGGGACGTGGAAACCATGTTCATCTATGATAACCATATGTTTCTGGGCACCATGTCGGGTATGATAATCCTCAGCCTGGAAGTGCCTCTGGCACCCAAATATGTTTCCAACTTCTGGCATGTGACCAGTTGTGACCCGGTAGTGGTTTCCGACGGCTATGCCTATGTGACCCTGAGGGGCGGACAGGTGTGCAGGAGTACCACCAACCGGCTGGATGTCATTCAGCTTGGGGCAGGTTATAAAAGCAACCTGTTGGTGGGGTCGTTTAATATGAATAGTCCCTATGGTCTTGGTATTGACGGGGATATCCTGTTTGTGTGCGACGGTGATGCAGGATTAAAGGTATTTAATGCATCCGACAAAACCAGGGTAGGTAACAACCAAATTGCCTCTTTCCCCAATATTAAAACCTACGATGTCATCCCGGTGAATGGCCTTTTGTTTATGATCGGGAGCGATGGTTTCTATCTGTATGATTATTCAAATATCCAGAATATTGTACTGAAGGGACAGATTCCGGTGAAAAAGTGACCGGTCGGACCATGAAAAAAGCCCGTTGTAATTTAGTCTTTAACAGGTGGTTTGCACCAGAGATGATTACAGCGGGCTTTTTATTTATTCGTTGAGCAGCTTATCACTCAGTGTTTGCAGCGTTGTCTGCTTATGGCTGGTAGGAACCAGTACGGAAATATTGTAACGGCTTCCTCCGTATGAGATCATCCGGATCGGTATTCCATCTAAAGCATTAAAAACCCTGGATGCAAATCCGGTTTCTTCCCTGATGATGTCGCCCACGATACAAATGATACTCATATCCTGGTCGATCTCCACCTCTCCGAACTGCAGCAACTGGCTGCCGATTTCTTTCAGGTATTTTGTATTGTCAATGGTGAGCGATACGGCCACCTCAGAGGTGGTAATCATATCGATCGGGGTTTTGAACGTTTCAAAAACCTCAAATACCCTTTTCAGGAAACCATACGCCATGAACATTCGTCCTGACCGTATTTTGATGGCCGTAATTCCATCTTTGGCAGCTACTGCCTTTATACCTGTTCCGTCAGAAACCGTGGTAATCAGGGTGCCGCCGTCGCCTGGATTCATTGTGTTTTTCAGTCTTACCGGAATGTTTTTCACCCTGGCCGGAGAGATGGTCTGAGGGTGCAGGATTTTTGCACCGAAGTAAGCAAGCTCAGCTGCTTCATTAAAGGAAAGCTGGTCAATCTTTCTCGTATTGGCTACAAAACGGGGGTCGTTATTGTGAAATCCGTCAATGTCCGTCCAGATCTGGATCTCATCAGCATCAAGTGCAGCTCCCACTAATGAGGCAGTGTAATCGCTTCCGCCCCTTTCCAGGTTGTCGATCCTGCCTTCAGCATCTCGGCAGATGAAGCCTTGGGTTATATAATATTTGACTTTGGGCGTACCGGCCATAATCTCTGACAGAAGGGTCTCGATTGCCTCCATGTCGGCAGCGCGTTCTTCATCAACTCTCATAAAGTCGAGTGCCGGAAGAAGTTCTGTACGATGGCCGTTTTCTTCCATTAAAAGGGTAAAAAGCCGGGTGGAAATCAATTCTCCCTGCGCAAGGGCCACTTTTTCATCCCACTCGTTAAATTCCTTGCTGGTCAGACCTTCCAGAAGCCCGAATACTTCAGCTATGACGGCAGCTCCTTTCTGTTTATAATGGTCTGCAGAATATAACTCATCCACAACCTTATCGTATTTGTCCCTGAGTGCTTTGATTACCGAACGGGCAGCCTGGGCATCCTTATTGTAAAGATGTTTCGAAATTTCGACCAGGCTATTCGTAGTGCCCGACATGGCAGACAGAACGACCAGTTTTTGTTCTCCGTCGGTAATGATTTTCATCACCATACGCATATTCTCAGGGGATCCGACAGATGTTCCGCCAAATTTTAAAACCTTCATGATAGTAATTTTATTGATGCCGCAAATATGGAAAAAAAACTATTTAACTGTAAAAAATCAGAAAAAATGAATAAAAAAACTTCAAAATGCCTGAATTTTAAACTAATTCATAACACTTTGGATGTTTTTAGTGCTTGTTTTTTCAGAATCTTCCGAAAATGGTGTGGCTGGCTGAATTGAACCAGATGACGGAGTAAATGTTGAAACCTTCCCGGTTGGTTGCCATTTTTCTTTGCAGGTAAAGTACTGGATCTCCCTTCTTTATTTTCAGCAGTGCGGCAATATCCTCGGGACAACGGATGGCCTGGATCCGCTGTTCCCCTCCGTTTATCCTGATCTGGTAATGGCTGCGGAGGGTTTCGAACAGGGAGCGGTTTTCCAGTGACCGGCTGGTAAACCTGGGCAGATTGATATTGGGCAGATGGTTGATGTCATAAAAGACCGGTTTTCCATCAACATACCTTAACCTCTCCAGGTATATGGCACCTGATTCCCGTTCAATTTCACTCAGTTCAAACGGAAAATTTTCTTCCCATTTCCGGATTACGGGTTTTTGCAGGATGACAGTCTTCAGGTATTTATCCCCGATTGCCGATGCCGTACCTTCTATGGATAATATGCCAATGCTCTGAGGAGGTTTTCTGACAATACTTCCTTTGCCCTGCCGTTTGGCAATCAGGCCATCTTTGACCAGTGACTCCAAGGCCTGCCGCACGGTAGGGCGGGTAAGGCCGTGCAGGGCACACAACTCATTTTCCGAAGGCAGCAGGCTGCCCTCTTCATAGACTCCCGATAGGATATGCCTTCTTAAGATTTCATAGAGCTTCCGGTACTGTGGCATCGTATTCATGATCCCAAAGTTAATGATATTTTAAATAACCGCGTTATAACTTGTATAGACAAGTAAAAATATTTACTTTTACATCGAAATAATTCATCTTGAATTATATGTGCTGTAATTCAGATGATTGTGTTTGTTAAGCGTTTTTTGAATTGTCAATATAAGTTAATTGGAATCGTATTATGGCAGTAGCAGTGATTATGCCCCGTCAGGGGCAGTCCGTTGAAACCTGTATCCTGGGGCAGTGGTACAAATCGACCGGGGATCCGGTTAAGACGGGAGACATTCTCTTTTCTTATGAAACCGACAAGGCGGCCTTTGATGAAGAAGCCAAGGCCGACGGAATTCTCCTGGTGCGGTTTTTTGAGGAGGGTGATGAGGTGCCGGTCCTGGCTAATGTTGCCGTAATCGGAGTTTCAGGCGAAGATATCAGTGAGTTTGCCGGAACAATTGAAGCGGCCGGAGAGACTGTTTCTCACTCCAGCGCTGAACCGGCAGTTATAACGTCCATGGAAACCGTTGTCAAAGAGGGCGTCGCCAGCCGGATACGCATTTCTCCGCTGGCCAGGAAGATGGCCTCAGGCTTGGGGGTAGATTATGCCCAAATTCAGGGAACAGGTCCGATGGGACGAATAATTTCCAGAGACATAGAAGCCTGGATGGCTACCTCACGCACTGCGAAACCTTCCGCTGCATCTCCCCACGCGGAAGCTGTGCCAGTTGCCGCAACACCTGCTCCAAAGGAGTCTCCGGTTTTATCTTCCGGAGAGGATTTTCAGGTAAAACCACTATCCAATATGCGAAAGTTGATTGCCAGGGCTATGCACCAATCGCTGCAGAACTCGGCACAGCTTACTCACCATCTGAGTGCCGATGCCAGGGCACTGCTGGCCGCACGGAAAAAATTCAAAAAGGAGTATGAGGCAGGCATAGTTGCCGATAATGTGACCGTTAATGATCTGGTTTGTTTTGCCGTCATCCGGGCGTTGAAAAAATTTCCCCAGGTAAATACTCATCTGTTGGGTGACCAGCTGAAGTTTTTCAGAAAGGTCAACCTGGGTTTGGCCGTGGATACCGATCGCGGCCTTATGGTTCCTGCTCTCCGGAATGCCGACGACCTGTCGGTTACCGGCCTGTCCAGCCAGCTCCGCACATTGGCCGAAGGTTGCCGCAAGGGTAATATAAATCCCGATTTGCTGAGTCCGGAGGCTGCATCTTTCACAGTTTCGAACCTTGGCAATTACGGTGTGGAGATGTTCACGCCGGTGATCAATCTTCCCCAGACTGCCATCCTGGGCGTATGTACCATCACGCCCAGGCCTAAGGATCTTGGTGACGGAGTCTATGCGTTTGTTCCGGTGATTGGTCTTTCGCTGACTTACGACCACAGGGCATTAGACGGGGGCGAGGCTACCCGTTTCCTTGCGGAAATAGCCAGGGAAATCGAGAATATTCCGTTTTGAATGATGCAGCAGGAATGTTTCATAGTTGTATTAAGCGTAATCAGAAAAAAAGAAATATATGCCTAAGAGTCAGTTTATAAATCCGGAAGAGGTTAGAAAGGCCGGTTTCATTGAGTTTAAGCCTGTTCCAGTTAACCAGTATGCAAGAAGTATTGCCGATGAACGGGCAAACTTCAGCAACCAGGATCTGTTGAGAATATATCGCGATATGGTGGTAATCAGGGAGTTTGAGACAATGCTCAACCTGATTAAGATCAGAGGCGAATATCAGGGCATACCCTATAACCACCCCGGGCCCGCCCACCTGTCTATCGGGCAGGAGGCTGCGGCTGTCGGAATGGCCTATACCCTTTCAGTTGATGATTTTATTTTTGGCTCACACCGTAGCCATGGTGAGATTCTTGCCAAAGGCTTGTCGGCCATACACCAGTTGGATGATACTACCCTGGAGAAAATTATGGACACCCATTTTGGCGGGGCCACTCTCAGTCCGGTTAAAGCCGGTCATACTGGCACGCTAAAGGACCTGGCGGTTAAGTTCCTGCTTTATGGGACACTCGCTGAGATTTTTGCCAGGGAAACCGGTTTTAACAAAGGCCTTGGCGGCTCCATGCACGCCTTTTTCACACCTTTCGGCGTATACCCCAATAATGCCATTGTGGGCGGATCGGGGGATATTGCCGTTGGTGCCGCTCTTTTCAAAAAGGTAAACCGCAAAAAGGGCATCGTGGTAGCCAATATCGGGGATGCTTCAATGGCTTGCGGTCCTGTGTGGGAAGGCATATCCTTCGCTACCATGGACCAGTTTACCGAGCTGTGGGATGATGATATGAAAGGCGGTCTGCCCCTGATCATCAATATCATGAATAACCAGTACGGCATGGGAGGCCAAACCTGCGGAGAGACCATGGGTTACGGGATTGCTGCCCGTATCGGGGCTGGAGTGAACGAAGACCAGATGCATGCCGAGCGTGTTGATGGTTATAATCCTTTGGCGGTTATAGATGCTTACCGGCGCAAGAGAAAGATCATTGAAGAGAAACGGGGCCCCGTCCTGCTGGATGTCCTAACATACCGTTACAGCGGCCATTCACCCTCGGATGCATCGTCGTACCGTTCCAAAGAGGAAGTGGAGGCATGGGAAAATGCCGATTCCATTTTATGGTTCGGCAAGGAACTGGTAAAGGAAGGTATTGCCGATGAAAGCCAACTGGAGCAGGTCAGAAATGAAATTACTGATCTGGTAACCCAAACGTTGAAACTGGCTATCGATCCGAAGGTTTCCCCTCATATGAACCTCACAGAAAATCCGGACCTTATCGGATCAATGATGTTCTCGGGCCAGTCGAAAGACCGTATGGAAGACCGTCAACCTGAAGTAAGCATGCCTCTGGAGGAGAATCCACGGGTGAAACAATTGAAAACCAAAGAGCGGTATGCGTATGATGAGAACGGAAAGCCTCACTCCAAAATCAGGAATTATGTATTGCGTGATGGCCTTTTCGAGGCAATTATTGACCGCTTTTATAAAGATCCCACGCTTATTGCCTACGGAGAGGAGAACCGTGACTGGGGCGGGGCATTTGCCGTTTACCGCGGACTTACTGAAGCGTTGCCATACCACAGGCTGTTCAATTCTCCCATTTCGGAGGCGGCGATTGTGGGAACAGCCATCGGGTATGCCATGTGCGGGGGCCGTGTGATTCCGGAGATCATGTATTGTGATTTCCTGGGACGGGCCGGAGACGAAGTATTCAACCAATTGCCCAAATGGCAGGCCATGAGTGGAAATGTGTTGACTATGCCCGTAGTCCTGCGTGTCTCAGTGGGTTCCAAATATGGCGCTCAGCATTCACAGGACTGGACAGCCCTGGCGGCCCATATCCCCGGACTTAAGGTAGTTTTCCCTGTCACCCCTTATGACGCAAAAGGCCTTATGAACAGTGCCCTGCAAGGGACCGATCCGGTCATCTTCTTCGAGAGCCAGCGGGTGTACGATATTGGTGAGATGTTTCATAAGGATGGCGTACCGGAAGGTTATTATGAAATCCCTATCGGAGAGCCTGATGTTAAACGGGAAGGATCGGATATCACCATACTGACCATTGGAGCTACCCTTTACCGGGCACTGGAGGCGGCGGATATCCTGGCAGACAAATATGGATTATCGGCCGAAGTGATTGATGCGCGCTCTCTTGTTCCGTTTAACTATCAGCCGGTCATCGGGTCACTGAAGAAGACCGGGAAAATAGTCATCTCCGGAGATGCTTCCGCACGGGGTTCTTTTCTCCGGGATCTGGCATCCAACATCACCGAACTGGCATTCGACTATCTCGATGCTCCGCCGGTTGTGGTCGGTTCCCGCAACTGGATAACGCCTGCCTATGAACTCGAAGAGTATTTCTTCCCTCAGGCCTCCTGGATTATTGATGCGATCCACCAGAGAATCCTTCCGCTCGACGGACATACGGTAACGAATGATTTTTCGGAGGCCGGACAACTTGACAGGAATGCAAGGGGAGTCTGAGACGCTTTCGTGATCAGGAACTTACGCATTACCGGATTCAATCCTGCACGGGAATGAGTGTCTTTGGCCAGGTGCCGCCGGGCTAACTTCCTGCGCAGGAACGAGTTCCTTGTTTAAGGAAGTGTCGAAATGCTGCCTGATCAGTAATGAGTTCCTTCTACAAGGTTGAACCGGATAGCCCTGAAAATAAGGCCAGCCTGCCCGAAAGTTCATGCGGGCCTGGCTGAATGCTCATCCGATCCAGCCATTATGTCCAGGCGGGCCTGCCACCTGGTGATTGGCTAATCATGGTGCTTTCATAACGGTCTGTATTTCTGCAATCATGGAAATTTCACCTGAAGGCGTTGCCCTTTCACGATTGCCGAATACAACGACTTATTCCGATAAGGGAGCATAAGCCCCGACATAGGTTGTAAGTCCGGTGGATACTTTATGACGGCTAATATAATCCGGTAATGAAGTTGCTGTTCCGTTTCCCGGAAATTCATACAGCGGGACATAATTACCCAGGTGCAGCCCCTTGAAAAGCGGGCCACGGTAGTTTTTAAGGCTGATGCTTTTCAGACAATAGATGCCGGTAGCCTTATTCATCTCTTCAGGTGTATGGAAAGGTAACTGGCAGTTTCCGTTCAATTCCTGACTGTACATAATGACAGGTCCCGGATCTGATGTGTTGACAAAGGCGTTGTTGTCCAATTTCTTTAATGCAGGCTCAGTAAGTTTCTGGCAGAGCGAATTGGGTTGCCAGATGTGCAGTAACGGACGCTGAAAAGACCCATTCCCGTAACAAAGGTTATTCACAAATTCATGCCCTACACGCTCGTCAACATCGGGACCGGTTCTTGGATGCCACCCGAAATGGTCACCCTGGGCACTTCGCTCATCACGTCCAAAAACTGCCTGGCTGTTGATAAAGGTATTCTGGTATACTTTTGCGTTGGAGCTGTTCAGAATCAGGATCCCATTGTCGCATTCCTCAAAAACATTTCCTGCACAGACCACTCCCTTGGAGATCTCGAAGAAGAAGCCACTCTGGCCGTGCCAGATGGTATTCGGACGGAAAGGAGTGGTGCGAGTGCCGATATTCCTAACCCAATTATTCACGAAAATGCCGTCGGTATTGCCCACGTCGTACCAGACTCCGTGTGAATCCGGATTGTCGGTAACCAGATTATCCCGGACCTCCGCCCGTTTGCACTGATTGAAGATTTTTACGGCTGCCGGGTAAAAGCCTGTCCAGCGTTCAATATTGTTCCTGCCGAAAATATTCTTCTCTAACAGGATATCCGAAGAAGCCACCACATAAAGCCCTTCGGTATTGGTATGGGTGAAAGTACAGTTTCGGACAACCAGGCTGTCGCTGATCACAAATACGCCTATCCTGAAACAATTGGAGAAGGTACAGTCCTCGAAGCGAGTTCCCACAATATCCTTTCCGTGCTGGTCAATCGCCAGTACGTCTCCTCCAATGTGAACCATGGTATCGGGATACTGGGTAAATTCCAGTCCGCGGATTATTGGACCCCTTTTTGAAGGTTTCATACCCCGGACATCAGCATCCGGTCTGACAAGTGCTTTCCTGAAAGCCGTAATTTCCACCAGCTTGCCATCCGGATCTGAACCGATGTATATATTTCCGGCTTCATAATCCACAAAGAAGGTGCCTTCATTAACTTCTCCTGTATTTCCGGCCGACTGCAGGTATTGTCCGTTTATGAATACCGCGTCGTTGTTAAACCGGTGCAGGGGGGTGAAACGCTCTTCTCGGCCCTGCCTCCACCAACTCTCCGGTTTTCCGGGGAATAGGGCAGACCAGCTGGTTACCCAAAGGTTTTCGCCAGCTTTCTTCCAGATTTCTGCAATCCTGGTCCCTTTCAGAACAGGGAGCTCATCCCGGTATGGTTGAATGACAATTTGCTGGTTGAAGGTAAGGTTTCCTGTCCGATAGATCCCTCCCCTCATGACAATCGCATCGCCCGATACGGCTTTTTCGACCGCTGCCTCAATCACAGTGGGCTGGTCAGGGCTTAATCCCTTTGATTCGGGTTTTCCTCCGGGGGAAACGTAATATATGGTCCCCGGAACAATGGGCAGCTCGTAGTACCTTTGTGTCGGTCCGTAGGGACCACCAGAAGGTTGTGCAATTAAAACTAGGCTGAAAAGGAATAGAAGCAGGAATGTGCTGATTTTTTTCATTACAGGCAATTTTTTGGTAGTGGTTTAATGCCCTAAAAATATAAAATCCTGCTTTTCTGCGATGTGCTTCCTGTAAAAAAGTTCATATGGCATTCAAGATACCTGATCTCATTCATTTTATGGAGAAAAACAGTGGGTTATATGCCGTTTATCCGGGGCAACAAAATATTCTTCAGGAATTCACCTGGATCAGTATATACGTAAAACTGAACCGATTCTTAATACCGATTGTGTGGTGAGGTTGTTGAGCCTGCAAAGTTCATTTACGGTTACCTGGAACCTGCGGGCAATAAGCCATAAGGAATCTCCGGACCTTACTATATATTCTGAGGGTGTGTCACCCATTTCAATAACATGTTGTTTTTCAGTTACCCTTGGTTTTTTTACCAGTTCAGCCAGCATCTCCTTCCCCTGAATCTCCTGTTTGATGGATTGGTTTTCAAAATCAAAAACCAGCTCCGGGTTATAGGCTTTCCCATTCTCGCGGATTTCAAAATGAAGGTGCGTACCGGTTGCTCTTCCGGTCCTGCCCCCAAGCCCGATTATCTGTCCCGTACTGACCGTATCACCGGTTCTTACCAGTATGTTGGAAAGATGGGCATAATAAGTCTCAATGCCATGGTTGTGGTTGATTACAACAAGTTTGCCATATCCGTAGTAGGTTTGGGCCCTTGTGACAACGCCCTGGTAGGCCGCCACCACTGTATCCCCTAATAAAAGCTTGATGTCGGTACCCGTATGCATCCGACCTCGCCGCATTCCATATTTACTGATTACCTTACCGTTAAAGGGGACAACAAACTGGTCCAGCATGTCGGCAAAGGATGGCAATGCCTCCTCATCGAATAACAAAGCGTCGTCGGGTACATCGAACTCCGGGCCAATATCCAGTGTGTCTGTATAAAGTTCAGCGTCGAGTACATAAATGTGTAACGAATCCACCCGGACTGATGCCGCTGCCGTTAATGTCCTGGCTATCAACAACAAGCCTGTTAAAAATAATGCTGTTTTCCTCAGATCAATAAAATTCACTATCCTGAAATCTGGTTAATAATTCGCTGATTTAATTTTGATTTTCAGCCTTAATCCTCAGACTGCAAAAATATATAATAAAAAATATTTTTTCCAAAAAAAAATACGGCTTCCATTCAGGATACCAAAGGATGGGCATATTGCTTTTATTTTCTTAATTTGGAGCATAATTAAGAAATAAAGAAATATGACTGATTATTATCCGGAAACAGTTAAGCCTGAATCACAAGGATCCTTAATAAATACAGGCGATAGAGAATTTTTGCCAAAGGTTAACGGGCACATACATACTCCCTATTCATTCAGCGCATTTGAGGACATGGAGCAGCCTTTTAAGATGGCGCGGGAAGAGGGGCTCTCCATTCTGGGTATCAATGATTTTTACACCACCGACGGATATGCGGAATTCGCGTCGTTAGCCAAAGCCAGCAAGGTATTTCCGCTCTTCAATATAGAATTTATGTCTCTGCAGAAAGATGCCCAGAATTCAGGCGTCAGGATCAACGATCCTCAGAATCCTGGAAGAGTATATCTCAGCGGCAAGGGGTTGCGCTACCCCGTATCCATGAGTACATCAAGTCTGGAGAGCATCCGGACATTGCAGGCAGAAAGTAACCGGCAGACTTATACCATGGTCGGGCTGCTCAATCGGTTTCTGGAAAAAACCTCCACCGGAATCCGTTTCGATGCGGCTGAACTTCAGCGACGACTGGCACGAAACCTTTTCAGGGAAAGACATATCGCTGCCGCGGTAAGAATAGCCGTTTTCGAAAAGTTTTCTGCAGATGAAATGCGGATTGCTGCCCTTACTGAAATCTTTTCAGGGAAGGCGCCTAAATCTGACCTGACAAATTTCGCCGCGCTTGAGAATGAGATCCGTAATAACCTGTTGAAATCTGGTGGTCCTGCATTCGTGCCTGAGGATGATAAGGCTTTTCTCTCACTCGACGAGGTGGTTTCGTTGATTGTCGACGCGGGTGGCATTCCATGTTATCCGGTTCTTCTGGATGACCCGCAGGGAAGATTCACTGAGTTCGAGGCTGACTACCAGTCAATGGCTGATACCCTGAAAAGTAAGGGTATTTATATGATCGAGCTGATACCTGGCCGGAATGAGCGGTCCGTTTTGCTGGATTTTGTAAGGTTCTTTGACCAGCAAGGCTTTGTCGTTACCTTTGGCTCTGAGCACAATACGCCTCAGCTTGATCCGCTGACCTTAACCTGTCGTGGAAATACAGAAATGGGAGAAGAGCTTGAGCGGATCAACTTCCGCGGAGCGGCGATCATCGCTGCCCATCAGTATCTGACAGCCCGCGGACTTTCCGGGTTCCCGACAGATCAGTTCCCCTCTTCAGCGATTCTGGAGGATCTGGCCGGATGGGGCAAAGAGATTGTTTTAAATTTTATCCGTGAATAATTATGCATACGCCTATTGACGAACTGGTTGAAATATCTCAGTTTTATGGAAAAAAGAAAGAGTTTGTAATTGCCGGAGGAGGCAATACCTCGTGGAAAAGCGACAGTCAGTTATATATTAAAGCCAGCGGGGTGGCACTTTCAGATATAACGGAATCCGGCTTTTGCGTGATGGATCGCAGTCGGCTGGAAGCCATTTCAGGAATGCATTTTTCTGAAGACCCCGTTTTAAGGGAGGAGGAGGTCAAGAATGCCCTGCTGAATTGCAGGATTAATCCGGAGTCGGGGCTGCGTCCTTCCGTAGAAACCTCTCTGCACAATCTGTTCGGCTACCGTTTTGTGGTTCATACCCATCCCACCGTGGTAAACGCCCTGATGTGCAGCAGGGAAGCAGAGCAGGTAACGGTCAGGCTTTTCGGCGATAAAGCCCTTTTCATTCCTTATACCGACCCCGGCTTTATTCTTTTTTCTTTTGTCAGGGAAAAGATTGCCGCTTACAGGGCCAGCAAAGGCCTTGATCCACAGGTGGTATTTATTCAGAACCACGGCATATTTGTTGCCGCCGATTCTGTGGATGAGATCCGGGGTATCTATGCCGGGATAATTTCAGGAATTAAGTCCTGCTTTGCAGAGCTGCCTGACCTCTCTCCTGATGAGGCACCCGAAATGATGACCGAAATTCTCCCGGCTGTCAGGATGATACTCTCAGATGACAGGCTTAAATTGGCAAGGTTTTTCAGCAACCCGATGATCAGGTCGATAACTGCAGATCCGGGATCCTTCGCCTCCGTTTCAGTGCCATTTACTCCCGATCAGGTGGTGTATTGCCTTTCCGAATATCTGTATGTCGGACAAACCGGAAGTACTGATGCCATTACCCGGGAGATCAGGCAAAAAGCAACGGAATACCTGGAACGTAACGGGGTAATGCCTAAGGTTATCTTCATCAGGAACCTGGGGGTTATCGTAGCAGACGATTCTGCCGGTGCTCTGGATTATCTGCACGACCTGGTCCTTGATTTCTGCCAGATCTCAGTGCTTTCCAGGAATTTTGGCGGTTCGCACCCCATGACCACCGACCAGATCCGTTTTATCGAAAACTGGGAAGTGGAAAATTACCGAAAGAATATTGCCCGCGGTTCAGTCCGGTACGGCCGGTTAGACAACAAGGTGGTGGTTATTACAGGAGCTGCCCAGGGTTTTGGGGCCGGTATCGCTGAAATGCTTTATGGAGAGGGGGCCTCGATTGTCATTGCCGACCTGAACGAGGAGAAGGGCAGGGCTTTTGCCGGTCGGCTCAATGGATTGGGGAAAATGAACAAGGCGCTCTTTGTCCCTGTCAATGTTGCCGATGCCGGTTCTGTGAACCTTATGGTCAGGGACAGCGTTCTCTTTTTCGGCGGGCTGGATGTGATGATCTCCAATGCAGGGATACTGAAGGCTGGCGGACTGGATGAGATGACCCCGGAGACCTTCGGGTTGATGACCCGGGTGAATTATACCGGATATTTTCACTGTGCCAAATATGCTTCCGCAGTGATGAAAATTCAGAACAGATTCCATCCGGACCATTTTATGGATATCATCCAGATCAATTCCAAATCGGGACTTAAGGGGAGCAATAAAAACTTTGCCTATGCTGGTGGCAAGTTCGGGGGAATCGGGCTCACACAATCCTTTGCACTTGAACTGATGCCTTACAGGATCAAGGTAAATTCCATATGCCCCGGAAATTATTTCGACGGACCATTATGGTCAGATCCTGAAAACGGTTTGTTTATTCAATACCTGAAGGCTGGAAAGATACCAGGAGCCAGGACCGTTGAAGACGTAAAACGGCATTATGAAATGCAGGTTCCGGCAGGAAGAGGTTGCACACCGGCCGATGTGGTGAAGGCTATCCTTTATGTGACGGAGCAGGAGTATGAGACCGGACAGGCAGTTCCTGTGACCGGGGGACAGGAAATGCTGAGTTAGCATCATATAACCAAGGCAGTTTTATGCCGGCAATAACCGGTTGATCAGAATTTAAATCTTTAATAACATGAGAACAACAGCAATCAGATTATATGGCAGGAATGACCTGCGACTCGAATCCTTTGAGCTTCCGGCGATCACAGATGACGAGATCCTGGCGAAGGTGGTCTCAGACAGTATTTGTATGTCTTCATACAAAGCCGCGCATCAGGGGCCGGACCATAAAAGAATTCCTGACGATGTGCATAATAATCCGGTGATTATCGGCCATGAGTTCAGCGGTGAGATTATTGAAGTCGGCGCAAACTGGAAGCATAAGTTCCATCCGGGACAGAAGTATTCCATTCAGCCTGCGATCTATTATCCTGAAGGACCTGTAGGGATATTGAGTGCTCCCGGATACAGCTACCCCTATATTGGCGGTAATGCCACCTATGTAATTATCCCGAAGGATGTGCTGGTTCAGGATTGTCTGCTGCCATACGACGGACAAGGGTATTATCCGGCATCGCTGGCTGAACCGCTCTCCTGTGTCATCGGCGCGATGCATGCCAACTATCATACCCGGCCGGGTTCATATGTTCACGAAATGGAAATCGTACAGGGCGGAAAGATGGCTATACTTGCCGGAGTGGGGCCGATGGGTCTGGCTGCCATTAATTATGTGATTAACCGCCGCGACCGCAAACCTTCTCTTTTGGTGATTACGGATATTGACCAAAGCCGACTCGACAGGGCAGCAACCATCTTCCCGGTCGGTTGGGCCAAAGAAAACGGAATTGAACTGGTCTATATGAATACCGGAAATGTTTCAGATCCGGTCGGTCTACTGAAGAGTATATCAGGAGGCGAAGGGTACCATGATGTATTTGTTTTTGCCCCGGTACCTTCGGTAATCGAACAGGGGGATGCCATATTAGCCCCCGACGGATGTCTCAACTTCTTTGCCGGCCCGTCAGATCCAAAATTCTCGGCTAAAATGAATTTCTATAACGTACACTATGCCTCTACCCATATCGTGGGAACTTCAGGCGGCAATAACGACGATTTGGTGGAAGCACTGGACTGTATGTCAAAGGGTTTGGATCCGGCCGGACTGATAACCCATATCGGAGGTTTGAATGCCGTTATCGAAACCACACTGAAGCTGCCGGAAATTCAGGGAGGTAAAAAATTGATTTATACGCACAAAGACCTTCCCCTAACTGCGATCAGCGATTTTGCACAATTGGGTGCAAGTGATCCCTTTTACGCCGAACTGGCGCGAATAACTGATAAGACCAGGGGATTGTGGTCTGTTGAGGCAGAGGAGTTTCTGCTTGAGCATGCTCCCGGAATAGAATAAAAAAAAATGCCATCAGAAAAGATGGCATTTTTACTAACCAAACTAAACAAACTTATGAAGAGATCAACATCTCTTTGTGAGTAATATGACTTTCGATTTGCTAAAAGGATTAACGGGGTTGAAGAATATTTCATTTTTTTTATAAAGTCCGGAGCAGATTATAATAAAAAAAGGGAGCTCTATAGCTCCCCTTTTCAAATGTTAACCCCCAAACACACAATGTCAGATCTATATCTGACGTGAAGTACAACAAAGGTAATGCTGATTTTTTATTCTGCAAATAAATAGTAAGTTTTTTTTTACTTTTTTTGGCGGATTTCTGCAATTATTTCGTTTAATGCACCATCTGGTTTACTGATTCTTAATTGTGCCTGTTCATAGAATGGTTTTCGCTTTTTCAGTGATTCCTGAATAAAACGGACCAGTTCTGCTTTTGACTTTCCTGCAATGAGCGGACGCTCAGTCTTTGATTTTATCAGTCTTTCTGCAATAATTGAGGTTTCGATATCTAAAAAAACGGTAATTCCTGTCCGGTTCATCAATTCCATATTGTCGTAAAAGCATGGCGCACCACCTCCGGTGGCTACAACGACATCCGTAAATTCAGAAACTTCCTCTAAAGCCCGCCTCTCCCTGAGCCTGAATCCTTCTTCTCCGAATTCACTGAATATCTGGGGCACGGTTTTGTAATTCCTCTCTTCAAGGAATTTATCCAGATCGATAAAGGTCAGATCCAGTTCTCCGGCAAGTTTCAAACCCAAAGTCGATTTACCGCATCCCATATATCCGATCAGGTATATACGCATGGTCAGAAGAGAGTCATTTGATTGGCATCTTCGTCACCAGGCCGCTGAACTTCAAAAGGAATGTCGTCTGTTCCGATAGTCCCCTTATCCTGTTCAGCTTCTTCTGTGCCGGTCTCATGCTCATCCCTGATGACCGGCTCCAGTTCTTTAATATTCTCGACATAGTAGTTGGTGAGTCGTTTCCCCTTAGCCTTCCAGCTTTTAATGCCTATAAATTCCGCAACTTCTATGATTTCATTCTCCCGGTCACTGTTTTTTCCGCCGAATTCCAGTTCAAAACGCGGATACCGTACCCAGGTTACACTCACCAGTTTGTTCTTGTCCGGTTCACCTATAAAGCAAATCAGCTTGTTGAGTGTCTCTTCTATTTCGAAACGCTTGACATAATAAAATTCCTGTTCTCCATCGTAATAGACAACAGACAGTATTTTCCCCGGATCAAACTTTTCGATGGCTAATATATTGTTCCCGAAGTGTGTCCCCAGGTCATAGTTATATAGCTGGTATTCTCCGCTCTTGTATATTACCAGGATCTTATCCTCGCCCATAAATTCACCCAGGTACTTGCCCCGTTTATCTGCATTCAGTCTCTGTACGTCGGGGTCGAACCATATTTTTAACCCGCCTAAGGTGGATATCCCGCGTTCATGGAGGGTTATTTTGTGGACTTCATATTTAGTAAGTATATTGCCCATCGATTGACGTCCTTTGATCGCCAGTTCACCCATATCCACCTCGAACACCAGTTTTTTAATCCTGGGCTTAGGTTTGAGGATTACCCGCAGCACTTCTGCCTCACCGTTGGGATTATTGGAGAAATATACTATTTTGGAACCTTTTGTGCCCATGGTGACGTCATACTCTTTGTCGCGGGTTACCCCTGTAACGGCAAACCTTTTCATATAGGAGAATCCGGTTTTCCCGTCACGGTAGACCACGTTGTATATGGTACGGTCGTCATCTTTTCTGAAAACATCGGCATGGATGACATTCTTGCCGACAAATGCCTTTTCGCTCACCCTAGTCACAAAATAGGTACCGTCCCGCCTGAATACGATAACGTCGTCGATATCTGAACAGTCGCATACATATTCCGCCTTTTTCAGTCCGGTACCCATGAAGCCTTCTGCCCGGTCGATATACAGTTTCTCATTGGCGACCACTACCTTGGCGGCAACGATGTTTTCAAAATTCCTGATTTCAGTCTTACGTTCCTTGCCCTTGCCGTATTTGGATTTCAGCCTTACAAACCAGTCAATGGTATAAGGAACAATATTTTTGATGTTCTCCAACACCTGTGCAATTTCTTCCTCAATACCCAGAAGATAGTCGGTTGCCTTGAAGGCGTTGAATTTCAGGATTCGGGCCATTTTGATCTCCATAAGCCTGAGGATATCGTCACGGGTAACCTCTCTTCTGAGCCGGGGTTTCCAGGGTTCAAGCCGTTTGTCGATATGCGAAATGGCGGCATCCATGTTCTCGGCCTCCTCAAAACCCTTATCCTTATAGATTCTCTCTTCGATGAAAATTTTTTCCAGGGAGGCATTGTGCCAGGCTTCCTCCAGCTCATTTTTCCTGATCTCCAGCTCCAGTTTCAGCAACTGCAGGGTAGAGTCGACCGACTTTCTGAGGATCTCGGAAACGCCTATGAAGGCCGGTTTGTCATTTTCAATGATACAGGCATTCGGACTGAGGGAGATTTCACAGTCGGTGAAGGCATACAGGGCGTCGATGGTTTTATCTGACGAAACCCCTTGAGCCAGGTGGACCAGGATTTCCACATTGGCTGCCGTGTTGTCGTCGATTTTCCTGATCTTAATCTTGCCTTTTTCGTTTGCCTTAATGATGGATTCAATTAATGACGAAGTCGTTTTTCCGAAAGGAGTTTCGGTGATGACCAGGGTTTTGCTGTCGCGTTTCTCGATTTTAGCCCTTACCTTAATCACCCCGCCCCGCAGGCCGTCATTGTATTTGGCTACGTCTACCGATCCTCCGGTCGGGAAATCGGGGTAGAGGATAAAATCTTCATTTTTCAGGTAAGCGACGGCTGCGTCAAGCAGTTCGTTAAAATTGTGCGGAAAAATTTTCGAGGCTAATCCCACTGCGATCCCATCGACGCCTTGTGCCAGCAGGAGCGGGAATTTGGCCGGCAGGGTCACTGGTTCTTTCTTCCTTCCGTCGTAGGAAAGTTTCCACACGGTGGTTTTAGGATTAAACAAGACCTCGTGGGCTAATTTGGAAAGCCGTGCTTCAATATAACGCGGAGCAGCGGCTCCGTCGCCGGTAAGCACGTTGCCCCAGTTTCCCTGGGTGTCGACCAGCAGATCCTTCTGTCCTAACTGAACTAGCGCATCGCCGATGGAGGCATCCCCGTGGGGATGGTATTGCATGGTCTGGCCGATGATATTGGCCACCTTATTGTACCTTCCGTCATCCATCTCCCGCATGGCATGAAGAATCCTCCGCTGAACAGGCTTTAGGCCGTCAATCACATAGGGCACCGCACGCTCAAGGATTACATAGGATGCGTAATCCAGAAACCACTCCCGGTACATCCCCGACAGGTAAGTAACCTCTTCCTTGCCGCCATCCGGTTTAATATCCTGTGGCTGTATTTTTTCTTCCGACATAATGCTAACAATGTTTGATGGTTCAGGCTACTTCATCCTTTTCAACATAAAGGTTGTCGATGATGAAATCCTGACGTTCGGGTGTATTCTTGCCCATATAAAATTCCAGCATCTGGGTCATCGATTCATGTTTTTTCATCTGAACCGGATCCAGCCTGATGTTATCGCCGATAAAATTTTTGAATTCATCAGGGGATATCTCCCCAAGTCCTTTAAAACGTGTAATTTCCGGATTTCCTTTAAGCAGGTTTACTGCGGCCATTTTTTCTTCTTCGGAATAGCAGTAGTAAGTTTGTTTTTTGTTCCTGACCCTGAAAAGGGGTGTCTGTAATATGAATACATGGCCCTTACGGATCAGTTCAGGGAAAAACTGCAGGAAGAAAGTGATAAGCAGCAGCCGGATGTGCATTCCGTCGACGTCGGCATCTGTGGCAATAATTACCTTGTTGTACCTGAGGTCTTCGATGCTGTCTTCGATATTCAGGGCCGCCTGCAGCAGGTTAAATTCCTCATTCTCATAAACTACCTTCTTGGTTAGCCCGAATGTGTTGAGCGGCTTGCCTTTCAGGCTGAAAACCGCCTGGGTGTCCACATCCCTGGATTTGGTGATGGATCCGCTGGCCGAATCCCCTTCGGTGATGAAAATGCAGGTGTCTTCCTTTTTTTCGTCGTTGTCGTTGAAATGGATCCTGCAATCCCTGAGTTTACGGTTGTGCAGGCTGACTTTTTTCGCCCGGGCCTTGGCCAGTTTTTTTATGCCGGAAATCGCTTTTCGCTCTCGTTCCGATTCCTGGATCCTTCTCAGCAGGACTTCTGCCGTTTCCTGGTTTTTGTGCAGGTAGTTGTCCAGTTCTTTCTGGACAAAATTGGTCACATGGGTCCTTACGGTAGGTCCGTCGGGACCCATATCACGCGAGCCCAGTTTGGTTTTGGTCTGTGACTCAAATACCGGCTCCTCTACCTTTATGCTGATTGCAGCAACTATGGATGCACGGATGTCGCTTGGTTCGAAATCCTTCTTGTAAAAATCCCTGATGGTTTTAACCAGGACCTCACGGTAAGCCTGAAGGTGTGTACCCCCCATGGATGTATGCTGCCCGTTGACGAACGAATAGTAATCTTCGCCGTATTGGTTTCCGTGGGTCAGGGCAATTTCAATATCTTCACCCCGTAGATGGATTATCGGATAGAGCGGATCGCCTTCGAGATTCTCTTCCAAAAGGTCCCTCAATCCGTTTCTGGAGAAATACTTATGGCCATTGTATTCAATGATCAGTCCGGCATTCAGGAACGTGTAATTCTTGATCATATTGACCACATAGTCACTGATAAACCGGTAATTCCTGAAAATGGATTCATCAGGTTTGAATTCAACGCTGGTGCCGTTTGGCTCGTCGGTAGGTTCCAGCGGGCGTTCCTCGGTCTGTACACCCTGACTGAACCGGATCTCCTTTACCTGGCCTTCTCTGACGGCACGTATGCTGAAATCTGCCGACAAGGCGTTTACCGCCTTGATGCCCACACCGTTGAGGCCTACGGATTTTTTAAACACCTTGGAGTCGTACTTGGCGCCTGTGTTCATTTTACTGACAACGTCGTTCAGCTTGCCTAATGGTATCCCTCTTCCGTAATCCCTGACAAAAACCCGCTCCTGGTCGATTTTGATTTCGATTTTCTTGCCAAAACCCATCATGAATTCGTCAATGGAATTGTCCAACACTTCCTTGAGCAGCACATATATGCCATCGTCAGCCGCAGAGCCGTCGCCTAGCTTGCCTATATACATCCCCGGTCTTTTACGGATATGTTCCTGCCACTCAAGTGTCTTAATCGTACCTTCGTCGTACTGAGCTGTCATATTGCTGATAAATTTGATGCAAATATAAGGAAAACATGGAGGTTTTGATTGTGGCCCCTTACCCATTAACTAACAGGCTCCGGTTGAAAAGTGCATGATAAATAATGAGTTAGAAGCTTTAAAAATGTAAAATTTCTTCAGAGGTAGTTGTATTTGTGAAGGATATAAACCGCCATCAGCATGGTCCCCAGGATCGTGGATACGGTCAGCAGGATCAATCCTGCATTGCTTTCCCTTAGTCCTGTTTTTTCGAATCTCGGCGTTTTTGTAATAAAAAACCGGGTTTCGATAAAGATCAGTATTTTATAAAACAGAATACCTAATGCGATTCCCAATATACCGCCGGAAATCACATCCAACGGATAGTGGTTGCCATTGTATATTCTGCTGTAAGAAACGAGCATTGCCCAGGTGAGCAGAGATAAAAAACTTATCCGGTTGCGAAAAAGCGGAGCGGTAAAAGCCAGTACAAAAAATGTATTGGACGCGTGAGAGGAGACAAATCCATAGGTACTGCCTTTCCTCAGCACAATGTGGACCAGTCCTTCCAGGGCGGGTTCATGGCCTGGACGGTAACGCTGCGTTAATTCCTTGATCAGGGTCGAAAACTGGTCGCTGACGGCAAATCCGGCTAACAGGACGAGCAGGATTATCCAGGATTTTTTCTCATAATTCCTGGCAATTACATATATCAGCATCAGGTAAAGGAACAGCCAGGTCTCCTTCCGGGTAATAAAAAGCATTACCGTATCCCACCATGGCGTATGCATGCCATTGAGCAGGAGGAAAAGGTCACGGTCGAATTGCAGGAT
Source organism: Prolixibacteraceae bacterium (assembly GCA_030602265.1). Taxonomy (GTDB): domain Bacteria; phylum Bacteroidota; class Bacteroidia; order Bacteroidales; family Prolixibacteraceae; genus UBA1413. The sequence goes on along the minus strand of JAUWAB010000007.1, from coordinate 49,378 downwards.
GGAATCCATTCCAATTGATTAAACTTTGTTCAGAACAGACCAGATCCGGTCTTTCAGCTGGATGATATTAAGGCCCGTAACTGAAGAAAAGAACAGGTGCGGTATATCCTTTAACATGGAGCTGATTTCCTTCATAAGCTCTTCGTCTAACATATCGGCCTTGCTGATGGCGAGGAATCGTTCCTTGTCTAACAGTTCGGGATTGAATTTCTCAAGCTCGTTAAGCAGGATGTTATATTCTGCGCGGTAGTCTTTTGCATCAGCGGGCACGAGAAACAATAACATGGAATTTCTTTCAATATGTCTGAGGAATCTGAGTCCCAATCCTTTCCCCTGGTGTGCGCCTTCAATGATTCCCGGGATATCGGCCATCACGAACGATTGCCGGTCCCTGTAGCTTACTATTCCAAGGTTGGGTGTGAGGGTAGTGAAGGCGTAGTCGGCAATTTTAGGTTTTGCAGCCGAAACGGCAGCAAGGAGGGTCGATTTTCCGGCGTTTGGAAATCCGACCAGACCAACATCGGCAAGTACCTTCAGTTCCATAATCACCCAGCCTTCTATGCCCGGTTCACCGGGTTGTGCATAACGAGGAGTCTGGTTCGTTGCAGATTTGAAATGTGTATTTCCAAGTCCGCCACGCCCTCCCTGAAACAGTACCCTCGTTTCGCCATCGTGCGTGATTTCCGTTATGAATTCTCCGGTTTCTGAATCCCTGACTACTGTTCCCAGGGGCACTTCTATGATTTTATCCTCCCCGCTGGCACCGAAGCTGCATTGTTTACCTCCTGATTCGCCATGGCCCGCTTTGATATGGCGTTTGTACTTCAGGTGCAGAAGGGTCCACATGTGTGAATTCCCCTTCAGGATAATATGACCGCCTCTGCCTCCGTCTCCTCCGTCTGGGCCCCCTTTGGGGACAAATTTTTCTCTCCGGAGGTGAGCCGATCCGGCACCTCCGTTACCCGACTGGCAAAAGATTTTTACGTAATCAACAAAGTTGTTTTCCGACATTTTATATTTTAGATTATTGAAGCTTCCGGATGGTATCGTTCAACCGGACGGCAATCTCTTCGATACTGCCCATACCATCTATCCTGTGATGTTTGTTCTGCTTGTTGTAATAATCAACCAGCGGGGCAGTCTTGTTCCAGTATACATCTATCCGGTTTTTGATAACGCTAAGGTCCTGGTCGTCAGAACGCCCGGAAATCTGTCCTCTTTTCATCAACCGGTCAATCAACTCTTGTTGATCAACCTCCAGCGACAACATCCCGGAAATGGGTTTCCCAAGATCATTCAGCAACTCATCGAGGGCGACAGCCTGTTCGACGGTTCTTGGAAATCCATCGAAAATAAAGCCATTCGCCGTACTGTTTGTACTGATTTTGTTCCTGATCATCCCGATTACGGTTTTGTCGGGGACCAGCTCTCCCCGGTCCATGAACATTTTGGCCTCAAGTCCCAAAACGGACTGTAAAGCAATTTCACTCCTCAAAAGATCCCCGGTGGATAAATGGATCAGGTTGTAGTTTTTTATCAGGTATTCCGCCTGAGTACCCTTACCCGCGCCGGGAGGGCCGAATAGTACCAGATTTAGCATGCGTTTCGGTTGTATTATTGTACAATTGAGTATATGTCGATCAGGTTTCTGCCCTGTCCGTCGTAATCAAGCCCGTAGCCAACGATAAAGTCGTTCGGGATTTCCAGGCCTACATAGTCGAGGTTAACTTTCTTGATCATGGCATCCGGTTTTGATAACAGCGTGGCAATTTTAACTTCCTGAGGTTTCAGAATAGCTAACTGTGCAAGGATTTCCTCGACCGTTGAGCCGGAGTCAACTATATCCTCTATGACCACAACCGTTCTTCCCTCGATCGCCTCGTTGAGCCCGATGAGCTGCCTGATGGTCCCTGACGAGTGGATTCCATGATAGGATGCCATTTTAACAAAGGTAATTTCAGCACCCGGGATTTCAATCCGTTTAAATAAATCTGCCGCGAACATGAAGGCTCCGTTCAGGACACACACAAACAGCGGAGAGGCACCTTCCAGGTCACGGTTCATATCTTGAGCGATCTTTTCGATCACTGACCTGATTTTCTCATAAGGAATGTAGAGTTGGAACTCTTTGTCGAGTAACTTTATTTTTTTCATGATAAACGTATTACAACCTGATCAGATTCTTTGGGATAAATGAATTTACCTTATTTTCGCCAAAGGAATCACAAAGAAACAAAACTATTTAAATACTTAAAAATAAATTCGTAACATGACACCAAAAGTTAGTATCATTATGGGCAGCACTTCGGATATGGGAGTAATGGAAGCGGCTGCAAGGATTCTGGATGAGTTCGGGATCCCGTTTGAGATCAATGCTTTGTCTGCCCACAGAACGCCTGATGTGGTGGAGAAGTTTGCACGGTCAGCACGTGAACGCGGAATCAAAGTAATCATTGCTGCTGCCGGTATGGCTGCCCATTTGCCGGGAGTAGTAGCGGCAATGACTCCGCTGCCGGTTATCGGGGTGCCTGTTAAATCCAGTTTCGACGGACTGGATGCTTTGTTGTCCATTGTGCAGATGCCTCCCGGAATCCCTGTGGCTACCGTGGCAGTGAACGGTGCCATGAACGCCGCACTGCTGGCCGTTCAAATTATGGCTTCCGGTGACGAGGAACTGATGGAAAAATTTGTTTCGTACAAGGAGAACCTTAAGGGAAAGATTATCAAGGCCAACCAGGATCTTTCCGAAGTGAAATTCAAGTTTAAAACCAATTAGGTGGAGCGAATGCGAGGTTGTCTCACAGGGGAGTTAATCGCCCTGGGTATGTAATATTTGCAAACAGTCTCTGATAGAGGCATATGAATAATCAGGCTGACTCAATTATCCGGGACAGTCTGATTTTTTTTGTTTTTATTGTAATTCTTAGCCAGCTCCCTGCACCAATTATTAGTTAATACCCTGAACATGGAATCTTTTTACCCTCAGTACAGCAAGTGGCTGTTTGCATTACTATTTATTTTGGTTGTTACAGATTGTCTGACGGCAGGTTATGGCCCAGCCTCAGGTGCAAGATCAATTTCATTGGCCGGATTTTCTTCTGCGTTGTCTGGTCCGGAGGCACTTTTCGGAAATCCGGCCGGATTGGCTGCCGACAGGAAGGTCTCCCTCTACGCAGGCCATGAATCGAGATTTCTGATCAGAGAGTACTCAACATTAATGGCAGGCGTCGCGATCCCCGGTGGTAAGGGAGTCTGGGGCGGTGTATACAGACAGTTTGGTTCCGGAATTTACCGGGAACGCTGCACAGGACTCTCCTTTGCACGTCCATTCGGACCGAACTTTATGGCCGGATTGAAGTTCGAAGCCATTTCAGTGACCTTTCCGGAGAGAATCCGGTCACGCACCGGATTTATGGCTGAGACCGGGGTACTTTATGCAATCTCTGCTGCGCTTACAATAGGGATACGTTATGTTGAGCCATATTGGGGAAGGATTGAAGGAGCTGGCCTGGCATTTCATCCCCGACGCATGTTCAGCATCGGGGAGGTCTGGCATATCAGTGACGGCCTGCAGTGGATGTCGGAGCTTGAAAAAAACCGTCACAGGCCCTGGCTGTTCCGCACGGCAATGGAATGGATGCCTGCCAACGGGGTCTTTATCAGGGCAGGTGCGTCGGGATGGCCATTCAGCCCATCGGGGGGCGCCGGTTTCCAAATAGGAAAATATGTCTTCGATATTGCCTACTCCTATCAGCATGTTCTCGGTTTTACACCTGCAGCAGGTATAAAATTTACCCTATGAAAAGTCCTCTGTTACCATTTGCACTCATCGGCTGGCTCGTTCTCTTCTGCAGGGCTGAGACGGGTGGTCAGGAAAACAGCACCTTTAATGCAGAACGGTTTATCGAATGGTTATCCGAGGAGATGGAGGAAGAGTCTGATATTAGTCATTGGCTCGAAGAACTGGTTCTTTTATCGGAGAATCCGCTGGATATCAATTCGGCATCTGTAGAAGAACTTCTCCGGATTCCTTTTCTGGATGAGGTTACTGCCGGAAATATTGTGGAATACCGGCAGAAGGCGGGATTGTTTCAGACTATGTCAGAGCTTACCTCGGTCAAAGGAATCGGCAGGGAACTGGCCGGGAAAATTTCTGCGTTTACCATTATTGCTTTCCCCGGGAATCGGGATTATTTAAAAACCGGCGGACGGGATTATGCACGTCAGCAGGTGCTGCTGAAAGGCTGGCAGTCTTTTCCGAAACCTGCAGGCTATTATCCGAAGGGTGATAAACCTCCTGCTTTTCAGGGTGGTCCACAAAAACTTTACGCCAGATATCTTTTTCAGAAGGGTAAGAGTCTTCAGGCTGGCATTACCGGCGAAAATGATCCGGGTGAGCCTTTTTTCAGGGGAACCAATCCCTATGGGTTTGATTTCTATTCCTTCCATCTGGCTTTCAGGATCAATGATCGTGTTCCGGGGATAATAGCCGGCGATTATTCTGTCCGGACGGGACAGGGCCTGGTGTTGTCGCAGGGATTTTCTATGGGTAAATCGGCTGAGGTAATTCAGTCTTCAAGGCCTGCCGGCCAGGTACGCCCATATACTTCAACAGGTGAAAATTTCTTTTTCAGGGGTGCAGCGGCAAGCTTCCGGTTCGGTAATATTCGCTCCCACCTTTTTCTTTCAGGAAAAAAATCGGATGGAAATCTAAAGACCGATGAAACTGGCAGGATCACTTTTTCAAGCTTGCAAAATTCGGGGTATCACCGGACTCTTTCTGAAATTGAAGACAAAAACAGTGTAAGGCACCTGGTGACGGGGTTCATTGCCGGAATAACCTCCGGAAACCTCTTTGCCGGAATAAATATCCTGTATGAACAGTTTCAGTATCCGTTTATCCGGGGTGACCAGTTATACCAGAGATTTATGTTCAGGGGACGGGAAAACCTTAATTTCAGCTTTGATTACCGGTATATACCCGGAAAATATCAGTTCTTCGGAGAGATGGCCATATCGCGGTCGGGAGGTGTTGCCATGATTCACGGAATGCAGGGCCGTTTGCATGACCAGTTGAATATCTCGATGGTATTCAGGCACTACGGGGTTAGTTACCATTCAACCTGGGGCAATGCCTTCGGGGAAGGCAGTACCATCGCCAACGAAACAGGATTCTATTTTGGGCTAAAGGCATTTCCGTTTCCAAAAATTACCCTTTCGGGATATGCCGACTGGTTTCGTTTTCCCTGGATAACCTATTCCACTGCCGGACCTTCTTCGGGATATGACTATTTTGTTCAGGGTGACTGGAGGTACTCCAGGAAACTGAATGTTTATGTACGCTGGAAAACCAAATTTAAGGCCACTAAAGTGAAAAATTCGAATTTTTATGAGGATCTTGGACAGAGGAAGGACGGTTACAGGTTGAATCTTCGCTATCAGTTGAGCGACAGGCTGTTCGTCAGGAGCCGGATTGAACACTCCAGGTTTGAGCTGACCGGAGTGGAGACAGGTTTTATGGTGTTTCAGGATGTCGGATGGACCCCCTCCCGGTATCCATTATCGGTGACCACCCGGTTAATGTGGTTTTCCACGGAGGGATACCATTCAAGAATTTACGCCTATGAAAATGACCTGTTGTACAATTTCTCCACAATTTCTGTTTTTGGCGATGGTTTTCGCGTATATATAAATACCAAAGCGAAATTATCTGATGGTCTGGAGTGTTGGTTAAAAGCCGGAAGTACTCTGTATTCCGGGCAGGAAACCATAAGTTCCGGTCATGGTAAAATAGACGGAAACAGGAAATCTGAAGTTAAAATTCAATTGAGGTATCGGTTTTAGGATGTTATTTTGTTACTTTGCATCGCAAAAAAATCGGAAATATTATGCAGGTAAGTGAATTTGAGGACATAAGGCCCTATAACAATGATGAGATCCCCGAGAAACTTAAGTTGGTATTGAAGGATCCGGTGTTTGATAAGGTGCTGTCTTATTTATTCCGGAAACCTGAAATCAAAGTGAAGATGAGGCGGCAGCTTGAGAATATCCGGACGGTAGAGGAGCTTCAGTCGACGTTTGTAAGGCATCTGGTTGAGATCATTGTACACACGACGACAAAGGGACTTACCTGCAGTGGTCTTGAGAATCTGGATAAATCAAAGGCCTATCTTTTTATATCCAACCACAGGGATATCATACTGGATGCTGCTTTCCTGAATTATCTGATCCTGTCTAACGGCATGAACACCACACAGATTGCCATCGGTGATAACCTCCTGATCTACGACTGGATTATTCATGCGGTAAAGCTGAACAGGGCATTTGTCGTTAAGAGAAATATCGCTTCACGGGAGCTGTTGGAGGCATCCAGGAAACTTTCCCAGTATATCAGGGGCTCGATCGTGGAGAATAACAATTCGGTCTGGATCGCACAGCGCGAGGGCCGGACAAAAGATGGTGATGACCAGACCCAGCTCGCTCTGCTGAAGATGCTCAATATGAGCAATGAAAAAAGCCTGGCAGAAGGTTTTGGCGAACTGACCATCGTGCCTCTGTCCATTTCATATGAGATTGAACCGTGCGGAATATGTAAAGTGGAAGAACTGATCATGCGCGAAGCGGGCGGGTATGAAAAAACCAAGGCCCATGATCTCCACAATATGGAAGAAGGAATATTCAAACCAAAGGGGAGGGTTCATTTCTCCTTTGGAAAACCCATCCTGCAAAGCTTTCTTCAGCAGAATAACCACCTGTCGGCCAATGAGTTCGTTCAGGAATTAGCTGTTCGTATCGATCACCGTATACACCAGTATTACAAGTTGTGGCCCTATAATTATGTGGCGTATGAATTAATGTATGGCGCCGGGGAGTTTATTGATCATTACAGTGCCCAGGATATGGTCGATTTCCGGAAAATGGTAGAGGATGTTCAGAAGCAAATTCCTCAGAATCCGGAAGAGGCTGCCAGGAAATTTATTAAAATGTATGCCAGACCGGTTGAGAATTCAATAATTGCGGCAGAAGTGTTCAGGTCATGAAGAATTTGAGAATCAGGCAGGAGATGTTCTTTTTCAGATGTCTTTTACCTTGATATCCCTTATGTATAACTGCAGATTGGTTTTTCCGCGAAATTCATTAATAGCTACTGAGTAACAAATGTCGAAAGGCATCCCCGACTTGATCAGGGGAAATTTATCTGCCATATTAAAGGCAATACCTGCATAAACAGCCGAAGAATCATCGGGTTCAACGAGGTCCATCTTAATGTGTTCCGTATTTTTTCCTACCAGTCTGCTTGATCCCGAATCAATGACATCTTCGGTTATGAAAACAGGCATTGGATTGTGTGGACCGAAGGGTTCAAACTGTTTCAGGATCCTGAAAAACCTGGGTGTAATTTCGTGTAGGGCGATTCTGGCATCGGCATCAATGGTCTGTATTTGAGGTTGCCCCGCCAGGCTTCTGGTGACAATCTCCTCGAACCGTCGTGAAAATTCAGATACATTTTCGATCTTCATGGTGAGTCCGGCTGCATACATATGACCGCCATAAGACTCAAGGAGGTCACTGCAGGATCCGATGGCTTCGTAGAGGTCAAAATCCTTAACCGACCTGGCAGATCCGGTGGCAAGTCCATTCGACTCAGTGAGCACTACGGTTGGTCTGTAATAAAATTCGGTAAGTCTTGAAGCTACAATCCCGACAACTCCCTTGTGCCAGTCGCGGTTATATATCACCGTGCTGTTCCGGTTCTTAAGCTCCGGATTGTTCTCGATCATATCCAGCGCATCCTGGGTAATATCACGGTCAAGGGTTTTTCGGATCTCATTAAAAGAGTCAATTTCTCCACCAAGCGCGTCGGAGCTTACCTCATCGATGGAAACCATGATTTGTACCGATTTCTTGCCGTGCTCAATCCGGCCGGATGCATTTAGCCTGGGCCCGATTTTAAATACGATGTCGCTGATGGTAATCTCTTCTCCCGAAAGGCCTGCATAGTTGATGATGGTTTGCAGTCCCATCCCCGGATTGGTGTTTAGCTTCTTAAGCCCGAAGTATGCAAGGACCCTGTTTTCCCCGGTTATCGGAACAATGTCGGAGGCAATGCTGACCACAACCAGGTCGAGGAGGTCGTAAAGTTTCTCCGGACTGATATTGTTTTTCTGGGTATATGCTTGCAGTAATTTAAAACCTACACCGCAACCCGATAACTCTTTGTAGGGATATTCACAATCGGGCCGCTTGGGATCCAGGACCGCAACGGCACTGGGTATTTGCTCCCCGGGGTTATGATGGTCACAAATGATAAAATCCAGGCCTCTGTTTTTTGCGGCATTTATCTTTTCCACGGCTTTTATCCCGCAATCCAGAACGATTACCAGTGAAAAATTTTCTTCTGCCGCATATTCAATACTTCGGGGAGATATTCCGTAACCCTCGGAATAACGGTCTGGGATGTAAAAATCAATGTTGTTCAGGTAATCTTTCAGAAATAGGTACATCATGGCTACCGAAGTAGTACCATCGACATCATAATCTCCGTAAATCAGTACCTTCTCCTGGCTCTGGATGGCTTGTTCAAGCCTTGCGACCGCCTTATCCATATCTTTCATCAGATAGGGATCATGAAGATCGGTCAGGCGGGGACGAAAAAATGATTTGGCCTCGTTAAACGTTTTTATGCCACGCTGAACCAGAAGGTTCGCTATCACCATATTAACATTTAACGCTGCCGACAGATGTTTTATATCATTTATGTCGCCCTGTGGCTTTAGATTCCAAACTTTACCCATGCTTAACCTTTCCGTCTTTTTATCTGTCGCATTTAGATTTTTGCAAAGATATAAAATGCAAAATGATAACGGTTATAAAAGCCTTTCCACACACAAAGATTTTTTTAAGATGCAGATAATCAGTGTGATAATAATTCCGGGGTAAATTCTTTCCGGATAACTTTGCCTGATTGCCTTCTTAGCAAAAACTGCAGACAAATTCTTTTTCTATCTTTGCAGCCATATTTCGAAAAGTAAATATTTGAGCATGACAATGATATCATTGAGTGAGCAGGAAATCATCCGGAGAAATTCCCTTAAGAGATTACGTGAGTTGGGTATCGACCCTTACCCCGCGGCGGAGTATCCTGTAAATGTCCTGGCCGAAGAAATAAAAAACAACTATAAGGCAGATTTAAATAATTACCAGGAAGTTTGCCTGGCTGGCAGATTAATGGGCCAAAGAATAATGGGCAAGGCATCTTTTGCTGAACTCCAGGATTCCAGCGGCCGGATTCAGTTGTATGTCAACCGGGATGAACTTTGTCCAGGTGAGGACAAAACTTTCTATAATGAGGTTTTTAAGAAGTTGTTGGATATCGGCGATACCATTGGGGTAAAGGGTTTTGTGTTTATAACCCAGATGGGTGAGATTTCTGTGCACGTCAGGGAGCTCGTGCTGCTTAGCAAATCGCTCAGGCCGCTTCCGGTCGTCAAGGAAAAGGACGGTGTCACTTACGATGCTTATACCGATATGGAGCAGCGGTACCGTATGCGATATGTTGACCTGATAGTGAATCCGCACGTAAAGGATACTTTCGTCAAAAGAACCAGGATTATTAATACCATGCGGGAGATGTTCAATGAAAACGGATATCTCGAAGTGGAAACCCCGATCCTTCAGCCTATCCCGGGCGGTGCCGCAGCCAGGCCTTTTATCACCCACCACAATACGCTGGATATGCCCCTGTACCTCAGGATTGCCAATGAGCTTTACCTGAAAAGGCTGATTGTCGGAGGTTTTGACGGGGTATACGAGTTCGCCAAGGATTTCCGTAATGAAGGCATGGACCGAACCCATAATCCGGAGTTTACGGTTATGGAGATTTATGTGGCTTATAAGGATTACAAGTGGATGATGGAATTCACTGAGCAGATGGTGGAACGGGTGGCACTGGCCCTCCATGGAAAAACAACTGTGCAGCTTGGCGACAAGGTAATCGATTATAAGGCGCCCTATCCGAGGGTTACCATGTATGAGGCGATAAAAACCCATACAGGCTATGACATTGCAGGGAAATCTGAAACCGAACTGAGGGAGATCTGCGATAAATTAGGCATTGAAACAGATCCTTCCATGGGGAAAGGGAAATTGATTGACGAGATCTTCGGTGAGAAATGCGAGGCTCATTATGTGCAGCCTACCTTTATTATCGATTATCCGGTAGAAATGTCGCCGCTTACCAAAAAACACCGCGATAATCCTGGGCTTACTGAGCGGTTTGAACTGATGGTAAACGGGAAAGAACTGGCAAATGCCTATTCTGAGCTGAATGACCCGATCGACCAGCGGGAAAGGTTTGAAGAACAGCTTCGTTTATCTGAGAAAGGGGATGATGAAGCCATGTTTATAGATCAGGATTTCCTTCGGGCACTTGAATACGGTATGCCTCCGACTTCCGGTATGGGAATCGGAATTGACCGGCTAACCATGTTCATGACCAACAATCTGTCGATACAGGATGTGTTGTTTTTCCCTCAGATGAAGCCTGAGCCGAAAAGGCAGGAAACGGAGAGTTCAACAGAAGAGTTTGAGGCAGCCGGAATCCCTGCCGGATGGGCAGAGGTAATCAAAAGTATTGGTTATACAACCCTCGGTAAATTAAAGGAGGTTGACAAGCATACCAAGCTTCATCAGGACCTTTGCGGCTACAACAAAAAGAATAAGCTCGGACTGACCAATCCGTTGCCGGATGAGGTTAAAAGCTGGATTGAAGCAGCAGGGGAGGACCGGAGTTAATCCTCCGGGATTTGTCTTGCCAATATACGGCAGGTATCTGCCATTCTGAAATGTCGTTATGATTTGAATTTCAATTTCATGAATCCAAAGGAGAGCAAGGTTGCCGTTCTGGGAAGTGGAAGCTGGGCTACGGCGGTAGCCAAGATCCTGCTGGAAAACGTACCCCATATCAATTGGTATATCAGGGATAACGAAACGATCGAACAGTTTCAGCAATACCGCCATAATCCCGGTTATCTCCGGGGAGTTGAATTTGACCTTTCACGAATTTCTTTTTCCGCTGACATCAATCAGGTTGTCCGCGATGCAGACGTGCTGGTATTAATCATTCCTTCTGCCTTTCTTCAGGATTCACTGTCGGGTCTGGAAGAGGACATCTCCGGGAAATATATTGTTTCCGGAATTAAAGGCCTGATCTCCTCAGGTGGAATGGTAGTGGCCGAGTATCTTAATTCCCGCTATAATGTGCCGTTTTCTTCCATTGGTGTAATTGCCGGGCCTTCGCATGCGGAGGAAGTTGCCCTTGAAAGGCTTTCCTATCTGACCATTGCCTGCCAGGATGAAGGTAAGGCAGCACAGTTTTGTAATTTTTTGAACTGCAGGTATATCCGGACCAACACTTCAGACGATATATGGGGTACGGAGTATACCTCGGTCATTAAGAATATTATTGCCATTGCTGCCGGCATTGTACACGGGCTTATGTACGGTGATAATTTCCAGGCCGTCCTGGTGGCTAATGCCATTCAGGAAATTGAGCGATTTGTGGGTGCAGTGCATCCCATAAACCGCGACATAAAAAGCTCTGCCTATCTGGGTGACCTGCTGGTTACAGCCTATTCGCAATTCAGCAGGAACCGGTCATTCGGAACCATGATCGGGAAGGGATATTCCATACGGACTGCCCAGCTTGAGATGCACATGATAGCCGAAGGGTACTATGCCGCAAAGACCATCCGGGAAATCAATGAAAAGTATAATGTAGATATGCCCATCTGTGAAGCGGTTTACCAGATTCTGTATAATAACAGGCCCCCAAGGAAAGAAATTCAGCGATTAACTGAAAAATTAACATAACAGATTATGAATAATATGAAATTCGATTACACCCGTGCCCTTGGCTTTGCCGGAAAGGAAGCTATTGAAGGATATTCGGCCATTACAAGCCAAAGCAATGAAGCATTACACCTTAAAACCGGAAAGGGTAATGATTTTTTGGGTTGGGTTAAATTACCCGGAATGATTTCAGGTATTGAGTTAGCCGATATCGAAAACACAGCCAGGAGGTTGCTGGACAAGAAAATCGACTTACTGGTTGTGGTTGGGATCGGCGGATCCTATCTTGGCGCGAAGGCTGTTATTGATGCGCTTTCCGACAACTTTGCTGCCCTGAAACCGGGAACACATCCCCTGGTCGTTTTTGCCGGACAAAACATCAGTGAGGATTATCTTTTTGAACTCCGGGAGCTGCTGAGCCAAAAAGAATATGCTCTCGTGGTAATTTCCAAGTCGGGAACGACTACAGAACCCGCTATAGCTTTCCGTCTCCTCAAACAGGATATTGAAACACGTTACGGAAAAGCAGAGGCCAGGGAAAGAATTGTTGCTGTTACAGACGCTTCCCGCGGTGCCCTCCGGAAACTTGCCGATAGCGAAGGGTATAAAACCTATGTTATCCCTGATGACGTCGGTGGCCGCTATTCGGTCCTTACTCCGGTCGGTCTGATTGCCATTGCTGTTGCCGGTTTCGATATCAGGCAGCTGGTTGAAGGTGCTGCCGACATGGAAAAGTTAACTGCGCCGGGTGTTCCGTTCAGCGAAAATCCTGCCGAACAATATGCTGCCGTAAGGAATGAGCTGTACCGCAAAGGCTATATGGTGGAGATCATGGTCAACTACAATCCCAAACTCCATTATTTCGCCGAATGGTGGAAACAGCTGTATGGCGAGAGTGAAGGCAAGGAAGGCAAGGGAATCTTCCCCGCCAGTGTGGATTTTACCTCCGACCTGCACTCTATGGGGCAGTATATACAGGAAGGAGAAAGAAAATTATTTGAGACGGTAATATCAGTCGGGTCTCCCGACCAGACCGTTGAGATACCGGTGGATCCCGACAACCTGGATGGCCTGAACTTCTTGGCCGGTAAAAGGGTCGACGAGGTGAACAAAATGGCTGAACTGGGAACCGCAATTGCTCATGTGGATGGAGGGGTGCCCAATTTGCAAATCTCAGTTCCCAGGCTGAATGAATATTACCTTGGGCAGCTTATCTATTTCTTTGAGAAGGCCTGTGGTATCAGTGGCTATGTTCTCGGGGTCAATCCATTTGACCAGCCGGGCGTTGAGGCTTACAAGAAGAATATGTTTGCCTTGCTCGAAAAGCCTGGATTTGAGGAAGAAACCAAGGCAATAAAAGCAAGGTTATAATCTGTATCAAAGCTTGAACAGATACCCCAGCTTGACGCCCATGAAGAGTGGGGCTGTCTTAACCGTGCTGGCAGTGGTTGCGGCCATTTCGATGCTGACATACCAGTCATCCTGTGTCACATACCTTAATCCGACGGGCATATAGGCGTATATCCCCTTGGCAATATTCTTCCTGGCTGGATCGGAATATCCAATCATCAGACCCATGTAAGGTGACAGACCTTCAATCCTGCCCGGAATTTTGGGGTACAGGGTAATCCCCCCGTAAACGGTCGTCAGGTCAGCCCCTATCTCTGTCTGTACGACCTCGCCAGGCGAATACTGCAGAAAAACCGATGTATACCCCATTGTCGGGCCAAGAAGGTTTGCCCCAATGCCCATGGCCTGGTTGCGCAGCATGGATCGTTTACGCCGGAAAACTGAAGTCTGGTTTGAATTCTGGGGGGCGTTAATGTGGTATGCCAACGCCTCCTTGCCCGGCAAGGGTGTAAATCCGGACTCCACAATTCCTGAGGAAATGTTCCGGTTTACGGAATGATGAGCCTGGCCTTCGGTATCACCTGCAGAAACATTCCCGGCTACGGTAAGAATAAGTAATTGGATAAACAAAGGAATAACCCGAACCGGAATTCCCGGATAGCGCCGCTTTGGGAGAAGGCATATTTGAGGCACGTATTTCATTGTCCGAATTTATGCCTGCAAGTTAGATTTTAACCCGATACAATCAAGTATTTCTTTTTATTTTTGCATCCGACCGTTAAAACAGATTAATTTATACGGATGAAATCAGATCGATTTAAAGGATACTTCTTTGCCATTCTGGCAACCGTTTCATTTTCCAATGTATACATCTTCAGTAAAGCCGCACTGAATGAGATTCATCTGATCCAGTTTGGGTTTTACTGGTACCTGATCGGTTCGATCCTCAATACCGGCTGGTCGGCCTTCCAGGGTAACCTGAAGAAATCCCTCGCACTGGAGTGGCCACAGGTCAGGATACTGATCCTCCTGGGTCTCCTTGAGATATTAACCAATACTTCCTTTTTTCTTTCCATACACATCATTCCAGATCCTTCGGTAACCTCCTTCCTTGGAAACCTGTATCCGGTGTTTCTGACCCTTGGGGCAGTCATTCTGCTTAAGGAAAGGTTTTCGCTGGTTGAATCGTCTGGCGTCCTTCTTGCCCTGGCAGGAGCATTCATAATCAGCTACAGCGGCGGCTCCAGGCTGCAGGATATGTTTATCCCCGGGACCATGGTTGTGCTGGTCAATGCCATTCTGGCTGCCTCGACATCCCTGGTGGTTAAGGTAAATGTCAGGAAATTGGGTCCTGAACTCATTACCCTGAACCACAACCTCTGGTTGCTGGTATTTACAACGATCCTAATGTTTGTTAGCGGAAAATCTTTTATCGTACCCTCTTCTGCCCTGTTAAACATGGCGATTGGATCTTTCCTCGGACCGTTTATGGGAATTTTGACGATTTACTATTCATTCCAGTATATTGAAGCCTCCAGATCATCCATCGTCCAGAGCCTGAAGGGTATTGTCGTTCTGACTGGTGCCTATTTTTATTTCGGGACCCTCCCGTTGAAACATCAGCTTATCGGCGGCCTGCTTACCGTTTGCGGGGTATTGGTGATGTCACTGGCCCAGGCAAACCTGATCCGCGTCAGGAAATAGTAATCGGGGCCACTTATGTGTTGAAGGTCTTAATTCGTCTTATATTCAGGTTTAAAGCAGGCAGTCCAAACTAAAAGTCTTTATATTTGCACAAATTTTTTTGAGATGAATTTTGTAGAAGAACTTTCATGGAGGGGCATGATCCATGACGTGATGCCCGGAACAGACGAGCAACTCGGTAAAGAGATGACCTCAGCCTATGTAGGCATTGACCCGACTGCAGACTCACTGCACATCGGCCATCTGGTCAGTGTAATGATGCTGAAGCATTTTCAGAGGTCAGGACATAAACCCATTGCCCTGGTTGGCGGTGCAACAGGGATGATAGGAGACCCGTCGATGAAATCGCAGGAGCGTAACCTTCTGGATGAGGCAACCTTGCGCCATAACCAGGAATGTATTAAAAATCAGCTTTCCCGGTTTCTTGATTTTTACTCCGATGCCCCGAATGCCGCCGAAATGGTCAATAACTATGACTGGATGAAAGATTTCACTTTCCTGGATTTTATCAGGGATATCGGTAAGCATATCACCGTTAATTATATGATGTCCAAGGAGTCGGTGAAGAAAAGAATATCTTCAGAATCCTCATCGGGTATGTCTTTCACTGAATTTACCTATCAGCTGGTTCAGGGCTACGATTTCCTGTATCTGTATCAGAATAAGAATTGTAAACTTCAGATGGGCGGGTCCGATCAGTGGGGGAATATTACTACCGGTACAGAACTGATCCGACGGATTGCAGGGGGTGAGGCATTTGCACTGACCTGCCCGCTAATCAAAAAAGCCGACGGCAGTAAATTTGGGAAGACCGAAGCCGGTAACGTATGGCTCGATCCGGAAAAGACTTCACCTTACGAGTTTTACCAGTTTTGGCTGAATACATCGGATGAAGATGCTGAAAAATACATTAAAATATTCACCCTGCTTGATCAGGAAGAGATCAGCTCGCTGGTTGAAAGGCACAGGGAAGCACCTCACCTGAGGGAACTTCAGAGAAAACTCGCCGAAGAGGTAACCGTGATGGTACACAGCCGTGAGGATTATGATGCCGCTGTTTCTGCTTCCCTGATACTTTTCGGACAAGGAACTGCCGAAGAACTGAAAAAACTGAACGAGAAAACCCTGCTTTCCATCTTTGAAGGGGTCCCACAGTTTGAAATCTCCCTGGAGGATCTCCGCCCGGGGGTAAATATCATGGAACTGCTTACCGAAAAGGCCGCGGTGTTCCCGTCCAGGGGTGAACTCAGAAGAACCATTCAGGCCAATGGATTAAGCCTCAACAAAGAAAAGGTGGGCAGTGCAGACCTGTCGGTTACCTCCGCATCCCTGCTTGGGGGAAAGTATCTTCTGGCCCAGAAAGGCAGGAAGAATTACTATCTGTTGATTGCCCGTTAATTTGCCTGGAACTTATAATAATGAGCGTGGCGTATCGTTTATCCTTTAACATGGTCAAATTCAAATCAGATTTATGAACGATTTTTTTGATAACCGGCGGATTCTGGATATTATCTGGAACCGGAAAATTCATTTTGTGATCATCGGAACTATCGCCATTGCCCTGGCAGCTGTTTTTTCATCACCATTTTTCATCACACCGAAATTTATGGCATCTGCCCGGATTTATCCAGTAAACCTGGGATCTACGAGCGAAGAATCTCATACGGAACAGATGCTTGAAATAATCAGTTCGGCTGATTTGAAGTTTAAAATGTTCGATACCTTCAACCTGCATGAAGTCTACAGGATCGACAAGGATGATCCTTTGTACAGGACCTATATGTTAGGGATATATAATGAACATTTTTCTGTCAGAAAAACCGAATTTGAAACGGTTGAGTTATCATTCCTTGACCCTGACCCTTTAAGGGCTAAACTGATGTGCGATTCCATTATTAGCTTCTACAATCAAAAGGTCAGGGAAATGCACTCGGCCAAATCCATGGAGATGGTCAAAATTCTGGAAGACAACATGAGACTCCGGAAACGGGAAAGGGATTCGATAATGGGGTTGCTTGCTGAGCAGCGCCGGCAATACCAGATCCTGGATTACAAACAGCAGGTTCCGGAAGTCACCCGGGGATATGTCAGGGCTCTGGCAGACGGCAGGGAAAATTCTTCAGGGATGCGCGAGATTCGTCAGCTCTACGATAATATGATAGAAAAAGGTGCTGAAAGTCAGATTCTTGAAAACAAATTTGTTAAACTTGTGCGTACCATCGATTCACTTAAATTTCTGTATGATGTGAATCTTTCCGAAGCCAACAAGGTTATAAGCTATGCCCATATTGTTGAGCATCCTCAGGTTCCGGATAAGAAGGCCTATCCCGTCCGCTGGCTGATAGTGGCTTTCTCCCTGATCTCCTCCCTGTTTGCCGGTTTATTGGTCTTTATGGTTGTGGATTATAAAAAACAGGACTGACAAGTGTTCAGGAACCCGGCCATAAAGCTGGCGGCTTTCTATGCCGTATCGGTGATGTTCATCTTCCTGAATATCTGGTTTATGGTTAAGCGGGATACCATGGTCATGAACCTGCTGCCATTTGCATTGATGGTGGTTATTCTGGCCATTTTCTCCACCGACATGATTCTGAAACTGGTGGTGTTTTTTACTCCCCTTTCTCTTGAACTCAGTGAATTGGTTCCTGGGCTATCCTTCAATATGTTTCTACCTACTGAACCCCTGCTTTTCGGGGTATTGTTGCTTTTCCTGCTTCGAATCGTCGCCGACAGGGGGTTTGATGGCGATATATTGCGACATCCGGTTTCCTGGGCAATATGGCTTCTCCTGTTCTGGATATTCATAACCACACTGACCAGTACCATGCCTATGGTCTCATTAAAATTCCTGATGGTGAGGATTTGGTTTATTGTCGGATTTTACCTTTTGGGAATCAAGCTGTTTCAGGATAAAGCAAATATTGCGGGTTTTGTTTGGATTTATGTATCAGCTCTTCTCCTTGTTATCGGATACACCATATTCAGGCATACCGGCTACGGATTACTTAACAAACAGGCTGCACACTGGGTTATGACCCCTTTCTTTAACGACCATACTTCCTATGGTGCAGTACTGGCCATGTTTATACCGTTTATGACCTTTTTCTCCTTCAGTAAATATGTACCAGGAAGGTGGAAAGTGGTTTCAAGGATTGTTCTGGGGGTTCTGCTGGTTGCTTTTGTGCTTTCCTATACCCGTGCAGCCTGGTTGAGTATGATCCTGGCTATTGGTGTTTTTGTCATGATCCGGTTGCATATCCGTTTCCGGACAATGATAATTAGTCTTGTTTCTGTTCTTGCTATTCTGTTTCTGTTTCAGGACCAGATAGTTCATTACCTGGAAAGGAATGATGATGAGTCGTCATCCAACCTGGTAGAGCACTTCAGCTCAATGTCGAATATTACCTCCGATGCATCCAACCTCGAAAGGCTTAACCGCTGGGGAGCGGCGATAAGGATGTTCAGGGAGAGGCCGGTGTTTGGATTCGGGCCCGGTACCTACATGTTTAAGTATGCTCCCTATCAGTTGTCGAAAGACAAGACGATCATCAGTACCAATATGGGAGATATGGGCAACGCACACAGCGAATATCTCGGACCCCTTGCTGAAAGCGGATTACCCGGAATGCTGACTTTTATCCTGTTGGCCATACTGGTGCTTTATACCGCCCTGCACGCATACTCGCAACTTTCCGACGGTTATCTTCGCGGAGTAGTGCTTTCAGCTTTTCTGGGATTGGTTACCTACTATGCCCACGGCCTGATGAATAATTTTCTGGATACCGACAAGGCGGCTGTCCCTTTCTGGGGTTTTACAGCCATGATTGTACTTATTGATCTCCGGATCAGGAAAGAAAAGCGGGAGGCTGAGGAAAAAAAATCCGGGCCGCTGCAGCCCGGATCCTGAAAGGTCTGAATGTACCCTGTTTTTATTGCTTAACCCGCTCACTGTAGGAACGGTCACGTGTATCTACCTTTAGCACTTCTCCTTCATTGATGAACAAGGGGACCATAATCTCTGCACCAGTTTCCAGGGTGGCCGGTTTCAGAGCAGTCGAACTCGCAGTATTTCCTTTTTCCCCCGGAACGGTATAGGTTACCGCCAGTTCAACGAAAGGAGGCAATTCTGCGGTCAGCGGTGTTTCTGTATCAGCATGAATCTGAACTTCAATAATCTGACCCTCTTTCATAAGGTCATTGTTTTCAATCAGGTCGGGATTCAGCGAAATCTGTTCGTAGGTATCCGTGTGCATGAAATGGCACCCCATGTCATCCTTATACAGATACTGGTAAGGCCGTCTTTCAATTCTGACGGTCTCAATTTTCACTCCAGAGTTAAAAGTATTTTCAAGTACTCTTCCGGTTTTCAGGTTTTTCAGTTTTGTCCTTACAAAAGCAGGACCTTTGCCCGGCTTAACATGAAGGAACTGAACGATCGTCCAGAGCTGATCGTTCCATTCGATACAGAGCCCGTTTCTGAAATCTGCGGTAGTTGCCATATAAATCAGTATTTTAATATTTTCAAGGCGCAAAAATATACAAATCTGTTAAAAATCAGCTAACTTCCTAAGTGCTGAATGATATAAAACGCTGAAAAATAATCCGTCTGCAATATTGTTTGGTCCTTTAACTGAGGTTTTCAGAAGTTTTTAACGTCCTGGCCGTTCAGTTTAAATCCTGATAAAATTGCCCGCAGTGTGCCTACTTTAAGGTCAAGATCGAACTGTACCGGAACTTTTTCTTTCTCTGAAATGTAAAATGTCAGCCCGTCAGAATTCTTCAAAACTTTCCCTTTTTCGACCTCCGGAAGGAGGATGTACGATGAAACCTTTCCAAGCTCTGTGTCGACCGTCTGGATTCCGTCGTGCTTAATTTTTATGGTACTGATGCGGTGGCCGTTTATTACGGGCAACTCAATATATCTTCCTTTTTCAACCTTCGTGATATAGTCTTGTTTTACAAAATAAAAGAAAACGGACAAAATATCTGTCAGGTTTCGGGGGACTTTAATCCCGCCAGTTCTTTTACTGAATATGGAATCTTTGGCATGATAAAAAAAGACTTCATTGTAATATCGGTAACTGCCTTCCCTGACATTTCTGACTGCCTTGATTGGAAGGTAGGTACCGGCATCCACAATGCTCTCATATACATTGGATACCCTGTAAAGTTTATCGGTAAGCCCGGATGTCCGTCCTTCCATATAATAGTATACCGCTTTCCGTCCGTTGTATATTGTGTCGGTAATGACTATGCGGGCTTCACCTCCCTTAACAAAACCATATCTCAGGTTGTAGGTCAGTTCAGCGCGGTTCCTGGCCGACAGGGTTACGGGATATGCCAGCAAAAGTGTCAGGATGGCGACCAATGCGGGAGTCAGAAATCTCCTGCAGCATGACCCTCGCGTTTTCCCAGATATTAATCCTGTATTTACCGGTAATTTACTCATCACATTAAAACAATTTATTCCGTGGAATGGTTGCCACAAAATCCTTAAGATAAAATGGTTCAAAATACGCGACATTTTCAAATTTGCCGGCCTGGAACCTTTCTTCTGCCAATACAGACATAAACCGTGCCGAAGCAAGGATTTCCCTGTCGTACAAAGCATACGGGCGGGTGATGACTTCCCTGCATTTTTCCGCTCCGTTACCCATAAACAGGATGCTGTGATCCTGGAATTCTTCTGAAAATGAGTTTGCGTCAATGATGCGGGCGGAAACTTCGGTCAGCCGTTTACCCGTATGGTCATACAGCGCAGTATATACCTCCATACGTCTTGCATCGAGCATGGGGCAAAACAGGATTTTCCGGCCTTCCGGCAAGGGGAATGCCTCCCTGTTGGCCGCGTAATGTGCCATGGCATCAAGGGTGCTAACCGCAATCAGGGGAATATCCGAGGCGTAGCATATGCCTTTGGCGGCTGAAATTCCAATGCGCAGACCTGTATAAGATCCGGGTCCACTGCTTGCACAGACGGCATCCAGACGGGCATTTTTCAAAGCAGGATCATCCATGAGTTCTGAAATGAACACAGTAAGTTTTTCTGAGTGGTTGAACCCATTGGTGCTTTCCCTGGCAGCGATTACCTTCCCGTCTTGTGCCACAGCGGCAGAACATACTTCTGTGGCTGTTTCTAATAATAAAATAAGTGCCATCAGCGTTAAAATCTTAAATAGGAGGGTCAAAGTTAGCATTTTGAGTCTGCATTAAACTTTTGCCGGGATTGAAATTTTTTGTATGGATTGATGAAATTGCCATGATAATGAAACTCCAACTGAGAAATTGCCTGAACTGAGTGGCACAGGCAGGAATAAAGCTTCTGTGTATGGCAATTACACGTGACCATTAAAAAAATAGAAAATATTCGAATGAAATTTCTTATCTTGCTGGTTGAAATCAGGTTGTATGTATTATAATCCGGACATATTTAAAATTCAGAGCAACAATCTCGTACCCAGAAAGGGGCGGGTTCTGATCGCAGAACCTTTTCTGCCTGGTAACTATTTTAACCGGTCGGTCATTTTGCTGGTTGCCTTCAGCAAGAAGGGTTCGGTGGGATTTATTCTGAATAAGCAGGTTGAACTGACCGTTCAGGATTATATCAGCGATTTTCCTGATTTTGAAGCGCCGGTTTATATTGGTGGCCCGGTTTCTACCGATACCATTTATTTTATCCATACCCGGGGTGACCTTATTCCGGGGAGTATTCCTGTTTTGGAAAATATCTTCTGGGGAGGTGATTTTGATGAATTGAAAAGATTGGCAGACATAGGACTGATCCTGCCTTCGGAGGTCAGGTTTTTCCTGGGATATTCGGGATGGGACGCCGGACAGTTGGAACGGGAAATCAAAGAGAACTCCTGGCTGGTAAATGATGTGGATGCTTCCGCGGTAATGCGTCACCTGAATATGTCGTCGTGGGCTGATTTTGTCAGGAAAGTAGGCGACAAATATACCATCTGGACCAATTTCCCCGAGAATCCTTCCCTGAATTAGGCCTTTCCCCCGGAGCTTCCATGAGTCTGCCAGAGCAGGAATTCCGCCCTGTTCCTGATTGGCTCACTGTGTTTCCGAAGAAATCGTTTTATTCCAATGCCCTTAATCCATTTAAAACCGGAGCTTTCCGACACGGTAAAGAGTTCATCCATGTTCATCAGGTCGTCTGGAGTCAGGCTGTCGGTCTCGACGGTTTCCAGACCATGGTCCCGGGCTGCCATAAGGGTAAGACTCCGGAAATTGTCGTTCGGGCATCCGGTCCCAGGAGATGGGGTGAAAAGCCTGTTGCCGGAGATGGCAAAAAGATTTGCTCCGGGGGTGCATACAACCTTTCCATGGCGGTTACAGCATATTACTTCACCATACCTTGATCCGGCAATTTTAAGTTTTTCCCTGGCTTCAAAAAATAAAGAGGTAATAGAGGAATACCTGCCCGTAAAATCTTCTGGGGTTGGCTCATCAGAAATAATGGCGAGCCTGCCTTGTTCCTCGTATGGAAATTCCCTTCGCGATGATTTTCGTACCGAACCAATGCAGGTCCAGTTTGTCTCAGAAGCAAAGAGATCGAGGACAAGCCACCCTCCCATGTAGGCCTTATTCTTGTTGATCAGGCGGTGCAGAAGTCTTGTCAGCTCAGATTTTTCATCATATTCGATCAAATAACTCCTGTTCAGAAGTCCGAATGCATCATTGATGCGTTGAATATGTACTTCGAGAAAAGGTATTATGCCATTGGCAAACCACATGGATACTCTGAAAGTAACGGGATAGTTCAGCCATTCTGACCTGGGGTTAAGATCAGTTTCACTGACAATTTTCCCGTTTTGCAGGTAATATTCCATATTCTCCGGTTTAAATCATCCTGAAGAGCTGATCGATAAACCGGTCAAATAAATGGGGTCTCAGAATCACAGGGAAGATAAAGCCAAATAAGGCCCCCATAAAATGTGCGTCGTGTGCCACATTGTCGAGTTCCTTCCTGCTCATCTGGTAGGAATAAAGGAGGTAGAGACCGGCGAAGATGATGCCCGGGATCGGGATGATCCCGAAAAAATAGACTTTTTCCCAGGGATTCAGAAAAATAAAGGTAAAAAGTACCGCAGCTACTGCCCCGGATGCCCCAATGGCATTATAATAGTAGTTGTTTTTATGTCTGAAAAGTGCGATGAGGTTCGAAAACAGCGTTCCTCCGACATAGAGCAGCAGGAAGTATGCACCTGCCATTCGTCCGAAAAAATAGCCAAAATATTGTTCAACTGCCACCCCGAAGAATAAGAGGACCAGCATGTTTACAAATAGGTGCGTCCATCCCGCATGGAGGAGTGCGTGACTGATCAACCTGTAATATTGCTTCCGGTGTATGATCTTTGCTGCATTAAATTGCAGGTTTTCCATCAGTTGCCTGTTGGTAAATGCAATATACGATACCAGTGCCGTTATGCCTATAATAAAGTAAGTAATCATTATTTAGTGTAAAATTTTGTAAATCATTTCTTTGTAAAGATCGCCCTGGGAAACCTCACCCGTTGTGTCCAAACCTTTACTCTTCATGTCATACTCTCGGAGCATGCCAATGATTTCGAATAATTTGGTAGGTGTATAACGTCTGGCTTCCTCAATTGTTTTCCGGGCAATAAAGGGAGAAGAGAGCTTCAGTTGCTTCATTACCTCCGATTCCGATTTATTAGCCAGAAAATGGTACCTGAATAACCTCGAAAAATAAGAGAACAGGATACCTGTAGTTGCCTGGATCGGGTTACTACCCGGATTGGCGGCGAAATAGGTGATAATGCGGTTGGCTTTGAGAATATCCCGGTTACCTAATGCGGTGGTGAGTTCAAAAGGGTTGTATTCCTTACTGATACCAATGTTCTTCTCAATATGGTCGGCAGTAATCTGTGTGCCTTTGGGTACAAGAATAAAGAGTTTTCTTACTTCATTAACCACTTTACTCAGATCATCGCCTAAAAAGTCGGCCAACATTTGGGTAGCCTGCGGCGTGATGGTGTAACCATGGTCCCTGATGTATTTATCAACCCACTGCGGAATCTGATAATCCCTGATTTTCTTTGATTCGAAGTAGAGGGCGTTTTTTTTGAGAGCTTTGGCCAGTTCTGTCCGGCCGTCAATCTTTTTATACTTGTAATTAATGACCAGAATTGTAGTTTTCGAAGGTGCCGCAAGGTACTTCCTGAGCGCTTCGAGGTTTTTCCATTCCTGGGCTTCCTTTACAATGACCACCTGCTGATTTGCCATCATAGGGAACCGCCGGGCAGCCTCCATCACGGTCATGGGATCTGTATCCCTGCCGTAGAAAACGGTTTGGTTAAATCCTTTTTCTGCTTCGGAAAGAACATTCTTCTCTATAAAATCGGATACCTGGTCAATATAATAAGGCTCCTCCCCGGTGAGAAAATAAACCGGATGGTAAATTTTTTTCCCAAGCTCCTGAATTATCTGCTCAAATTCCACGTTTTCAGAATTTTAGGTGTTTCACCGACTGCCCGTTGTTTTTGATTTCTCGTAGGGCATCAATTCCTACATTGATATGATTTTCTACGTACATGGTGGTTACCTTTTTATCACTCTCCTCTGTTTTTACTCCGGTGGAAATCATGGGCTGATCGGATACCAGCAGGAGTGCCCCTGCCGGAATCTGGTTCGCAAATCCGACGATAAAAATGGTGGCTGTTTCCATATCTATGGCCATGGCCCGTGTTTTCTCCAGGTATTTCTTGAAGCGCTCGTCGTATTCCCAGACTCTTTTGTTGGTCGTGAATACGGTTCCGGTCCAGTAATCCATCTGCTTGTCCCTGATGACATGTGAAACGGCCCGTTGCAGGTTAAAGGCAGGCAGTGCAGGAATTTCCGGAGGCAGGTAATCGTTGGAGGTACCGTCGCTCCTGATGGCAGCGATAGGCAGGATTAAATCGCCAAGCTTGTTTTTCGGTTTTAAACCGCCGCATTTTCCTAAGAATAATACCGCCTGAGGCGAAATGGCACTCAGGAGGTCCATTATAGTGGCGGCATTCGGGCTTCCCATTCCGAAGTTGATGATGGTGATTCCCTCGGCGGAAGCATTGGGCATGGCACGGTTACTGCCCACTACCGGAACCTCAAACCGTGCCGCAAACATCTCCACATACAACTGAAAATTGGTAAGGAGGATATATTTCCCAAATTCTTCCAGGGGCCGGCCTGTATATCGCGGAAGCCAGTTCTCCACAATTTCTTCCTTTGTCTTCATATTGGGTAAATGTTGAAATAGTATTAATTTCGTTGCCTGTTGAATTGATCACAAAAATAGCAATTTGAACGGTGCAGCCATACATAAACTTAATTTACCGGAATTTGAATTCAGGACTGAAAACCGCAATGGGCTGCTGTTTATATTCGATGAATTCAGGGGGAAATGGATCAGGTTGACCCCTGAAGAGTGGGTCCGGCAGAATTTTATCCGTTACCTTACGGAGCACAAGGGATTCCCGGGACCTTTGATTGCCCTTGAAAAAAGGGTAGATATCAACGGTCTTTCCCAGAGGTTCGACCTGCTGGTCTACAACCGGCGCGGAGCTCCCCTGCTTGTCGCTGAGTTCAAGTCACCCGCCATCCGGGTTTCCCAGCTGGCATTTGACCAGGCGGTCCGCTATAACAGTGAATTAAAGGCACCGTATGTGGTTGTTTCCAACGGTCTTGCGCATTACGTCTGCCATATCGATTTCACGGAAGGTAAGGCTGTTTACCTGTCCGAGGTTCCCGACTTCGCTGGCCTTACGGAGGCTGATTGAAGATCTGGCTATACCAGGTGCTTCTGCAGGAACCATTCGTCTTTCCATCCGGAAGGTGAACGGAGCCATTGTTTTTTTATACCTGTAACCTGGTATCCGGCCTGGTCAAACAATCGGATGCTGGCGGTGTTGTCTTCTGAAATGGAAGCGCTTAACTGTCTTATCCCAAGTGCGTTTACGGCGTAATTCTCAAGTGCGTGGATTGCGTCGGAAGCATATCCATGCCGTCGGTCTTCCGTCTTGTGGATCAGTATTCCGATTGACGCCCTTTGATGGTATGGGTCGAAATCGAACAGGTCGACAGCCCCGACGGGACGGGACCCGGGGGCCTGAATAATGAACCTGACCTGTTTCTGTTCATAGACATCCCGGGTGGCATCCTGGAGGTATTGTGCAAGAAGATGGCGGGAAAAAGGCGCCCGGGCATTGCTCATCTCCCACATCGTGGCATCATTCTCCCACTCATAGAGCAGGTCTATATCACCAGGTTCCAGTGCCCTGAGTGTGATCTGGCCATATGACAGTATGTTATCCATTGGGACAGTTGTCAAGTTTTCTCCAGTTCCTGCTGATCAGCAGGAGGTCGTTCCATATCCGGTAATCCTTTGCATATAGGATATTCAGCTGTCTTACATGGTTTTGTGAAGGCTTCTGTTTAAACATAAAGCCCTGGTTGATAACGCCATCAGGAAGAATAGGCAGGTGTTTCACGGAGTATTCATCCGGAATATAACCCACCCAGGTCTGCTTCTTTTTTAGTACCCGTAACAGATTGGACAAGAGCTGTTTTTTATTTCTGAAAAACCAAATGTTTACCGGCAGGGTGATCAATAATACCGATGATAAGATCAGGTCGAGGAGCCGTTTTTTACGACGGTTGGGTTTCCGCGATATCGCATTCACGTCTACCAGATAGAGATCACCTGCCGTATGGATAGAGTTGCTCCCGATAATGCTGAAGCTTTCGGGTGGTGCAATTTTATAGGCAATGTCAAGGGAACTGAGGTCAAGCATGGTCCTTATAATCTCTCCTGAACTGAGGCTCCCGGCGCAAAAAATAATCTCTTCAATGTTGTTTATCCCTATTATATCACGGATCTGCCCGACATGCCCCAGCAAATCATCTCCCTGTTCATTCTGTTTTACCGAAATACTGCCCACAACTAACGGATTAACCGGGGTTTGGTGAAGCAGGTCCTTTATACGCTTTACTTCCTGAGGATTACCAACGATGGCTACTTTTTTCTGACTTTCTATATCCAGTTCAAAGCCGCTGATCTTCAGTTTGCTGAAAATGAGGCGCATCAGGGGAAGTGTAAGAATGGCCCAGGCGGCACCGAAAAGTATGACCGCCCTCGAAAAACGATAGTCCTCATCAATCAGTGAATAGGCTAATAAGATGGCAATAGTTCCCCACAGCAGACCCCGGCTGATCCTGAGCAGGCTCACCGGTTTTCGGTAACCCCCCGAAAACTGTATGCCGGCAAGCCAGGTCAGGATGTAAGCGGGGATAGCCCATTGAAAGAATATTGAAGGAAAATGTCCGGGTTCAAACATTATTCGCTCCCAGAGAGGTACAATCAGCAGAAATCCGGCAAACATCAGCAGAAAATCGAGCACCGGGAGATAAATCCGCCGTATGATACGTTGAACTACCGCAATAAATGCCCTGAAATAAATGGCCAGATGGATAAATAAGGAATAAATCCTGTAATTTCCTGAAGAAAAATGTTTCCCGGAGAAAATCAGCATGGCATTATAAAACATTTTCACATAGTTAATGCTGCCTTTTTTGGTGCTTTCCCCCTTATAGTGGATGATGGTGGTTCCCGCAAAGTAGTAGTTTTTGTAACCGGCCTTGGTAATCCGGTAAGAGAGATCAATGTCTTCCCCATACATAAAAAAGGTTTCGTCAAGCAGGCCCGTCTTTTCGAGGGTTTCTTTCCTTAGCAGCATAAATGCCCCGCAAAGGATGTCTACCTCGTGTGTTTCGTCCTTGTTTAGATAGGAAAGATGATACCTGCCAAACCTTTTTGACCGCGGGAATAGCGTGGAGATACCGAATATCTTGTAAAAAGCCACCCATGGAGTGGGCAGTCCGCGCTTCGACTCTGGCAGGAAACGCCCCTTGCCGTCGATCATTTTGACCCCCAGGCCGCCTGCTTCAGGATGTTGGTCCATGAATGCAATAACCTTGGAAAAGGTATCTTCCTCAACCACGGTATCCGGATTCAGCAGAAGAACATACTGCCCGGAGGCGACACGTATCGCCTGATTGTTGGCTACAGAAAATCCGGTATTCTTTTTATTTTCGATAAGTCTGGCCTGTGGAAATTTTTCCCGGATAATATGACAGGATCCGTCTACCGAATTGTTGTCGACCACAAATACTTCGGCATTAATTTCCCCGATTGATTTGAACACGGAGTGCAGGCACTGTTCAAGAAAATGGCGGACATTGTAATTGACGATTATTACCGAAAGCTTCATGTAGTCAAAGTCTGTTTAATGGCAAATTTAAGCTTTCGGAATGAATTCGTCTGCTTAAGAGGCAATATATTTGATGGCCCCCGTATAATGAGAGATGACTTTTTCGGCAATGCAGGATTGAGTGGTCTGCCGTTGCTCTGAAAATGATATATTTGTGTTTTGGATAAATTATTAAGTCATGGGAACAAGATGGTACAGTATTACAGCAGCCATCATGCTGCTTGCTTTGTTTTTATTTACGAACTGCGGGATGGCTCAGCCGGAAAGAGAGGATCCCCGTTTGACAGACCAGTTAGTTGAACCGCATTACTACAGGGCTCCTGCAATGCCCGAAACCATAACTTTTATGGGTGATCCTGTCCCGCTGGACCGTTTTGACGTCAGGGAGAATCTGGAGCGTGAAATGATCGTCAACGCCTATTTCCATTCCCAGACTTTGCGGCTGATCAAAATTGCCCCCAGATTTTTCAGTATAATTGACCCGATCCTGAAGGAAGAGGGAATTCCTTTGGATTTCCGTTATCTGGCTGTGGCAGAGAGCGGTCTGAACCCAAGGGCACTTTCCCCGGCAGGGGCTGCAGGTATATGGCAGTTCATGAAGCCGGCAGCTACGGACACGGGATTAGAGGTAACCCCGGAAGTGGATGAAAGGTACCATATAGAAAAATCGACCCGGGCCGCTTGCCGGTACCTGAAGGAGGCTTACCGGAAGTACCAGAACTGGCCCTTGGTTGCGGCTACCTACAATGCCGGGCGGAGTGCCGTCGATCGCCAGCTGGCCAGGCAAAAGGTAGGCAGTTATTTCGACCTGCTGATGAGCGAGGAGACCGAGCGGTATGTTTACCGGATTATTGCCCTGAAGCTGATTATGGAGGATCCTTTGAAGTTTGGATTCCTGGTGACTGATGACGAAAAATATCCGCTTTGGAATACGCGGACGATGGAGATCTCAGGGCCTGTCGCCAATCTGGCAGACTTTGCCATTGCCCAGGGAACCAACTATAAAATGCTTAAGTATTATAATCCCTGGCTTCGTGATAATACATTGTCCAATAAATCTGGAAAGGTTTATGTAATTCAACTGCCTGCTGAATAGCCTCCATGTTAAAAGATGTTGCAAATCAGGCCTGAAATTTGTTAAACAGTATATTTGAACTTTCTTTCAGATGTGGATATGTCAAGAGTCGCAATAATTATACTGTTTATTCATATTTTCAGTACAGGCAACCTGAATGCACAGGAAACCGGTATAGATATTGATCCCATCCTGATCAGGCTCAAGGCACAGGTGGTCAGTCTGGGCGACAGCATGCCGGTACCCTATGCCAATGTGATCAATTACCGTAACCGAAGTGGGGCGAGCACCAATGCAAGCGGTCATTTTTCCCTGGAAATGCTGAATATCGACACGCTGGTAATATCTGCCATGGGATTCAAAACAAGAACAGTGAGGGTTCCGCGATTTTTTTCACAGGAAAACACCCTGCTGGTTTATCTGGAGCCGGTGATTTACCCCCTTCAGGAGGTCAGGATAACCGGGGATAAACAGCGGGTGAATATGGACGGTATACCGGTTGGCAAGGAATCAGATGTTCCCGTCGAATTGAGAGGTGACGCTTTTAACGAAAGACCTCCCGTGATAGCCGCCCTTTTCAATCCATTGTCCTATTGGCAATACTACCTGAGCAGAAAGGAAATACAAAAACGTAAGGTACGGGAAGCAATTGCCCTGGAAAGCAACTGGGAAATGCACTCCAGAAATTACAACAAAGAAGTGGTCATGTTGCTTACCGGTCTGAATGAAAAGCAGACCGATGATTTCATGATCTGGTTTAATGCGCAGAATGTCCTGCCATATACGGCCACTGAATATGAGGTCAGGGCCGCCATCCGCGAATATTACGCTAAATACCTCAGAGAGAAGAATAACCTGGATTGAAAAAAGGTTCCTTCAGGACACCTGATTCGGGAAGTTCAAATTCCCCGTTTCCCGGAATTTAGTTAAGCCAGTAGGTGAGTTTGAATACCAATGCCCGGTTTCTGGAGTTCCATGTACCCGGAATATAGTTGTCGGTGTAAACTATAAACAGGTCCGATACTGGTTGGTAGCGCCACTGAAACCTCATGTTAAGGTTAACGTTATCGATTTGTTCGTTGTACTGGACAAACGTTGAAAGAAACAGCTTGTCTGTAAAGGTGAGATCAAGCTTGGGTCCGGCCAGCAGAAACTGCGTCCTTTCAAATGGTTCCGGCAATATCATGTCGTTGAAAGTAAAATTGAACGTCAGGTTGGCATAAGGCTGTACCCGGTAATTTACTTTTCCCTCCAGATAGTTGATATTTCCGCTGTAAAATTCGCCCCTTGCAAGCAGTGCATTCCATTTGAACAGTTTCCGGTTATCAGAGGCAAATTCGAGAAATGCGAGCTGAGACCTGAACTCCTCTCCTGCCCGGTAGAACTGGGCTCTTGCATGAGTAGGATCAAAATCCTGCTGCAATTTGATATACAGATCCTTCATCCCGGCAGAAATGATTGTCCGGTTTCGGAATTCCACCGTATAACCATAGGTGTTTTCCATATCAACCATGTCCAGTTCGCTGTTGTAGTAATATTCCAGCTCGGCGAATGGTCCGTGTGATGCCACTTGTTTGTTGGGAACAAAGATGTATTTAACTTCCGGTCCCCAGAATTTATAACCGGTACGCCTGACAAATCCAGTTTCCGCCAGGTAGTTGTCTCCCACATTGGTTTCAGAAAGTCTTATATTGATGTTTTTACGGTTGTAGGCCAACGTGGCTCCCTGGGCAAATTGTTTGTCGGGATTACCCGGCTGGAATGACCGGTGGTAGAAGAACTTACCGCTCCAGAAGTTGTTGCTGCTGGCCAGGTTATAGTCGAGGCCTGCCACCCGGTTGAAAAGATCGGTATTTTCAGGTTGGTTCAGGTATTCCTTGTTTACCATGATGAAACCTAAATTGGATCGGGCAAACATTTTTTTCTGGACCGACAGCACCGTATAGTTCCGGGAGAGGTGTTGCGCAGTTTTTTCAGTGGTCATATTCATAAAACCGATCCTCCAGTCGTTGCCGATTTTCCCGCTGAGTCTGGCTCCGGCTAACACAGGGGCATCGAGTCCGATCCTCCTTGAAAAGAAAGGGGTTACCGCATTTCCGTACCCAAATCCTGAAAAAAGGTCGCTGTTCTCCAGAAAGAACTGTCTTTTTTCCGGGTAAAAGAGTTCAAAACGGTCAACGTTCATTTGCTGCTGGTCTACTTCCACCTGGGCAAAGTCGGGATTGTAAGTCAGGTCGAGGTTCAGTGCGGAGGAAATCCCCACTTTGGCATCGAAGCCCACATCGTTGCGCCAGCCACTTCCACCTCCGTTCTGCAGATTTTCATGATAACTGCTGAATATATAGGGAATAATCGAGAAGTTGAGACGTGGTTCTGGCAGGGATTCATCAAAATGGAGGACACCGGTGTAGGCCAGCGATGCGGTGGGGAATTGCCTGGGAACCGGTGCCCAGGAAGATTTTTCGTTGGTTTTAAGATCCTGCCGGCTGAAATTCACAAACCAGGTCTGGCTGTTCCGGGGATAGCGGACCGACCTGAACGGGATCCGCATTTCAGTAACCCAGCGGTCATCGTAATGCCGTGTTTTCGACTCCATTTTACAATCCCAGTCGAGGTTCATACTCGACCCGCTGTGCATCATCCCGTCCCATACCGCACCTGAAGCGGAAACCCCGAAGGAAAATCCGTTGGTCTGATCGAGGAAGGTGTCGAAAAACGACAAAAAATTGTCATTGTTCCCAAAGTTAAAATCCCGCCGGAACGATTCAGCAATGCGTTTCCCGGGTACCGTGTCGAAAAAGGTTATGGCCATATAGAATGCCTTGTCGTCATATGTCAGAAGAACTTCTGAGGGTTGTTTCGGGAATCCGGTATCAACAGGCAGTACGAGATGAAAATTATCCGCAACCTGAGCCTCAGCCCAATCTTGTTCATCCAGAACCCCGTCAAGCCGGATTTCACCGGTCATCTTTTTGGCTTTATAAACAAAACGGCTGTTGTAGGTATTAAAAACCGGATCTTGTTTGCCGTTTGGCGGGACTGCCAGCGACATTTCACCCAGTATGCAGATTAACAAAAAGGTAATAAACGAGAATCTGGCCATGATTTAATGGTTAATTTTGATGGTTTTATGAAATTTGCAAAGATATTTCTTATTGGATCTCATACAATAAGTAATCGGCTGTCTTTACAAAATATTGAAAAATTTGTTGAAATGACAACAAAAACCTACGACGAAATCAACCGGAAGATAAAATCGGGCAAGGCGGTGATTCTGACTGCCGAAGAAGTCTCGGAAATGGCCAGGAATACTTCCCCTGAGGAAATTGCCGAAAAGGTGGATGTGGTGACAACTGCTACCTTTGGGGCGATGTGTTCATCGGGAGCCATCATCAATTTTGGGCATGCCAGTCCGCCCATCCGGATGGAGAAAATCAGGCTCAATGGTGTGCCAGCCTATGAGGGCCTGGCAGCGGTGGATGCCTATATCGGAGCGACTGCCTGTGATCCGGAGAGGCCGGAATACGGGGGAGCCCACGTCATTCAGGAACTTATTGAAGGCAGGGAGATAGAGCTGGAAGCCTGGGGCAAGGGTACCGACTGCTACCCCAGGAAGTACATTAAAACGAAGATTACCAAAGATTCGGTGAACGAGATTTATCTCTTCAACCCGCGGAATGCCTATCAGAATTATAATGTTGCGGTCAATACCACCAAAAAGCTGATCCATACCTATATGGGTACCTTACTCCCCGGCCTGAGGAACGCCACTTACTCTACATCAGGGGAACTCAGTCCTCTGCTTAACGACCCGGAAATGCGCACCATCGGCATCGGAACCCGTATTTTTTTAGGCGGAACCGAAGGGTTTGTGGTTTGGCCCGGAACCCAGTACAATACTTCAAAGCCGGTTAATGAATTCGGAATTCCGGTGAGTAATGCCCGGACCATTGCCGTTATCGGAAACCTTAAGGAGATGTCGCCCGAATTTGTTCAGGCTGCTTACTTTGACCGGTATGGCACCAGCCTGTTTGTAGGGATCGGGATTCCGATTCCTGTTCTGGATGCAGACATGGCCCGTAGGGTGTCTGTACGGAATGATCAGATCGAAACTTCCGTACTGGATTACGGATCGCCTGGTGCACCGAAGATTGGACAGGTCACTTACGCAGAATTGCGGTCGGGGCAAATACAGGTTTCCGGACGAAAGGTCAGGACTGCCCCGGTGGCCAGCTTGTCGAAAGCGCGCCGGATTGCTGAACTGCTGAAAACTGCCCTGCTGGAAGGACGATTCGAAATATCGCAGCCCGTTAAAATGTTCCCTTCAGAGAATTCGCTGAAATCGCTTGTTGAAACTGATAAACCAGGAAAGGAAATGCAGCCATGATCAAAAAACGTTTTATCCTGAATTTCCCGCCCGACAGCGGGGATAAGCCTTTGAGCTATCATCTGGTGAAAGAGTACGACATCCGTATTAATATCCTGAAGGCGGAGGTTTTCCCGGGCAAAAGGGGGAGCCTGCTGCTTGAACTTCAGGGTACTGCAGCCAATATCGAAAAGGGTATCGATTACCTGGTCAGGCATAATGTTGACTGTGAGCCCCTGGAGAAGCGTATCCGTTTTCAGGAGGAACGTTGTATTGACTGCGGGAACTGCGTTGCCGTTTGCTTCGCCGGAGCCCTGACCATGGGCCCGCCCGACTGGAAGCTTCAGTTCGACAAATCACAGTGTGTGGTCTGTGAGCTGTGTGTAACGGCCTGTCCGTTAAAACTCTTCGAGATCAATTTCCAGTGAGGGAACAGGTTGTAACTGACTGTAAATTTTACGCCAGACTTTTTTTATGAAGTAGTCTGAAATCAACCGCACTTGTACGAACCGCACTTGTACGAACCGCGCACATATCGCAACGGATTTAATACCGGAAGGTTTAAGAGCTTCACGGTTCAATACAGGGATACAGACCTTTGGGTGGGAATTGATCCTGCATCCTTTTCGGAAGGTATGCCGGAAAAATTACTGAGTGAAATGGCCATCCTGCGGAATAGCCTTGAGGATTATATCCGCAGACAGCCTGCGTTTCTGACTTCCCATAAACCCCTGGAGTTGCTGCCGGATGCATCTGCCACCATACGAATGGCCGGTGATGCAGGTTTCAGGACCTCAACAGGTCCGATGGCCGCAGTGGCCGGACTGTTTGCCTGGTATGCGGGTGAATATCTGAGAAATCATTTTCAGATTAAGGAAATTGTAATAGAAAACGGGGGAGATTTTTATCTCCTTCTGGAAAAGGATCTTTTGATGACCATTTATGCCGGAAGTTCACCCCTCTCAGGTCGGATCGGAGTGGTAATTCCTGCTGTCGGATCCCCGTGGGGTGTATGTACATCTTCAGGAACGGTCGGGCATTCATTTAGTTACGGGAAGGCCGACGCGGTTATGGTAGCCTGTGAATCGCCGTTGCTTGCCGATGGCTGGGCAACCTCCCTGGCAAACCAGGTGCAATCTCCGGCCGATATCCCCGGGGTATTAAGTTTTTCGGAACAATTTGATGAAATCGTGTCACTGGTAGTGATTTGCAAAGATAAAGTGGGAATTCGGGGTAATTTTGACACCAGAGTGATAAAAAATAGTTTTGTGTCTTAATTTTGTGCGGATTAGAAAATTGGAATGACAAAAAAGAAACCAGATATTAGAACATTGCTGGACCGGAGGGTACTGGTCCTCGATGGGGCCATGGGTTCCCTGATTCAGGAATATGTGCTGACGGAAGAGGATTTCCGGGGAGATATTTTTGCGGATCATGAATCGGATATGAAGGGGAACAACGACATGTTGTCCCTGACCAGGCCCGACATCATTGAGGAGATTCACCGTCAGTACCTGGATGCAGGTGCAGATATCCTGAGTACCAATACATTCAATGCGAACCGGATTTCGCAGGCGGATTACGATGCGGAGTCATCGGTTTATGTGATGAACAAGGCCTCCGCTTCGATTGCTGCCCGTCTGGCCGGTGAATATACGGCCGCCGGGCCTGATAAGCCACGGTATGTTGCAGGGGCTATCGGCCCGACCAACAAGACCTTGTCTCTGTCGCCGGATGTAAATGATCCCGGATACCGGGCCATATCGTTCGATGAGGTGAAGGAAGCCTACCGGGAACAGGTCGAGGGTCTGCTGGATGGTGGTGCCGACTTGCTGCTGGTGGAGACCATTTTTGATACACTGAATGCCAAAGCGGCGCTGTATGCCATAGAGGAAGCCCTGGAGGCCCGGGGAAGACGCTTTCCCGTGATGGTCTCCGGTACAATAACCGATGCCAGTGGCCGTACCTTGTCTGGACAGACCCTTGAGGCCTTTCTGCGGTCACTTTCCCATGTGGATATGCTTTCCATCGGACTGAACTGCTCCCTGGGTGCCTCCGAATTACGGCCGTATGTGAAGGAGTTAGCGGGCAAGGCTCCGTTTTATGTGAGTGCCCATCCCAATGCGGGGTTGCCCAACCAGTTTGGCAAGTATGACGAGTCCCCGGAAATTATGGGGAAGCATATCCGGGATTATCTCGATCATGAGTATGTAAATATTATCGGCGGATGCTGCGGAACCACCCCGGACCATATCCGGGAGTTTGCCCGCCTGGCAAAGCACGCGCATCCTCACCAGGTTATACCGAATGATCACCTGACCCGTTTCGCAGGCCTGGAGCCTGTGGTCATTACTCCGGAATCCAATTTCCTGAATATCGGTGAACGGTGTAATGTCTCCGGAAGCCGAAAATTTGCAAGGCTGATCCGGGATAAGAAATATGAAGAAGCCCTTTCCATTGCCCGTGACCAGGTGGAGAACGGAGCCCAGGCTATTGATGTAAACCTCGATGATGCCATGTTAGATGCGGAGAAAGAAATGGTGTCCTTCCTCAACCTGATGATGGCCGAGCCTGAAATTGCCCGGCTGCCGGTGATGATCGACTCCTCGAAGTGGGAGGTCATTGAAGCCGGTTTGAAATGCGTGCAGGGGAAGGCTATCGTTAACTCCATCAGCATGAAAGAGGGTGAAGCTGTCTTTAAGGAGCAGGCCGGAAAAGTGAAACTGTATGGCGCTGCCGTGGTGGTGATGGCTTTTGATGAAAAAGGCCAGGCCGACACCCTGGAGAGAAGAATCGAAATATGCAGCCGGGCTTACCGGATCCTCACAGAGGAGGTGGGTTTCCCTCCGGAGGACATCATCTTTGACCCGAATATCCTGACCATCGGGACCGGCCTGGAGGAACACAATAACTATGCGGTGGATTTCATTGAATCTATCCGCTGGATCAAGGCAAACCTCCCCTATGCAAAAACCAGCGGGGGAGTGAGCAATGTCTCATTTTCATTCCGCGGTAACGACGTGGTTCGGGAGGCTATGCATTCCGTCTTTCTGTATCATGCCATCCGGGCAGGCCTCGATATGGGTATTGTAAATCCGGGTATGCTGCAGATCTATGATGAGATTGAGCCTGAACTTTTGAAAAGGACAGAGGATCTTGTCATGAACCGCCGGCCGGATGCCACAGAACGACTTCTTCAGTATGCAACTACCGTAAAGGCAGGCGTTCAGGCTGAAGAGAAGAAGGATGAATGGCGCAGCCAGACACTGGAAAAACGTCTGGAGCATGCCCTGGTCAAGGGAATCGCCGATTTCGTGGAAGAGGACATGGCCGAAGCGGTTACGAAATATATTCCGGCACTTACCATTATTGAGGGGCCGCTGATGGATGGCATGAATGTAGTGGGAGACCTGTTCGGGAGCGGTAAAATGTTCCTTCCCCAGGTGATTAAGTCAGCCCGCGTAATGAAAAAGGCTGTTGCCTTTCTGCTACCTTATATTGAGGCCGATAAGGAAAAGTATCCCCAGCCGGAACAACGGAAGAAAATCCTGATGGCCACCGTTAAGGGGGACGTTCACGATATTGGGAAGAATATCGTGGGTGTAGTGCTGGGTTGTAATAATTACGATGTCATCGACCTGGGGGTAATGGTGCCCACCGATAAGATTTTAGACACTGCCGTGAAGGAGCAGGTGGATATCGTTGGACTAAGTGGACTGATTACACCGTCACTTGAGATTATGGTCGAGGTGGCTCGTGAAATGGAACGGCGGCAAATGAAGCTTCCCCTGCTGATTGGCGGCGCTACCACCTCCAAAATTCATACAGCCGTGAAGATAGAGCCGGAATACAGCAGCCCTGTAGTGCATGTGAAGGATGCATCCAGGTCAACCCAGGTGGTATCGGCCCTGCTTGCCGGGAATGAGGAATTTACAGCATCGGTTAAAAATGAATACGAACAGATACGGAGTTTTCAGGACCAGCGAAAACCCAGGGAATATCTGAGACTGGAACAGGCCAGGGCAAATAAACCGTTGATTGACTGGTCGTCTTCCCCGGTATATAAAGCAAATTTCACTGGAGTAAAAAACTATTCCGATTTCCCGCTGGAAACCCTCCGGCACTATATCGACTGGAGCTTCTTCTTTTTTACCTGGGAACTCAAGGGGATGTTCCCGCAGATCTTTGATGACCCGGAGATGGGGGAAACCGCCCGGAAGTTGTATGTTGAGGCGAACCAGATGCTGGATGAGATAATTGATAAAAAGATGCTCAGGGCCAATGGGGTAGTCGGATTATGGCCTGCAAATACTGAGGGCGATGATATTATCCTTTATGAGGATGAATCGCGGACAAAGGAGTTGGGCCGTTTTCACCACCTGCGCCAGCAGGAGAAGAAGAAACCCGGTCAGCCAAACTATTGCCTTTCCGATTTTGTGGCTCCTGCCGGCTCGGGAAGGGCAGATTATTGCGGAGCATTTGCGGTAACTGCCGGACTGGGAATTGAGGAATGGAAAGAGCATTACCGGAAGGAGCATAACGATTACAAGGTTATTATGCTGGAAGCGCTGGCCGACAGGTTGTCTGAGGCTTTCGCAGAATACCTGCACCTGGTCGTCAGAAAAGAGTTGTGGGGCTATGCCCCGGATGAAAACCTGACTGTCGGGGAGTTACTGCATGTCGACTACCAGGGAATCAGGCCCGCTCCGGGATACCCTGCCTGTCCGGAACATTCTGAAAAAGAGATCTTGTTCAACCTGCTGAAGGCGCAGGATATGGGCATTACCCTGACTGAACACTATGCCATGTATCCCAACGCATCGGTTTGTGGTCAGTTTTTTGCTCATCCGGAGAGCCGCTATTTTGGCGTGGAAAAGGTTGGCAGGGACCAGGTGGAAGATTATGCCCGAAGAAGAGGGGTTGCCCCGGAATTTATTGAGAAGTTTCTTCCATCAAACCTGAATTACCAATAGTTTGACTTATTCCGGATTATCAGCTATCCTGATTTTCGTTTTTGACCATAAAAATGCAGGCGGCCTTACAAGACCGCCTGCATTTTTATACAACTAACAATTACTTCATATAAATGATTTTCAGTGTTTTAGCAAAATCGCCGGTTTTAAGTGTGCAGAAATAAATTCCAGGTAGTAATCCGGAACCATCAAAAAGGTGGGTGTAGAATCCAGGCATCTGATTCATGTCAACCAATCTGGATATTTCACGGCCCGATACATCGGAGATCGTTAAGGTAACATGACTGTCTGTTTGCAGCGTGTAAGTAATGTTGAGCCTGTTGTTAAACGGGTTGGGATAAACTTCAAATTGAGGTAGTTCGCCCTTGTTAACAGAATTCAGCCCGGTCACCACAGCAGTATAAACCTCCGGATTCCCGGGGGTGCCCCGGATCTGATCAATTTCAAAGGAAATTTTTGGGCCGGTTAGTGTAATATATTGCTGTATACTATTGTTGTATAGTGCAATTTCAACTGGTTTTCCAATATCCTGCCGATCGCCGTAAATCATCGTAAAGGCCATGTTGTCACCAAGAACATTGTAGTATTTCAACGGGCATACGCCTCTCAGCTGGTTATCGATAAAGGTGTGGAGAATGAGATCATCTGACGGACTTATCGGACCCAGATGTATGGCAGCCGTCAGGGTCATGTTAAACTCATGATTCAGGGCAAGGTTATCTGCTCCTGCTGATTTCAGCATTTCGAGGGTACCGCCGTTGGTGGCAAACAGTTTATATCCGCGTCCGGGTTCAAAGGTAGTAAGGTTGCCAATCCATAATCCCGGGATTGGGTAGTATTCAGCAAAAGCATACTGCCCCCTGAGCAGGTCTCCGGTGTGGGACTGAAGAGACTCCAGTACATCGTTAACCCCGCCGATTTCCGGGCTTGGAAAACCAATCCAGTTCCACTTGGTTTTCAGAGTAAATGGTTTTTTGTCCGGATTCTCGCCAACCATTATCAGCGTATCGGGATGGTTGTTCAGGTAAATCATATAGCCAAGTTGCAGATCAATGGCAGTAAGCGTACCCTGCCACCCGGTTCCTGAAGAGTATTGGGCGAAGGCTGTTTGCGACTTCAGGGTAATGTCGTTGGTTGAAGTTGGATCGGTAATGCTTTCAAATACCCTGTTCACTCCCATGTTATCGGTTTCCTTATTTACTGAGATCCAGGTCCAGCCTTTACTCAGGTGCATATCTTGTATGCCGCCTGCCGGATGGAGCAGGAAGGGATTTATAGCGTTTCCGACCTGGCCGTCACTGAAGAAAGTAAGTTCTTCAACGGCTGCATATTCAATACCGTTTAATCCATCCCACATCCTGAATTTTATGATTTCGGAGGATGATGCATTGCGCACATGATACTCAGGGAAATTAATCCAGTTGAGGTCAAACTCCGCATCAACAGAGTATATCCGGAACTTGTGCAGGCCTTTGCTTATATTCAATTGTGAGACCAGGGTGGTATAAGTGGCCAGGCTGCCGGTCACGGGTACGGTGTGTGTGGCCTGCAGGGCTCCATCGACGATAAGTTGCAGGGTTTTGCCTGCAGTCGTTGCGGCCAGACGCAGTTCGGTTTTAAAAGTGCCGGATTTGGTTGCATAAATGTCAAACTCAATCCAGTTGTTCTTTTTAAACCGTGAGGCTCCCGATGATACACCATTGTCGGTTATGGTGATGTCCTGCACGCTGAGATCAGCCACATGAGCTTCGCTTTCAAGTAAACTGCCATTGTCCCCGGGTTTAATGCCATAAACATTTATAAAGGCGGCATACTTGTCAAATTCAGGTATGTAGGTGATTTTGCCGATTCCCCGCAGTTGACCGTTTACAAATGCAGCTATCTTGTCGCGTGTACAATCCGAAAGATTGAGGTCATTCTGATCGGTGCTGAATTGGGCAGTTATGCCCATACTGTATTCAAAGTCGGAAGAATTTACCTTCCAGTTGATGTCAGTGGCATACAAATCGAGAGTAATTACCAGTACTTCCGCAATATTGTCAACCATCGCAATTACCTCGCCTTCGTAATGTCCCGGCTTCAAACCTTCGGTTGCATTAAAGTAAACAGAGAAGGTATTGTCGCGCAAGACGGAGGCCGAAGTTACCGATGGAGTTACCCACCATGGCCATTCGGTAATGGTAAAGGCTTTGCTGATGGTGGCTGTATTGTTCAGGATACCCTCTATCACCACCTTTTCAGTTTGTTCGGCCACATGATTAACCTCTTTGGGGTTCCAGCTTACCGGGCTCACATTCACCAGGAACGACCACCGGGTGGGATATTCCTGTACGTTACCCGATTGGTCTCTGACTCCCGAAACCAGTGCATTCAGCAGCACTCCCTCTAGTTCAGGCTGCATAAACAGGTCGGCCACAGGTTTAATAATTAGCATATTGCCATAACACTGGGCTGTAACCGGAATTTCGGTCGAGTCGGGTTTAAGGAGTTTTATGGTAGCCAGGTTGAGTGATCCGCAGTCGATGTCCTTATCGAAGGTAACACTGATTTCCTGGCCGTGACGCAGGAATCCGTCGGAAGGTGAAGGTGTTCCGAACGGGGCCATGGAGGTACGGTCGATCTTTCCACTTTGTTCTGATGAATAGGTGTATCCGCCATTTACACCGCACCAGGCAGCTGCCCGAATTGAATAATTGCCATTGCTGAGATTTGAAACATCGAAGGCCAGGTCATAGAATTTATCAGTGATCAGCTCTCTTTTTACCGTAATTGCATCTTTCCAGCCTTCGCCCTCTTTTCTGGTTTGAAGGGTAATACTTTCAAGAAATTTATTATTCAGATCATATCCCGTAAATGCCACATGCAAAATATCGTTACTGTTTTTATTCACGAGCCAGTTGTTTTCAGGAAGATGCAGGGTAACATTAGAACATTGACTTTGGAAATTAACACTGAAAGTTGTATAGTCACCCCCTTCGTTAAAGGTGAGTGATGAAAGATCGCAAGTAGGCTCTATATACAAACCAATGTTTTCGTAGTTTGAAGCAAGTGGGCCTTTTTCAACCGACAGGGCTATAGTCACAGTCTGGTTAGGTTCAATGGTAAATGTTGCCGGACTGTTATTGATAATGTGCCCTCCCAGTCGTATCAAAGCCCCATCAGGGTTGCTTGTGGGGTGAACACCCACCATATAGCTGCGGGTTTCACCACTTTCGCTCAGGTTGGTCAGTTGGGCATAAAACATGGCTTGCCCTCCAATAGGAACATTGTTAATTTCGGGTGGGTAAACTTTAATGGCTGCAAGGTCTCGTTTTTGTGACTTAGGTTCCCATGGGCAACTGGTTGTACCCAGTTTCAGATCAAATGCGGGCACACCATAAGCAACATCGTTCTTTATGTCCACACTAAAGTAATCGCCAATATCACCATCAGATAGTACATACCCTACTGTCCTTCGAAAAGTTGAATCTCTGCCAGTATTCACATTATTAGAATACCTAAATTTGGCTACAGCGCCAAAATCAGTTTCAGCCCAAAAACCTAAGTCATTTTCAATTTTTGCACCAATAGCCAATTCAATATTCACCATTACATTAAATTCATAAGAGTTTGAAACAGTGGAATCTGAAGCAAATTCACTACTATAATCAGCTCCGGCACTGAATGAAATATTCTTATCTAGAACTGCCTTTTTCCCTCTGTTGTAATCATTATTAGACAAAATCTTTTCCCAATTGGATATCTGTAGCTTAAGTCCCAATGCCTGAATGTTTTCATCTTTAGTTAATTTACTGATTTCTCTATCACCTATCAGGGTATTATAAATTCTCCTAAAATTTGGAATCAGCGTATTTTTTATATGATGTTCTGTATAAATAAATGTTGTGTTAAAGCCAGTATTGTCAAAATATAGAATACTATCGATACTTGGTTTGCATGTTAAAGTGTCGAATTTAAGCCTTTTCCCAAATGCAAATTCCTGATTGAAGGAAGCACCGATATATACATCTCCATCATGGCCTGTGAAATCCTCCAGACTAGAAGTTGAGAATGTTTCATCAAAGGTTATCGTAGTCATAATTCCACTTCTGTTGAAATTATCTTTTCCTCCAGTGGCAGTAAGTTTAATAACTCCACCAGCCTTAAAATGTTCCTTTGCTCCGCCAAATGTTAAATCAGCATAAACACCAGCCTCACCTCCTGTCAATACTTCGGTGGTTGTGAAGTTTGAATAAGTAAAACCCTTTTTGACATAAGCATAACTTTGGTCTCCAGGTGGATCGTGTAAAATTAGCATGGGTATATCGGGTGAATTGGTAACAAAGGTGGAAGTTTCTGATTTGACTCCCGTAACCATTATCCAGTATGGGATTGATGGAAAATCATCGACAAAACCGATCCTTGGCATAACATACAACAGTTTTTTATGATCGAAGTCTCCTCCACTTGATGCAAATTCAGGTTTGCCGGCATCGATGGTATAGGTAACCTGGCCATTTTTCACAGGTAATTCAACCGGAGAGGTGCCTCTGTCGCTTACAAAATCAAAAATCCGGAGCACCCCTTCCTGAACAGGGCAGTTACCCACCGTTTCCGTAACTTTAAAATTCAATGTATAACTTTCGTTCTGCTCCATCACAATGGTACTCTTACTAGAATTTGGGCAATCAATTACTCTGGCATATGCTTCGTCAAAGTCAACCGCAATATTAAGGGGCGAGAAATAGGTGAAATTTACTGAAGGTACCACGGCTGTGCGTGTTGTGTCGTACCTGGTTTCAACATTTTTTACCGCCGGAATGGTAATCCACTCTCCATTTTCAAGTTGTTTCTTGGATTCTGGTTTAATAATGGTTTCAATCTTAATGGTATCAATTACCATAAGAGTGTCCCTTACTGTCAGGTTCAATTTAATGGGCTTATCACCGATCTGCTTAAAAATATTATTATTGTCCGGTTGCAAGGCAGTCAATCTAATATTATACTCCCTGGCTGGTAGGCCTTTGATGGTAAGTAATCCCAATGAATCAGTCCAAAAGATCTGGCTATAACAGTATGATTTATCTGTCGGTTTTACCTGTGTTGATATGACCTCTATTTTAGCGGAATCAACAATGGGTGTACCGCAGCCCGACTGTACTTTTACAACTATGCTGTCGGTTTCAGCATTGGCAAAGTTTATGCCTGATTTATCGCTAACAATTTCAAATATCGCACTGTCAGGCTCGAACTGGTGATGCATAAATACCGGCTTGAATGAATAAGTTCCCTCATCCTGAAGAGTGGTTTTCCATATACCTTTATCGTCGGTAAATACTCCCCATCTCTGCCCGTTAATTTTAATTTCCACATTTGGAACTCCACAGTCCTCTCCCTTGTAGGTAACCTTCCCTTCAATATTGAAAACGCTTTCG
The DNA here is from genome assembly GCA_030602265.1 of Prolixibacteraceae bacterium. Classification (GTDB taxonomy): domain Bacteria; phylum Bacteroidota; class Bacteroidia; order Bacteroidales; family Prolixibacteraceae; genus UBA1413. The sequence continues at coordinate 5,369 of JAUWAB010000007.1, read as the reverse complement.
TCGGTAAAGTTGATGCCCGAACTCTTGTTTGAATTGATTTCAAGAACACGTGAGGTTTTTTCTGGGGTAAAGATATGCTCGAAACTTGCACCCGTTTTTGAAGGTACAATTTCGAACTTAGCCTTATCAAAATAATAAATATCCCTTATTTCAAAGTATCCTTCCGTATTGGTGGTGTCTTCATAAGAATTCCCGGGATTGTCAACAGCCCCTGGAGGAATGCTATCAAGCAAATGGGCGGTAACTTTAACCCCAATTACCCCGATGCCCCGCGATGATTTTACATAGCCCGATATGATTCCATCGGGTTTTTTATAGCCTGTGTCGGATATCGTCGGGAGGGTACTTCCGGCTTTGATTCCGGTTATATAATACGTGTACAGATAACCCGGAATGGCATCATTATCCCGGTAACTTGTTGCGTTTTTGCTCAATACGGCCAACTCTTCTTTTTCGCTGCTGCGGGGTACGCTTCTTTCAACCCTAATCTCGTCAACATATAATGACATGTCGGCCCAACCGACTCTGACACTGGTAGCATAAAGTCCATCCGAGGCATTTAGGGGAGTAACTTTTACCTCCATTGCTTTTAAGGAGGTACGAATAGACTCCTGATGATTAACAACACCATCATGAAGGTTGGTATAACAAGTTGATACCCAGTAAAAGTACACATTGTTAGGGTGGATATTAGTATCGGACCACGTGCGGGTGCCACCTTGTGCTGTTGAATGTATTAAGGTGGCAGAGCTGGGAATGTTGGTTGTTGAGCGATAAATGCGATAATAGTGGTACGCATCGGGTATATCGGTGCCTTTCTCCCATTTTAGAACCACCTTATTGATGAACGGATCGTAGGAAGCCTTTGTATTTAAGGGATCTTTAATGGGATCAGTTTTTACAGGGACATAATTGGTATAGCGACCAGCCAAACCGGCTAATTCAGCCTCTGTGGCCGCATAAGGTTCCCATACACCGTCATCATTTTTCCGGAAACCACTCCAGGAGTGTTGGGTGCACGCTTCCGCGTACACTGTATATCGTAATCCGTAAGAATTTGAATGGTTGGGGCCAACCTCGATTTTTACATTGCCGGTCAGGATTTCTTTATCACTTTCAACATTACGAACTCGATTCTCCTCCAAATAATTATTCCTGAAAATTTCAACCTGATGTTTGGTTATTCCGAAAAAGCATGTTTCATTCACCACCTTTTTTTTATCAGAATAATCCCAGCTTACAGTAATAGCCCAGTCAGAATTGGAAGTTACCGTTACAAAAAGATCAGGATAAATTCTGGTGTTAGCCTCGGCTTTAAAAGTAGGCAAGCAAACAAAAGCGATTACAAATAAGAGGATTGCGGTAATTTTTGTTTTCATAGGATGGTAGTTTATTGGGTTATAATTGTATTAGACTCGCATGATTTTTAATCAAGTTAATACAGTTCCATTAACCATTAATTATCAATCCGACAAATTCAATGTACGAATTGATAAAACTGATTAAATGATTGAAAAATAACCAGAAAGTGGGGTGAAAGAGGTTCTGTCAGGTCAGTGATCAGGGGTTTTCAGGCATTTGAATTTTACGCCATTTTTGCGGTGGAAAACCCGTAATTTCCGTAAAATGATGGGTAAAGTTGCTTTGCTCTGTATAACCTACCCTATTCCCGACCTGGTCTATGGTCAGGTCTTGCCGGTTAAGGAGCAGCCATTTAGCTTCGGCTATTCTGAGCTCGTTGATCCAGCTGTTGAAATGTTTCTTTTTTTCGATATTGATATGGCTGGAGAGATAGGTGCGGTTGGTGCCAATCTGCGTGGCAACTTCGTTGATGGTGATGCCCTTCTTTAAGTACCCTTTGTTGTTGACCCAGTGGCTAAGTGCCTCGCTGAGATTAACAGCCGCATTTCTCGATGAATAACCCTTGTTATTGAATAGATCGTTTAACCTGGAACTTTGCCTGATGTAATTCAGGCTTACTACAAGAAAAAATAACGTGTAAATAATAATAAAAATGGATGATGCTGCCTTATGAGTCCGAAAGTAGTTAAAAACCAATGCAATCAATCCGTGACATAGTGCATAAAGTACCATGTATTCAATCCATTTGGGATTAAAATGATGATTTAGTTTCCCGCGTTTTACCTCATTTGTATAAAAGATTACTTCATTTCTGATAAAAAGGGTCAAAAGCAATAGCTGAACGGCATAACCGCCTAATAACACGGGGTAAATGGTTTTTATAAGTTTGCTGTTGCCAGTCAGGATTACTGCCGTTGCCACCAGAAAACTTGTACCTGCCGATACCAGTTGCCATTTGTGGTGTGTAGGCTTTAAGGCATGGGGATTAATGAGCAGTACAATGAAATTGGCTATTAAGAACGTTGTTATTGAAATTAAAATCAGGCTGGCCAATCGGATGGAGAATGGATTGGCATGACGGTGAAAGCCGGATATCAGGAGAATCAGGAATGCAGAAACCAGAAAACAGGCGCTTGCAAGCATCCGTTTTGCCAGGTGGTGACCTTTTAGTTTCAGTTGTAAGGGTAATTCCAGATACATTACTCCCAATCCGGACAGCAAAATGACTGCTGCGGCAATGCTACTGATAAGCCACTGACCATCAACAGTAATATTCATGTGGCAGAAATATATGGCAGATATAACTTAAAATCACATCGCTTGGTGGCATAGGTTCGTTAAATTGGTATATAAACTGTTTTTTCAAAGTTTTCCGGATAATTTCCGATCTTTAAATTTATGAAAAAAGATTCAATCTTGAATAATTCAGTGGTGAAAAATGCATTTAATCAGATTCTTTTTTTGAAATCTTTCCATAAACAATGATTTGCGAAAAAAAGAAATAAAATTTTCGTATTGGATTCAATTATTTCTATGCTAATGTATTTTATAAGTTAAAACAATGGTAATTTGCAATTTCTCTGATGAGCTAACCGATCAGATGAACCGGACAGTTTTTACTTTTGACTTTCGTTCCGGATTTTTTTGCCGGATGAACAGCGATTGACCATCGAAGTATACATTATGTTGAAAGACAGGTTCTGTAAAAATGAGTACTCTGATGAAACAGGTTAGAGGGATTAGTTGAAAAACTTAATTTGAAATAGTGAAATAATGAAGGTAATAGACATCATAAACCAGTCGGATAAGACCGTTTTCTCTTTCGAGCTTTTACCGCCGCTGAAAGGCAGGGATGCATCCAGGATCAACAAGACCATTGAGAGCTTGCTGGAGTATAACCCCAAATATATCAACATTACCACACACCGGGATGAAATTGAGTATAAAGAGCAGCCCGACGGCAGCATCCGGCGAAAAGTTGCCCGCAAACGGCCGGGGACTGTCGCTATTGCCGCTTCCATTCAATACCGCTATGGAATACCGGTTGTGCCTCACCTGGTTTGCGGAGGATTTACCCGGAGTGAGACGGAATATCTCCTGATTGACCTGGATTTTTTGGGCATTGAAAATGTACTGGCACTCAGAGGTGACGGACTGAAAGGGGAGTCTGTGTTTAATCCGGAGCCTGATGGTCATTCCCATGCCGATGAGCTGGTCGGCCAGATCGCCGGCTTGCGTGAAGGCCGGTATCTTGATCCCGATCTGAAAAATAACCATAAAATGGATTTCTGCATCGGGGTGGCCGGCTATCCGGAAAAACACATGGAAGCCCCAAATCTGGAGACGGATTTGAAGTATCTGAAACAGAAAGTGGACGCCGGTGCAGATTATATTGTTACCCAAATGTTTTTTGATAATCAGGCCTATTTCCGGTTTGTGGAAAAATGCAGGGATGCAGGTATTCATGTTCCCATTATCCCGGGTATCAAGCCGATCGCCCTGCGCAACCAGTTGACCGTCCTGCCCAGAATTTTCAGTATTGACATGCCTTCAGAGCTGGTCAGCGAATTGGCCGTGTGCAAGAATGACGACGATGCCAAAAAAGTCGGGACAGAGTGGGCCATTCACCAGTCGAAGGAACTGGTAAAGGCAGGTGTGCCTTCCCTGCATATCTATACCTACGGCATCTCCGATAACGTGAAAGAGATCGTCAAGGCTGTTTTCTGAACATGCCTGCTAAAGCGGCTACCTTGCAGATGATTTTATCTCCCTGAAGATTCAATCTTTGGAAACCTCATCGGTTAGGTAAACGAATAAAAAGAGGCTGTCTCCATAATCCGGGACAGCCTCTTTTTTTGTATCCGGAATCTGTTATCCGGATATTAGGTCAGTTATAATTTTATGATCTTCTCCCTGATGAGGCGGTCACCGTTTTGAACCACCACCAGGTAAATCCCGCCCGACAAGTGTCCGATATTGACGGTCGAGAGGTTTTCCGTGATAATGCCTTTTAATATGCTCATTCCTTCAGCATTGTACACGGTGTATGAATCTCCGGGAAAAACAAGTTCGGTATGGATAGTGATCTTATCCTTCGCGGGATTCGGATAGATTTTCAGGTCATTAACATATAGTCCTTCTTCTAAGGTTCCTGAGGCATTTTTCCTGACGGTCACCTGGGGATTCAACGATACCTGATAATCCTCCACTTCACCAGAGAACCCATCATCACAGGGCGATGGAGCAGTAACCGTTCTCATGGTTACTCTCATTCTCGTTAATCCGCTGGCAGATGCTGGAATAGTGATGTTGGTGTTAACCGCTCCTTTCCGGTTGTCGATTGCAAGGAGTGTTTCTCCCGGATCGTTAAAATCACCATCGCTGTTGATGTCTAGCCAGATTCTCCAGAAATACCGGTTGTTGGTGTTGCCCGGTTCAAGTTTTACGGAATAGCGCTGGCCGGGTGTAAGGTTAAGTGTTTCTGAAGTTTGGATGGAATATCCGCTACCTGCCGAAGAATAAGTTAAATTGCCGAATGCAATACTCCTGATAAAATCAATGGAATTTATTCTAGTAGGAATGCAGTAATCAGATACTACAGGATCCACTATGGTGACATAGCCATTTCTGGTAATTTCACTATCAGCCACACCCTCTTTGGAGATTCTGAGGGAGACATTGTAAATTCCTGGTTTTTCATATCTGATAACCGGATTTTGCTCGTTGGAAGTCGCTGGATGGCCACCTTCAAAAATCCAGTTCCAGGATGTCGGACTTCCTGAGCTCATATCGGTAAATTGAACAGGATTTCCGGTTTGGGTTTCCTGAACATTGGAAGTAAAGTTGGCGGATATGGATTTGGGTTGTATAGAAATGATGTTTAGAGTATAATCTTCCACTTCTCCCAGGGAATAACTCTCACAAGCGTTGGGCAGGGCATTTCTTTTATAGGATACCCTCATCCGGGTGGAGATATTCAGTCCAGCTGGTATATTTATGGTGCCATT
>JAUWAB010000031.1 GCA_030602265.1 Prolixibacteraceae bacterium | reverse complement strand
CTGACTCCAGCGACAGGATATGGTTCCGGGCAAAAGGATGGTTGTTGTCAAATATACTGAGTAGTTTCTGCTGTTTCTCCGGGTCGTTGCCCCCGGCTATAAAGAGAAATGTTTCCCCGGTTGGAATCAGGCCTCTGTGGTTTTTCCCCTTGACGGCGCCAAATTCCGGAAAATCCCCTCCGTTCGGGAGATAATCGTACAGGATTCTTGTTAGGAAACCGGGAGATATGTGTGGAACATACGACAGCAGTAGACATATATATTCGGGCTCCCCCAGGCTATTCTGTTTGATCAGCTTTGAAATTTCATCTCGGGTATCAGTAATTACCTGATTATTATATTCTTTATCAGTTTCAGGATGAAAATACTGATCCAGAGACCATCGTATTTTACTCTCCAATATGTTCAGATGATCAGTATAATCCATAGCAAATATTTATGTTTATTATCCCTGGACTTTCCAGTTTTTCATAGTCAACGATGCAAGAGCTTCGGCAAAAGTCAAATAATGCTGAGGCTTCACCTCGTTGCCTAAGGACATCATGTTATCACTGTTTTCAGCAACAACTTTGCCTTTGTTCATCTTTTCTGAGATTGCGCTGTGTCCGACCTTTTCACCAGCTGCATATCCGGTTCCCGAAATGGATGTGCCTTTTACAACATATTCATCATCCAGCCCAAACACATGCCCAAATTCGTGGGCAACAGTGTTTTGCATTTCTCCTTTACCTACAAACAGATCTACTCTTCGGAAAAATGGGGCGTACTTCTGGTCAAATAATTCAGCTTCCCCTATATCAACATTGTGTTCGGTTACACGTTCCTCAATCTTTGCAATTCCGATGTTAACCATCTCTTTTTTTACTTCACTGATACGTTTTTGTGCTAACTCCCGGTTATATTTTTTTGAACCCTCCTTAGAGGCATGTCCCTCCAGAGTAATTTTGCTGTTGGCCTTATCGAGATCTGCCTCGGCAAAATCATTCTTAAACTGGTTGATCGTTGCCTTGTCATCCTCATCAAGCGTAAATTCATTCTTTTCAAACATGACCATTTTCCTCGAGAGAGCATTCCAGTTTTGAGTTCTTTCCGGTCTTTTCTCCAGATTTAAGTTAGTCAGCGTCATGTTCCCTGATCTGCTCATACTGGCACCCACGGAAAGCCCGGGCCTGTCCAGTGACATTTGAAGTTCATTCTCCCTTTTTTCAATGGCCGACTTCATTAAAGAATTTATTTGCTCATGCTCTTCAGGTTTGGGAACCTTTACCATATTGATTTGCAGATTTTCAATGCCTTTCCCGCTTTGGTTGAGTTTTGCCTCTCCTGTTTCAGCCGTTTGGATGATAAATCGGGGAGTTGCCGTAACATCTCTCCAACAGTTAGTATCAATAAACAAGGTATGTCCTGGGTTTTGCCAAAGTTTGACGGTCTCTTCCAATCTGTTTTTCAGGTTCGATAGACCTTCTGTCTTTTCATCAGCTGTCCATGTATAGAATGGTAAAATCTTTTGAATCAGACCAGAATCACCCAATACGTTTAGAAATCCGGCCAGTTTTTCAAGGCTGCTGTTTTCACTCGAAGCGGTGAGTCCGTTAAATGTAAATCCATTCACGAACTTTGCCTTACCCAGCACTATAATTGACAAATTCTTTTGACGGGGGAGATATACCGACCAAAAATTGCCTAACCCGGTGGAGGGTTTAATAATTTTCGGGCCGAAAAATCCGGTATTCAGGAATTTCTCTTTTTCTTGGGCCTCTTTTTCATTGCATATGGGTTGTGTCGTGTCTATTTTATCATTGGTTGTCTCATTAATTTTTCGATGTACTTTCCCCTTTTGTTGTACCACATGGGTCAGTTCATGGGCAAGCAGGTGTTGACCCTGACTGGTTGACGGGCTGTATTTCCCGTTGTTGAAATAAATATCCTGGCCGTAAGTAAATGCCTGTGCCCCGATGGAACGGCTCATGGATTCTGCCTCGGGTCCGGTGTGTATTCTGACTCCGCTGAAATCGGCCCCAAAGGCTCCTTCCATTTTTTCACGCGTTGAGGAATTCATCGCGTTTCCTCCGGATGCACCTGAGATCGACTGCGGGATGGTTGCCGTTGATGCGTTGGCGGTGTTCGCTCCGGTTGAATGGGATGATGCCCCCTGTTCTGACTTGGTCATAATTTTGTCGGCCGTCATGTCTGCTTCTTTTTCCAAAGCATCTCCCGGCTGGCTTAGTTCATTTTTTCTCTGAACCTGGACAGGCGCTGCAGACAAAAAGTGTTCTGAGGCAGACAGGAGTGGTTTACTTTCCCGGGTTGCCGCAGTGGACGGTTTCTTTACAACTTCTTTCATTCCAAGGGTATTTAATTCCATTCAACATGCATTATTTCACTCAGCCAGGGCAGTTTAATCACGCCGATGCCCCAGGGCAGCCAGCTGAGCAGGATGTCCTGGGTGGCTTTTTCCACCAGTAAACGATGTCCGAAAGATCCGGTGACCAGTTTTCCGCGGCGAATCAGAAATCCCTGCCGGAGTCCGTCTGGTGAGGTGTTTTTGAGTTCCTTCCAGTGCCTGATCACTGCCTTCAGCAGATTGCCTGACTCTGTTTTCATCTCCGCCGTCAGCAGGCTTTTCCGGAGTACCGGTGTATCCCGACTGATGCCGCACAGGTATTTTTCGAATAGCAGATCGTATTCATACAGATTGTCTTCCCCGGTGGCCAGATAGCCTAACATCTGTGCCGCCGTCAGCCGGCTCTTTCCGTCCCTGAACCGGTCTCCTTCCAGAAGACCGAATTCCCTGAAGAAATATTCCAGAAAGGGATGTAGGAGGATCAGTCCGGCGTGGGTGACCAGCAGTCCCTCCTCCGGCAGCTCATCACCGCGGACTGGTTCCGGATGATCTGCGTGCCGTTCCAGCTTCTCTCGTGTACCGGTATTTTCCTGAAGTAAATCCGGTTTCTTTTTCAGTTTATCGCCCTCCCCGGCAAGTCGATGGTGCAATGGCTGAGTATCCAGGCCCGACGGCATTTCTTTTTCCCTGACCTCCAGTGCAGCCTCACTGAACCGGGGGCTTTTCAGGAGTTGTCCGATTTTATGCAAATACACTTCAGGTGTGGCTGCCAAAGCAGCTTTTTTCGTCAGTTTGGCCACTCCTTTTTTCAGGGTATCCATCTTCATTCCTGCCGAAGGCGCCAGCAACAGGGTTAGCACCTCACCTGCCACCGGACTGTCGTATTGCAGGATCAGCCTTGAAAGTGCTTTGCTGTCAAAGGAGAGGAGGTTTTTCAGCCGGTCCCGGTCCCCGGCATCCAGCTTATACAGTGCTCCGGTGACTGCCTGCCCAGCCGGTGCCATCGATGAACCATCGCAGTACCAGGGGAGTTGTCCGGTCTTCAGGTAGTGGATCAATATATCCAGCATCTGACGTTCCGGGGTGAGGGATTCTGCATGGACAGTGTCATCCTGCTCACGCGGTATTGGTCCTGACAAAGAGGGAAGGCGGCTTTCGGGAGTTTTCAGGAGAGTATCTTCGGTTCTGCCGGAGAAAGCCTTGATTCTCATGAAAAGCTGTTGCCGCATTTTCAGGGGAAGCTCTTCCTCAAGTCCGGCATCCCCCATATCACCCAGGTCCAGGTTGAGTTCTCCGATCCGGATATGGCGGCCGGCCAGATCCAGTTCATCGAGTTCTTTCCCGATTTCCGGCAGTATCTGGTCGTACAGGATGTGAAGTACCCTGTCCTGAATCTGGTGCCCGTCGGTGCCGGGCGGCGCCTCAATATCCAGATTGATCCGGTGGATGATATGGTTATGGGTTGTCATCGCTCTTTAAATACGCTGAGATCTTTAAGGATGGTTTTCAGTTCTTTTTTCAGGGTTGCATCCTGGGAAATAAAGGTGTTGAAAAATTGATCTACCTCTTTTTCCAGAACATTCCCGAAATCAAGCTGGAGGTATTTCTCCATCAGCAGACTGCGCATTTCATGGAACATCGCGAGATTCTTGACGATCTGGTTCCGGTGATCGGCGGCGATATCCTTGTCACAGCGGACCAGGTTCAGCATCAGCATGAGAAGCGACCTCAGCAGTTCCTCTAAGACCCTGACTGCATCTTCTGAAAGGTTGGCCGTGTCGAACCGGTATATCCGGATCAGGGTTTCGGATATAACCATGATCAGCCTGCTTTTTCCAGCTATATCAGTCGGATTGAGTGCCCCGGCTGCCGTGAAATGATTTACAGTATCGTTGTGAAGAGACTGTACTTCAGGACTTCTGACGAGTCTGAAACGTCGTGCAATATCAGCGCCTTTCAAAAGCGCTAATTTTTCCTCGATGAACTTTTTGACCAGCGCGTTGCATTCGTTCGTATTCTCTTCAACAGGTACCTTTATGGTCACCCTGCCGGGCGTGGAATTACAGATATCCTCTTTGGCTGTAACCACGGCAATAATCTCTGTAACCTTATTTCTTCTGAGCAGCATTAAATCAAATCCGAGCTTGAAATCACCAATCCCTTCCTGGACGTATTCCGGATGGAGATCTTCAAATTTCCAGATATAAGTCTGCTTTCCTGTCAGGCTTTCGTCGGTCTGATTGTTAAACAGAACGATTAATTGTTCGTTGGTAATTTCTGCCGTTTTCCCGGAAACCTTGTATTGAATTTCCGGATAAATCATTATTGTGCAATCGGTTGGCAGACCGCCCACAGTAAAGGTTATTGTTTTGCCGAGGGCATTTTGCGGAACCTTGCGGGTGTCGAAACGGGGCGGATTTTCCATGATAATGGCATCCGGTGCCTCTTTTGATTCAATCTTTTCACCAACCGGAGCGTATTCTGAGAACGCGATTTCTCCCCTGGTAACACAAGCCTTGTCTACCGGGAGCCTTAGTTTTATTTCGGGTGCCGGTTTCTCTTTTTCGAAGATGAAGGCGACGGGCGGGCAAGTGGAACAACACAGGTAAGGCAGGCAGAAATCGGCGATGACGGTCTCTTTTTCCGGAAGTTTGATTTCCCTGCAGATAATTTGCCGGATATCCGCAATCCTTTCATTCAGTTGCCGGATGATGGTCTGGGAAAATACACTGCCCGGCCGGATGCTGTTTTCTTTCATGTAAATGGCCAGCTCTGCCTCCTTGTCCACCTGATCCTCATTTTCAACCATATATTGGGAGAATGTGTCGATATCGCGGTAAGGATTCCTGAATTCCCGGGTCAGGGGCAGCTTCTCGATCACTTCCCGCAAAGGCAGCTCTTCAGTTCTGGAGATGGTTCTCCCACCGGTGGTGGCATACACCAATACCAAGGTTCCTCCCCGGTGCACCCCGGCTTTGTGCTCCAGTCCGGGATGCTGCTGTGCAAACTTTGCAAAGGAGAGATTCTGAAGTATGGTGGCTTTGCGTTTTTCGATTTCCTTCAGAATAACTTCGAGTTTTTCATTGCCGCAACAAATGGCCGGTAGTTTGCCCAAGATTTCCATGTACCGGTTTTCGTATCCCGATAACGTTTTCACCGATTTGAAGTGGCTCTCCAGCCTGGTTTTCATGACCTTAAGTCTCCTGCAGAATAAGCGGGCGAGGGCCTGATAATCCAGAATCAGCTTTTCGGAAATATCCTTTACCGATTCCGGAATAAACCGCTGGATCTGATCGAGGTATCCGATAATCTGCATCGGATATTCAAACACTACATATTTTTCGTCTTCATTTAGTTTTGTGTATTGCGGATCGGTCTGGACCAGGGTCCTGGCCTTTTCCATGAAAGCTTCAACGGTGGGTACACTGGTTTCAAGAGCCTGCAAATAATATTTTCCAAGTGCCTCCTGACTGATTTCTATTTCCGTTTTGACCAACTGGTCGAGTTTAAAATAGAGTTCGGTGCGGTCGCAGAAGCTGGTGATTTTAGGTGAGATAAACTGCGTATCGGCAATCATTCCCGTGACCATGACATCGGCACCGGTCATCATTTCTGGTCTCACCATCCGGTAGGCCATATTGGTGGATGGCATTTCGATAAGTTCCTGTTCTTTCGGCAGGATTGCCTCTGTGATGATCCACTTATGTGTGTTTTCGAGGGCGATATCCCGGATGAGGCTGATGTGCGGTTTCTCAAGCTGCAGCGTAAATCCGGAGAGAAACTTCGACGCATCCGCGATGAGGCATTTCATCTCTGCCTGGAATGCCCTCAGCATGGTGTTCAAATCCTCAAACTGACAGGCATAGTCATCGAGGTTGATGTCGCTGAGTTTTACATCGCCCAGTCTGACGGCCACCACATCCACCGGAATCCCTTTTTCATCCCGGATTTTGGTGATCTGGGCCAGTGCTGTTTTATAGTCCTTGCCCATATGGCCTTCTACCCGGAAGAAGTTGTAACCGTCGATGTTGCTGTCGAGCGGATCTCCGCCGGTTTTATTGCCAAAAGAGAGGTTGAGGTTTTCCCTGCCCTGAAGTTTGAGTTTGTGGTTCCATTCGGGGGTGATTTTTGTAAATGGCTGATAGTAGAAGGGTATTGCCCGGTTGCCTAAAGGCTGGTCATAATCTTTCGAGGGTGTTAGGGCAGTGTTCTCCGCCGTGTTGGGATTAAAGGTTGATATCATGGCGATCAGGCGGTTCATCATCGTAACTGCCTGGCAGATCTGTTCGCGTCGTTCCGAAACGGCAGGGGAGGGATAGAACCGGTGCCGGTATGGCTGTAAGGCGGCCTTTCCTTTGTAATTGGCTGCACCTAACATGATATGCTTGGGGAAGGCATACAGATCGGGCAGGCATTCCAGGGCCACCTTGCAGAGCAGTTCCCGGAGTTCGTTGTAGGCAGTGATGATGTCCTTGTAAAAATCGTATACATACTGGTAGGGCAACTGCGTAACTTTTTCGGTCAGAATGATTTTCAGGCTTTTAACAGCATCTTCGGCCTTTAGTACCCCTTCTTTGTCTAATACAAAACGGAATGTCCGGTAAAGCTGCACTATGGCGTTGCATAATTCCTCACTGCCCTTTTTTACCGTCGAGCAATAGGCTCCGGCCAGCGTTGAAGCAGAAAGGGTTACCGTATTGTTCAGGATCACCCTGTGGGCAGCGATTACCGGCATTTTGGCGAGCTCTGTCTCTGCTTCATGATATTTGGTCCAGATGGAATCTCCCATGGTTTCACCCGCTTCCTTGCGGATGATCCGGTCCATATCGGGACGCGACACGGCCATGATCCTGGGCCGGGCCACCTGCCGGCTTCCCAGGTTGTCGCAATGGGTTGGGGTACACTTTTCGGGTTTCCGGGAATAGTATTCCAGATAAAGCAATCCCACCCAGTTGGGGATCCTGGTGTTCAGCTCTCCGATGGTGAACACTTTGGCGTTGGTATTTTTGACCAGTTCATCACGCTGTTCGCTGGTTAGCAGTTCCAGCAGGGTAACCATCTTTTCACTGCCGCCTGTCTGGTAATAAAACGGGTCATATCTGCATTCTTCGGGTGCCTTGTACTCTGTGAACCAGGTATAAGTGGTGTTTTCCAGCCTGATCAGGTCTCCGTCGGTGGTTACTGCCACCCCGGCAGACAGCTGAACTTCCTGAACGGTGGATTTTACCTTTAACCCGCACACGATGCCCACACCAATCAGGCTGGTTCGTGTCAGGCGGTTCTGGTCTTCAAAGAAATCGATGATTTCATTCAACTGTACCTCTGTGAGTATCTGGTCCTTGACAAACCTTGAGTATTCGAGGTTTACAGGGTCGAGCTGAAGTTTCTGACTGGTTGCCATATTGCCTGTTTTTTGATTTGTATTTCGAACTGTTAATCTGGTTTTGAGCTGCCTTCAAGGGAACCCAGGGAGGAGGAACCCAGTATCACGGGATTCTTCTCCGGAGTATCATCATCACAGTCGGCAAGCTGGCCCTCTTCATAGATAGTGAAGAGATTTTCCAGCTCCGACCGGAGTTTGTTCAGTGTTAAGTCATCCGTCTGCTGTTGACTGCCGGCGTTGGCGTGCCTTGCAGCCAGCCATTCCTGCCAAGCCTTCTCAAAACTTCCCATATGCTCTTCATTGACGAAGCAGATCCGGGGCAACACATGCGCCGGCATTTCCATCCGGATCATCCGTTCGGTAAACCGCCGGAAATGTTTGTTGCGGAGCCGCATGCTGTATCCCGGCAATACCACGGTCACCCTGAAGGAGTATGGATCCAGGGGCGGACAGAACCGGCCGTCGGGTTCAATGCAGACCGGAAAGAAGAGATCGTGTTGATCAATGGGGGTATCAAACGTCGGCCGGAGTAGCATATGCTCTATCACATACATGCCCTCGAGCCTGAAGCCGGTCCGGAAATAGGTGGTGAGTGTGGAAATGGCAGCACTGATCCCGGTGGCATCATCTGTGTCGTATTCACCAAATGCACCGGAAAATGTGCCTGTTTGATGTTTTTTTGAGTTGAGCAAAATCAGCGTGACCTTCCCTGGTGTTGCTGCCGGTGTGGTAGCATAGTTTTGTTCCTCTGCAGCCAGCAGGCTGGCCAGACCAAGTTCCTCATAGGCATCTGCCCGCCGGGTGAATGACCGGTTGAGACTTTCCAGGATGACCTGATTCTCTTTGAGGATTTGCCAGCCATATGCCTGAACCTCAGTGGGTACTCCATTGATTTCGACGATGACCTTCTGGGTTTCGGTAACCTTGTAAGGCATCCCCGAAAGGGGCTGTCTCCGGTAATGGTTAAACCCTAACAGCCTCGACACCCGCATTTCCACCCCGGGCACGTTTTCCGGCTGAATGGTCAGGGGATTGTAATAATCCAGTCCACTGCCCCTGAGGGTGCTGAGCCTGTCGTATTCTTCGAGGAAATTCACCTTGTGCCGGATGATGCTCCTCGCCGCATTGCCTTCATAGAGCCGGTGCATCAGGAATACATATTCACTGAACTGCTCCGAGAACCTGGCCAGCAGGTGATCGAGGAACCGGTTTTTCCTTTCGGTATAGTTATCGAGACCGGTACCCGTCAGAATCTGGTCGATTTCCTGCTCCCAGCTGTCATGGTTTGTGAAGATTTCAGCTACGCCGGACAGGCTTTTTACTGCATTGGGGAAATAGGTCCGGGCCAGGCTGATATCTGCTGAAAAGAGTTTGCCCACATTGGCTAACTGTGCAAAATAATTGGCCAAAGCCTGGTCGAAGAAGAGCAGATAGGCCTTCAGCTGCCGGGCCTGGGCTTTTCTTTGCGGGGTGGCAGATTCCGCTAAACCTGCCAGGCCGGTACCATACGTCTCCGGCAGATGGTTCTGCATGGTATGATAGGTTGCCGGATCCCTGAATTTTCCTTCCGGCATCGGTATGTCTTCGGTGTGCTGAACCTCTCGCATTTTGGTTTCTGCCTGGCGAAGCTCAACCAGTCTTGTTTCGGCCTCTTTGGTTTTTAACTCGATCGGAATCAAGTCTTTCCAGAAGTTTAGTACAGAATTTTCAGAGCAGAAGACCGGTTTGTGCCCATGGGCAATACAGACATTCCAGCGGTCGGGGCTAACGGCATTTCTAACCTCATCAGGGCCCTGATCGCAGCCGCAGGTGCCAAACTCAACCGACTTTACCATTTTTACGCCTTCCGTCTCCATGATGACCCGGATCAGGTCGCTTAGCCTGACTTCTTTACGCAGATCACTTTCCTTAAGCTCGTCCGGCCTGATAAATCCCTTTTTGGAGAAAGGCTCCCCGCCGGTGCGGTAGGCATAGCCATCATTGAAACTGAAAACCGGTCCTTCGAAGATCTGGTCGGTGGTATACCCCGATTCCTGCATTTCCTGAAGACTGTAAAACCTTACCGGAGCCGAAAGATACCGGTCGATGTTCATGACAATGCGCGCCCATACCAGTTCGGGATCGGCCATCGGTTCAATTTCGATATCCCCGCAGAGGACAATTCCCTGCTGAGGCACTTCCATGACCCGGTCGAGGTCTTCACAGAGATTTCTGTAACGGTGATAAACTTCTCTTACTTTTTCGTAAATCGCCTGCTTACGACCTTCTTCAATAAGCTCCTGCTCACCCTTTTCCTTTTTGCGGTCCTCCGGGGTCAGCAGTTCCTCCGGGTCAAAATCAATCAGAATGTTATTCAATCCCCTGAGGCCAAATTCGTGTTCCGTTTCCGGATCGATGGTTTCATTCTCCTTTTTGTACCGCAGTTCCGGTTTGCCGGCTGTCGTAGTCTGTGCATATCTGGCCACCACATTTCTGACCGAAGGCATGATCCAGGCATTCCTGACTCCCCTGATCCGAACCATCAGCTGCCGGTAATCGGCTGCCGTCACAGGATTGGAGGGCAATATCCTGATGGCCGACAGGAATTGTCGGTGCATATGCCAGTGATTGTTGTCCTTATGGGCAAGTATGTCCTTCACAGGCATGGATATCCTGTATTCCAGGTCTGTAATGGTATAGCAAAGCAGTTCGAGCAGGGTAACACCGGGATCATGGATGTTATAGTCGGTCCACAGTTTCCCCGCCAGCCCCTCGATGTATTTCAGGCCTTCAGACCGGAGAAATTCAAACGGTTTGCCCAGTTCGGGACTTACCTCCTTGGGTATGGGTTTTTCATTCATGGCATACCTGTTCTTTATCGATTAACGTGATTCCGTGTTCCCTGTCGGAAACCAGGATTGTGCGGGCATCTGTTGCGCTGATGGACGCACAGTCATCCACATTCTTGTCATTTTCCCCTTTCCGGTGGTACATCTTAACCTGGGATATGAAGTCTACATATGGCCGCTGTTCAATAAACAGGAGCAGGGAGTTCTTGTAGACCGTGCCGCCGAACCGCATGGAGGAGATTTGTCCGTATGCCCAGGGCGACAGGTGCCGTATCAGGTCTTCGTTCAGGATATTCCGGTAAAGATTGGGATCATGCCCTTCGTGAAATTTCACCCTGAAACTGAGGTGAATGGTCTCATAGCCAGGGTTCACCGCCTTACAGTCTACATGGAAATTGTTCTGGCTCCCGATGTGGTTGTTGATATCCCGGAGCAGGTTCTGACTGGCCCTGGGATGCAGGGGGTCGAAGCTGTTCCGGTTCCGGATGTCGGGTACGATGATCAGGGTCACATCGCCCGGAGAAAGCTCGCTGTAATCTTCCGTCCCCTGCCTGTTGTGCAACCGGGTATGGCTCAGGCATTTTACCTTATAAACCTCCGGAAATTGCTGAAGGACCATTCTTTCATAGTCCCAGATGGTGACAGACCGTTGCTTGTGCCGGAGCCGTTCACTGATTCTCTGGTAAAAGGCCTGGTCGGTTTCTGCCGGTGCCCCGCCAAAAGTGGCATAGGGCTGTTCTACCTTTTTGATGCTTCCGGGTTTGTCGGTCATTTTTGAAATGGATCCGGCCGGAAGGGCTGTTTCCAGATGGGAATGTTCATTTTCCAGGTCATTGAAGGCTGCTATGGCTGCCTGGGCGTGGACCCCGATAATCTTGCAGACGGAAGTATGCCTGACACTTTCCGGCAGGGTTGCCCTAAGCCAGGTAAGGTTGTCGCCCGACCTTGTATGGGCTTCGGGGATCACAGGTGGCAGCTGCAGTTTCAGGATGCCGGGACGCAGGAGGTTTGCCGTCGCGTCGCTAAGCAGGTAATCCTTGTTAAGGGGTTTCCATTCGTTGTTGACCAGGATGCTCCACAATACCTGTTCGTGCATTCCGAAGGTCGGGGCCATCGGGTCTTCGCTGCCTTCGGCCACCTGTATCAACAGGCTGATAACCGAGTCGGGCCGGGCGCCCGACAGTCCGATCATCCATTCCCCTTCGGGCTCAAATGCTGGTGCGAGTTTTATGATAGCCTTGCTTTCGGGTCCTAAAAAATCGCACTGCTCCTTGAGAAATAGATGTTGCTCCGACTGGCCAAAAGGTTCCTCATGGAATATCTGAACAGCCCTTTCTTTATAGTTGCCCAGGATCTCTTCGGGAGTTCTTCCGGCAGCAGTGAAATCACAGGTCTCCTCGGCCTCATAGGAGAGGGTGACCGATGTGGCTTCAGGGCGGTATGGCTCCCTTGGTAGCCAGATGGAGGAGTTCGTTGCCTTCGCTAATACAGCCATGCTGTAAATTTTTGCGTAATGTTCATGCAGGAAACTGGTATCCAGGTTAAGCCTGATGAAATTACCGCGGGTTGCCGGTCCTAAACGACCTGTAAACCATTCATACTTCGGAAATCCCGGATTGAATTTCAGCACGTCAAAGGAGGCTATCGCCTTTCGAAGGGTAACCGGCTGGTGAAGGTATTGCCTCACTATCTGTTTCGACAGGTCGCTGACAGCAGGGCCATGGAGTTCCTCTGATGCATTTTTCGGAGGTGGCAATGGTTCAGCCTGATCCCGGTCCAGTGTAACCGGATTGGTAAACAGTTCCTTTTCTTCACTCCCTTCTGCCGGGTACCAAAGATTGTTCTTCAGATACTGCACCGTTACCTTAAAGTCACTTTGGCTATTGATCACCAGCTGGCTGGTGGTGGGTTTCTGGGTAATGTTGTATGTATTTCCGTTATTATTTACCAGATCTTTGGTATAGCAGGCATAGTGGTTTGAAAAGTCGGGCAGGTTTTTCCAGGTGAAGTTCAGTTTCAGGTTTTTCCATTTCTTGCCGAAAACTTCGGCATTTCCTGCGTAGAAGCTTGAATTTATCCCCGGTTGAACTCCGAACGGATAGAATGGCTTTGCAGGATCTATCCTGCCCTGGTCGTTCTCAAGGGTCAGGTCTTTCATGCCTTCTGCCTCCACGTTCAGGGTGGCTGACAGCAAATCCGACTCTGCCAGTGCGCTGTAAACCTGGTATCCTTCGGGTACTCCGGCATCCACAAGGAACCTGATTACCGGTGATTCTGTTGAAAAATTTTCCCCGTGGACCTTTTTGTTGTAGGGAGAAACCGGTGGAATTCCGGGCGCCAGACTGATGACCATCCGGAGTGAATGCTCCTCTTCGCCGGCAGAAAAGGTTACGGCGGGATTCCCGGCGTTTACCCAATTTTTATCTGAAGTCAGAAAAACCTTCAGCCCGGCACTGATCACGCTGTCTTCCGGAAAGAGATCAGGATTCAGGCATTTCAGTTTAAGTGTTAGGGTGATCGTCCGGGTTCCTTCCTTTAAAACCAGGACCGGCGAGGCTAAGGCGAAACCAGTGGTGACCCCGGGCCAGTTTGAATTGCCAAAGGCCGGCCATCCGCGGGTGGGTTCCGGAAGAGGAGCCCCCAGGCCATCTTCGGAATGGCTCACCGAAGCATATTTTACCGCTACTCCTGTTGTATGGAAAATACTTCTTACCGAGGAAACGACAGCCTGGTTGAGAGCGGTTTCTTCCAATGACCGGTAGTATCGCATTTTGCCCTTCAGGTCTTTGCCGGCTTCAAAAGAGGCATCCTTCCCTAAAATCTCCGGTACTGCATTCCGGGCCATTTCGAAAATCAGGTGTACCCGGTCCGGAACAAAGGGCTTCCGGCTGAGTTTCAACACTTCGGTATAGTAAAAGTCGAGATGTCTTTTGCCAAACTGGTTCAGCTGTTCCTGCGGAAATTTCATCAGCTTCAGAAAGGAGAGGAACAGGGCCAGGTGGGGTTCGTAATCTGATTTTGACGGGCGTTTCAGGATCTTGGCCTTTTCCTCCTCGCTGATCCATGATTCCTCACCGGCGAGTTCTGCGTCTTTCAGGAATTCCGTGATCTCATTTTCCGCCTTCATGAATTGCTGCCAGTTTCCTGACGGAGAACCGGTTTCGTTTGCCGGGAAATAGTTTAGCCGGGCGGCATAATGCCAGGCAAATTTCATCCAGTCGCGCAGACTGAAATCGAATACCCTGGCAGATCCCGGTTCCAGGGCAGCGATAAACCGCTCGTCCTGTGAAGTTCCGTGGTGAACCAGCGGATGTTTCTTATTGCAGTTTGTAGCCATAACTATCGGTTGATCGGTAATTGGGTTCCTTCAGTCAGGTAGAACGGGAAAACATAGTTGTACCTTGAGTTGGTGGTCCTTACGGTATAATAGAGGATAATCTTCAGAACGCCTTCGTTGACACTGCTCTTGTCCATCTCGATGTTTTCCAGGTCTATTCTCGGCTCGAAATAGAGAATGGCATTCTCGATCAGGTCTTTCAGCCAGGTTTCCATGGTGAGGTTCATGGCTTCGAAGACCATTTCATCCAGATTGCATCCGTAATCGGGCTGCATGATGCGCTCTCCCAGCCGGGTGGAGAGGAGTATCTCCAGACTGCTTTCAATATCTTTTTCATCGGTGAGCATTTTTACAGACCGGCTCACCGGGTCAAATTCAGGAGGAAAACTCCAACCTCTTCCTAATACCGGATTGTGTTCGCTCATATCTTTTTCATTTTCAGGAAGTATAGCCTCCGGGACTTTGTAAATCCGGCAGACACTACTTCCGATTCTTAAATCTATTCCCAATCTAATCAGCCGCCGATCATTACCGTGGGGCAACCCATTACGATGGAGCCGCCGTGTGCGGTGGAATCTCCCAGCCGGGCAGCGGGTTTGCCTCCAATCAGGACTGTTCCCGATCCTGCAATGATGGTATCGGGCGGACCGGTACACACACAGGGGTTACCCACTACGGCGGCCGGCAACCCTCCGATGAGGACGGTCGGTTCGCCCGGCGGCATGACCGGGCCCCCAACGTGGGGCTTGGGTCCGTCGCTGGCCGGACAAACATGCATATCGGTGATTCTGGCTGCTGGTGGCATATTTACTGTTAATTGATTTTTACCAATGAACCCTTCAGGGTTAATACTCCGCCCGACTCGATCTCGACACCTGCCGAACCCCCCAGGCTGACCGAAGAGTTGGCCGCCACGGAAAGGGTGGCTGCCTCCAGTTTCAGCTCTGTGGCCGCAGAAATACTTATACTCCCGGTGCTGTTCAGGCTGATGCCCTCATCCGTGATTTCAACAGAATGGTTGCCGTCGGTTAAAGTAATCTTTCCGGTTTCGTCGTTCAGGGTAAACTTCCGGCCTGCGGGAGTCTCAATAGTGACCGATTTTCCGGGGTCATCGAAGATCAGTTTCAGTCCGGTACGGGTAACCACACCCTTTTCAGGGTTGTCGCCTGCTGCTGGCAGGGGTGCCTGGTTGGCACTGCTGTGAACAGAACCGATGATAACCGGGTAACGGGGGTCTTCATCTAAGAATCCGACGATGACTTCATCACCTATTTCAGGACGGAAAAGCATGCCCCGGTCGGGGCCTGCATCAGGCCTGGCCTGGCGTGCCCATATCCCTTCACCGGAAGGCGTGACCATCGGCAGGTTAATGCGGATACGTTCCTCTCCCTGAGGATCCCCGATATCGGTGACCACGCCAACCTGCAGTCCGTTGACCGAAGGAAGCAAGGCCGCGGCAGGGGAGGGGGCGACCTTGTGCCGGTCGGCAAACCACTCCGGCTCCATGCCAAACTGTATGTCGGTCTGCCAGTCGCCGGCCGCCAGGAAATGCTGTACGGCTGCCACAAATACCTTCCCGTTGAAACGGTCGCTCATTCCGCCGATCTCTATGGTGTCGCCCGGTTTAACCTGACTGGTGCCACGGCATTTTACCCTTCCGCGTACCTGGGCCAGCCACTGTTTCTGGGTCTGGGAGCTGCTCCACGCATTCAGTTCCCCCTCCGGAAGATTTCCCCCGTGTTTCAGGTCGACAGATCCGGGGGAGGCTGTCCGCGATAAATCATTTGTTCTCAGGTTACCCGGGGGCCTTAAGGTGGGTTCACGTCCGGAGGATTCCGAAATCGCCTGGTCATTGCTGTTCCACGACCGGGCAACCACCTCCCCGGTCTGGTGCCGGGCATCAATTTCCGCATCCAGTTCCAGAATGGTGGCGCCATACAACAGCTTGAGAACCGTGGTCCCTAATGCCGGAGCTTTAACTTCCAGACGGCTATCCTGCGTATAGCAGAGTTTCCCGTTGGCTTCGGCCCGGGTCACCAGAAAATCCCAGTCGGTACTGTTGAATTGAACCATCTGCCGGTGTGAGACACTGGTAGCCTGCACCGAAGCGCTTATTCCGCTGTATCCTCCTGAAATTTCTTCCATGATCTGGCTGTCGGTCATGTCGGCAAAGGTCCGGCTCTTTCTTCCAATGGTCATTCGCACCGCCTTGTCGCGGCATTCAATCACGAGGGTTGAATTGGCACCTCTCGATTTAATGCCATGCTGGGTAATTATTCCCTTGAACAGGGTGATATAGTCCTGCTGGTATCCGCTCTTGATTTCAATCTCATTGCCCGGGATAAAAAGAGGGCTGTTACTGGCGGTGAATTTCTCCGAAGAGGCATTTCCGTCAAGTAAAACCACCTTTGCCCATGATATCCGGTTGACTTCCCTCCGGACAGTCAGTGAATCGACCTGCCAGGTACGGGCGATTTCCCTGTTATTGATTAAAATAACCGTGGAAACCACTGTTGCGGGTCTGGATGTGGGTACCTGCCTTGGAAACGTCATAGCTATTTTTCGATGGGTGGGAAATAGATGCGGTCACCTGTTTTCAGGTTTCGGAAATCGGAAAGTCCGTTAACCCGGGCAACTTCGGTATAGTATTTCGAATCACCGTAAATCCGGAATGTCATCAATGGCAGCGTGTCGCCCTCCATGACTGTCCTGACATGCGTCAGGTCGGGGGAATTCGGGTTATCCTTTTTTACGCGCTTTTCGTCGTCGATAGAGCCGATAAAACCGGCTTTGGCGACCGCCCTGAGCGGTAATCCGTCGTGCCTGAAGAGCTTATAGGTGATATCGAGGCTTTCCAGACAACCGTCGAACCGCAGGGTTCCCCAGTAAATACTGAGGAACCTGGGCCGGTGTTTGTCGCCTTTATACTCCAGGGTCAGTTTTTTGAATTTCTGAATCTCCTCTTCTACTCCGTTGAGCGGGTTTTTCTTTCCATTAATTACTCCGGTGGCATCGAACAGCAACTCGAAATCGAGCTTCTGGGGCTCCATTTTACTGAACTTGGGAAGCTTTCCGGTTGTTCCGGGTGCCTGCTTGTCAGAAAATTTCACGGTGATCTTCTGGGAATAGCTCTCCGGATTTACCTGCACTTCCATGGTTTCCGCATTGCTTTTCCGGTCGGGATCGGAATAGGAGATTATTTTCAGTTTGGATACATTTTCGGGCATCACCTTTCAGTTTTGAGTTTCAGTAATTCCATGACCTGTTCCACGCACTCGGCGATCAGTTCTTCCTTGTCGGGTATTGACCCGCCCGGAGATTGACCGCCAGCCGGTGGGCTCTCCTGCTCGGGCTGGTTGCCGGCCACGCTGACCCTGATATTCAGTTCTCTGATTTC
This sequence comes from Prolixibacteraceae bacterium, assembly GCA_030602265.1. GTDB lineage: Bacteria > Bacteroidota > Bacteroidia > Bacteroidales > Prolixibacteraceae > UBA1413. Next base: position 27,313 of record JAUWAB010000031.1, on the reverse strand, counting down.
AATGGGCATGATTTTATCCTTTTGAAATGGTAAAGTAGTGATACTGAAGTTCGAAGGTCTCAATAGCCAGTGTATTTTGCTCGGCATTCAGGTCGCTCAGGCTCCATTTTTTTGGCCAGGCATGCTTAACATTCCAGGTCATCAGGGGTTCATGCTCCGGATTAAGGAGTGAAATGGTCAGGTCGACCGGCCTGATATCGAGCGACTGGAAGGCATTGTTGCACCATTCGTTGAGCAGGGCAGAGTCTTTAACCAGTCCGCGTTTAAGAACCAGCGGAGCAAACTTCGACCGGACGGGCAGTGCGTGCTCGTAACGGTTCTCTCCTCCTTCCTTTCGTGATTCGGTTTCCATCTCGATGCTCAGACCTGAAACAGACTGGAACCTGCTGTCGATGCCGGAGTCACCGAGACCTGTAAAAACTACCCTGAAATGGAAGCTGGCCGGCGGATACTGGTAATTGTTCAGTGCCATCGGTTCAGATTAAACAGCTTCAATTACCAGTCCTTCATGTGCCAGTTCGATGGTCTCGATGGCTACTTCGTTACCGTCTGACTTAAGATCGGGTGCCTGGATCTTTACCGGCCATGCACTCTTCACTTTCCAGACCACTACGGGTTCATGTTCTTCGTTCAGCAGGCTTATCGTAAGGTCGCGGCGTTCAATGGTATTGAGCTTGACCGTATTGAGCCATTTGAAGAAGTCATTGTCCTTGGCAAAGGTTCCCCTTTTCAGGGTGATGTTTCCGAATTTGTGGAGTCCCGGCATTTTAACTTTATTGTATTCCGGACTGCTTCCTTCACGGTACTCGATGACCTCATTTTCGATGGTAAGACCCGTTACTTCCGTAAAACCGATCCGGGAACCTCCCCATTCTACCGAAAAATGGAATTTGGGTAATGGATAATTTGCCATAGCTTTAAATTTTTATGGATTTGTTTTTAATGTTTCAGATTTCGTTTATCGTGTGAATATTAATCCTTTCCTCCGGGCATTTTATGGCTGAAACGGAGGATGATGAACTCTGCAGGTCTGACTACGGCCAGGCCGATTTCAACGATCATCCGGCCTTCGAGGATATCGAGCCCGGTCATGGTTTCTCCCAGGCCGACATGCACAAAGAAGGCTTCCTCTGGTTTGGCGCCCTGAAGTGCACCTGCACGCCACTGAAGGACCAGATAGTTTTCGATCATGGCCTTCACTTTAACCCAGGTGTTTTTGTCGTTATTCTCAAATGTGAAGGGTTCAGTGGCTTTCTTAACGCTTTCCTCCACCATATTGTAAAACCTTCTCACCGAAACATAGCGCCATTCATTGTCATTTCCGGACAGTGTACGGGCGCCCCATACCAGGGTGCCTCGGCCGGTAAAGGTCCGGATGGCGTTGATGGACTTGCCCGTGGGGTGTACATTCAGGTCTTCCTGCTCTTTGTTGTCGATTTTAACGGCAGGCCCGACAACCGATTTCAGTCCCACATTGGCCGGAGCCTTCCACACTCCCCGCGTACGGTCAGTAGCGGCATAAACTCCGGCAACAGCTCCCGACGGCGGTACCTGGCGCATAAGTTCCTTAACCTGTGTGGCTGCATATTGGAAGAACGGATGGCTTGCCAGGAGTTCCTGCTCTGCCCTTGATTTGAGTTGTTCAGCACCGGAAAGAATCTGCTGAAGTACACTTTCCATCTTTTCTGCGACCTGCAGGTTCAGGATGTCCTGGGCTACAACTGCCTGTTCATCTGCTGCGTAAACCTTGCCGCCGGCCGGGATATCATCCAGTTTGGCATACCCGGTCAGTGCGGTCTCATTCAACGGCGTGTAGGTGGTTTTTACCGATGCCGGTGTGTTGTTGTTCAGTACGTTGACTACTGTTGCGTTGGTCTCTGTCCGGATCAGGTTAACGATACCTTCCTGAAGTGATTTCTCCTGCTGAAGAACCCCGATGATTTTACCGAGTTCCTGAGTAGCCTGTGTTTTAAATTCCGCTAAGAATACGGCGGTATCGGATACCACTTTCAGAAAACTGGTCAGCTGTGCTTTCCGGTTGTTATTGTCGGCTTCAGCAGCCAGGGCAACCTGCATTTCCGTGAGCCGGGCCGTAATGGATTCTTTGGAATCCCTAAGCAGGGAAATCTGATCGGTGATGGTTTTCTGGTCATCCTTTCTGCCTTTATAAATCATGTATGCCGGATCTGTGGCGAAAAGGGCATCCAGGTCGGCCTCATTGGTAGTGCCTTTCACGATAAACTTCAGGTGTTTCCAACCGGTTTCAGGATAGAAGGTGGTCTTGACCCAGGGATAATAGGCAGCCCCGAATTTCAGGCTGTTTATACCGATGTGTTGCCTGAAATGGTCGAAAGGATTGAAGGACGGCGTGGAAGCCCTGAATCCGTCGGCTAAATCCATAATGGTAAACCGGTCGTGCAGTTTTTCGCACTGCATAAGGGCTGATTTCTGTAAGTCGCCCAGGTCGCTGAAACGGTCGTCCCCTTCCAGTCCGGCTGCATCCGGAAACAGGATGAGGGTTGGCTCATCATATTTTACCAGTGCATTGATCCCGGCTTCGAAGTCGGAACTTTTCATTTTAGATCCGGTGTATTTGTTCTGGACCGTATCAAAGTCCCAGACATCTTTATATTTTCCCACGGAGACGATATAGCAGTCACCACCCCCATTGTCAAAGTAGAGACGCAGGCTCTCGTACAGGTAGAACCTCATTGCGGTCTCAACCTTATCGATGGCCGGAGGATTTACTGCGGTATCGGTAATAACGGAATATTCATGTGGTTCATAGCCTTTGCCGAAGTATGCTTCATATTCAGCCAATGCCTTGATTCGGGTCGGGATCAGTTTAAGTGCGTTCCCGTTATCGCTTACCGCAAACTCCGTGTACCCGATAAAAGCAGGTATGGCGGTAGCTACTTCAGCGACCGATGGCGGGAAAAGGGAAATCTCCTGCACATAAACACCCGGTGTTTTGTATGTTGTCATAATCAATCAGATATATTCAGGTTAAGAAACCACCATTTTGTGGGAAAAGCGGAGGATGATGAATTCAGCCGGCCTTACTACAGCCATTCCGATCTCGATGATCATCCTGCCTTCCATAATATCGAGGGCAGTCATGGTTTCACCCAATCCGCAATGCACGAAGAATGCCTCGTCGGGTTTGGCTCCCATCAGGGCCCCGTCACGCCATTTCAGTACCAGGTAATTTTCGATCATGGCCTTTACCTTGGTCCATGTTCCCTTGTCATTTGGCTCAAAAACAAAAGGCTCAGAGGCTTTCTTGACGCTCTCTTCCACCATGTTGTAGAACCTCCTGACAGAGATATAACGCCATTCGTTATCGTTGCCTGCCAGCGTCCGGGCTCCCCAGACGATTACACCCTTCCCGGTAAACAGCCTGATGGCATTGACCGATTTACCCGAATCGGTTACGTTCATGTCTTTCTGGTCTTCATCATCCAGCTTGACCACCGGTTCCTTCACCAGGTTCAGGCTTACGTTGGCCGGAGCCTTCCAGACGCCACGCCTGCTGTCGACCGTTGCATATACCCCGGCCATCAGCGGTGCCGGCGGGGTAATGATCCTGAATTTGTCCAGCTCCTTTTTAATCAGGGTGTAAATGCTGCTCTGCCAGTGATAGAGAGATGTTTCGGCATCTGCCGTACCCAATGTGGCCGATCCTTCGGCCGGGTATTTGCGCAGAACTGTATTGGCCTTAATTTCATTGGCGCCTACCCCTGTTCCCCGGATTATTTTGATTTCGGTTTCATCGATGTAGCAGGGCAGGGAAGTGCGCAGCCAGGGATAGTAGGCTGCAGTATAGCTGAGGTTGTTGTTGCCGATCTTGGTCCGGAATTCAGCCTGTACATCTCCGAATGGGACATCTCCCTTTTTGGTTTTATCCAGGAAAACGTCGGCGATGAAAACACGGTCCATCAGTTCGGCACACTGGGTGATGGCCTTGGTGCAGAGCGCGTAGTATTTATCCTTGTCGTCCAGCGAAACTGCATCGGTAAAGACAATAATGGTGGGCTCGTCTTCCTTTCGCAGGGCGTTCAATGCCGTTTCCATTTCAGTGTCCGACACAGAATTGTCGTTCTTGAACTGCCCGCAGGATACCACATAACAGGGGCCACCTCCGTTGGCAAAATACAACTGGAGGCTGTAATACAACCTGTAATGCAGTCCTTCGAAAGGGTCGTTCAGGGTTCCTTCCAGTTTAAACTCGCCGGCCTCTTTTTTAATCTTGATGCCGTTATCTGCACCGGTTTTGAACTCCGTGTTCCGGGGAAGGCCAAATACTTCGGTGAATTCGGCCAGAGATTTGATCCTTTTGGGTTTGGCTGTCAGTGTCTGACCATCGTGGGTTACGTTACGGGTGTAGCCGATAAAGGCCGGTATGGCGGTCTCTACCTCGGCAACCGAAGGGGGGAGTTTCGATATCTCTTCGATATATACTCCTGGTGTTTTGTACGTTGTTGCCATAATCTTTTCTTTTTTTGATTAGTAGTTAATATGTATTTCTGAATAATATCTGGATTCGTCGGTTTTAATCATGCCGGCCGAAGGATTGGGAAGGTCGTCAACTTCTTCATTGTCGATATTCTTAACTTTTACATCCTGGATAATTCCATACCGGGTAAGGGGCAATGGTTCGGCAGTCACAGACTGCTGGTTGTAGTTTTTGCCAGAATATCTCCAGTAGGTTGCCCGGTTTCTGAATCGAAGCATAAATACGGGTGAACGCAAAAAATGGTTCTGGTCTGTAAGGTGATAATCCGTATGATCGCTTTTAACCCTTATGAGGATAATACCAAATGGGATGGCCGGTCGGTGCAAAAGGTAGAATTCCAGCTTTTCGGAAAGGGTGTCGTCCGGTTTGAATATATTGAGCGTACAAAGTCCCTCCGGCAATTTCCTGTAATCAAACTGAAGGGTCCGGGGATTGCCCGGGTCAGCCGGCAGTGCGGTGAAATTTACCGGAAACGGGATTCCGCCATTAAGGCTCATTTCGGCCCGGGCTGCTTCTCCGGCAGATTTTTCGGTATAATTCAGGATTTCCCTGACTACCCTGACCTGATCGGCAGCAGTCACATAGTGTACCGGGTAATTGTCTGATTTCTCTTCGGTTGTCCAGTCACTGGCATGGGTTGTGTCCTGCTGGGTCTTTACTTTTGCAATAAACAGTTTCTGCGGATTGGTGGCCTGATCGGCTACCATATCTCCCGGATAATAGGTCAGGCCATTTTTATATTCAGCCGGGTTGACTGTCAGGGCCGGAAACTCCAGCTTGTTCCCGTTTTCCATATTTCTGAACAGAAACATTTTGCCTGATTCCGGATTAAGGGGGAGCGCGGTGTAGTTTCTGAATCCCTGGTCTCTTAACTCCACTATAAAGGTAAAGGTATCTGAGTCGTCAAATTGAACGGATGCCGTTCTTTTTCCCGGCTGCAATTCGTCGGCCACACTACGGATGCCTGCAATTAATCCCACGGAGGTATGTTTGAATATACATTTCGCCGAAGTCAGCAGACGACGGCAATCAGGGGTTGGCGTAATCTCAAAGAACTCCCTGGAATCATAGCGGAGCATGCTTTCCGCTTTTTTGGCATCTGTCATCTTTTCAAAATGAGTCCCTCCTGAATTCAGGAAATAATGGTGTAAGATCCTGATTTCAAACAGTGTATCGTATTCGATTCTAATGGCCATAGTGTGTCTCCCTTATTTGTTGTCCCGGGAAAAATCCGGTTCAGGTGTTAATATTGATTTTCCTGATTACGCCTCTTGTTTCACTGACACTTTCCCTCTCCATTCTTATTATCCGCAGCTTATAGCATGCAAACGGGCGTTGTTTCCCACCGAGGGTACTCCACAGATAATTAATCTGCTCAAATGAAAGGGATACCAGATCGACGCTGACAGAGAAGTCTTCGGGAAGATCGTCGATCTGGCTGGGACTGTTTTTTTTGTTGAACAGGGTTTTTCCCTGGAAAAAATTAATGGCATGCCCCAGATATCTGAGTTCATACTCATATTTCGACATGACCGCAGTGATCAGGATGTATATGTTCAGGTTGATTGGCGGGTTTTTATAAGTGGTATCCTGTTGGTTGCGTATAAGGTAGTCGGCCAGGTTCTTCATCGAACTCTCCTCGGCAAGGTTAACCACGGTGATGAGGAGGCTGTTCTTATCCTTAAGTTTGCTTTCTTCAATATTGTTGATGCTGTCGAGGACTACCAGATTGTCGGAAAGGTCATCATTGAAATTTTTTCTGATTTCGTTGATATAGTTGTTCAGCTGTTCTGCCAGAAACTTCAGTGTAGGGTGTATCATACAAGTGGGTTTGTTTTAAGGCGTATCTCAGTTAAATTTATTTGGATTTACACAAAACAATACCAAGCCCGACAGGAATCCATATCAAGTTAAGTAGTGATTATGTTAATAATCAACTGTAAAAATCCATTACAGAGTTTAAGACAAAATCATGAAGGCCGTTTTTACAATAAAATTGTTCACAAAAATGTCAACAGGTCGCTCGCAAACGGAGTTTGTCAATCTGATTTTAAAATCGTTCCATTTTATTGCATACAATTTACAACAATAAACAATGGAAATCAAGTCTTTTTCCTACTTTTTTATCTTTTATTATAATAAGCTGAAATACAGCATTGTGCGCCTGATTTGCCGATGGGGCAGGAGAAAAATCACAGTAATAATAGATGGGTTGCCGGGTATGAATATTTTAATATGGTTCAGAATGCCTGTTGGAGGAAAGGTAAAATGCTCCTGTGCCCCTGGTCACGAATGTAGCGAACGCTACTACGGATACTGAACTTATGGGCATTAAAATGGCTGCGATCACGGGCGACATGATTCCTGCGAGGGCAATCCCGATTCCGATCACGTTATACAGGAAAGAGATCAGGAAGCTGATGTACACAATCCTGACCGATAAGCGTGTAAAGTCTATGAAACGGGCTAATTTTGGGAATTTTTCTGCTTCAAGGACCGCATCACTGGCTGGTGAAAACTGGTAGGCTTTGTTGGCAATGGTCAGGGCCACATCGCTTTGCATCAGGGCCCCGGCATCATTTAGACCGTCTCCGGTCATCAGGACAATTTTACCCTGTCTGTGAAGTTGTTCGATAAATTCTGCCTTATCCTGCGGTTTTTGGTTAAATTTCATGTTTGCCGGTTCGAAAAAGTTGGTCAGGTTGGTCATTTCCGCATTATTATCTCCTGTCAGCAGATAGAGGCTGAAGTTTGGTTTCAGGGTGGAAATTACTTCCTCCAGCCCTTCCCTGTATTGATTGGAAAGGGTAAAGTAGCCTGCGTACCGGTCGTTGAAGGAGACGTATACGGTTGAGGTTGAATGGTCCCGTGAATTTTCCCTGTGGGTGACAAACTCTTCTGAGCCATATCGGACTTCAATACCGGCTGCCCGGCCATAGACACCCCTGCCCTGGACTTCCACAAAATGTTCCGGTTCCCGGTAGGTGTGGTCACTAAGCCACTGCGAAAGCGCCATGCTTAACGGATGTGGCGATTGCCTGGTCATGGAATAGAGTGCCGACAGTTCTTCCCCGGTTAGTTGCCGGCCGGTATAACCGATATGGATTTCATTCGGCCGGGTAAGGGTTCCGGTTTTATCAAATACAATGGTGTTGATGTGCGATAATTTCTCAATCACGTCGGTGCTTTTGATATAAAGTCCTTTGCGCCCGAAAATCCGCATGGTGTTGCCAAAGGTAAACGGAACGGAGAGTGCCAGGGCACACGGACAGGCAATTATCAAAACAGAGGTGAATACAAAAACCGCCTTGTGCAGATCTCCGGTAAACATCCATCCCGCAAATCCTGCGAATCCGATAAGAATAACAATGATGGTGAAATACTTGCTGATCCGGTCGGTAAGGTTTTTCAGCTTGTCGGTCGGTTTGTGATAAGTTTTGTCCTGGTTCCATAAATGGGTAAGATGGCTCTGGTCAATATCTTTTTCGACCCTGACCTTGATAATGCCTCCCATCTGTCGCCCCCCGGCATAAAGGAAGTCGCCTTCTTTCTTCATCGCCGGACTCGATTCTCCCGTCACGAAGCTGTAGTCGATCATCCCCTGGCCCTCCGTTAAAACCGAATCGGCAGGTATCAGTTCCATATTGCGTATCAGCAGGATATCGCCCGGAGTGATCTTTTCGAGCAGGATGCTTTCTTCCTTCTCTATCAGGATACGCTCACCGAACTGCTGGTTTATCCGTGTAACCGCAATCGGAAAATAACTTTTGTAGTTCCGTTCAAATGATAGGGCTTCGTATGATTTCCCCTGGTACCATTTTCCCACCAGAAGGAAGAAGATCAGCCCCGCCAGGCTGTCGGAATATCCTGCCCCTGATCCGGAAAGAACATCATAGCTGGTAACGGCGAAAAGGGCCAAAATGCCTAAGGCAATGGGAAGGTCTATGCTGGTGGTTCTTTTCCGCAGGTTTTTAAAGGCTGAAACCAGGTAGTCGTTGCCACTGTAAAATACCACCGGTATGGTCAGTAGGTAACTGAGAACGGCTAATACGTTGCTGAGACGGTCTTCCATCGGTTTTCCGTGGAAATAGTGGGGAAGGCTGTAGGTCATGACGTTCATGAACACAAACCCGGCAACGCCGATCTTGTAGAGTAGCTTTTTATAGGAATGTTCCTCCTTCCGGTTACCCGACCTGCTTTGGGAAAGATCTGGAATATAATGGATGGACCCAAGCAATTCCACTAACTGGCGCAGGGTGATCTCACTCCGGTTGAAAGTTATGTCGGCCTCTTTTCTGACAAAATTGACCGATGAATATTTGATCCCTTTGTTGAGTTTGCTGAGGTTTTCGAGAAGCCAGATACAGGAGGCACAATGGATGACCGGGATATAAAACCTGACCTTGGCGATATCCCCTTCAGTGAAGGTAATCAGTTCGGCCGCCACCTCCTCGTTATCCAGAAATTCATATTTATTTCCGAATTCAGTGGTTTCCACCCTGATCCCCGGTGTTTCCTCCAGATTGTAATAGGTGTAAAGGCGGTTCTCATGGAGCATCTGATAGACCGTTTTACAACCGTTGCAACAGAATTTCAGGTCGTTCCAGATAACCGGGTTTTTACCGCAGTCGGCCCCGCAATGGACACAGTGGTTATTTTCTTTTGTCTCACTCATTGGGCAGGGTTATTGGTATGGTCTGACCCATGTCAACTGCTGGCATAGATAATTTCCGGTTCATCGGTGCAACATACAAAAAATCCTGTAATCTGCCATTTTATTTCTTTTCTGTCTGGCAGCAGGAAGGAATCGCGGCTGGCATTTCATAGGTTTTACCCTGGTCTGTTGAAGAAGACAGGTGCTTCTCATCCAGGCTTTGCTCAAATTTCTTTTCAATTTTATCCCTGGTGGGACTCAGGAATTTAATATTGAGGTTAAGTCCACGCAGTATGAAAAATATACCGACGATAATGACCAGTATGGGAATGAACCGGTTGATTTTCTGTCTGAGCTTGTTACCGGCCAAGTTTCCTGCCACTCCAAGAAAAAGCAGCATAGGAATGGTCCCTAATCCAAAGAGGACCATATACCAGATGCCTGTTGAAACACTGCCGGTGGCGATGGCACCGGCTATGGCGATATAGACCAGTCCGCAGGGCAAGAGGCCGTTCAGCAGGCCGATAAAGAAAAGGCTTTGGAAGGACCGGACGGAAAACAGGTCAACGATCGATTTTTTTAATTTTCCCACCAGTTTGAAGGAGCTTTTTTGCAGATCATACTGGTTGCGGAAAAGTGCAGGGAAGAGTACAGAAATAACCATGGCTGATCCCATAATTACGGAAACCACCTGCTGGAATCCAACCAGCCGGAGTCCCTGTCCTAACAGCCCGAAGATGGCGCCCATCACCCCGTAGGTAACCGTGCGGCCCAGGTTGTAAAGCAAACCTCCGTAAATTTTCTGCTGCAGGTTATTTCCGTGAAGGGGTAAGGCCAGAACGATAGGCCCACACATGCCCACACAGTGAAAACTTCCCATAAGTCCCAGAACGAGGGCTGATATCAGTATTGCCATGATGCTTATTTTACAATGAACGGTTTATCCACTTCATAATCGAGGTCTCCTGCCTGCCAGGTGACCTTTACTATATAACGGCCGGGTACCAGCTTCTCTTTGCTGCCGATAAAGACATTGCCCCGTAGCTCAATGGGCATACTCACATCTTTCATGTGGTCCGAAGGCCTGAAAAAGGTGACTTCTCCCGACTTGATGGTCGATGCAAGACCAGGCTGAAAGACTATGCGGATAAAATTACCGTCATCTGAAAGGTCGATCTGGTCGCTGAATGCCGCCGACCGGGCATTCTTCTGCATCTGACGGGTATGGTCGGCACCCTTTTCATAGTAGTTATCATGAACCAGGTTTACATCCTGCCGATGCGCAAAAATCACAAAACCGATCACCGCCGTCAGAAATAAAACCAAAAAAACCGCTATCCCCGTTCCAAAATTAAATTTCATAATTCATCAATAATAAATTGTAATTCACAACCTCACCCCCAGCCCCAAATAATCAATCATCAATTGTCCAACCTCATTATTCTTCACCAAGCTTCCTTCCTCCCAATAATCAATAGAAAATAATAAATAATCAATCATCAATCCCTGGGCCCCACAAACGTCACCTTAACCGTTTCAATCAGCTTATCCTCTTCAAAGATACCAAAGTCAACCGTCATTTTATCCTTTTTGACTTCTTCTTTGGGCAGGTAGAGGATAAAGGTTGTCTGAAACATGCCCTGGTCTTCCACGAAGATTTTGCTTCCGGCAATTTCAATTTTCCCCCCATGCGATAAAACTTTAAGGTTTAAGGCCCTGTCGGTGTGCGTTTTATTGACGATTTTCATGTTGTACACATTGGAAATTGTATTATCCTGGTTTTCCTGGTAAAGCAATCCGGGCGTCCGGAGGATGGTGGTTTCAATGGCGGGTCTGGTGACCAGGGTGTAGACAAAGAATCCGAACAGCAAGAGCAGGACCACTGAGTAAGCTCTGTTCCGGGTGTTCCATATCGAGGTATGGCCTTTCAGTATCCCAACGGCTGAATCATAACGGATCAGGTTGGGTTGCCTGTCCATTTTCCTCATCACCTGGTTGCACTCATCGATGCATGCGGTACAATGGATACATTCGAACTGGGTTCCGTTGCGGATGTCGATGCCGGTGGGGCAAACCGCCACACACCTGCGGCAGTCGATACAATCACCCTTCTCATTTGACCCGCGGGGTTCACCCCGTTGGTAATCGTAGCTCACTACAATTGATTGACCATCCAAAAGTACGCCCTGCATCCTGCCATAAGGGCATATCATGGTGCAGATCTGTTCCCTGAACCAGGAATATATCCAGTAAAAAACGGCTGAAACGGCTAACATGATCAAAAAACCGTTCAAATGTTCCCGGATGGGATCCCTGATGATGGCATAGAGTTTTTCATTGCCGATGAACCACATCAGGAAGACATTGGTCATGGCAACCGAGATCAGGATGAATACGGTATGTTTAACCAGCTTCTTCCATGCTTTTTCGAATGTCCAGGGCCCTGCATCCAGCCGGCGCCGTTTTTTATAATCCCCTTCAATCCAGAACTCAATCCTCCGGAAAACCATTTCCAGGAAGATGGTTTGCGGACAGGCCCAGCCGCACCAAACCCTTCCGTAGGTTACTGTAAAGAGGATGATGAAAAGGACGAATGAAAGCATCAGCAGTGCCAGGATAAAGGTGTCCTGTGCCCAGAAAATCGCACCGAAAATGATGAACTTCCGGTCGGCGATATCCAGCAGGACCAGCGGGTATCCGTTTATCCGGATAAAGGGTACGGCAATAAAGAAGAGCAACAGCCCCCAGCCGGTGAGGGTCCGGAGGGTATACCACCTTCCTTTGGGTTGTTTGGCATAGACCCATTTCCGGTTACCCTGGTCATCCAGGTTGGTGGGGCGGTCGCGAAACGACATTTTTTCTCCGGACATACCTTCTCCTATTCACACTTTTCTCCCTGCGGATCCTTCGGATTGGCCGGATTATACTCTTTCATTGTAAGCATTACATAGCTGGTGACTTTGGCTATCCGTTCATCGCTCAGCTGAGTTTTGAAAGCGGTCATCCCTTTCAGGGGCTCACCGTTTTTGATGATATTGAACACCTCTTCGAAGCTGCATCCATGGATCCAGTAATCATCGGTAAGATTAGGCCCGATGGCATTGCCTTCCCCTTCTGCTCCATGACAGGCCGCACAATTCATGTCGGCATAAATGGTTTTCCCTTCGGCAAGCGAAACCTCGTCGGAGAGCAGGACCATCTGTACACCCGGCTGTCCCGATTCATATTGGGCCTGGGCTTTCAACACGGCCCGCTCATATTCCTGGTGCTGGTCGGGTCCGATCCCGATCCAGAAATAATATGCCCCATAAAGAATGGAAATCCCGATGGTCAGGTAAAAAATGAACATGATCCAGCCAGGAGGCGGATTGTCCAGTTCCTCAATTCCGTCATAGTTGTGTTCGTCCATGGCATGGCCGTGTCCATTTTCCGGGTGGTTCCCGTGCATGGTATCCTGGTTATTTTCAATAGTCATGATTCGGATATTATTTATGGTTTGATTACTTCACCGTTATCATCTTCCAGAATGGCATTTTTGATATCCTCCATTTCTTTCTTAGGTCGCCGCAAAGTTCTGATCACAAAAAGGATGAACATGAAAAAGAAGATCAGCAGTCCGGCAATATACCAGTTCTGGATTCCCTCAATGGTTTCAAGCAGGTTACTTATCAGCTTCATTGTTCAGGACATTAAGAATGTAACTGGCTAACTGTTCAATCTGACTGGCGGGCAGCTGGTTTTTGTAGGCGACCATTCCTTTTTCAGGATATCCGTTGGATATTGAACGCACCACTTCTTCGGGAGATCCGCCATGGATCCATTCTCCGTCAATCAGGCTGGGGAATGCCGGTGGGATGCCTGCCCCGGTCATGCCATGGCAGACGGCGCAGATTTTCTCATAATTGGCCCTGCCTGCATCCAGGTCTGCCTGTGCGGTGGAAAGGGTCACGGGTGCCAGCTCCGCGGGTGCAGCCGTTTCTGCCCCCGGAACCTGGGTAATGTCGCGCCCCAGTTTGTGGAGGTAGGCTATCATGGCTGTCATCTGACTGACCGGACTTACCTCGATTCCTGAAGCTTTCAGGTTTTCGGCCACTTCAGCGCCCTGTTTCCTGAGATCTGCAACGGCCAGCTGGTCAAAACCATCCGGATAGGGTACGCCCAGCTTCTGGAGGGTCCTGATCTTGGCAGGTGTCCGTTCAAGGTTGATCTCTTTGGTGGCAAACCAATGGTATTTGGGCATGGTCGACTGTGCATTCATCTTCTGCGGATCCATGAAGTGGTTGTAGTGCCACGCTGCACTTTTGTACATGGGACCGGTGACTACGCCTGCCCGTGCCAGGTCAGGCCCGATGCGCCTTGATCCCCACTGGTAGGGATGGTCATATATGAACTCCCCGATTTTGGAATATTCCCCGTAACGGTCGGTTTCCCACCTGAATGGTCTGATCATTTGTGAGTGACAGACATAGCAGCCTTCAGAGATGTAGATGTCCCTGCCTTCAAGTTCCAGCGGTGTATACGGGGTAACCGTATCGATGGCCGGGATGTTGGACTTGACGAAGATCATGGGTATAATTTCAACGGCTCCGCCAATAGCCAGCACAAAGAAGGCTATGATGGAAAAACGGACGCCTTTTCTTTCGAGCCAGCGGTGTACGGTCTCCCTTGCAGGATTTCTGTCACCCATCGGAACCAGTGCAGGGGCTTCGGCCGGGACATTATTGGAGAAAGTTCCCGATTTGACCGTTTTTACCATATTATACATCATGATGATAAAGCCGGTCACGAACATGGCGCCGCCAACAATTCTGGCGACGTACAGCGGTATGATCTGGGACAGGGTTTCCAGAAAATTGGGATAGGCCAGAAAGCCTTCCGGGGTATATTCACGCCACATCAGCCATTGGGTTACTGCCGCCCAGTAAAGGGGGATGGCATAGATCAGGATGCCCAGAGTGGCAATCCAGAAATGGATGTTGGCCAGTTTCTTTGAATATATTTTTGTATTGAAAATGATGGGCACCAGCCAGTAAAGCATCCCGAAGGTAAGTCCGGCGTTCCAGCCCATTCCGGCAATATGGACGTGCCCGATGGTCCAGTCGGTAAAGTGGGTGATGGCATTCACATTTTTCAGCGACATCATTGGCCCTTCAAAAGTGGCCATTCCGTATGCTGTGAGCGCTACCACAAAGAATTTCAGTGCCGCACTGTCACGCACTTTATCCCATGCCCCCCTTAGGGTCAGGAAGCCATTGATCATCCCTCCCCACGACGGGGCAATCAGCATGATGGAAAAAGTAGTGCCCAGCGCCTGTGCCCACTCAGGAAGCGCCTGGTACAACAGGTGGTGCGGGCCGGCCCACATGTAAAGGAATATCAGTGACCAGAAATGGATGATACTCAGTTTGTAGGAATAGATCGGCCGGTTGACTGCCTTGGGCAGGTAGTAATACATAAGCCCGAGGAATGGGGTGGTCAGGAAAAAAGCCACGGCGTTATGGCCATACCACCACTGCACGACAGCATCCTGTGCACCGGCATATACGGAATAGCTCTTGAACAGGGAAACCGGCAGGGCAAACGAGTTGACCACATGAAGCATGGCGATGCCCAGGAACGTAGCCAGGTACCACCAGATGGCCGCATAGATGTGCTGAACACGCCTCACCAGGATGGTGCCGATCATGTTCCAGCCATAGACTATCCAGACAATCGCTATCAATATGTCGATGGGCCATTCCAGCTCGGCATACTCCTTGGATGTCGTAATCCCCAGGATCAGGGTAATGGCCGCCAGTACAATGATCAGCTGCCAGCCCCAGAAGTTGATGGCACTCAGCTTGTCGCTGTACATCCTGGTCTTCAGCAGCTTCTGCATCGAATAATAAACACCGGCAAAAATGGCATTCCCGATGAACGCGAAGATCACCGCGTTGGTATGCAAAGGCCTTAGCCTGCCAAAAGTGGTATATTCCAGGTCGAAGTTGAAGACCGGAAAGGCTAACTGCAAAGCAATCAGTAAGCCCACGATAATGGCGACGATCCCCCAGAATACCGTAGCCATGATGAACTGCTTTACAATCTTATGGTCGTAATAAAACTTTTGATTTTCCATGTTTGTAACTGGATTTAATTATCGGTTTTTTTGTCAATATCTTGTTCTTCTTCACCCTCATCGTCATCGAAAAGGATCCTGTAGGGAGGCGTTTCGTTGTCGTCGAACTGTCCGCTCTTTACCGACCAGATAAACAGTGCCAGGAATATCAGCGCGACAACAAGGCTTGCTCCAATCAACAGGTAGAATATATTCATCCTTGGTTTTTCTGGCTCAGTTTTCTGATTTTTACAATCTGAAGCACTATATAGCCGATGGTCGACCAGGCTCCGATAAGTGCGGCAAAATAGGTGAACAGCAGCCATACCTGGGTGCGGTCGTTGGTCGACCAGAGTACTCTCGGGGGAGCGGAAAACGGTTCAGGTTCCTTGACCTGAACGCCCGAAATGGCAAATACCGTCGGCTCAAAATCATCGCCCAATGTCAGGACAAAGTCAACGGTACCGTCGCTTTTTGTCCTCATACCGGCAGGGATATTGAATGTTGCCCGGCCTTCGCTGTCGGTACTGACCGATCCAACCAGTAAGTTTCCGAATGTCTTGCGGGCCATGACATAAATGGTTGAACCTGCAAGTTTCTGCAACTGGCCGGTTTTGTCCTGAACCTCAGCAACGATATCAATGGTGGAATTTTCGCTGCCTACCAGCGCGTATATCTTCCCTTTCAGCAGTTCTTCGTCTGTCAGCAAACCTTCGTTCCGGGGATCAAACCGGCGGATGAAGGTGACCACTTTCCAGCGGTCGTCAGCCGGCAGGGTGGTTTCAAACTGAGGCATCGCCCCGCGGCCATAAGTAATTTTATAGAACATGGCCCCGTCGGTATTGGCTTGCATGACCTCTGCCGTTGCATCGGGAGGTGGGGGCACCAGCGACAGGGCATTGAACTTACCCGGGTCGCCATGGCATGATTTACAGTTTCTGTCCCAAAGGTCGCGGCCTGCCCTGACGTTCACATTATTAAAGGTAACCGGGTTCTCCATGGTGATGTACGAGTCCGGTACCTGCCAGTCAATGGCACTTCGGCTTTCCTGAACCGATATCAGGATAATGGCTGTTATTATTATAATTATCTTTTTCATCGCAGCTCAGTTTTGGTCGTAATCCTCAAACATATACTTCTTGTCGATCCCCTGATGTTCGGCATATTCCCAGATGGTGATCACCGGGAAAAGTTTCGCCAATACCGTAACGATCAGGAATGAGGCAAAAAACGCGAACAGGGTTATGGTAATCTCCGGATTGGTGGGGGAGTAGTGGACAAAATGTTCCGGTACATTCTGCACAGGCAGGTGGGGATGTTCCATGGTGGGCACCACGATGATATACCGTTTGAACCAGGAGGCGATCAGGGTGATCAGCGCAATCAGGGTGATCGGTAGCGGTCTCCTGAAATATTTAATAACGCCTAAAACGATGGGCAGGATCAGGCCTGCAATCATCGTGAACCAGAAAGCCAGGGCATGCCGGCCGAAAAACAACTCGGTCAGGTGGATTCCCTCGGCTACTTTCATTTTATATCCGGGAACCAGAAATTCGTTGACATTGAAATACAGGTAAACCAGACAGACGAAAACCAGGGTTTTTCCCATCCGGTCGAAAACCTCATCGTTGAAATATTCTTTCAGGCGGTAGCGGACCCTGTAGACATACATGACCAGGATGACTGCGGCCGTGCCGGCAACAAAGGCTCCTGCAACAAAATAAGGCCCAAAGATGGTGGTGTCCCATCCGGCACGAAGGGTGGAGGCGAACAGCCAGGAGGTTACCGTATGGATGGCCAGACCTACCGGTATAATCAACAGCATCAGAATGCGAAGGGAGTGGTAAACTAACTTGAACTGTTGTGGATTGCCTTTCCATCCTAAGGAAAGGATGTCGTAGATCTTATATTGCCATCCCGGTACCTTCCCCTTGAGCCGGTTTTTCATCAGGGCCAGGTCAGGGATCAGTGGCAGATAAAACAGCAGGGCTGATATGGTCAGGTAAGTGGTAATGACCGTTACGTCCCAGATGATGGGGGAGGCAAACCTGCCATGAAGGAAAACATTCAGAAAGCGGTCGGGGCGCCCCATGTCCATTACAATGATGATACCTGCCAAAGCCACCGCCGCGATGGCTACCTGCTCGGCAACCCGCGACACCGGCTGTGCCCAGCGGATCTTCAGCAGGTGCATAATTGAACTGATAAGCAACCCGATAAGGCTGACGGCCACAAAGAATACGAAGTTGCTGATATACATTGCCCAGGAAACATAATCGCGCATGCCGGTAATTCCCAGTCCCTGCTGGATCTGGTAACCCCAGGCCCAGACACCGACGATGCAGAACATGATCAGGATAAACAGCCAGAATCGGCTAAGTTCATCTTTCACCCTTAACGACCGGGTAAGGTCGTGAAAGATCTTGTCTAAGCGATCCCTGGATTCTTCAGGTGATTTTTTTATTGTCATATGGAATATTTTTTCTGATTAGACTTGCCTGTGAACTTCACCCTGATAAGGGAATGCCCGCCCTTTGGGCGGTAAATAATATACCCTGGGCTTGGTTCCCAGTTCTTCAAGCAGCGTATATCCTGCGTTATCCCGGATCAGTCCTGAGAAACTAACTGTTTCTCCGGTAGTCCCGTTGGTCACGGCATCTTCATTCTGGTCGCCGAACCAGTATACGCTGTTCGGGCACGCTGAAACACAGGAGGGAAGTTTCCCGTCGCGGAGCCGGTCGGCACTGAAGAGACATTTCGAAATGGTACCCTTTTTCTGGGGAACATTGGCTTCAATATTATAGGTAACCCCCATATATTTCTCAGAATCCCTCGGTTCGGTCCAGTTGAACACCCTGGCAGAATAGGGGCAAGCGGCGATACAGAACCTGCACCCGATGCATCTTTCGTTGTCGATCAGTACGATCCCGTCGTCACGCTTGAAGGTGGCATTAACCGGGCAAACCTTGGTGCAGGGGGGGTTATCGCAATGCATGCAGGGCTTAGGCATATAGTATGGCGCAGTGTGCGCCGCGTCCTTCATCTGAAGCACATTCATGTGATGCTGCTCGGGCTTCAGCTGATGGTGTGCCTGACAGGCCTCCATGCATTTACGGGCATTCCGGCAGCGGGCCAGGTCGATCACCATCACCCATCTGCGGCCAGGTAATCCGGCGCGGCCCCTTTTCTGGTTTTCACTCAGTGAGGGCATATCGGCCGGCGTGAGCTGGGCCCGGTCAACTTCCACCAGCTCTCCGCTCGAGGTTAGCAGTTTTATTTTATCTCCGGTAACCTCTTCCACCCGGTTGCAGGCTGAAAGAAATCCTCCGGAAGCTGCAATCCCGGTGCCGGCTGCAGTAAACCCTGCCAGCCTTAAAAACGCCCGGCGCGTATTTTTTTTGTCCATAAGATGGTTATTTTGAATGTTTTCTGTTTTTATTCCAAAATTTTTCCTGAATTTTATGCCTGAAAATTTCATCAGGCATTGCACTTTTATCCGGAATATTCAGATAAAAAAGTACTTTAATCCGTTAAAAATCTTACTGTTACTGTCAAAATTAGAATAATTTTAATTTATATGACAAGCATTCGTGTAAAAAGATTGGAAGCCGCAAGTCGTTTTTTTCTGCAATTTGAATCTGCGAATTAAACATTTGATTTTTGTTCCCTGTTGTTTTGATTTAGGTCATTTTTATTGGTCTGAATCAAATATTCTGAATTTCGTTTGGGTTTAATGCCTTTTTTTTTGTTAATATTAACCTGTCGTAAATATCGGGTCTTTTTGTATGAATTTGTGGATCATTAATATCTCAGCCGGCAGGTTCCTGCCATTATTGCTGGGCCTTTTTTTTATTGCAAGTGCAGGGGCCCAGCAGGTCATCAATCCTGTGGAGGATGTAGAGATTGGCGTAGTAGAGCATCTCGACGAGTTCCTTCCCGACAGCATACTGCTGGTCAATGAAAAAGAAGAACTGGTTTGGTTGAATGACCTGATTGACAAGCCTACCGTGCTTAATTTCGTCTATTACCGGTGTCCCGGCATTTGTAGTCCCCTCATGGAAGCCATTGCCGGGGTGATCGACAAGTCCGACCTGCTCATAGGCAAGGATTATCAGGTATTGACCATTAGTTTTGATCCGCGGGAGACGATCGATCTGGGCATCCGGAAAAAAGAGAATTACCTGAACCTGATGACCAAAAGGGAGGAAGCAGCCGGA
Source organism: Prolixibacteraceae bacterium (assembly GCA_030602265.1). GTDB lineage: Bacteria > Bacteroidota > Bacteroidia > Bacteroidales > Prolixibacteraceae > UBA1413. The sequence goes on along the minus strand of JAUWAB010000031.1, from coordinate 7,832 downwards.
GGCTGGCATTTTTTTGTCAGCGACAGTGCCAGCATCATCAGGGCAACCGAGGCAGTCGGCTTTAAATACAAACGCACCGGGAATGATTTCCTGCATGCCGCATCGGTGATGGTAATCAGTCCGGATAAAAAAATTGTCCGTTACCTGAACGGCATGTATTATATGCCGTTTGAATGGAAGATGGCCATCATTGAGGCTTCACAGGGCAAATCGGGGCCTACCCTTAACCGGGTACTGCGCTATTGTTATACCTATGATCCTTTGGGTCAGACCTATGTGATGAATTTCACCAAGGTGGGAGGTATCCTGATCATGTTTTTTGCCCTGGTATTTGTGGCCATTTTAGTACTGAAACCGAGAAAAAAAGTTTAATCCAACAGCTTAACATTTTATTTTATGCAAGAATCTCAATCTGCAATTCAAGCCAGTTACCTCCGAACGCCCGGCAGGTTCAAAGGCTTTTTGGGATGGGTAACCTCCACCGACCATAAACGGATCGGATTACTTTATCTCTATTCCATTGCCACCATGTTTTTCGTGGGGATGCTCCTCGGACTGGCCATGAAGCTTGAACTGGTCGCTCCCGGTAAAACCCTTATGGAGGCACGGGATTACAACGCCACATTTACCGTTCATGGCGTGATTATGATTTTCATGGTGGTCATCCCGGGATTGCCTGCTGTTTTTGGTAATTTCCTGCTTCCCCTGATGATCGGGGCCAGGGATGTGGCCTTCCCGAGGATCAACCTTCTTTCCTGGTATTTTTATGTTGCAGGCGTAGTGCTTATTCTTATTGCCCTGCTGTTCGGGCCGGGCACTCCGGATACCGGCTGGACTTTCTATGCGCCTTACAGTTTCAAGACCGGCACCAACATGCTGCCGGCGATATTCGGGGCGTTTATCCTGGGATTTTCCTCGATTCTCACCGGACTGAATTTCATTGTGACCATCCACCGGATGAGGGCCCCAGGCATGGGCTGGATGAAACTGCCGATGTTTGCCTGGACACTCTATGGCACCGCCTGGATCCAGCTGCTGGCTACCCCCGTGGTGGGGATTACTCTGGTGCTGGTGGCCCTGGAACGGCTTTTCGGTATTGGTGTTTTCGATCCGGCGTTGGGCGGCGACCCGATCCTTTATCAGCATCTTTTCTGGATTTATTCCCACCCGGCGGTCTATATCATGATCCTGCCGGCCATGGGTGCCGTTTCCGAAATTATACCAACCTTTGCCCAGAAGCAGTTATTCGGCTATAAGGCCCTGATCCTTTCGACTATGGCCATTGCCTTCGTCGGATACCTGGTTTGGGGACACCATATGTTTACCGCCGGAATGAGCGGTACTGCCCAGTATGCATTCTCCCTGCTCACCTTCCTGGTGGCCATCCCGAGTGCCATTAAGGTGTTTAACTGGATCTCGACCATGTACAAAGGGTCCATCAATATGCAAACCCCTTTTTACTGGGCTGCTTCATTTATCTTTGTCTTTATGATCGGTGGGTTCTCCGGTCTGGTTTTAGGATCCCTGGCTACCAACATTCACGTTCACGACACCGGGTTTGTGGTTGCCCACTTCCATTATATCGTTTTCGGCGGGGTAGGGTACTCCTTTATGGCGGCCATCCATTACTGGTTCCCCAAAATTTATGGCCGGATGTACGACTCGCATTGGGCAAACATTGGCTGGATACTTTTCTTCGTGGGATTTGTTTCCCTCTATACGCCGATGTTCTGGCTGGGAATGAAAGGTATGCCGCGCCGTTACTATGATTACCTGCCCGAATTTCACGGCGCTAATATCCTCAGTACGTTTGGCTCCTGGATTCTGGCCATGGGTTTTATAGTCATCGTCTTTAATCTCATCCGTGCCGCCAGAAGTGGTCCGCCGGTAGGACCCAACCCCTGGAACGGAAAAACCATGGAGTGGATGGTGCCATCGCCCCCCCCGGTCGAAAACTTTGAGGAAATTCCGGTGGTAGGCGAAAACGACGGACCATACAATTACGAATAATATACATCCAACCAAACTGTTTATGGAAAAGACTCATCAGGCTCATCATGAGCATTATGATCCGGAAGCATCAAAAATCGGGATGTGGCTGTTTATTTTTACTGAACTGCTGCTGTTTGGTGCCATGTTTATCATCTATTCGGTATACCGGTACCTGAACCCTGAGGCGTTTCACCTGGCCGGAGAAGAACTCAATACCCTTATCGGCGCTATCAATACGGTGATCCTCCTGGTCAGCAGTATGACCATAGCCATGTCGACTTCAGCCATCAGGAAGGGAAATATCTGGCTTACCCAGCAGTTGTTAGCCATTACGCTGGTCCTTGCCCTGGTATTCCTCGTGAATAAATATTTTGAATGGGGATCGAAATTCAGCCATGGGATATTCCCCGGTTCGGAATACATGCTGGCGAATTACAGTCAGGGTGAAATTCTCTTCTTTGGGCTCTATTTTGTCATGACCGGGCTGCATGCCGTCCATATCCTGGTGGGTATGGGACTGATTATCTGGACGATGATCGAAGTCAGGCAGAAAAAAATCCATCAGGAGAAATATGATTTGTTAGAGAACAGCGGTCTCTACTGGCACCTTGTGGACATCATCTGGATCTTTCTGTTTCCCTTGTTCTATCTCATACACTAAAACCATCTCTTATGTCGGACGAAAAACAACATATAGTTCCCTATTCCACCTTTGTGGTGGTTCTGGTTGCCCTGCTGGCGCTGACCTTTGCATCCATCGGGATAACCAGTATCGAGCTTGGCGGACTTACAGTGGCGGCAGCATTGATCTTTGCCATCGCCAAAACCTATCTGGTACTTGCCTATTTCATGCATATCAAATATGATAAACCTTACATCGGGATTATGGTGGGATTGATTTTCCTGCTTTTCCTGGCGGTCGTGATAATAACCTTTTTAGATTACTTTTACAGGGTATAACTATGTACAATACTGAAATAACACAGGCCTCCAATTTTGTGAAAGGCGTCGATACCGCATTCCTGGTCATCATGGGTATCTCATTTGTGTTTCTACTGGGACTGACTGCGGTCATGCTCTATTTTATATACCGTTATAACCGGAAACGCCATCCGAAGCCCATACAGATTGAAGGGAGCACCCGGCTGGAGATTGTATGGACAGTCATCCCTCTTGTTCTGGTCATGGTGATGTTCTATTATGGCTGGGCCGGATGGAAACCCATGGGTAAGCCCCCCAAGGATGCCATGGAGGTCACCGTTATAGGCCGGATGTGGAATTTTATTTTTGAATATGAGAACGGCCGGAAGACCGACACTTTATACCTGCCTAAAGATCAGGCTGTAAAACTGAACCTGGTGGCGCTCGATGTGATCCACAGCGTTTATATCCCTGCCTTCAGGGTAAAACAGGATATGGTACCGGGCAAGGATAACACTTTTATGTGGTTTATTCCGCAGCGTGAAGGCACTTTTGAACTCTACTGCACGGAATATTGCGGACTCAACCACTCGTACATGTTTAATTACGTGAAGGTTATGGAAAGTGAAGCCTTTAATACCTGGTATTCAGATACTACTGCGGTGGCAGCCTCGGCCGAAATTGAATCGGCTACGGCAGCCGGCCGGAGGATCATGCAAAGCATAGGGTGTTTTGCCTGTCACTCACTCGATGGAAGCAAACTGGTTGGGCCAACCTTCAAGGGGCTGTACGGAAGCGAACGTACCGTTACATCCGGGGGCAGCAAGAAGGTGGTAACTGCCGATGATGAGTACATCAGGAAGGCCATCTTTGAGCCCGACGCCGAGCTGGTGGAAGGATTCGGCCGCGGACTGATGCTTTCTTACCGGGGACAGCTTTCCGAGGATGATATACTGTTAATCATTGAGTACCTCAAAACCGTACAATAGCCCGGATGCCATTTAAAGAAGCCGTTACCATTGCCCGTGAACTGGGCAAAATCAGGATATCTCTGCCAGTGTCGCTGTCGGCTCTGGCAGGTTATACCCTTTTAAGCGGTCATGTCGGATGGCCGGGATTTTTGCTTGCCATGGGTGTCCTGATGATGTCGTGTGGCTCGGCAACGATCAATCATATCCAGGAGAGCGAAACCGATATATTGATGTCACGTACACGGGGCAGGCCGATTCCTTCGGGCCGTATATCGGTACGTGGAGCTATTGCGGTGGCAGCTGCATTCGTGGTTACCGGTTCGCTGATCCTGTTAGCGGGTTTTCCCTGGATGGCCTTTGCACTGAGCTGGATCACCCTCCTTTGGTATAACCTGGTTTATACCCCGCTGAAGAAAATAACTGCATTCGCGGTTATTCCGGGTTCCGTCACCGGGGCCTTACCACCCGTAATTGGCTGGGTAGCTGCGGGAGGTGGAGTTTCTGATCCCCAGATCCTGATAGTCGCATCTTTTTTCTTCATCGGGCAGATACCCCATTTCTGGCTGCTCCTGCTCATGTTCGGCGATCAGTACAAGGAAGCCGGACTCCCTACACTGAACGGAATATTTACACCCACGCAGATTAAGCGGATCTCCTTCTTCTGGATTCTGGCGACCATTGCCAATGCCTTCCTGGTTATCGGTTATGTGTTTACCGACAAGATACTCTCCTTCTTCGTGTTGCTGTACGTGTTCTTTCTGGTATTCTCGCTGCTGTTCAGGTTCCTGCTGCAGTCTGAATTTCATCCCAGGCCGGCTTTCCTGCGCTTGAACCTGCTCTATCTTTTTATGATGATCCTTTTGGTGGTGGAAGGTCTTTTGAGACATTGAGCATTTCATACAGAACGCCCTCGCGCAGGGCATAACTGGTCTGGATAATCCCTGAAACCGGCGTGTGGTCAATAAAGGTCTTGCTCAGGATTAACGCCGGGACAATCAATTCTGTCCTGACCGGATCCATACCTTTAATCTGTTGTCTTTCCAGGGTTGTAGTGGGCAGAAGTTGCCGGTAAACCTGTTCAAACTCATTCAGGCTGATTTCTTTTTTTTGCCTGAAATATTGTTCCGGTTCCGATCCGTCAATAATATCTGCCAGGGTGTTGAAAGCACCTGAACAACCGATCAGGGTTCTAACCCCGAATTTACGGCAGTGCTCCAGGGCTGTGCCATGGATCTGACTGAAGTGTTCTGAAAGGCGTTCTTCTTCTTCCGGGGTGATCGGGTTGGAGATGGGAAAACTGTTGATAATCCTCGACATACCTGCGGCAAAACTACCCTGCCAGTTTACCGTTCCGTTTTCGAAAATGATGATTTCGTTGCTTCCACCGCCAATATCCAGTATGGCTGATGGTTTCTGCACCGTTTTCAGCGCCAGCTTCACACCGTAATAAATCAGGGTGGCCTCACGGTTTCCGTCGATTACTTCGATGTCGATCCCGGTGCGGGACTTTGCACTTTGAAGTAATGAATTCCGGTTAACGGCATGCCTGACCGCCGAAGTGGCAATAATCCTGATTTTGTCTGCCTTGCAGCGCCTGGCCGTTTCAACCTGTCGCTCCAGTGCATCAAGTGCCCTGCCGATTGCCGGATCACTGATCATGTGCTCTGAAATCCTTTCATCGCCAAGCCTGACATACTCCTTGCCCTGAAATATAATCTCCGGTCCGGGATTTTTCATTAAGGCAACCACCAGATTGCTGGTGTTGGTGCCTAAGTCTATAACCGCTGCAATCATTCCTGTGTAAAATTCTTTCTCTCACAGGACAGGCTATTTCAGTTCTCCGTGTCCAGGTATCTGGAACTGACCCATCGGTCACTGAGACTGACTCTTGCCCATCCGTTTTTTTCCTCAAAGATAAAAACGATTTCTCCCTGGGTATAATTGCCTGCCTTGAAAAATTCTGTCCCCGGACCTGTACGGATGTTCAGCGAACCTGCGGTTACGGTTGCCCGCGTAACAGGTGTGGTAAATCTTCCCGATACCCAGTGCGGCTGACTATTGCTTATTTTCAGCCATCCGTTTTGTTCATCGTATATCCTGAGTATAGTCCCAAAGGTTACAGGATCCCGGTCGGGTGCCTTCGAAGCGGATGAATCTGGCTGTATTCTGATATTCAGTGTTGTGGCGGTTACACAGGCGAACCTGACGACGGCGGCCGTGTTCTCTTTAATGACGCTTCCGGTAAGGGATGAGACAATTAGCGGGAGAAAGTTGGTTTCAAAGTCCTGCTCTTTGTTCCCTCCGAAAAAGTTGCTGCCCGGACACGACTTTTTGTTCCGGTTGCTGTGGTTCCTCTGCCCTGTGCTTAAATCAAACCAATGGTGATAAAGGATGGTGTTGCTGTTGGGCGGAAGGTTAAACTTACGCAACAACATGGAGGTGACCATGACAATTGCATCTTTTTGCGCTTGTGTCATAATATCCCCTCCGTGGTCGAAATTTCCGAGGTTTTCAATACATACAGAATTTGAATTCTGTCCATATATACATGCCGGGATATTCTCCAGGCTTCGGCCTGTCATCAGGGATCCATCCGGGAAAATGGTGAAATGCTGACCAATGTCGCTCCAACCGTTGTTCAGCATGTGATGGTTCTTCATGGCCTGTTGCCTCTCGAAATGGTTGCTACCAGTGAAATTGCTGTAGTCGGGCCGGTAGGTGTGGTGTAACTGAATTTTCAGAACAGTGCGGGCAATTCGCAGTGAATTGAGCCATGTTTCAAATTCGCTGACAGACATTTTGGTAAATCCTAATTTCGTTTCCATAGCTGAAGTTTTGTGTAGTGAATCTTCATTTAATTGCCCTAAATCATGGGAAATAATCATATGTGATTTAGGTCTAATAATTTACGAAAAAAGATTACACAAATGTCTTTTTTTTGTAAAAAAAAGGACTTAAAAATATTTGCTATGTAATAGGTTGTATATCAATATTTTTGCTTTTAAAGTATTGTGATGCGGAAGACATGTCTCTCGAAATTCCGAGCATATACCCGCCTCCTCCCGAACCGCAAAGTTTAAGGTAGAATTCTCCGGAAGAGAGTCCATGTTCAAAATGATCTGAGAAATCCTTCGGGATCATTGGGAAAAGATATTGCAACTGAAAGGACGAAATCTGTCCGAATGCCTCCTCCAGCGGGTGAAACTTTTGACCGGTAACAGACACGATGGCCTGCCGGATGGAAGGTATGTATACTTCATTTACTGCCCTCCTGAATTCAAAATCTTCAAGCTGTTGGAGAAACCATGCCACAAGATTTCCTGTAGCGGCAGGGTTTCCTGTATCAACTAAAAAGATTGCAGCAGGGGAAACCATGTTAAAAAATTCCGGCAAAAGGTTTGTCGCATTTCCGTCGTCATCGATCAGCACGGGTTTTTGGGTCAATGAGACCAAGGGGTCAAGGCCTGAGCTGGTCCCATGAAAGTATTTTTCAACGGAGGCTAATTTTACCCTGATTTCCTGGAGGGTGCCATTTTTAGCTTCCTTTGAAGCATAGCGGTCGAAAAGTGCGGCGGTAAGGGCACCTGAGCTTCCTGATCCGTAGCCCTGGGGGATGTCTGAATCGAACCAGAGTCCCGCCCCGATTTCCGGCATCATACGTTCCAGGTCCAGAAATCCGTACACTTCACGTTTGGCCAAAAGGAACTGTGCAAGCTGTTTCAAATGTTCATTGGAGGCCGACTGAAAGTCGCGGATTTCCTCATCCGGATTTGCAACGGGCGTCCGGAATGTTCCCCCAAATACGGGGTAGGGGATGGCCAGGGCCATGGATCCGGAGAGAATCCCGTATTCCCCGAACAGCAGTATTTTGGACGGGTAGGATCTGCCGGGATCCTCCGGATGTGATCCGGTGCTTTGCTGAAAATTGTCGTTTGTTTTGATGCCCAT
>JAUWAB010000065.1 GCA_030602265.1 Prolixibacteraceae bacterium | reverse complement strand
TGTAGATCAATATTCGTGGAAAATATTGATTCGTGCATTCGTGGCTAACAATAATTGTATTTAAATATTCATTTGTGTTATTGATTGCAAAATCAATATCCGTAAAAATACCCATCCGCACATTCGTAGCTACCCTTTTTTTTTAATCATTCATTCGTACCTTAAAATTCTTCTTGCTTTACCTTAAAACCTTAATCACCTTAACCGTAAATACCTGCCCGTCAGCAAATATCCGTGCCAGGTAAACCCCCGGAGGCAGTCCGGCCAGGTTGACCCTTTCTCCTTCCTGTACATTAACCTGCTGCCTGACGATGACCCCATCCATGCCGGATAGGATAAAGGAACCGCTTTTCCGGAGGTAAATATGGTCTGCGGCCGGGTTGGGATAAAGCCAGCCATCCGGACACGCTTCAGTAAGGTATTTAGCTGAGACAATTTCAGGAGTAAATTTCAGTATGGCAACACCTTTCCTTGCGGTGGAGAGTAATATTAGTGAATCCTGAAGGCATACCGAGTAACATTCACCATAATTGGCACCCTGAAATTGCGCCGCAATCTTCCCTGTAGAAGTATCATAAATCAGCAAGCCTTTATCGCGGGTAGCCGAATATAAATATCCATCCCGGAATTTCAGGTCCCAGACCGGGCCTTCCCTGATTCCGGGAATGGTAGAAACCAGCCGGGGATTAAATGGATCGGCTATGCTTACCACATCGATGCCCCCTGCACTGTCGCTGCCCAGGAAAGCCAGGGTGTCGGCTAATTCCACAGAGTAATAGTCGAAGCCTGCTGAGGCCACCTGTTTCATAGTCCAGGGTTCCCGGAGGTCATAAATCTGCAGTCCATGGTCATAGCCCGAAACATAGGCAAAGCTGTCGCGGACCGCCAGGTCAAATACCCAGCCGGTTTCGACCGAATCCCTTATCTCCGGAATGGCAGGATTGGAGATGTCGATGGTATAGACTTTCTGGTTGCCGGCAGTCAGATACAGCGCATTTCCGGCGATATCCATGGAGAAGATTATACTGGCGCCCTTGATTTGCACCGAACCTGCTGGTACAGGATTTGCCGGATCGGTAAGGTCTGCGACATGAAGGGTCGCCTCTCTGTCTGATCCGTAAAAGGCCAGATGGCCATGAATCAGAATGGTGGCGGCACAGTTTTTCATGCTGAAATTTCCGATGAGTGTTGGTAATCCGGGGGACGAGATATCCACTACCTGCCCTTCACTGAGCAGCATGATACCCGGGACCGAGGCAACCGCTTGGTTTCCGGATACTGGAAACAGCCCTGACTGGACGACCGGCTGGCCTGATACTATGTTTAAAATGGCCATGGCCAACCAACATACCGGGGAAAGCAACATCTTCATATTTGGTTCGAATGGTATTCTGGCGGAAGGCGATTTTATTTATCAAATTTAAAATTAAATATTCAAAATATGAATTTTTTTTTGTAAATTGTTATCTTTTGCAGCCTGGGACTAAATGATCTATTTTATATCACTTTTTGGGATTTCTTTGCCCGTCATTTTGTTATACTTCAACCTGAGGAAATATCCTTCGGTAATTTACCTCAGCGGGTTTTTCCTGATGATCAGTCTCTACGGAATCACGCAATATGTTTTTGTTAAGGCAGAATCAGTGCCTTTGGTCCGTTTTTTTACTATACACTTCGGGTTTGCGGGATACCTGGTTGGTCCCATGCTCTACCTGTATGTGCGCAGTGTGATCACCGATACTGTCAGGCTGCAGAAATCAGACTTGCTGCACCTGTTGCCCGTTCTTACCTGGCTGTTGGTGGCTGCTCCCTATCTGTTGGCTCCCAAAGAGTTCAAGACTTCGGTAGTCAGTGCCTATGTCCTTAATCCCGGTGATAATGCAATTTTTTACGACACCAGGCTGAACTGGCTGCTGCCGGTCAAGATAACCTATCTGCTAAGGCCGTTGCTGGTACTTTTTTACCTGGGGTGGTCGATTAAACTGGTTGTTCGTTTCACCAGAGAGGGTGGCCATTCAATGGTCTTCAGGGACCAACGCTTTATGACCCGCTGGCTTTATCTCTTTTTCGGCTTTATCCTGATCATGTTTGTTACTCATTTTATCATTATTCTTGAAGTATCGATTACCGAGGACCTGGGGATGTACACGTCGTTAAACGTACTTCAGTATATTTCGTGGATAGGATTGTCCGTACTGATGATCAGCCCGTTCTTCTTTCCGTATATCCTTTACGGGATGCCCCAGGTGCCTGAAACAGAAAAATCTGACCACGTCCATTCTCTGAACGGCACTTTACGCTCCGGATTACCGGATAAGCAGGAAGAAGCGGAAGAGGCGGGTGTAAAGGCAAACCATGATGTCCACCGAAACAGCTACCATTTGGAGCAAAATTACCTGAAAAAGATTGGTGAGAAAGCTGATGCCTGCATGAAGGAATCGATGCCCTACCTGGATCCTGATTTCACCATGGCCCGCCTTTCAGTCCTTACCGGCATCCCCATGCACCACCTCCACTATTTCTTTAAGGAATCCAAAGGTGAGTCGTTCATCGATTACCGGAACAAATGGCGTGTGGAACATGCTAAAAAACTGATCCATAACGGGGAAGCGAACGATATGACCATGGAGGCCATCGGCAATATGTCGGGTTTCTCCTCACGGAATACCTTTTTGTCAGCGTTTAAGAAAAGGGAAGGTACCTCTCCGGGTAATTATACTTCCCGCCTGAAATCGTAAATCCTTCAACTTCATGGAAATATGTTGCACTATTTTTTAAAAAATGGTGCAGATAATGCTTCATTTTATTATGCATTTTATAAATCATCGTGCAAACTTTGTATGAAATTTTTTGCATATAATCATTAAACCGGAAACCAAAGTTCCATAAACTAATGACATTTAATCCACACACATATTCGGGAAACTGGCATGTGGTTTACACGCGGTCCAGGGCAGAGAAAAAAGTATATGCCGACCTGACCGCAGGTCATATTGAGTGCTACCTGCCTCTTCAGAAACAGCTCCGTTGCTTCGGCCAGCGCAGGAAATGGGTGGATGCCGTACTGATTACAGGTTACTGTTTTGTAAGGCCCGGCCGGCGCGATTATGAGCGGGTGCTGCAGAACAGCAATGTGGTGTCGTATGTGTTTTTCAACCACAAGGCCGCCCTGGTTCCCGATACCCAGATCGAAGCGATGAGGCAGTTGCTCAGACAGTCAGCATTCGGGGTAGAGGTGTCGCGTGAGAGTTTCCGGCCCGGAAGGAGGGTGGTTGTGATGGATGGGCCGATGGCCGGACTTACCGGGGAGCTGCTGGATGAGCACGGGAAGAACCGGTTTTTGGTGCGGGTTGACGCCATCCATACGGTCTTTATGGCCGATATTCCGGCGAAGTACCTGACTGTAGCCCCTGGGGAGTGCTTCGTCGGTTGACCGGTGGCTGCTTATGGGAGTAAGTCTGTTATCAGAGATTGTTAAATTCAGATATAAAGCCATATTACAGGAAAAGAAATCCGGATCCCATGCCGGGACCGGCCAAACAAAACACCTGACAGGCAAGCCGCTCAGTACACCTGAGGGAGCGGAGCCTTGAAACCTTCTTCAGATCATGCGATATTTAAAGGTCAGCACCCAGCGGCTGCAGTTTCTCCGTGTACCCTCCCGGATAACACCCTGCCAGCGGATAAAATCCGCTTTCTTCTCACAGGTAATTAATTAATTGATACCATTTTGTTGTGCAAGCTGTGCTTAAGGATCTGACTAAAAAATGAAGGCATGTTAGACATTTTGGTCTCATCCAAAACCCGGGTGAAAATCCTGATCAGGTTTTTTCTGATACGGGGCAGCAAGGGCTATCTGCGCGGATTAGAGAAAGAGTTCAACGAGACCTCCAACGCAGTGAGGGTGGAACTGTGCCGTTTTGAGAAAGCCGGGCTGCTGATGACATGCTATGAGGGGAAGCGCAAGGTTTATATGGCCAATCCGGGCCATCCGCTGTACGACGACATCATGAACATGGTTTACAAGACGGTGGGGATCGACCAGATTGTGGAGGAGGTGGCGAACCGCACGGAAGGCCTTGAGGAGGCGTGGATCACCGGAAACATAGCCAGGGGGATTTACAGCGACACCATTGAGCTGGTCCTGATGGGCAACAACCTCGACTGCTGCCATATCGACCGGCTGGTGAAGGTCGCCGAGACCAACATCGGCCGCCGGATCATGTACCTGGCCATCAGCCGCGACCAGATGGAGTGCTTTTTCCGCGAACGGCCCCATTTGCAGATATGGAGGAGGGGGGAAGCTTAGCCCATTGCCCGCCATCTCCAACCTTCAATTCTTTTATCTGAAGCCTCAAGTCTAATGTCTAATGTCTCAAGTCTCAAGTCTCATGTCTTTATATCAGACACCCTTTCATTCTTCCTACCTACCTGACTAAAAACCACTCTATTCGTAAAATTGATGTAAATCAATATTCGTATTAGATATTCATTCGTGCATACGTGGCCAACAATATTTGTATTTAAATTTTCATTCGTGCTTACGTGGCAAAAAATAATTCCATTCGTGTAATTGAATGTAAATCAATATTCGTATTAAAAAATCATTCGTGCATTCGTGGCCAACAATATTTGTATTTAAATATTCATTCGTGCATTCGTGGCTAATTAAAAAATTGCATTCGTGCCTAAAAAGATATTAATCACCGGCGCTGCCGGCTTTATCGGCTCCAACCTCACCGACCATTTCCTCTCCCGGGGATATGAAGTCGTGGGCCTGGATAACTTCTCCACCGGAAAGCGTGCAAACCTCTCAGAAGCCTTGCAGCACCAAACCTTCACCCTGATCGAAGGAGACATCCGCAACCCCAAAGATTGCCACAAGGCAGTAAAAGGCTGCCGGTATGTCTTACACCAGGCCGCCCTTGGCAGCGTGCCGCGATCAATCAAAGACCCCGTTACCAGCAATGAGGTCAATGTGTGTGGCTTCCTTAACATGCTGGTGGCCGCCAGGGATGCCGGAGTCAGCCGCTTTGTCTACGCTACAAGCTCGTCGACCTACGGCGATTCGGAAACCCTGCCCAAGGTGGAGCATATCATCGGACAGCCCCTCTCCCCTTATGCCGTCACCAAGTATGTGAACGAGCTGTATGCCGGTGTATTTTCGAGGTTGTATAAAATGGAATGCATCGGACTGCGCTATTTTAACGTCTTCGGGCAGCGACAGGATCCCAACGGGGCCTATGCGGCCGTCATACCCCTCTGGGTAAAGCAGATGATCCGTCTGGAGCGACCGGTGATTTACGGAGACGGGGAATATTCGCGCGACTTCACCTATGTACTGAACGTGGTGGAGGCCAATGAAAAGGCGATGCTTGCCGGCAACGACACCCTGAAGAACGGGGATGGCTTCGTCCATCAGGTATTCAACATTGCCTGCGGGGGCAACACCACCCTCAACCAGCTTTTTGAAACCCTGCGATCGAACCTCTCCCGCTTTAATCCGGAGATTGCGAATCTGGAACCGGTGTATGGCCCCTTCCGCACCGGGGATATCCCCCATTCAATGGCCTCGATCGATAAAGCCAGGCGGTTGTTGGGGTATAATCCGCAGTATAGCACAGCCAGAGGACTTGAGATGGCGTGTGAATGGTATTGGAGAGTAATCGGAAGTGAGTGTTTTCCGGTACTGTTTGCCATATAGTGTTCTTCGCCATCAGACGCGACCAGAAGCAGAGTTTTTTCAGTGAGCGGCCACATTTACTGATATTGAGTTCAAGTGAAAAATAACGATTATGGATCAGAATTATTATTTAACTGGAATGATCAACGGAATGGATTATAAAATCGCCCGGTTGATTAATATGCAAGCTGTTCCACCTGTATTAATGATTGATAGATCGGGTAAGACTCTCTCAAAAAAACCGCCTTTAAAGCTCACCTTGAAAGAAATTCAGGAAGTTGAAACGGAAATGGTGAGAGAAATATCGCGTATATGTAAAGAACACAAGATACCTTACTTCTTACATTGCGGCAGTGCATTGGGGGCTGTCAGACACCACGGGCCGATTCCCTGGGATTCAGATGTGGATGTGATTGTACCTTACCATAGGTGCAGGGATTTTTGTGATGCCATGAGGCGAAACCTTCCGGAAAAGTTCTGTCTTTATTTTCATGATACTGACCCTCACTATGTGGCGCTGTTTCCCCGTATTGGTTTAGCGGGTTATTCAAGTAAAATAATGCATGTCGATGTTTTCAGGCTTATCGGTATCTCATCAATTAAATGGAAGCAAAATTTGTTTACCGGTTTAACCAGCCTTTTGAAGAAGATGTCATACTTCAAAAAGGTAAAGACTGATTCCTCCTTTTCAAAATTCAGGTTTTTTTATTACGTTATGATAAAAATTATGTTGATTCCTGTGTCATGTAAATGGATCGTTATACTTTTTGACCGCCTTTGCAGAATGTATCCTTATGAAGAGTCTATTTATGTTACTAATCCGAGTGGACATTACGGAAGAAAGAATATTCAGCCCCGTGAGGTTTATGGAAAGGGAACAGAGACCATGTATGAAGGTTTCAGGGTGGTTATTCCGGAACAGTACGACAAATATCTTAAGCATTATTATGGGGATTATCTGAAGCTACCCTTAGATAAAGAGCGAAATACGAATAGGATGTTTGATATCCTTCCTGTTTAAGCGGCCTTGTTAAAATCTATAATACTTTAAATCCTTAAACATCAGATTGAAAAATACCTAAACATTAGTTCACATGGATACAAAGATTTACCCGGTAGGATACACGACGGGTGTATTCGACCTATTTCACATTGGCCATCTCAATATATTGCGGGAGTCAAAAAAAAGGTGTGGGTTTTTGATAGTTGGTGTCAGCTCTGATGAGGTAGCGGTCAGTTACAAGCATAAAAAGCCAATAATACCTTTTGCAGAAAGGAAAGCTATTGTCGAGTCTGTAAGGTATGTTGATCAGGTGGTGGTTCAGTCAAGCATGGACAAAATGGAAGCCTGGCGCCGCTTGAGATTTGACGTGATTTTTCATGGCGACGATTGGAAGGGCTCTCATTTATATGACCAATATATTCGTGAATTTTCTGGTGTAGGGGTAGATGTTGTTTTCCTGCCTCATACCAGGGGAACCTCGTCCACTGAGTTAACTAAAATTATCCTTGACTGTATCGAATTGTAGCATTTAAAGGTTATATGTCCTTGTTTAACAAACTTAAAAGCGCAGCAACCTGGCAGGCCTCCGAGGTAATAGTGACGGTCCTTACGCAGTTCATTTACCTCGCGGTTATGGCCCGATTACTAAGCAAGAGCGATTTCGGCATGATGGCCATAACCAGCAGTTTTATCATGCTTGGGTTTATTTTTGTCGAAAGCGGTATGGGGGCCGCATTGATCCAAAGGCAGCATATCAACGGAAGGCACATCACAGCAGCTATGCAGGGAGGTATTTTGCTGGGATTGCTTCTTTTTTTAATATTCTTTTTCTTGTCGCCATATATTGCTTCTTTTTTTAGTATTCCTGAATTAAAAAACCTGATCCGGGTAATATCCATAAACTTTTTGATTTCTTCTGCCAGTTCTGTGTCCCTCGGATTGTTACATAAAAATTTCAATTTTCAGAAAAGTGCGGTTGTTACGATCTTTTCAATAACGATTTCTTATACATTGGGCATCCTTCTGGCAATAGCAGGATTTGGCGTCTGGTCGCTTGTTTATGCCACCTTACTGAATTCATGGATGAAGGCGGTTGGTTACTTCATATTTGCGAAAGTCAAGTGGCAAAGTGGAATTTTCTTAAAGGAATGGAGTCAGCTGCTTTCATTTGGATTAGGTATCATCTTGCTTAAGTTTGCAAATTATATCGGTCGCAGCGGGATTAACCTTGTTCTTGGGAAAATATTTGATCCCGGAGTATTGGGAGTATTCGAAAGAACTTTTCAGATAAAGTCCCTGCCAGCTTCATATCTCGGAAATATCCTTGATACGGTAATGTTTCCTGCTATGTCTGAGATTCAGGATGATGATATCAGGCTATATGCGCTCTATCAGCAAACGTTGGGCCTGGTTAATTCTATTCTGATGCCGGTTGCCCTGTACCTTATTTTTTTTAGCCAGGAGGTTGTGTTGATCCTGTTGGGTAGCAAATGGCCAGAGTCTGTTCTTCCTTTGCAGATCATGCTTGTGGCACTTCCTTTCAGTGCTTCGGGTCGGATGGCTGATGCAGTTATCCGGGCAAAAGGACGGGTTTATGCCAATGCTTTCCGGAAATTTCTATATGTAAGCGTGCTGATTGCCGGTTCATCGTGGGGTGCTCTTAATTATGGCCTTAACGGGGCTGCAACCGCTGTTACGGTTAGTAGTTTCTTCAATTACATAACTATGCTGTTTCTGGTTAAGAGTATTTTCGGAAAAGGGATTATTGATATTTTCCTAAGACCTGTATTGGAAGGATTAAGACTTGCCGGATATCTGCTTATACCTGTCAGCCTGATCTGCTTTTCCATCAGTGGTGTGAGTGCATATAATCTTCCTGTATTCTTGCTGTTTACCTTTTTTGTGGCTGTGACTGCCATGTGGCTTTTATTGAAAAGGCCTGATTGTCTGGGAGTTTACATTGAACATTTCGTGATTAAAATCAGGGAGAAAAACGCTGGTTAATTTTAGGGTTAATTGAAATGTGGCTGAGACTTTTAAAGCAGAATCCATACAAACGATCATGGAAACACCGGTTGTTACAAATCATAAAGTATACTTACTGTTCTGTAACAGCCACATTGTTGTTTAAAAAAAAATACAGGAGCCAAATTGCACATGGTAATATGGCCTCTGTGAAATTACTAAAACCACAGATAAGGGACTACAAGGCATTCTGGAAAATGATGAACAAACCCGTGGAAACCCGTACTGTTGAATTATGTTATAACCTGTCGGGACATTTTGATTTAAGGATAATGCCTGAGGATATTTTTAGGGCAGATGTGGAACCAAGTTTAAACTGCAGAAATGATCTTCATTTTTTTGCCAATAAAAATATATATGGTAAATGGTTTGGAACGGGGATTTTTCCATTGGATTATTTTCACAAAGTAGGTGGGGTGTATTATGACCGCTCACTTAAGGTTATTGAAAATATCAACTCTTATATAGAATCAACAGAATTTATTTTTCCTGTGGTTTTAAAGCCTAGTACAGGCAGTTCAGGCGGTAAAGATATTTACTTTTTGCAAAGTAGGGCCGAGATAGCCCGGACTATGGTTATGTTTGATAATTTGGTGGTTCAGGAAGAACTTACACAGCATAGTTTTCTGTCAGCAATTAACCCTGCCGGTATCAATAGTGTAAGGGTTTGTATATATCGGTCGGTGAGCGACCATTCTTATCATGTACTTAATGCATCTTTAAGGATGGGAAAAGACGGCTCTCTGGATAATGAAACAGCTGGTGGCATTGTTTGTAATATTAACGACAACGGTAGTCTGAATCATTATGCTGTAGACCGTTATGGAATAACTTACTCACATCACCCAAACACCGGTTTTGTTTTTCAAGGGAACAGTTTGCCTTATTATGAAAATCTTTCACATACTGCTTTAGAGATTGCAAGACAAATTCCAGTGGCAAATCTCATCAGTCTGGATTTATGTCTTGATATTCGTGAAGTTTGGCGTTGTTTGGAGGTCAATCTGAATCTGCAAACTATCCGTTTTGCCCAATACGCTGGTAAACCCTTTTTCCGTGAATTTACGGAGGAGGTTATGCAATACACTAAAAAGCACCACTGGGCTTTACACTAATTCTCTGATTCTGCTAAAGAAGTTAGGTCTAATGAAATTGAATGTATCCAGGCTGCTATTGAAGACACAGTTAAGTTTAATCGTATGTGTGGCTTTACTGGATATCTTCATTCCGGAAAGCCATCCAAGTCGGAATGTTGTTGTGTATCTTCAGGCAATAGTCCTTGGTATATTTCTTGTCTACATATTATTTTCCTATATGGTCTCAGGAGTGATTCTGTCTGTTTTTCACCATAGTCTGCTGATATTTATGGCATTACTTGTAATTTGCGGTTTGATTTCAGAGATGCCTAATAGGTTACCACCTATGCTCTACAGCACCGCTCCTTTCTTCCTGTTTTACTATGGATCATGGAAGGGTTACCTTACTTCAAATATATTGTTAAGGATAGCTGTTTTGTTACTGTGTGTTTTTGCTTTGGAGTCCATTATTGGTGTTGTTACCAGGGCAGGGCGTTATAGTACATGGTACATTAAAGCAGACAACGTAGGTAACAGTCTGATGTTCCTGATTTTGTTTTTTTCTCTCGACCTTAAAAAATCCCAAAATATTATTCTGATGTTGGTTACCTATGCCTTGGTCCTTATTTCATTTAAAAGAGGGGCAATGATTGCGGCTACCACCGCATTAATTATAATAATATGGCAACTGATATTTAATACTGATAGGGTTTTGCAAAAATCAAGAAAGAAACTGGTATATCTTACTTTGTCTGCTGTAATTTTTCTGCTTTTTATAATGATAATGTATTGGGATGTATTGATGTTTCGCTTTACAGGAGATACGGGTGGAGGATCAGGTCGTTTGAGTATGTGGCAAATGATAGTTGATAATTGGAAAGAGGGGGGCTTGATCAGGCAAATTTTTGGTTTTGGTTTTTTTAAAGTACAGGATCTTATGACAGAGATTCGCGGAGTTCCATATTTCGCACACAGTGACTGGATTCAGCTGTTATACGACCATGGAATGTTAGGGGTATTAATATACTTTTTGCTGATTATATTTTATATTGCTGAAAGAAAAACAGTCCTTCTGTTTGCTCCTGAAATGTATTCCTCATATATCGCATCCATATCTATCTGGATTCTGAAGTCAGCCTGGAGTGGCGTTTATCTGACAAAACATTCGGTTTTGTTGTTCCTTATTGCTGGCTTCATTCTGGGATTCGCATATAGGAAGAAATATCTCTGTTATGAATTTACAAAGCAAACACTATAATTTTGCAATTCTTGCCAGTCATTCATACGATAGTTATCTTGACTGGATAAAGGCAATAGAAGAGTCTGATAAGGATCTGAATTATTCCATAATATTTCTGGACAGTAGTAACTGGCTTGATCAGATTCAATCAGGTAATTTTGATATGGTACTGATCAGTCCGCCATTTATGACCATAAAGACCAAGAATATGTGCGATGAACGATTGTTTGTCATTTCGCAGCTACTTAATATTCCGGTATATCCTGATTTTAAATCGTTTATGGTTTATGAGAATAAAAGATTACTGGATTATATTCTTGATATTTATGAAATACCACGCCCTGAAACCTGGAACTTTCACAACAAACAGGAAGCACTTGAATTTACCGGAAATTGCCCTTACCCTATTGTCGCAAAAATTATTACAGGGTCTGCAGGTATAGGTGTCAAGTTCCTTAGAAATAAACAACAGGCACAACAATACATAAAGACTGCCTTCAGCAAGGGTGTAAGGTCTGTGACCGGTCCCGGCATACGCAGAGGCGGATTAATTAAAAGATTTATTGCGGGATTCCATAAAGTTGGTTACTTTAAAAAACTACTGACCAATTACAAATCAATATTCTACGAAAGACAGGTTGGATATGTTTTCTTGCAGGAGTGTATAAATCATACTTACGAATGGCGGTGTGTGCGGATTGATGATTCCTATTTTTTTCATAAGAAAGTGGTTAAAGGAAGGATGGCCAGCGGGTCTTTAATAAAAGAGTATGGGGCCCCTCCTCAAAGCCTCATGGATTTTGTTCGGTTTGTATCCGATAAAATTGGAGTATATTCTGCGGCGTTTGACATTTTTGAGACATTAGAAAAAGGTTACCTGGTAAACGAGGTACAGGCTTTCTTTGGTCAGTCTGATCCATACCAAATGGTTATTGACGGTATCCCAGGACGATATCTTTACAATAAAGAGCAATGGATATTTGAACCTGGAGATTTTAATAGGAACAAATCCTATAACCTCAGACTAAACCATGTGTTTAAGATGCTTAGCCACCCATAAGCCTGTTAAAGTGTTTAATTGATGAAAATAATCACCTTCAAACATTTGAACTTTAAAACAAGGTAATTTCTTTAATGAATAATTTATTAGCGATAATCACTCCGGCAAAAAATGAATCAGCGAATGTGACAGATCTGGTCAGATCAGTCTGCGAACAAAGTCTAATTCCTGATTTATGGATTTTTGTAAACGACTCCTCAACCGATGATACGGAAAAGCGATTCAGGGAAGAAGTCGGTCTTTACTCTGATTTTGTAAATAAATGTGATATTCAGATTGTTAAACATTCATATGGGAGAAATGAATATGCTTTAGGTAATAAATATAGCCGAGTAGTAAATTATGGAATGCAATTTTTAAAGGAATATGAAACAATTAACGGGTCAGCATTTAATTATGTCGGTGTTCTTGATTGTGATGTATTTCCTGAAAGACTTTATTACGAGAAGCTTATTGGCAAGATGAGAATGAATGATAAAATTGGCATAGCAGCTGGT
Organism: Prolixibacteraceae bacterium; assembly: GCA_030602265.1. Lineage (GTDB taxonomy): Bacteria > Bacteroidota > Bacteroidia > Bacteroidales > Prolixibacteraceae > UBA1413. The sequence continues at coordinate 6,412 of JAUWAB010000065.1, read as the reverse complement.
GGTACTCACTTTGAATTTTATCCGGATGGCAGATATTTTACTACAATATGTTCACAAACTCATGCCCCGGGCGGATGCCGTGTTTGGAGGAAAAACTGCCTGGATCAAACGGGTTATTTTATAAGCATTTCACAGGATAGCGTTTCTGAAGCACGCGCCATTATGTTGGGATGGCAGGTTAGATCTTTTTCTGATATTTCCGTCAGAATGAGAAAAAGAGGCGGAAAATCTTCCTTTCGTTATTATGGAGAGTCTGAATACATCAGGTGGATACCATCCTGGTATTTTTATCTGAAAGCAGCAAAATTGTATATTAAAGGACATCATCAATCTGCAAAAGATTATGTTTATGGATACAGCCGAGCTAAACAGGAAAATTTGCCCCGTCTAACTGATCCGTTGGCAAAAAAGTACTATAGATACAGGTTTTACTACAAATTAATCGGAAAATAGCCTGCGGAATTGCTGGTTTATTCAATCATCAGCGTCTCATGAAAATCTGGATCGACCTCACCAATTCACCTCATATTGGCTTCTTTAAGCCTTTCATTGAACGATGGCAAAGCGAAGGCCACCTGGTTATTATAACGGCCAGAAACCTGGCGAATACCATTGATCTGCTCGGTCAGACCGGCTGGGCCTATAAGGAAGTCGGTGGACATGCCGGGCGAAATAAACTGCTTAAATTGATGTATTTCCCCAGGAGGGTTTTTCTCCTGTACCGGTACCTTCAGACGTTCAAACCTGATGTCGGAATCTCCCAGAGTTCCTTTTATTCGCCGGTTGTGGGACGCTTACTGGGATTTCCGACCATTTATATGAACGATAACGAACACGCCAAAGGAAACCTCATTGCCTTCCGCTTCTCTACCCTGGTCTTACTCCCTGAGTTTCTCAGAGACAAGGCTTATGACCAGGGATGGATGAACAAATACCGGATTGATTTCTACCCGGGAATCAAAGAAGGGATCTATCTTTCACAATCTGATTATAAAAGATCGGATTCTTCCGGAAGATCGGTGTTTGTCAGGCCGGAACCCCATACTGCCCAGTATTACAACGGAAATGGCCACTCCCTGGATGATCTGATTATGAAGTTAAAGAATGACTATCATTTTACCATCTTGCCCCGGGATGCCCGTCAGGCTAATCATTACAGTACATCCACCTTCCAGGGTGTTACTGTGGCACGCAAGGCCATGCCACTGGCCGAAATTTGTGAGAAATGCACCCTCTTCATCGGGGCCGGAGGGTCCATGACCCGCGAACTGGCTTTCCTTGGAATACCTGCTTTGTCTGTTTACCAGGATAATCTCCTCGAAGTAGACAAATTTCTCATTCAACATAAGTTGATGTTTTTTGATAAAAATCCGGATGCAGACAGGATATTATCGCTCCTGCATATGCCTCAGACTTCCCGGAATAAGCAGTTGCAACAAAAAGGCCTTGAGGCCTTCAGGATGATTAACCATTTAGTGAAGGAATATGCCGGAAATTAAATTAGCCATCGTAGGGGCAGGACGTATGGGTATCACTCATTATGCCATCATTAACAGCCATCCGGATGTCAGTATGGTGTCGGTGGCCGAACCCTCCCCGCTGGTACTGACCCTCATGGCGAGGTATCTGTCCGTCGCTACTTTCAAAGATTACCGCCAGCTGTTTGACCAGACTCATCCCGATGCCATTCTGGTTTGCACTCCTCCCAACCTCCATTTCGAAATCATCAGGGAGGCCGGGCGCCGCGGTATTCATGTCTTTTCCGAAAAACCCTTTACAACAAAGTTTGCCGAAGCCTCCGAACTTGCACGTTATTTTACAGATCTCGGCCTGATCAATCAGGTCGGGTATGTCAACCGGTTTAATGACATTTTCTGCAAGGTGAAAGAGTATATAGCCGGCGGACTGATCGGCAAGGTGATCCGCTTTAAGTCGGAAATGTTCTGCTGCACTGTTACCCATAGGGATGAAGGTTCCGGTTGGCGGGCCACGCACGAATGCGGAGGAGGGGCCGTTTATGAAATGGCTTCCCATGCCATTGATCTGGTCAATTTTCTGGTCGGAAAGCCTGAAAAGATCGTGGGGTCATCACTGAACCATATCTACTCCAAAAATGTGGAAGATGCTGTTTCTACCACCCTGTTATACCGTAACGATGTGAGCGGAACCTTGTATATCAACTGGAGCGATACCAGTTACCGGAAACCCGTTAACAAGATCGAGATCTTCGGGGAAGGAGGACGGATTTTAGCCGATCAGTATTCAGCCAAAATATTCCTGAACAAACCTGCCGAATCCTGGAGTCTCCACCAGGGCTGGAACACCATATATGTGACTGATGTATTCAAGCCGGTCCCCTTTTATGTCAGAGGCAACGAATTTACCCGTCAGCTTTACCATTTTGTAGAGTGTATCCGTAACCGGAGTGCCTTTAGCCGGTGTACATTTTCTGATGGAGCCGACGCACTGGAGGTTATCGAGGAGATTTTTACCGACTATGAACTTCACGGGAGGATCTGAATATGCAAGCGATTGACAGGATCGTTTTCGGCGACAACCAGTTTTTTGGGATTAACCACATGTCGCAGGAGAAGGCTCAGCAGCTTTCCGAGCAGTTTTTCAATATATCGAATGTTTACCAGGTGTATGATGTCGCATTTGAAGCCGGAATCCGGGCCGTCATGCTGAACAGCAACGACCGGGCTGCTGTTATCTGCGACCATTTCAGGGAAAATCCTCGAAAATATGGTGATATCCGTTGGTACCCCTCTATTCCGTATCCTCATAAATATGCCAATCTGGTAGCGGAAAAAGGGATTATCCCGGCAATCAATGAAGTGTTGTTTAAGCACAACTCCACCGGTGATATTTTAGGGATAATGGCCAAAGGGGGTATCGCCGTTTTCTCCAAAGATGCCCTGATGGTTATGCAGATGTTGGTCGATTTGGAGATGAAGATGTTCCGCGGTCTCGACATCAAGGTTGTCTTTCTGCAGAATATCATTACTGACCTGATTTTGGGCTACGGAGTCAGAGCGGTTTTTGAAGGTTATTGTGATTATATCCGCAAACGGTATGGAGCATTGCCCGGCCTTATTACCCAGAATATGCCTTTTCTGAAAAGTAAACTGGAGGAGTGGGGTATTGGTGAAGTGGTCATATGTTCTTCTTACAATAAGATTGGCTACCTGATGTCGCCCGATGTCGAGTCCTACGTGATGGCAGCCCGGAACAATGATCCTTCGGTGTACCAGCTGATGGCCATGTCTACCCTGGCTTCCGGGGCCATTCCTGCGTCTGATGCCTATGATTTTATAAACCGGCAGAATATACAGTCGGTGGTTTTCGGCGCCTCCAGCCGGGGACATATCCGTGAAACAGTTGACCTGATCCGGATTTAATATTCTGTTTCTTATGAAAATCCTCTCCGTCGTCGGTGCACGGCCGAATTTTATGAAGATTGCTCCTTTTATCCGGGAGATTGATGCGTATAACCACCTGCACAATGGGGGCATTGAACTTGTGCTGGTGCATACCGGACAACATTACGACGACCGGATGAATCGTACTTTCTTCGATTCACTGGGGATACCCGAACCGCATATCAACCTGGGCGTCGGCTCCGGCTCGCATGCCGAGCAATTAGGGCGTACCATGATCGCCTTCGAAAAGGTACTTCTGGAAGAGATCCCGGATTGGGTGGTGGTGGTAGGGGATGTCAATGCCACCCTGGCCTGTTCGGTGATAGCCCGCAGACTTGGTGTCAGGGTCTGCCATATTGAGGCCGGACTGCGGAGTGGCGATATGTCCATGCCTGAGGAGATTAACCGCCTGGTTACCGATCGCATGAGCGACCTGCTCCTCACCCCCGACCGCCTGTCTTCTGAAAACCTGCTCCGGGAGGGTATTCCTGAGGAAAAGATTCGTTTCGTGGGCAATATTATGATCGATTCCCTGGAAACCTGCCTGCAAAAGGCAGCTTCCCTGAAAATATCCGAAATTTTAAAGGATAACCTGGTCGCCGGACAAGCGTTCCCGGAAGATCCTTCCCTGTTAACCACAAACATCCCGGAGTGCCCGTATGTTGTTGTTACCCTGCACAGGCCTTCCAATGTCGATCATCCGGAAATACTGAAGGATATAACCGATTTCCTGATCAGCGAGGTCGCAGCCGTCCTGCCTGTCATCTGGCCGGTCCACCCGCGTACCCAGAAAATGCTGAAGGAATTCGGGCTGTGGAAAAGAATCCTGTCGTCCATGAATATATATGTTTTGCTGCCCGTAGGTTATCTGGAAATGCTAAGGCTGAACCTTTCCGCCAGCCTGATGCTGACCGACAGTGGCGGCCTTCAGGAGGAGTGCTGTGTGCTGGGTACTCCTTGCCTGACCATCCGCCCCAACACCGAACGGCCGGTTACCCTCCGGGAACACGGAGGCACCGGTGTACTCACCGGTAACCTTATCGGCCGGATCCGACAGGAATACCGGCAGTTCAGGAGTGAATCCCCTGATTTACCAAATGATGACTTTTGCCCCGGAAAACCTGGCAGCCTGAACGGCAGGCACCGGAAGATCCCCCGCAGGCCTGAATTGTGGGACGGTCATACCGCCCCCAGATGCCTCAACGCTATACTCTCCTTTGACAGGGAATTCCCTGTTCTGAACCCTTCGCAGTCTATAGCCTGCCTGCGATAAATTACCCGAATCGGATGTCAACAGAACTTTACCTGCTTATTCTGGCCTTCTCCCTTGGCGTTTTTACGGCGGTGGTGACCATCCCGCCCATCGTTCGAGTGGCAAGGGACAAATCGCTTTTTGACTCAACCGGAAATCGCAAGGTGCACCATGGTTCAGTCCCGCGATTGGGCGGCATGGCTATTTTCTTAGGGTTCCTGCTGAGTACCATCGTCACTACTCTGAACTACGAATTCCAGTCGCTCCGGTGTATCATTGTCTCTGTTGTCCTGCTTTTCTTTATAGGCCTTATGGACGATGTGATTTCTGTGCCTGCTGCCAAAAAATTTCCCGTTCAGTTCGTTTCCTCGCTGATTGTCATCCTGATGGGCGATATCTGTATCACCAATTTTCACGGGCTCTTCGGATTGTACTCCATACCCCCCGTGGCCGGCTGCCTGGTTACCCTCTTGCTGATGATGGCCATGATCAACGCTTTCAACCTGATCGACGGTGTCGACGGACTGGCATCGTCGCTGGGTATCCTGGCCTCACTCTTTTTCGGCACCTGGTTTTACTTTTCTGACATCCACGACTACGCCATTATGGCTTTTGCCCTGGCCGGAAGCCTTGGTGGATTCTTCCTGTTTAACGTTTTCGGAAACCGGAACAAACTCTTTATGGGCGACAATGGCTCATTGATGATGGGATTGTTGTTGTCTGTCCTGGCCATCCAGTTTAACGAGTTCAGCGCCGATGGTTTTATCCGTGTCCCTGCCCATTCGGCACCGCCTGTTTCTTTTGCAGTGGTGGCCATCCCATTAGTGGATACCCTCAGGGTCATGGTGATCCGGATTTTACACCGGTGTTCGCCTTTTCTTGCCGACAGAAACCATATCCACCACAGGCTGCTGCTGGTTTTTCCGAAGCACCTGACCGTTACCCTGGTTATTTTATCCGGAAGTATAGTCATTATTCTGCTGGCTCTCCTGTTCAGCTCGCTGGCCATCAATATTGCCTTACAGTTCCTATTGGTTTTTATCACTACTTCATTGCTGTTTCTTGTCCCTTCAATGCTGCTGATGATCAAACGAATCAGGAAATACCATCTGTCTGAACAATAGCGGCTTTTAAAAAGATATATCGGTTTGCTCTGAAATCCAAATATCGCAGAGATTCGATTTTGGGAGATATAACCTCCATAATAAGAAATAATTACCTAAATTTGATTAGGATTTTGAATAGGTAATTAAATGAAGGGAATAATGAACATACAGAAGAAAAATGGGAAATTCTGGGATAAGCCGGTAGTGAATATGCTGTCAATAAAGAATCATACCATGCATGGCACTTCGTATGCCCCCAATGAGAGCATTGGCTCTGATAAATATTCGCCGGCACAGAAAAATTCGATACAATCCATCGATTCCTGAACCGATAGCGGTGGATAAACTACCGGTTATCAATCAACGTGGGTGCAGCATGCCACCGAAGATCTGCTAAGGGGTGATTATTTATTATTTATGATTGATTATTTATTATTTGTCTTTTCAGGGCGAGGTCCGGTTTCTGTGGAGATACCCCTTTCCTTGGGGTTATACCCCATAGCCGTCAGTTTATTGTATATAATTAATTGCATTACAGGTGTTTACAAATGTTTTATGTGGTTGTTTTTTTTGAGGTAATAAGAAAGGGGTATCCCTTCTGAATTTACGGGTTCATTTTCGGCGATGTTGCG
>JAUWAB010000082.1 GCA_030602265.1 Prolixibacteraceae bacterium | reverse complement strand
GTACCGTTTCAGGTGGGGCACATTCAGAGTAATCCGTGGGTACCCGGACAAATCGTTTTCTGCTGGGAAACCGGCGGCAAGGCCCCGCAGCGAACCTGGATCGTAAATTCCGACGGGTCTGGTCTCCGCCCGCTCTATCCCGAGGCGGAGTATGAATGGGTGACCCACGAGGCAGTGATTAGTCCCGATGAAGTGGCTTTTGCCATCATGGGGCACCGAAAAATTCCCGCAATAGAGGCGCCCCGCGATCCGGCCACCGGTGTGCAGGGGGCAAACCCCGGACAGGAACCTGAGTGGGGGCCTTCCGGGACGAGGGAGAAGCCGACGGGATTAGGCATTGTCAATATCCATTCCCGGGAAATGTATATCGCCGGACAAATTCCCTTCGGAAGCGGATTCTGGCATGTGACCGGTTCGGCTGACAAGCGTTTTGTGGCTGGCGACGATTTCGCCCGGAATATCTATGTCGTCGACCGGCGAAACAATGAGATGATGCTGCTCTCCACGGGCCACAAAACCACGGCCGCCGACCATCCGCACCCGACTTTCAGTCCCGACGGGACCAGGATTCAGATCCAGTCGGCCATGCTGTCGGAAGACAACCGTTCCATGAATATATGCATAATCCCCGTTCCGGAGGAATGGCTGAGGCGTTGAAACGGGTTACTTTCCCAATATCAGCATCCAGTCATTTCCCGTTCCCGATGAGGGTGGAGTGAACCGGTGTATGCCGCTGTTTCTGAATTTCCCGGCATTTGAATATTTGCCGCTCCGGGGATCAAACCATTTCGCCGAAATTCTTTTGTCCATTCCGGTAAGGTCGAGTATCAACTCCTGTCCGGAAGCAGCATAGACCAGCAAAACCGGCCCTTTGCCATGTGCAGCGCGTATATGCAGGCTGTCTTTGAGTACATTATTGATGATCCGGTCCTGGGCCGGCTCTAACAGATGAAATGGGTACGTTTCAAAGAAAGCCCTCAAGTGCGTCATCGATTCAGCCCCCGGGCGGTCTAATGCCTCGCGCCAGTCGGTGAGGCAGGGAATGGCGAACGATCCTCCTTTTTCGAACATCTGCCATACGGCATTGTTCCCGTAAGTATAGCCACAGGCGCCCGCCAGGATATTCCAGTAGGCATGAACCCGCACGTCGTGGCCGGTGAAAAATCCTTTGGCAAAGTGCTCCCTGCGGGCGATGGTATGGTCGGGATGCAGCACGCCTGCCGGCACCCGCATCGGATCATTCCAGTTCACGAACTCCCAGAAAACCAGCGGGATATCCTCGTAGGCCGGTTCGGCTTCAACAAAAGGTTTACGGGGCATGACCCCCCGCAGTACCTCAGCGAAACGGAATACATTGTTGTACCTGACGGAATGGCCGCTCTGGTACATGTTGAAGTCGAGCCAGCTTTCATGGTGCAGTTTTTCATGCGACGAGTTGTACCCTCTGGGATGATAGGAAATCATGTGCCTTCCCTCGTCACCCTTTTTCAGCCCTTCGGCCATGGCCCGCCACACCAGTTTTTCCTCGTCATTTGCCACATCCCGGTCGCCTCCCAGAATCCAGACAATGGGCTTGTCGCGGTACCTGCGCCCCAGGAATTCCCCGAAACTCCGGGCATTCTCCCGGTTGAAAATTACTGGTCCGCCTCCATGCGCCGGCGTAACCTTGTCCCCCCAGGTGGGCAGCATCCCGATGGTCAGCCCGAGTCTTGCCGCTTCATTCACAATGAAATCCACGTGTTCGAAATATTTCTCATTCGGACGTTCCGGATCCAGATCAATCAGCGGGATCTCCCCGTAGGCATTGGGTGTTTTCAGGCCGTCCAATTCGGCTAATATAACGGCCTGGATCACCGTGAAGCCCTTATCCGCGCGATTTTTAAGGTAAAAGGCCGCATCCTCGCGGTTCAGTTTGTGGAAGAGCTCCCAGGCGGTATCGCCTAACCAGAAAAACGGCCTGCCGACGGATGTCTCCAGATAGCGGTTGTCGCTGCTGACCTTCAGGTGCTGAGCTGCTGTTATAAGAGGCAACAGGATGAGGGAAATTAGGATCAGTGTGTTTTTCATTAGAATATATTTTATCTTAATTGTTTATTATCAGATCATTACCTTTATACGTTCAATCCCGGAGGGATTGTATGTGGGTAGCAAAAACGATGTGGGAAGAACAGGAGACCCCGGCCTGGGGTCTAAAACCAATGGTTGATACCTCTGTACTACCCATATTTCACCCCTCCGGGGCCCTTGACCTGCCTCCATTGTGGGTCTATCAATCCATCCTGTATTTGCTGTGCCGCAATCGCTTTTATTCATGTCCTTTTGTCACTGTTCCTTTAAAATCAGAACTCCCTCCGGAACAATATTCACAATAACCCGCTGGTAACGGGTGAGTGCGGGTGAACCGTTATCGGTGACCTCCAGAATGATGTGCATATCCTGCGGTTTCTCCACTTTGGGTGCGGTGAAAGTGGCCACTGGTGTATCCCGGCCTTCCATATCCAGCTGGAAATTGCGGTTGCTGTTTGTCGAATAGTCGCGGTACAACAGGTAAGATCCCGGCTCAAGATACAGGAACCATTTGTATGTGAGCGAGTTCCCGTCGGGATCGGTGGTGAGGCTGGCGTCTAAGGTGACTTTTTCCCCGCTCTTCACGGTAATCTCATTGGGGTGGGAAAGTTTCGGCACTGGCGGATGGTTGGCGTCCTTGTAATCCTTAATGGTCCAGTCCATACGGGCGGAAAAGTCGTTCTGGAAAGCCGGCCTCCACCGCCATATGGTAGCCTGATCGGAGATGTGGCAGACTCCGTCGACCCACACCATATCCTGCACGTTGCTCCAGATCGGGCGGGTTTCGGGCTCATGATGCCACTTTTTATATGGCGGCGTATACAACTCATAGCGCCCGCCCCACGATCCGTAGTCGGGCCGTTCCGGGTAACCCAGGCCGTTATCGATCAGGTACAGAAACGATGGGGTATCCCCCTCCATGATGTACTCGATATCCGGATATTCAGCGCCCAGCGGGCCTTTCGCCTGGATGTTTTTCTTCACCCACGGATTGTCCACGATCGAGGCATCCGCTCCCGTGCGGTATTTGTACCACCGCTCCCCGCCAATACCGGTCCAGGTGGCATACTGGTAAGCCACTTCGTTGTTTTCGTGGAATCCCGGACTCACGATATAGAACAGTCCGGGAAACATGCGCCGCATCCAGGGCCCGGAATTGTCCTGGTCGGAGATGGTGTACACCCTGAGTTTTTTGATCAGGGCGTCAAATTCCCTTTCCGGCCTGGTCAGGTGGAGTTTCCAGAGCGCCTGGGCCAGGGTGTTGGCGCCTCCCCACACCAGCACCCACACCGGCCGGTCGTCGGGCTGGTCAAGGACCCTGATTATCCATTCTGAGCCTTCGCTGTCCTTACCCTCACCTACAGCGTTCATCCCGAAATCGGGATAGCCCCGCTTTACGCGATCGAGCAGGAAGGAGGCCTCCGGGTAGCCTGGTTCGTGTTTCAGCAGGTTGGGCTGAACTTTCCCGTAGGCCTTTATAATTTCGATAACCCGCCAGTCGGCGATTTTGTTCCTCTGCCAGCACGAGGTGGTGGCAATGATGCCTTCGGTGTCGAACTGGTTGGAATAGACCAGGTAACGGACCAGCGACTGGGCGTCGTCGGGTTCGTTTTCAATATCGGTGAGGATAATTACCCGGTGTTTTTCGGGATTTTGCCCGGATATGGTCAGTAAGGGGAAGATGCACAACAGCATGATGGAAATTCCCCGGATCAGGTTTGGTTTATTCATGGTATTATTCGGTTTATACCTGCCAAAGTTATAAAATTTGTTATCGTATCCTGTTGTAGCATAAGTTTATGGATGCTACTTTTTGTGGTATCTTTATATTGATTTGAATTAATGCTTATGCTTTCCGGGAAATGATCTCTGTACAGGAGAAACCTATAGGAAATTCAATTATCATTTGTTAACATTGTTGTTGCTTAGGGGATAGGTGTAAATGAAATTGGTTGGATTATCTGACAAGGAAATTTGGTCACTGTTTAAAAATGGGGATGACCGGGCTCTCGGATTGATTTATTCCGGGAATGCATCGAGGCTTTACCAATACGGACTGAAATTTACCGCTGACCGCGATATTGTTGAAGATACGATCCATGATCTTTTTGCTGAACTGATCAAATCCAGAAAGAACCTGGGCGACACCGACAACATCCTGTATTACCTGTTCAAGGCATTCAAGCATAAACTATTCAGGAAACTACTCCGCGAAAAGCATTTGCATGAAGCTGTACCGCCCGGGAGTAATGGCTTTCAGATTACCTGGCCTGTTGAACATGAGTTGATACTGCAGGAGATCTCATGGGAACAGGCCACCCGGCTCCTCAGGGCGTTGAATAATCTTACCGGTCGCCAGAAAGAGGCCATATACCTGCGTTTCACCCGTGAACTGGATTATGCTTCGGTTGCCGGAATTATGGAAATCAGCGTGGAAGCATGCCGGAACCTGATTTGCAAGGCAATTGCCGAATTAAAAAAATCTTTGAATAATAAAGGTGAAAATACGGTAATTCTCTTCTTTCGTATCTTTTCTGAAAAAAAATCCTGAAATATTGATGATGTTTTAAGTTGTCTTGCCTTTTATACTATAAAGAGCATGACCAAATGAATTTTGAGAAATATAAGCATTACAGTACTGAGGATTTTATTTTAGACGGATATTTCTGTAGCTGGGTAAGCCATCCGGATCAGGAAAGCGAGAAATTCTGGAAATCCTTCTGTGAAAATAACCCTGAACAGACCAGTATCATCAGAGAGGCCGTTTTAATTTTAAAATCAATACGGCCCATTGAGGAAAATATTCAGGAAGAAGTTTTGGAAAGACTCTTTGCGCGGATAGATTCCACGGTCGCCCCTAAAAGAATTGTCCCTTATTTCTGGCTTAAGGCTGCTGCGGCCATATTGTTATTGGTCTCCTTGGCCGCTGTCGTCATACTTTCAGTGAACAACAAGCCCCGTATGCCCCTGATGGCTGCAGAAGGGAACCTGGTTGAAAAGGGAAAGCTGATCCTTCCGGATGGCACCATCCGGGAATTTGATGATGAGAATGTCCAGATTGTACATACATCCGAAGGCGGGTTAACATTAAACAACGATACCGTTGCCTGTGAAATGAAGCCGGTTAAGTCAACGGGCGTAAGGATGAACCAGATTATAATCCCTTACGGCAAGCGTTCCGATATTACACTTGCCGACGGGTCCAGGATCTGGCTGAACTCCGGCAGCCAGCTTTCGTATCCTTCGGATTTCGGTACGGGTTCACGGGAAATCTATCTTACCGGTGAAGCCTATTTTGAAGTTGCCCATGATCCTTCCCTTCCATTTTATGTTTATACCAATGATATGAAGATCAGGGTTTTAGGGACTAAATTCAATGTAGCATCCTATAGTAATGATGCACGAACGCAGGCAGTCCTCGTAGAAGGAAAAATTAGTGCCGGCAGGAACAGATTGATTTCGAGGCCGGTAGAGCTTATCCCGGGTGAACGGTTAACCTTTGACAGGGAGAAGGAGGTTCTTAGCAAGGATATGGTGGATGTTTGCCTGTACACATCCTGGGTCAATGGTTATCTTGTTTTCGAACAGGAAAATCTGACCGAAATTTTCAAAAAACTTGAAAGGTACTACAATAAGCCGATAGTGGTGGAAGAGGGTATCGAAAAGATTACCTTTTCAGGCAAACTGGACCTCACTGAAGATATTGAGAAGGTATTCGGGAATATTTCCTTTTCTGCTGCTTTTAATTATGAAATTGATAATGAAGTATATACAATTAAACCATAATGCCTATGAATAAAAACCGAACTGACTCCACTCTTAAATGAGAAACCGGGATGAGCGGCCAACTAACCCCGGTTTCAGGTGAAATCAAGTTAAAAACAAAAATTCAAAACTAAAGTATGAAAAATAAACCACATTGGGCGGCTTTTTATAAAAGTCTCCTGAAAATTACGAGAATTATGCGTGTAAGTCTGTTTCTCATTTTAATTTCTGCCACCCTTGCGTTCAGCGCAAATACTTATTCGCAAAATACCAAACTGACACTGAACCTGAGCAATTCAACGGTAAAGGAGGTAATCAGAGCGATTGAAGATCAGAGCGAGTTTATATTCTTTTACCAGGATCAGCATCTCGACCTGACCCGTAAAGTTTCGGTAAATGTAAGCGGCAAGCAGATAGACGAGGTTCTTAATCAGCTTTTTGCAGGCACGGACAATGTCTATACCATCCGTGACAGGCAGATCGTAGTAGGCAAATCAGCACCCAAACCAGCAGAGGCGCTTGCTGCAAATGTCAGGCAGTCGCAGCTGACCGAACAGCAGCCCCAGCGCCGTGAAATCACTGGTACCGTCAGGGATGCTCGAAGCTTGCCCCTGCCCGGTGTAACGGTAATTGTACAAGGCACTACCATTGGTGTGGTGACCGACAATAACGGTAATTTCCAGTTGCTGATACCTGTAGATGCACAGATACTGGAGTTTTCTTTCGTTGGGATGAAATCACAGCAGGTAACCGTAGGCAACAACACCATTTTCAACATAACCATGGAGGAAGAAACCCTTGGTATTGAAGAGGTTGTAGCGATTGGTTACGGTACGGTTTCCAGAAAGAACCTGACCACCGCTATTACCAAGGTAAGCACAGATGAAATCGTCAAGTCGGCCAGCAGTAACATGACACAGTTACTGATGGGGCGTGCCGGTGGTCTGAGGGCAACAGTTGCCAGTGCCCAGCCCGGTGGTAATGTCAATATTTCGATTCGGGGTGCCGGAACCCCGGTTTATGTTGTCGATGGCGTGGTAATGCCTGCAGGAAGTCTTGAGCTCGGATCAGGTGGTTCGATGACCGTAATCCCGGCGAATGTTAACCGTGCAGGCCTTGGCGGCATCAACCCGGAAGATATTGAATCGGTGGAAATCCTGAAGGATGCTTCAGCTTCTATTTATGGTATTGGTGCTGCCAATGGCGTTATCCTGATTACCACCAAGAAAGGTAAGGAAGGCCCGGTAAATGTTACCTACGACGGAAGCCATTCGATTGTCAACAACTATAAATATTTAGAGGAACTGAATGCCCAGCAGTATATGGAGATGGTCAATATCTTCAATAAGGAGCAGTATCTCTACACCAATCAGATGGTTCCATACGGCACGAAGGCCTATGACGACAAATGGAACGCTCCTTTCAGCACCAGCCAGATAGCCGGTGCACAGACCACCAAGTGGAAGGACTATGTGCTGAGGGATGGTTTGATCATGAACCACAACCTGACCGTTAACGGAGGTACAAGGGCAGTTGACTATTACTTCTCAGGCAACTACTTCAGACAGGACGGTTCAGTGTCCAATTCAAGCATGGAACGTTATACCGTAAGGAGCCGCGTCGGATTCAAAGTCAATGATTTTATCAGGCTTACCTCAACGATTAACCTGAACCGCAACGAGTATAACAACTCGACGGTTGGCGGTACATCACAGGGAAGGGGTGCACAGGCAGCAGGTGCACTGACCGCCGCACTCACTTATCCTCCTTTTCTGCCATTAAAGGATGCCAACGACAAGTATTCCGTTTTCCTGAATATTCCGAACCCGGTTGGTATGGAGAGCATTGAAGATCTTACCTCACTGAACGGTGTATATATGAATTTTGCCGCCGATTTTAACATCATCGAGAAGATGCTGACCGCCAGGTTGCTTTATGGAAATAACCTGGAGGGATCGAGAAGGACCACCTATATCCCCTCAGATGTTTATTTCGACCAGATGTACAAATCGCGCGGTAACCTCAGTTACGGAAACCGGCAGGCCCAGACCATGGAGGCCACTGTGGCATTTAACAAGGAGTTTGGAACTTTCATGACGATGGATGCAGTGGCCGGGATCGGTTATTATTATAATGACGGGAATGGCATGAATGTTTCATACGACGGACAGCATGACGCCATCCGCAACGATGACATCGGCTCTTCAACGGGGGTCCGCACGCCTGCATCTTACAGGTATTCCGACGAAAAAAGGTCACAGTTTGCCCGTGCACATTTTGATTTCCTCGACAGGTATGTTCTGGCGGTAACCCTGCGAAGGGACGGAACCGACAAATTCTTCCCGGATAAAAAGTATGCACTGTTCCCATCTGTTTCATTAGCCTGGAAGATCACTAATGAAAATTTCATGAAGGATGTTGAGATCTTTGATTTGCTCAAACTGAGGGCAAGTTACGGCGAAACCGGAAGCGATAACCTTGGAACCACACTTTATGGAACTTACGGGCCTTATGGTAACCAGATCATGTTCAATAATAACGCGGTAAAATACATTCCGATCATTCTGAACGGACTGGATTACCCGGATGTATCCTGGCAGAAGACGACTATGGAGAACATCGGTATCGATTTTTCTGTGTTGAAGAACAGGTTCTGGGGTAGTTTTGACGTTTACCGGAATGATATTACCGATATGCTGGGGACTGCCAATACCGCAGGGTTGTCGATGTTCGGGACCTATCCGATTAATGGTGCCCACATGAGGAGACAAGGCTGGGATGCTACCCTGAACTCAAAGAACATCCAGACCGGAAATTTCACCTGGGTTACCATTCTTACCCTGACCAGGTATAATTCCCTTTGGATCGAAAGAATGCCAAATTATGATTATAACACCTACGAAAAACGGCCTCCGGTCGAATCGAGCCTCCAGTACTACTATGAAACCAGGGGGATTATCAATGCAGACATGAGCAACATGCCTGCTTCCCAGCCGGCTGCTGCCCGGAAACCTGGTTATCCGATTATCGTTGACCAGAATAACGATGGGGAGATTACGATTGATGATATTAAAACCAGAAACCTGGTTCCCTCGATCTACTTTGGATTTGGAAACACATTTACATACAAGAATTTCGACCTTGATGTGTTCATGTATTCCCAACTGGGTATCTATAAATACAACTATGCAAGGGATTGGGCGTCGGCTACCGAATTAGCCAACCAAAACAGCAATTCCAATAAGTTTATCTACGACCTTTGGAATTCGCAGACTAATCCGAACGGAACCATGCCGGGGATTGCCTGGAACCTTGCGACTGTTTCACTTCCGGGAGGTGCCGGTACCGATATGGGGTACCAGGATGCTTCATTCCTCCGTATCCGGAATATTACGCTGGGCTATAATCTTACCAAGAACCAGCTCGGTCAGTTAGGTACCTATCTCAACAATATCAGGATATTTGTTGATGCACAGAACCCGCTGACATTCACCAAATTCGAGGGATTTGACCCGGAAGTAAATACTGGTGGCGGCTATAAAGGTGGTAAAGCTGAATATCCGATGACCCGGACTTATTCTGCAGGTGTAAAAATCAACTTTTAATTAATCAGACAACCGTTATGAAAAAGAATATTCTAACATCAGTATTGTTCTCTTTGCTTCTGATCATTACCAGTTGTGAAGATAATTTTGATCCGCAGATCTACGGTAAGTTGTTTACGACCAATTTCCCAAGAACCGAAGCAGACTACGAGGCTTATATGATGACCTGTTACGTGCCGTTTACTGTTAACTGGGGTTACAACCTGACCGGCAGCTGGCAACATAACTGGTATGTTGCCGAAGGTGGTTTTTACCGGGTGTTCGACTCAACTTCCGATCTTTCCGCTCCGTGGATTATTGGCTCATGGGGAGGTGCCTGGACACAGCTCTCTCAAGCTAACTACAACAATGCAATTCTTTATGGCCGGGGTTCCGGTGGTAGTCCTTCTCATTTTGAAAAAGTTCGCGACATTACCCGTTTTACCGTAATCATCAATACCCTGGAACAGGCTAAAGAATTATCTGAGGCCAAGAAAAAAGCCTTTATTGGTGAAGCCCGTTTCCTTCGTGGACTGATGATGTACTATCTGATGCATCTTTATGGTCCGGTGCCTGTTATTCTGGACCCTGCTCAGGTAGGTAACCTGGAGGCCGAACAAAACCTGGTCAGGCCAACCCTCCAGCAGATGACCGAATGGATTACAGCCGATATGGAGTTTGGTGCAGCCAATATGCCTGCCACTTCAACCAAAGGCAGGTATAACGCCAACTTTGCACGGGTATTCCTGATGAGGCATTATCTTAACGAAGGTTCTTATATGGCTGGTTATTATGATAAAGCCATCGAAATGTATAACGCACTTAAGGGTGCAGGATACAGCCTGTATACCGCCGGCGGGGCCAATGCCTATGCAAACCAGTTCAAACAGGCAAATAAATATAATTCTGAGGTGATTATGGCTGTTACCACCAGTGCGGCTGGAGACGGTTCAGGGCCTAACGGAAACTTCAATCCCATGTCGTGGTATGTGGTTCCCAGCAACGCTTCCAGATATGCTGATGCCGCTAATACCATTCCGACACCCTTTGTCAATCAGGGTGGCGGCTGGGGACAGTGTTTCAATATATCTCCGGCATTTTATGATACCTTTGAAGAAGGTGACCTCAGGAAGAATACCATCCTGACTTCTTATGTACAGAACAATTCTGCCCGGACCGTTATTGCCCGGACCGATATCGGAGTGAAATGGTCTGGTTTCATCATCAATAAATATCCGGTCGAAATAAGCAATGCTTTTCAGCCTACCGACATTCCTCTTGCCAGATGGGCGGATGTGCTGCTGATGTACGCTGAAGCGGTAGCCAGGAAAACCAATGCCATACCCACCGGCGAAGCTATGCAGGCCATTACTGATGTCCGGGCTAGGGCCGGATTAGGCCCTTTGGCGGGGAATGCCGTGGCCAGTTTTGAGAATTTTATGGATGCGCTCCTTATGGAACGCGGGCATGAGTTATACTATGAGGGGCATCGAAAAATCGATCTTGTCCGGTTCAATAAGTACAGAAGGAATTGTACCCTGTATAAAGGCATGACGCCTACCCACCAGTATATGCCACTGCCCAACTTTGCAGTCCAACAGGCTGAATCGTATGGTAAAACGCTTACTCAGACTTTTGAAAGACCTGGATTTGCCCAGGACATTTAATGAGCCAACCTGAAAGGTACTACCTGTAGCAATACGGGTAGTACTTATCTGGTAATAGTATGTCCGGCAGCCTGTCTGGCAAGTCGGTAACTTCACGTTGACTGCATCTAACGGAATCCGGATAAGCCACTTTACAGCCGGAGTTATCCGGAAGTATAAAAACACGATCTTTCTGGTCTGTAAATAAATGAAATTCAGACATATATAACTCTATTGTGAACAGAAATTGAATAAACCTTTAATAATGATATGATGATTAGGATAATTGCGTTAATCCTGGTTTCGGTCTTAACATCACTGAACCTATATGGCCAGAATAATCAGGAACTGGTTCAAATGGATAAAAACGGCCGGTTGAGATGGAAATCCAATGCTTCGGAAGCTTTCTTCTGGGGGGTCAATTATGCAACTCCGTTTGCACATTCATACCGGCAGATTGCCAGGGTAGGCGCCGACCGCGAAAAGGTGATCGATTACGATACTTATCACCTGGCAAGGTTAGGTATCAATGCTTACCGCGTACATGTATGGGATTGCGAAATCTCCGACAGCATCGGCAATCTGCTCAACAATGAACATCTGAGGTTGCTCGATTATCTGATTCATAAGTTTCAGGAAAGGGGAGTATATGTCTTCCTGACCCCGATCGCCTACTGGGGAAATGGTTATCCCGAGCCCAATGAGGCCTTACCCGGGTTTTCCGGAAGATTTACCAAATCAAATGTCTATACGGAGCCCGAAGCCATCATGGCTCAGGAGAGATACCTGACGCAGTTTCTCAATCATGTTAATCCATATACAGGCAAGGCTTACAAGGATGATCCGATGATTATCGGTTTTGAAATCTGCAACGAGCCTGGTCACTCCAAACCTGCCGAAACCACTGCTTTTGTTCAGAAAATGATTAAGACCGTGAGGTCAACAGGCTGTAAGAAGCCTGTCTATTACAATGTTACACAGAGTATCCGTCTCCTTGAAGATTTCATTAAAGGTGGTACCGACGGGGTAACTTTCCAGTGGTATCCGTCGGGCCTGGTTGCCGGTCGCGAAATGAAAGGGAATTTCCTGCCGCATATCGACAAGTATGATATGCCTTTCGCAGGGGAAAAATTCTTTCAAAAACAGGGAAGGCTTGTTTATGAGTTTGATGCGGCTGATATCGGCAGGTCATATATATATCCGCCGATCGCCCTGTCGTTTAAAGAGGCCGGAATGCAGTGGGTGACCATGTTTGCCTACGATGCGGTGGCCATTGCCGCTAACAACACAGACTACCAGACCCATTTCCTGAATCTGGTTTATTCGCCCCAAAAGGCAATCGGATTTAAGATTGCCGGTGAGCTTTTCAGAAATCCTGAATTCAGGAGAGACCGCACCAACGAAAAGAAACCTTTTGGTATGCCCGGACTGGATATCGACTATGAGAAAGATATTGCTGAGTTATTCACAGATGAGCTTTTCTTCTATACCAACACCACCTCTACGGCTCCCAAAGACCCCGCCACCCTTCAATCCATTGCCGGTTATGGTTCGTCTCCGATAGTGAGCTACAACGGAAGGGGTGCCTATTTCCTCGACAAGATCAGCAACGGGACCTGGAGGCTCGAAGTGATGCCGGATGCCATTTGGGTGCGCGATCCTTTCTCAAGGGCCACCCCCAGAATTGAAAATGTGGTACTGAAATGGAATTCGACCGAAATGGAAGTTCATTTGCCTGATCTGGGCAACGGATTTATTGTCAGGGGTATAAATGAGGGAAATAATTTCTCGGCGACCGCTTCGGGAGGAAAATTTCCGGTTTCCCCCGGAGCCTATATTCTTACCTCAAAATCCTTTTCGGATGATCTCCGGAATGCAGCAGTTGGAAAAATTAAAGCCAGTGAATATTATGCGCCAAAGGAAACCAATCATGAGTTCCATTTCCTCCATAAGGCTCCGGAAATGGTTGCCGAAAGGCAACCGGTCAAGGTCTGTGTGGAACTGGTATCTCCCGTTTCAAAGGTCAGTCAGGTGAGCCTGCAGATTGCCGGGGGCTTCGGCCGTGGTGTGAGAGGCTTCGGACGGCCGGCGCTTATCCCGCTCGAAAAGAAGGACGCTTTCCTTTACCAGACTTTCATCCCCGACAGCCTGGTTACCCCCGGAATATTGTCCTATGTAATCCGTATCGGATATGAATCGGGTGATGAAGTGGCTTATCCCGGAGCCGTTAAGGGCCCTGTAAACAGCTGGGAGTATTTCAATCCTGAGGCTTACCGGGTGCGTGTTTTACCTGCTGGCGGACCGGTGGTACTTTATAGCGCTGAAACCTCAGACCGGACCTTGTCCATCGCAGGGGCATCCGCCATGAGAAACCGGATCGGTTTTTCCGTCATTCCGGGGGAGACAAAAATGGTATTCGAACCGGTCACAGGCGATTTCAGGCCATTTGGCGGCGGACAGACCCCGGTCGCCTTTGCACTGGAAAACTTTGTCGGTGATCCTCTCGGCAAAGTCATTCCCGAAAGCCACACCTATACAGTCATTGAAATCCGCGGAAAGGCACTGGAGGAGCCGATAGTTATTGACGTTACCCTGATTGGCAAATCCGGCAACGCTTATACCGCTCAGGTGAAACTGACCAGCACCAGCGATATTTATAGGGTTGAGCTTAAGGATCTGGTCAAGGGTAAAATGGTTCTGCTTCCCAGGCCTTATCCCGGTTTCCTGCCCTTCTGGTATGAGCATGCCGTCGTGAAACCTTTTAAGCTGAACGAAATCGAAAGAATTCAGCTGGTTGTGCCCAATGAGGGAAATCCTGAAAAACCGGGATTTGAA
>JAUWAB010000114.1 GCA_030602265.1 Prolixibacteraceae bacterium | reverse complement strand
CTGACTTTGATGGTCTTTATAAATATTCTTTTCTTTGTAGTATTGAATTTTAACTTTTTTGTTGAAAAAACCGTAAGTAGTAACAATAACTAAAAAAATTTCA
Organism: Prolixibacteraceae bacterium; assembly: GCA_030602265.1. Classification (GTDB taxonomy): domain Bacteria; phylum Bacteroidota; class Bacteroidia; order Bacteroidales; family Prolixibacteraceae; genus UBA1413. The sequence continues at coordinate 7,356 of JAUWAB010000114.1, read as the reverse complement.
ACTATGTCGAAAATTAAGATTGGAATCAACGGATTCGGACGTATCGGAAGGCTTGTTTTCCGTGTGGCCGTAGCGAAGGAAAACATCGAAGTAGTCGGTATCAATGACCTTCTGGATGTGGATTACATTGCTTATATGCTCAAATATGACTCCACCCATGGTCTTTTCAAAGGAACCGTTGCCGTAGAAGATGGCCAGCTGGTGGTCAATGGCAAGAAAATCAGGGTAACTTCTGTGGCTAATCCTACAGAACTGAAATGGGATGAAGTGGGTGCAGAATATGTAGTGGAAGCTACCGGTCTGTTCTTAGACAAAGCCAAAACCCAGGCCCACCTGGATGCAGGTGCCAAAAAAGTGGTGATGACCGCCCCTTCCAAAGACGACACCCCGATGTTTGTCATGGGCGTTAACCACAAAACCTACACCAACGACATGAACTTTGTTTCCAATGCTTCCTGTACCACCAACTGTCTGGCCCCTATCGCCAAGGTACTGCACGACAATTTCGGCATCCTCGAAGGTCTTATGACCACCGTTCATGCCACCACTGCTACCCAGAAAACGGTAGACGGTCCTTCCAAGAAAGACTGGAGAGGCGGCCGCGGTGCAGGTCAGAACATCATCCCTTCATCAACCGGAGCTGCCAAAGCCGTGGGTAAAGTAATCCCGGCCCTCAACGGTAAACTCACCGGTATGGCTTTCCGCGTTCCAACTGCCAACGTATCTGTGGTTGACCTTACCTGCCGTCTCGAAAAACCGGCAAACTACAAGGAAATCTGCGCTGCCATGAAAGCGGCTGCCGAAGGTGAACTGAAAGGCGTACTCGGTTATACCGAAGATGCTGTTGTTTCCAACGACTTCCTTGGCGACGCCAGAACCTCCATTTTCGATGCAGGTGCCGGTATCGGGCTCAACGATAATTTTGTTAAGGTAGTTTCCTGGTACGACAACGAATGGGGTTACTCTACCAAAGTGGTTGAACTGATTGAATACATGGATTCTGTAAAATAAGAAAATCCTGTTGAACATATTCAAAGGGGCGAGATTCGCCCCTTTTTTTATTCGTAGCGTAAGGCCTCAATAGGATCAAGCCCTGCAGCCTTTACCGCGGGGTAATATCCCGACGCAATTCCCACTCCGAAACAAATCAACACTCCGCTGATGATCCATACCCAGGGTATAATAAAAGTGCTCTCTATCATTACGGACACCAGGTTGCCCATCAGGATGCCTAATATAATCCCGACTATTCCCCCGATCTGACCAATGACGACCGCCTCCATCAAAAACTGCTGCCTGATGGTCGACGCCTTTGCACCTATAGCCTTCCTGGTTCCAATCTCGCGGGTCCGTTCTGTTACCGAAACCAGCATGATGTTCATCAGACCGATCGCTGCCCCGAACAGGGTAATGATCCCGATGATGGTGGCCACCAGGGTAATATTCTTTATATTGTCGAGAAGGATATTGACCAGGTTGTCGCTTTTGTCAATATTGAAATCGGTTTCATCGATGGGTGCCAGTCCGCGAACAATCCTGAACCGGGCTTCAGCTTCGCCAATGGCCGCTTCAACCAGTCCGGTGTCTTCAGGTTTTACCTGAATCTCAAAGTTCATGGCCGGCCGGGTAAAAAATACCCTTGCATTGCTGTATGGTATAAAACATATAAGGTCTCCCCCGCTGCCGAATCCTCCGCCCTTCGATTTAAGTACCCCGACTACCGTGTACCGGCCGCTGCCTACCGAGATTTCTCCGTCTACCGGATTCTCGCCTCCGGGGAAAAGCAAACGGGCTATCTGCTCGCTGACCAGCGCCACATTCCGTGCACCGGAAATTTCCTCGGCACTGAAATTCCTCCCCCTTAAAATCTCATACCCGGCAGTGTTCAAATACCCCTCGTCAATTCCCCTGACCCCAACATTGGGATTGGTCTTTTCTGAGCCCCGCTTTAAAGTGGCATTTCCCGTGGCATATACCGAAACAGATACCTGGGCCGGAAACTCAAACTGCTCCTTGAATTCTTTGGCCTGATTAAAAGAAATGTAGGAATAGTTGCGTGTCCTGATCTGCTGGTTACCTACCTGCACCCTCATACCCCGGCTGGTAATGGTAAATGTGTTGGCACCCATAAAGGTGAATTCACGGGTTATGGATTTCCGGATCGAATCAATGGCCGTAAGGATCCCCACCAGGGCAGTTATTCCCACCGCAATAATCATTACCGTAAGGACCGTTCGCAACAGATTGGACCGGATCGAGCTGAGCGATATCCGGAGATTCTCTGCGAAAAAAGTGGTAAAACGCATAATTCCTGAATATTTATCTACTAACTGTATCTCTACTATAAGTATGCCTCCAGGTTATTTATTACAGTCCCACATAAAATAACACAAGAGCGAATTTTAGATCAATATGTTCTATTATTATGTATTAAAATGTAATTCCACAACTTAACACTACTTATTACTCTGTTTTTCTGCATTTTACATCTATTAAAAAACAATTTCACGACAATTCTGGTCAATACAATTATTAGAACAGACGAAGCATATGGTCGAGAGTTGGGTTACATTACAAAAATTAACATTTTTTAAAAGTATCATCGTTCTAATTATTTGTTCAAAATAATGGTCCACATATAATGCTATTAACAGTTCATTTATAGATGAATACCCCTTTATCGAAAAAAATACCGAATGAACATTACTCAGCGTATTCGAAAAATATGCTACCGTTGTCAAACAAGCATGTTGTTTTTATTGAAATAGGTTGTATAAATTTGAACTCAGGAAAATCAGGTGATCATGATTTATCAATTCAAAGTCATATTGTACAGGGCTGAAGGATTCCGGATCATGATAGAGATCGATGCCGGTCACTCTTTTCTGGAATTGCACAAAGCATTGCAGGACGCGCTTGGGATTCCCCCGTGCCAGATGGCTTCGTTCTTTATCTCTGATGTAAGTGGAAGAAGGATAACTGAGGTTTCTGAAGTAAATATGGGAACCGGAAAAGATTCCTGCTACTTTATGCGCCGGACCAAAATAAGTGACCTGGTTCATTTCAATACACCAGTCATTCATTATACGTTCGACTTATTTAATGACAGCTCTCTTTATTTGGAATTAACTGGAATAAATATGGAAAAGAATCTAAGAGAACCAAAGGTAAGGATTAACGGAACTGATTCCCGTATCCGGATCATGGAGGATGTAATCACTGAAGATTACACACAGATCTCAGAACTTAAAAAGGTCAGTCCCGACTATGGTGTTACTGAAGATTATTATGAAATTTTCGGGGACATCGAAGAACTTACCCTCTAATACCCTTAGAACCGAATTCAGAGGCTGCCGGCAAAAAACGGTCAGCCTCTTTTTATTTATAGGACTTGCTTATCTGTATTTCACCATTGAATGTTAACTTTGGCGCCATGCCAGTAAATAACCGTAATATACCATACCTTATTGTAGTTACAGGCCCGACGGCCATCGGGAAAAGTGCAGTCAGCCTGGAGATTGCCCAACATTTCAACACGGAGATCATTTCCGCGGATTCCCGACAACTGTACCGTGAAATGAAGATCGGGACAGCAGTTCCCGAACCTCAGGAGCTGCAACTGGTCCCACATCATTTTGTACATACCCGCTCCATTCATGAATATTACAATGCCAGCCGGTTCGAGTCTGAGGTCCTCAATAAACTGGAGGAACTCTATCTGGTCCACCGCGTGGTGGTCATGGCCGGCGGTTCGATGCTCTATGTCGATGCCGTTTGCAACGGCATAGATGACCTTCCGGAGGTTGATCCGGAAATACGCCGGATGCTGATCAGCGAATTTGAACAAAATGGCATTGAAAGCCTGCGGATCAGGCTGAAAATGCTTGACCCGGCATACTATGCCGAAGTTGACCTGAAAAACCACAAACGCCTGCTTCACGCCCTGGAGATTTGCCTGATGACCGGTAAGCCCTATTCCGGGTTCAGGAAAAACCAGGTTAAAAAGAGGCCCTTCCGGATTATAAAAACAGGATTAACTGCCTCAAGGGATATTATTTACGACAGGATAAACCGCAGGGTAGATCAGATGGTACTAGAAGGCCTCGAGGAAGAAGCCCAAATCCTATACCCTTTCAGGGACAACAATGCATTGAACACCGTCGGGTACCGGGAATGGTTTGACGCGTTCGACGGTAAAATCCCTCCCGGCGAGGTGGTGGAGAAAATAAAGAGCAATACGCGACGTTATGCCAGGAAACAACTTACCTGGTTTAAACGTGATCAGGCAGTAAAATGGTTTGACATCGGACATAAAGAGGAGATCATCCCCTGGCTGGAAGAGCAAATGCAAAATGAATGGAACAACACGGAAAACTGGTAATCAGGGTTTACGGACTAATCCTTGACGGATCGGGGCATGTGCTGGTAACGGATGAGTATCAGTTAGGCCAGCGCATGATCAAATTCCCTGGTGGCGGACTTCAATTCGGTGAGGGCCCGAAGGATTGCCTGGTACGGGAAATCGCCGAGGAATGCAACGGGCAGAAAATTGAACAAATTGAACACTACTATACAACAGGATTTTTTCAGAAAGCACTATTCTATCCCGATCATCAGCTGATCAGTATATATTATACGGCGAGGCTGGCCAATCCACTGAAGTTCAGGATTTCTGACAAACCTTTTGACTTTCCGGAGATGGTTAACGGCAGTCAGTCCTTCAGATGGGTTGCAATAAACCGTCTCAATCACGAGGAGTTTAGCTTTCCTATTGATAAATTAGTGGCGGAAAATCTGCACCAACATAAAAAACCGGATTTATGAATATTGTGATATTAGGACCAGCCCATCCCTACCGGGGAGGAATTGCCGCCTTCAACGACCGGCTGGCTGCGGAATTTATCCGGGAAGGTCATTCAGTCAGTGTCGAAACCTTTACATTACAATATCCCGGATTTCTTTTCCCCGGAAAGACCCAGTTTTCTACAGATGCGGCACCCGAAGGTATAGGCATCCGGAGAACAATCAACAGTGTCAACCCGATGAACTGGATCCGGGTGGGAAGGCGGATCAGGAGAAAAAAACCCGACCTGGTCATTTCGCGGTTCTGGATCCCGTTTATCGGCCCTTCACTGGGAACCATCGGGAGGATTATCCGGAAGAACCGTCACACCCGGATTATCGGGCTTACCGACAACATCATCCCCCATGAACGGAAACCGGGTGACCGGGCACTTACCTCATGGTTCCTTGGTTCCTGCCATGGTATAGTCGCCATGTCGCACAGTGTTCTGGCCGATCTTGACCGGTTCGACAGCAAAAAACCACGTCGCTTCGGGCCACATCCGATTTACGACCATTACGGGAGCATCACCGATCGTGAAACGGCGCTTAGTGCATTGGGTCTGGACCCATCCTTCCGTTACCTGTTGTTCTTCGGACTGATCAGGGATTACAAAGGGCTTGACCTGCTGATCGAAGCATTAGCCGACAAACGGATAGCAAATAAAAAACTGAAACTGCTGGTCGCCGGGGAGTTTTATGCCGATGAGGAGAAATACCGTAACCAGGTAAAAGCCCTTAACCTCGGGCAAACCGTCATATGGCATGACCGTTACATTCCCGATGGAGAGGTCTCCGGTTTTTTCAATGCTTCCGACCTGGTGGTCCAGCCATACAAGACCGCAACGCAGAGTGGGGTCACACAGATTGCCTACCATTTCAACAAACCGATGATCGTCACCAATGCAGGAGGGCTTCCCGAGATTGTCCCCCACGGTAAGGCCGGATATGTATGTGAACCGGAACCTTCTGCCATAGCCGGGGCTATCGTTGACTTTTATGATTCAGACCGCAGGGAGTCCTTTGAAAATTTTATCAGGAAAGAGAAAAATCGATTTGCCTGGGATCAGTTTACCCGGCTGTTTTATGAACTTTTAACCGAAATCAATGACAAGCATCCTTAAAGAATCCCTAATAGCCGCGATCCGGGTGAAAGAAATGATCCTGGGGGATGAGCAAATCCTGAACCTTACAGAGGAGGCCGCATACAGGATTACCGATTCCCTGAAAAAAGGGCACCGGGTGCTTTTTTGCGGCAACGGTGGAAGCGCCGCAGATGCCCAACACCTTGCCGCGGAATTATCGGGCCGCTTCTATCTTGAACGCAAAGCCCTCAATGCAGAGGCCATCAACATTAATATCCCGTTTCTGACGGCAGTATCCAACGATTATGACTTCGGATACTCTTATGCCAGGTATCTGGAAGGGGCCGCTGCCCCGGGTGATGTCCTGGTGCTGCTATCTACCTCGGGAAATTCGCAAAATATCGTACGCGCAGCAGAGTATGCTGCAGACAATGGCATTTTTATCATCTCCCTGACTGGAAAAACAGGTGGTAAGTTAGCCGGGATTGCTGATCTGCCGATAAAAGTACCCTCAGAAGATACCCCAAGGATCCAGGAAGCCCATATGCTGTTAGGTCACGCAATATGCCAGATGGTTGAAAAACAGATCTTTCAGGAATGAAAAAAAAGGCGCTTTTTCTGGATCGGGACGGTACCATCAACGTCGAAAAGAACTATTTATACAAAATTGAAGAATTTGTATTCAGGGATGGAATTTTTGATCTGGCAAAAGCATTTTTAGAACGCGGATATCTTATTTTTGTGGTTACCAACCAATCGGGAATTGCACGAGGGTTCTATTCTGAGAATGATTACCTGTATCTGACAGCCTGGATGGTTGAGCAGTTCAGTATGCAAGGGATTGAAATCAGGAAAGTGTATCACTGTCCGCATTACCCTGAAAAAGACGGTTTTTGTGGATGCAGGAAACCGGAACCGGGGATGCTGCTGGAGGCCATCAGGGAGTTTGACCTTGATCCGGGGCAGTGTGTGGTGATTGGCGACAGCGACAGGGATCTTGAAGCAGGCCGGAAGGCCGGGATTACCCGATTATATAAGGTTAAACAGACCGGAAAAATAGACTGGAAGGATGTCATTATTTACTAAAGCAGAAATCAGGCAGATCAACGACTGCTACGATGACCTGGAAAGAGAGGTCATCAAGCGGTTTGACTCCGACAGGATGTCGAGGGTCAGAAAGGCGTTTGATTTTGCCAATACTGCACATGACGGTATCAGGCGCAAATCGGGCGAGCCCTACATTATCCACCCTATTGCCGTAGCGACGATTGTGGCAAGGGACCTCGGGCTGGGAGCCACTTCGGTGATTGCCTCCATCCTGCACGATGTGGTTGAGGATACTGAATACACCACCAGCGATATCCGGAACATGTTTGGGGAGGATGTTGCCAGAATTGTGGACGGGCTGACCAAACTGTCGGGCGAAATG
>JAUWAB010000003.1 GCA_030602265.1 Prolixibacteraceae bacterium | reverse complement strand
TTAGCCGGTGGTGACTTCAAAAAAGGCATGGTGAAGGGTGCATTCACTTCGACAGACCATACCGCGGTCATGGTACCTATCTTTTCATGGGGACCAGGAGCACAGGAGTTCATGGGCATCATGGAAAACACCGATTTGTATGTAAAAATGCGTAAACTGCTGTTAGGATTATAAGTAACCGGTTTCGCAAATTGGTCAGGAAACTCCTGCAGGTTGAAAACCAGCAGGAGTTTTTTGATTCATTGCTCAGCTTTGTCAAAAAGAATATTAAATTTATCCCCCTTAAACTAAATCAGGAAATATGAGGGAAGCACTGTTGGTATTGGATCATATCCGCCTGAATTTCTCACCGGGTGGATTACTGTTTCTGAATATTACCATTGCCTTTGTAATGTTCGGTGTAGCTCTGGATATTAAAATCCCGCAATTCAGGGAGGTGTTCGCCAAGCCCAAATCTGTGATAACCGGCCTGGTTTCACAGTTTATATTACTTCCGGCCATTACATTCCTCTTTATATTAATTCTGCAGCCGACTCCGACCGTGGCCTTAGGAATGATTCTGGTTGCCGCATGTCCCGGAGGTAATATCTCCAATTTCATGGCATCCCTGGCAAAAGGTAACGTTGCCTTGTCGGTAAGCCTTACAGCTATCTCTACCATGGCCGCAATGGTAATGACCCCGGCAAATTTTGCATTCTGGGGAGATCTTTACATCAATTTTTATCAGAAATCAGGCGCCAATGAATTGCTCAGGCCAATAGAAATAGATTTCTGGCAGGTGGTACAGACTGTTTTTATCCTGCTGGGTGTCCCGGTGATTCTTGGGTTGTTTGTTGCCAAAAAATTCCCGGTACTTACCGGAAAGGTCAAGAGGCCGATCAAACAGGCATCTATCGTTGTTTTCATTCTTTTCGTGGTGATTCTCCTTTCTGCCAATTTTTCCAATTTTATGCGTGTCATTCACCTGATCTTCTTCATTGTGTTGATACACAACGGACTGGCACTCTTGACCGGGTTTACATTCGGTACCATCATGAAAAGGCCCAGAATCGACCGCCGTTCAATTACCATTGAAACAGGGATACAAAATTCAGGACTGGCATTGGTGCTGATGTTTAACCCAAAAATATTCCCTCCTGAACTGGAGCTTGGAGGAATGGCCGTAATCGCTGCATGGTGGGGCGTATGGCACATTATTTCAGGCCTTCTGCTGGCCACGTTGTGGTCAAGGAAATCCCTCGCGGAATAATCGCTGTTAACTTAAGTATTAAGGAATAAATGCCTCTGCAGAATATTGGATCACGTTCAACAGGATACTCCTTGCTTAAGGCGTATGTCCGTTTTGCGCACTGGATTATCCATGGGAGGATTACTGTTAACGGCATTGAAAATCTGCCGTCGGAACAACCCGTAATACTGGCTCCTAATCACCAGAATGCCCTGCTCGATCCTTTGGCAGTACTCTGCTTCTCCCCATACCAGCCGGTCTGGCTGACGAGGGCAGACGTGTTTTCCAGCCGTATCACCCGGCCTCTGCTCAGGTTCCTCAAAATGATCCCGGTTTACCGGATAAGAGATGGCGCAGATAGTCTGGTCAACAATGAACATACATTTCAACAGTCGACAGAGGTACTTTCTGCCGGCGGAGTTTTGGCTCTATTCCCGGAAGCCACCCATTCTTACAAAAGACATATGCTGCCCCACAAAAAGGCTGTACCCAGGATCGCTTTCATGGCAGAGGAGAAAACGGACTATACACTCCATCTCCAGATCGTTCCGGTTGGTGTAAATTACAGCCATTTCTGGCATCTTGGACGCAGGCTGGCGATTAATTATGGAAGGCCGGTCCCTGTAAAGGACTTTCTTCCGGGATACCTTGAAAATCCTCAGCGCGCCATAATCTCCCTGAAAAACAGGATTGAACAGGAACTGGACCCGTTAATTATCAACATTAAAAATTCCAAGTTCTACGATGGTTTTGAGGCGGTGATCAGGATATGTTCCGATTGTGCTTTGCCTGAACCGGAAACAAACCATTGTAAAGACTGGTACCATCAGGAAAAATTCATTGCAGGGAAGTTAAATGAACTTGGCAAATCTGATCCGGTTTTATCCGTAAGGCTGGCCGACAATGCACTGGCTTTTGAAAAACAACTCCGGAAGTTGAGGTTAAGGTCCTGGCTGATCAATCCACAACAGGAAAGTTTCTTGAGGATAATAAGGGATAGTCTGTTGCTGCTATTGGCTTCTCCTGTTGCATTGATTGGCTTTGTTACCCATGCGTTGCCATTTCTGATTACAGATACCATTGTGCGCAACAAGGTCAGGGACATCAGTTTCAGGGGGAGTTTTTTCTTTGGACTGGGTATTGTTGTGTTTCCTCTGGCTTATTTAGCCGAATGGGCCATAGCTGCGCACTTTCTTCCGGAGTGGTGGCAGGGACTGTTGCTCCTGGCCGCTATGCCCTTCTCCGGCAAAACAGCTGTCTGGTGGTACATCCTGTTTCTTAAGACATTCGGAAGGATGAGGTGGTTGAGTATAAAGAAATTCCGACCTGGATTGTACACCAGAATTCATGCATTAAAAAATGAAATTTGCCAGCTTGCAGGATTAAAATCCTGAATGAAGGGCTTACCTGTTTCTCCGTCCCTGTTTCTTTCCCGTATTAGTTGATTTGTGTTCTGGCCTCTTTTTTTTGCTGTGAAAGGCACCCTTAAAATCAGGGTCGTCGATTTTTCTTTGCCGGTCAATTTCACGGAGCTGCTGCTGGCGCTCCTCAAAACCGGTTGTTTCCTGAACCACTTCTGGGGGCATCGTTTCTCTGGGGATCTCCATCCTGATCAGTTTTTCAATACGCCTGAGATGCCATTCTTCATCGGGCCCGACCAGCGTGATGGCCGTCCCCAGATTTCCCGCCCTGGCCGTTCTTCCGATGCGGTGAACATAGTCTTCGTATCGGGGTGGTATGTCAAAATTGATTACATGGCTTACCATGCTGACATCCAGTCCTCTTGCCGACATGTCGGTCGAAATCAGTATACGGATATGTCCTTCCTTAAAATCCCTGATCGCATTCAGTCTGGTAGATTGCCCTTTGTTGGAGTGCATGATTCTCTTTTCACCCTCGGTTTTTCTCCGGATAATCCTGAAGACATCGTCAGCAGCTTCTTTCGTTTTAACAAACAGGATTACCCGGTTGAAATGTTCCTCGTCACTGAGAAGATGCCTTACCAGGTTCAGTTTTGTCCGGTAGTTGGGTGTCAGGTAAACCAGCTGTTTAATCAGCTGTGCCGGGGTTGCTGATGGTGAAACCTCCACTTTTTCAAAATGGTCCAGGAATTCTCCGGCCATTTGTTCCACTTTTTCTGAAAAGGTTGCACTGAAAAGCAGGTTCTGCCGTTTGTGCGGAATCACTTCAAAAAGTTGTCTCAGCTGAGGCATAAAGCCCATATCCAGCATGCGGTCGGCTTCATCGATCACCACATGTTTCACATTCCGGAAGCTGACGGCCTGTGCCATATACAGGTCCCAAAGCCGGCCCGGTGTGGCGATCAGGATATCGACCCCGGGGGCAATCATTTCGGCATGTTTTGTCCAGCCCACCCCGCCGTATACGGCTGCATGCCTCAGGGTAGTGTGCCCTGTCAGTTCTTCCGTGTCTTCGCCCACCTGCACGGAGAGCTCGCGGGTGGGTACCAGTACGATGACCCTTGGATCCTTTCCTTCGGATCTGACCAGTTTGGTCAGCAATGGTAAAAGATAAGCTGCCGTTTTTCCGGTTCCGGTCTGGGCAATGCCCACCAGGTTCATTCCGGAATTGATTACGGGTATAGCTGATTCCTGAATGGGGGTGGGTTCGGTAAAACCTACCTCATCCAGTGATTTTAGCAGGGACTTGGAGATTTTCAGTTCCTCAAAAGTTTTCATGGAACAAAGATAGTCTATTTTAATCGGTACATTTTACCGGGCAGCACTTCAATTATCCCCTTGAATTCCAGATTTAACAGTAAATTGGAAATTTTGCCAACCGGATGGCCGGTTTCCCTGCAGATGTCATCCAGATATGCCTGTTCACTGCTGATGAGCATATCGGTAATTACCCGTTCTTCGTCTGTCAATTCAATAAACAACCTTTGCTGAACGGCAGCAGGCCTGGCCTGAGCCGGATTCCAGCCGAGCTGGAATTCAAGGTCGGAGGCGCAGGTTATCATAGCCGCCTCATTATTTTGTATCAGCCGGTTGCATCCTTTGGAATACATGTCGGTAACTCTTCCCGGATAGGCAAAAACATCCCGATGGTAAGAAAGGGCGATGTCTGCAGTGATAAGGGCACCTCCTTTGTCGCCAGACTCAATGACTATGGTAGCGTCTGACAAACCTGCTATCAACCGGTTTCTCCTGATAAAATTGGAAGGGTCAATACGTGTCCCGGAAGGAAAATCCGTAATCAGGCCTCCATCAGACAGCATGTTCCTTGCGGTCTGAACATGTGCCGATGGATATAACTTATCCAGCCCATGCCCCAGAACACCTACCGTCGGCAGGCCATACTTCAGCGCTGATTTATGGGCCTCGATGTCTATCCCATAAGCCAGGCCGCTTACAACAAGCGGTTTGTAACCTTTTCCGGCAATATCCCTCAGCAGCTCATCACACATCTTCCGGCCATAATCTGTTGCATTTCTTGTACCGATAATGCTTATTGCCCGGGCAGGATTGAGGTCGGCATTGCCTTTTTTGTAGAAAATTATAGGTGCATCCTCACAATTCTTGAATCGCTCAGGATAGTTCCCGTCCAGGTAAAAGAAAATCTCAATACCATGTTTCCGGGTAAAAGATATTTCCTTGTCGGCTTCAGACAATACCGAAGGATCTTTTATCCTGCGTGCGATGATTTCCCCGATTCCGGGAATTTTGGTCAGCCTGGATACAGGTTCCTGAAATAAACCTTCAACGCTGCCTGCATAGGCAATCAGGTTTCTTGCCAGGATTCCTCCGATCCCGGGTATCATCGATAAGGCTAATTTGTACAAAAGGGGGTCGTTCATATCTAATTCAGGGGTTAATGTTTTTTCTTTACCGATGCAGCAATTCCTGCAGTGACCGCTTGATCTTTTGCCGGTCCGACTGGCTTAAGGCGGCCATGCTGACAGAAGGATACTCGGCCACCCCACGTTTGGTCCTGACCAGCAGAACCAGGTCTTCAACCATTCCAAACACCGATTTCTCTATGGTGTAGTCATGGAGCAAATTGGAGGGGAATTCAATGGTCTGGTATTCTTTCCTTCCGAATTTTACCGCCGGGTAAAACCGCAGGATAATTTTATCGTCATCTGTACTGAAATAGATATACTGAAAATCAATGGCCTGAAAAACCAGGAACCAAACGACCAGTATGCCGGCAGCCAGCAATGCCCTCCCTACCTGGTCCATGAACATCAGGGCAGCAAAACTGGCCACCAGAAGTACAGATATCATGTAGAACAGCCTCTTTATGTGCTTGATCCTTTCTGAATTATCCAATATCATAAAGTGTGGTTTAATAAATCTCAAAATTACACTTCAGGGTATAATGAAAAATACCCGGCATAAAAAACTTTGTAACTTTAGCGCAATTTACAATTCATGTATGGAATATTCAAGAAAAAGCACAGAAATAATCTATTCTGATAATCCTGAAGATGTTTTGTCACCTATCCTGAGAAGATATGGGGCCGGAAAGATTTTTGTCGCCACAGAATCCAATGTGCATGACATCTGGTTAAGGCATTCACCGTTTTTCGGCCGGTATCCGGCTGTGGTACTACCCTCGGGTGAGGATAACAAGAAGCTGGAATCTGTTGCCCGGATATGGGAATTTTTGAGTACGCATGGTGCAGACAGAAAATCACTTTTGATCAACGTTGGCGGGGGCATGCTTACTGACCTTGGCGGATTTGCAGCATCGACTTTCAAACGCGGTATCGATTTTATCAATATCCCAACAACCCTGTTATCCCAGGTGGACGCCTCAGTTGGAGGAAAAACCGGCATCAATTTCCTTGGATTGAAAAATGAAATCGGCACCTTCTGTGAACCCGTCGCGGTATTGATTTCAACACAATTCCTGAAAACGCTTGACAAACCTAACCTGATTTCCGGATTTGCGGAAATGATCAAACACGGACTGATTTTCAGCCGGGAGCATCTTAACGAACTCCGTCCTCTTGATCCCCGAACACCCGACCTTGAAGCGTATGCCATATATATCCGTCATTCGGTGGAAATCAAGGAACATTTTGTTCTTCATGACCCTAAGGAGAAGAATATCCGTAAGGCGCTCAATTTTGGCCATACCACGGGACATGCGCTGGAAAGCCTCGCCATGGAAAAGGGACTGCCGGTTCTGCATGGTTATGCTGTCGCCTGGGGGATGATTGCCGAGCTGTATCTTTCACACAAAATCTGCGGCTTCCCCGGAATAATTGCTGATGAACTTTCGGAATGGATGACAGGTATTTATGGGAAATCTGACTTTGGAAAGAACGACTATAGCCGGCTGTTTTCCCTGATGCAGCATGACAAGAAAAACGATGCAAACCGTATTAATTTCACGCTCCTGGAAGAACCCGGTAAGTTCATCATCGATCAGCACGCTGACCAGGAATTGGTTTATGCCGCTCTTGACTACCTCCGGGCAAGATAATGCCTGACATTAGACGAAAGTCCCGCTCGGACAATCTGATAGCCCGGCAAATGAGCTTAGATGCATCAATTGTGTAACTTATATTAACGAATCATTTCAATATTCCGGTCGTAAATGGAAAAATCTGGATATAGAACCTGCGTGGTATCCGCAGAAACCAAAGCCTTGAATGTCAGGATTTCTCTGCCTTCTTCGAAAAGTATCAGCAACAGGGTATTGATTATCAATGCACTCAGTTACAGCCCATGGGAAATCGGAAACCTTTCCGACAGTGACGATACCCGGGTACTTGAAGCTGCCTTAAGTTCCAATGACCATATCTTCGACATTGGTCATGCCGGTACATCCATGCGGTTTCTGACAGCCTTCCTTTCAAAGGTTGTCGGTGAATGGATAATCACCGGGTCGGAGCGGATGCAACAACGGCCGATCAGGATTCTGGTCGAAGCTTTACGGAAGTTGGGGGCATGGATTGAATACACCGGTAATGAAGGTTATCCTCCCCTGCGCATCAGGGGTTCTTATCTGAAGGGCGGAATTCTTGAACTCGATGGCAGTGTTTCAAGCCAGTATATCTCTGCATTGCTGATGATCGCACCGGTTATTGAGGGAGGTCTGACCATCCGCCTGAAGAACAGGGTCACTTCACGTTCCTATATTGAGATGACCCTGAAACTGATGGAACTTTTCGGGATTAAGTCAGTGTTCCGCAATAACGAGATCAGGGTGAACGAACAATCCTACCAACCGGTAAAATATTCTGTTGAAGCAGACTGGTCAGGAGCCTCCTACTGGTATGAGGCATTGGCGCTTTGCGATTCGGGGGTGGTGGAACTGGATGGACTGCGGCTCTCCGGGCTTCAGGGGGATGAGGCTGTCGAGAATTGGTTCAGGGGATTTGGAATCGAGACGGTGCCCACCGATAACGGGATACGGCTGATAAAAAATGTTGAAATGCAGCCGGGCAGACTTTTCCTGAAATTCCATGAAACTCCTGATATGGCCCAGACCATGGCTGTGTTGTGTGTTGCCAAAGGCATCCCTTTCCATTTTTCTGGTCTGGAAACCCTCAAAATCAAGGAAACCAACCGCATTGCCGCTTTGCAGAACGAACTGGCCAAATTTGGGGCAGTGCTTACAGAACCCAAAGAGGGCGAACTTTCCTGGAACGGGCTGGTCAGACCTGAAATCGCAGAAGAACTGCCAGTGATCGAGACCTATAACGATCATCGTATGGCCCTGGCTTTTGCTCCGCTGGCACTCACCGGGAAGGTAGTCCGGATCGCTTATCCTTCGGTGGTGAGCAAATCGTATCCTTCGTTCTGGGAAGATCTGGTTAAGGCTGGTTTTTCTGTTGGTTTTGAGGAATAGTGAACTGAAAAGCCCCGCCTCATAAATGACAGGACTTTTCAGGAATTTCAGGTCAATGGTAACTGAGTCGCAATAAATCGTTGGTAGTCTCACCCGTATTATGGGTTATGTTTATGGTTTCACCTGCGTCATCGGTAAAAGAAAAAATATAGTCGGTATTTTTCTTAAGCCTGAATGTCAGAAAACGGTTCAGGTCGTCCGTCGGACCGGGCGTATAGCCAAAATCTACTCTTTCTTCACCTTTACTGACCGATACCCTGGATATGATCCGGTCGTTTCCGTCTTTTGATTCAGCAGATTTGTACAGGACCACATTCAGCGTAAGTTCATCTTCACCAGGTCTAACATTATCCATTTGCTGTCGGTAAAGATCAATATATCTTTCCGTTACATTTTCTGCAGGAACATACTTGATGCTTCTGTCCCAGACCAGCGGGTAAGAAAGCCCGGTAGGCTTAAAGGACGAGGCATAAACCCAGTGTACGGGCTTTTCGGGATCAGCCTTGCCAGCATCTGCCAGAAACCAGCTGTGGTTAAGTTTATCGGGGTAATATTCTGTGAAGTACCATTCCCCGTCGATCCACACCTCACACCAGCTGTGATTGCCACGCATATTGGTCCACAGGGGAGTACCGGCAATCCTCGACGGAATACCCACCGCCCTGAAGGCATCGGTAAGCAGGATGGAGAGCCCGGAGCAGGAGGCCATGCCGATCTCCATGGATTCATAAGGACTCTGGTCGGCCTTATTGCGTCTGGTATTGTACTCCACCTCCAGGAGGGCAGCGATATTCATATTCACCGAATCAATCGCTTCCCGTATATCTTTACAATTTCTGACCAGCGGTGAAAACCGGTTGTAAAAATCGGCCCTCCAGTTGTCCCTTCTTTCATTGAGGCTAACATAGGGGAGGACTTCATTCAGAAAAATGGAATCCGGCAAGGTACGGCCCCACGAAAACTCATTTCTGGCTTTCAGGGCATATCGTACGTTTTCCAGGATGAATTCCGAAGTCAGGGAATGGAGATCTCTTTCAGGCATATACGCGATAAGGAAAGCAACCGCTTCCTTTTCCTTCCGGGTGGCTTCATTCAGCGCTTTCTCCAGTTCTCCGGTATTTTCCCCTGCATTTGAAAACGCTTGTTCCAGCAATTCCCTGTATTGGCCCGGAACTCCTCTGTACGGATTATCCGCACAGGAAACAAATAAAATAAACATCAATGGCAAAATCCATTGACGACTAATTAAAGAATAGGGTTTTTTGTACATACACGAATTAAAGTTTAATGAATATTTTCTTTTTATACATGAGGTGTGCAGGGATATAAAATATACCGATATACAGGAAGGCAAACAGGAAGCTGGTGAACTTAGGTTCAAAGCCAATGTTGGTGAAGAATTCCATGAAATGTGTTTTGACCGGTAAACCGCCAATAGGTATTCCATAAAAAAGATAGCCCGCCAAACCCGCAAGCACATAAACGGTAATGGCGTTCGATCCGAATACAACACCCGGAAAGGCGATTTTTCGGTAACCAACCACATCAACCAGGTACATGCTTGTGGCCAGCGTCAGGGCTGCTAATCCGGAGGTTACCAATACAAATGAACTGGTCCAGATATTTTTATTCAACGGGAAATTCCAGCTCCAGACATGCCCTACTGCCAAAATAATAAAGCCCGCAGTGAAAAGCCATATGATCTTTTCTTCCATGCTTTTTTTACTGACAATCAGTGTTCCTGTCAGCATTCCGGTGATTCCCGTTGCTATGGCAGGAAGTGTACTGAAAAGGCCTTCGGGATCCCATGTTTTTTGCCACATTCTTCCGGGGAGCAGATAAGAGTCGATCCAGGCAGCCAGGTTAACCCCAGGCTCCAGCATGGGTTTTCCGTATCCGGGCGTCGGGATAAGGATCATAGCCAGCCAGTAAAAAATTAGCAGTACGGCGCCAATTACGGCCTGTTTTTTCCATCTTACATTAAGGAACAGCAGGGCACAAACCAGAAAAACAACAGCGATCCTTTGAAGGACCCCTGCTACCCTAAGTCCGGCAAAATCAAATTTTGGGTAAAGGCTCAGGAAAATACCAACCGCAAAGATCTTGACCGACCTTATAACGATTTTCTTATACATGTCTCCCTTTGGTATTCCGGCATCTACTCTCTTCGTGTAAGCAAGGGCAATGGAGACTCCCACAATATACAGGAAAAAGGGAAAGATCAGATCGGTAACGGTAATGCCATGCCAGGGTTTATGGAGCAAGGGAGCATAAACATGGCTCCAGCTTCCGGGATTGTTGACCATGATCATGGCGGCAATGGTGAATCCACGGAATGCGTCAAGTGAAATTAACCTTTCGTTCTCTTTCATAACTATATATATTTGAAATATTTCTAATGAATTGTATTTCCCAATAATCCAGTTTGTTCTATCTTTATAAAAATTTTATTAAGACAATTTTATGAATAATTTGCTTACCAAAAAAATAAGTTTGATGATTTCTGCTTTGGCGGTGTTATTCTTATTCAGCCGATGCGGGCAGGAATCGTGGCCATCCGGCGATCAGCTGGCCATCAGCTGGAAGGTAATCAGTAATGAGTTTGCTGATAGTCCCCGTGTAAAAGCCAGTTTTACACTGACAAACAACAGTAATGTTACCCTGAAACCAGGTAAATGGGCTTTGTACTATAACCAGCAACCCAGGGAGATTCTGCAAAATCCGGATAATGCTGAAATTACCAGGATCTCGGGTGACTGGTACAAGCTGGAGCCGGGTAAGGATTTGGTTATAAAACCAGGAGAAAGTACCGAGCTGATATATGAAGCGCAAGCCTGGTGGATTAAAGAGGTGGATGCACCCCTGGGGCTATACTTTGTTTTTTATGACCGTAACGGTAATGAGAAGCAGGTAGTGGCCGTTTCCAACTATGAGATTGAGCCGTTTGTCAGTCCGGAACAGATTAACCGGCACCGGAACGACTTTGAGCCAATACCGACTGCCGCTAACCTTTACGAAAGGAACAAGTGGCTTACGGATATTCCTTCAGGACAGCTTCCGGCGATAGTACCATCACCGGTTGTATACAAGGCATCGGGAAAATCGGTGGTTTTTGATTCTGCTCCTGAAATCCTTTACCAGAGAGGATTGGAAAAAGAAGCCGGTATGATGGCTGCCTTTGTCAGCAGGCTGGCTCAGACCACCGTCTCTCCGGTCGAAGGTTCGGGACCCAAACCCAATGCCATTTTTCTCGAAACCAGGCCAATCAGGGTGAATAATACTTCACGGGAAGCCTACCGCCTCGAAATAAAGTCTGATAAATCCATAGTGGTTACCGGCAATGATGCTGCCGGAGTTTTCTATGGAATTCAGAGCCTGATGGCACTGCTTCCGGTTGAGATATTTGCCGGTCAGACAGTTGAACCCGGACTTCCGGAGGTGGTCATTGAGGATTCCCCAAGATTTGGTTTTCGTTCCGTTCATCTGGATGTTGCCCGAAATTTTCAGTCTAAGGAAACGGTTAAAAAGATTATCGACCTGATTTCTTTTTACAAGATCAACCACCTGATGCTGGTTCTGTCTGAAGATGAGGCATGGCGGGTAGAAATTGAGAAATTACCTGAGCTCACCAGTGTAGGTTCCCGCAGGGGACATACCATCAAGACATCTCTGGATATGCTACATCCTGCTTATGGTTCAGGTCCTTTTGCAGATGCTGCTGATTCCTGGGGAAGCGGCTTTTATTCGAGGGAAGATTACAAGGAGATTCTCCGCTACGCCCATGACCGGCACATTACGGTTATTCCCA
This sequence comes from Prolixibacteraceae bacterium, assembly GCA_030602265.1. GTDB lineage: Bacteria > Bacteroidota > Bacteroidia > Bacteroidales > Prolixibacteraceae > UBA1413. The sequence goes on along the minus strand of JAUWAB010000003.1, from coordinate 133,189 downwards.
CCATTAACCTGCCCGGACATTCAAGGGCGGCCATCCGAGCTATGGAAGCCCGGTATGAGAGACTTATGAATGAGGGCAACGAAGCTGGGGCCAATGAGTTCAGACTGATTGATCCGGATGACAGCTCTGTGTACAATTCTGCCCAGTCATTCAATGATAATGTCGTCTGTGTCGCCCGTGAGTCGGTATATCGTTTTTATGAAGCCGTCATCGATGATATCATTGAAATGCATGGAGAGGCAGGCGTTCCCCTTGAGTATTTCCACACCGGTGGAGACGAGGTGCCTGAAGGAGCATGGGCGGGTTCACCACTGTGTCGGGAATTAATGAAGACCTTGCCAGAAGTTAAAGATCCGAAAAACCTGCAGGCTTATTTTTTCAGCCGGGCAGTGGAAATTCTCCAAAGGAAAGATCTGAAGATCGGAGGTTGGGAAGAGGTTGTCCTGCTGAAAACTGAAAATGGCAATTATGTGCCTAACCCTGAGTTTGCCGGAAAGAATATTATTCCATGGGTTTGGAACAACCAGGGCAGATGGGCCGACCTTGCCTACAGAACGGCCAATGCCGGGTATCCGGTGGTTTTGTGCGATGTTTCCAATTTCTATTACGACCTGGCCTACAACAAGGATCCGCAGGAGCCTGGCCATTACTGGGGAGGATTTGCCGATGCACGCAGCGGCTGGCAGTTTGCACCCTATAATTCCTTTATTACCAACCTGAAGACGGCAATGGGCAAGCCGATTGATCCGGAGACTGAATTTGCCGGATTGGAAAGACTGAACCCTGAAGCTGCCGCGAACATAATTGGTATTCAGGCACAGTTCTGGAGCGAGACGATTAAAGGGCCCAGGATGTTGGAGTATTATATGTTGCCCAAATTTCTTGGTTTTGTGGAAACCACCTGGGCTAAACCCCGGAATTGGGAAAGTCAGTCCGATCCTGATATCCGCAAAAGACAGATGGACGAAGGCTGGAATCTGTTTGCCAACCAGTTAGCCAAAAGGGAGCTGCCACGTCTTTCGGGGATCTTCGGTGGATATAATTATCGGATCCCTCAGCCGGGTGCGGTTATCGAGGATGGCATGTTAAAGGCGAATATTGAATATCCGGGCCTGATCATCCGGTATACCACCGATGGTACAGAGCCACAGCGAAACTCAATGATATACGAAGGACCGGTCCGCGTTTCCGGTAAGGTCACCCTGAAGGCTTTTGACCTTTCTGGCAGGTCGGGCAGGTCTGTGGTAACAGAATAGATTCCGGTAAACTGGTACCGTACCCTGATGGAAGGGTATGGTACCAATTTACCGCTTTGTTTTGAAAAACTCCCGGATCAGCGTGCTGCACTCACTTTCCAGGATGCCGGAAGTAACCTCTGTTTTTGGGTGCAGCGCATCCGGTGCGAATTTTCGGTAACCCCTCTTTTCATCTGAGGCACCGTAGACCAGTCTTCCGGCCTGTGCCCAGGCAAGCGCCCCGGCACACATCACACAAGGCTCCAGGGTGACATATATCGTACATTCGTTCAGGTATTTGCCTCCTGTAAGATTAGTTGCCGCTGTAATGGCCTGCATTTCGGCATGTGCAGTTACGTCATTCAGCAATTCTGTCAGGTTGTGCGCCCGTGCGATGATGCGTCCTGCACAAACCACTACGGTACCCACCGGAATCTCTCCTTTGTCCCGTGCCGATTCAGCTTCCTGAATGGCCTTGCGCATATAATACTCGTCGTTGAATGGCTCTGGCATAAATTATTTGTCTGTTACGGAATACGCTTTTCTTATCCGGGTCTAATTTGCTAAATTCTTGTTATTTTCGCAACTTATTCTTAAAATGGATTTTATGTACAGAACAAATACTTGTGGAGAGTTGCGGCTGGAACATTGTGGCAGGGAAGTTACCCTTGCCGGTTGGGTTCAGCGCGTCCGTGATCTTGGGGCAATGACCTTTGTTGATCTTCGTGACCGGTATGGAATCACCCAGATAGTGGCTGATGAAAACACTCCGGATGAGATTCGTAACCAGGTGAATGCCCTGGGAAGGGAATTTGTGGTACAGGTCATCGGATTAGTCAGGGAACGGGCCAGCAAGAATAAAAATATTCCTACCGGTGAGATAGAACTTGAAGTTCGTTCGCTAAGGGTACTCAGTGCTTCGGTTGTCCCGCCGTTTACCATTCAGAATGATACCGACGGAGGGGACGACCTGCGTATGAAATACCGTTATCTTGACTTAAGGCGGGCTGCTGTACAGCAGAACCTTTTCCTTCGTGCCCGTATGGCGCATGTGACCAGAGGTTATCTGGCAGATCATGGTTTTATTGAAACAGAAACGCCTGTCCTGATAAAATCTACCCCTGAAGGGGCTCGCGATTTCGTGGTACCTTCCAGAATGAACCCGGGCGAGTTTTATGCACTGCCACAGTCGCCTCAGATCTTCAAGCAACTGCTCATGGTTGCAGGTTTTGACAAATATTTCCAGATTGTCAAATGTTTCAGGGATGAAGACCTGCGTGCCGACCGTCAGCCGGAATTTACACAGATAGATTGCGAAATGTCGTTTGTTGAGCAGGAGGATGTACTCAATATGTTTGAGGGACTGACCCGTCATCTCCTGAAGGAAATTAAAGGAGTGGAAGTCGATACCTTCCCCCGTATGCCTTATTCTGAAGCCATGGAACAATACGGCTCTGACAAACCGGATATCCGGTTTGACATGAAACTGCACGAGATAACTGTTCTGGCACAGGGGAAAGGATTTCCTGTTTTTGACACTGCTGAATATATTGGTGGAATCTGTGCAGAAGGATGCGGCGAATATACCCGTAAGCAGCTGGATGAACTGACCGAGTGGGTTAAGCGTCCGCAGATCGGGGCACGGGGTCTGGTTTACATCAAATGTGGCACAGACGGCACGGTAAAGTCATCTGTCGATAAATTCTATTCTGAAGATGAACTTAAGAACATTGCAGATGAGGTTGGGGCAAAACCCGGGGACCTCGTGCTGATCCTGTCGGGTGATAAGGACCATACCCGCAATGCCCTGGGTTTGCTGAGACTTGAAATGGCCAACAAGTTGGGATTGCGGCCGAAAGATACTTTCAGGCCACTTTGGGTTGTCGATTTTCCATTGTTGGAGTGGAATGAAGAGACCAAGCGGTACTTTGCAATGCACCATCCGTTTACTTCACCTAAACCTGAGGATATTGTCCTGCTGGACTCCGATCCGGGCAAAGTCAGGGCTAACGCATACGACCTGGTAATCAACGGCGTTGAGATTGGAGGAGGGTCTGTGAGAATCTTTGATTCGGGCCTTCAGGCAAGGATGTTTGAAGTTTTGGGATTTACGCCCGAACAGGCCGAAGCTCAGTTTGGCTTCCTGATGAATGCCTTCAGGTACGGGGCGCCTCCGCATGCCGGGATAGCATTTGGTTTCGACCGGTTGGTGTCACTTTTTGCCGGTTTAGACAGTATAAGGGATGTCATTGCATTCCCCAAGAATAATTCGGGACGCGACGTGATGAATGACTCGCCATCGCCTATTTCACTTGAACAGCTCGAAGAACTTAATCTGGTTATCAAACTACCTGAATAAAAAAAAGGGAAGCAAAGCTTCCCTTTTTTATTTATGATTGAAAGATTAATAGTGTTCTGCTTTTCTTCGGGCAGAGTAGTTGATGTGCAGGGCAGCAGCTTTTCTGAGCTCCTGCTTGATATCCTGTACAATCTGCATTCTTGTATACTCATCAACCTTTAGGGAAGTGATCATAAATGGTACCTCAGCTTCGTTCCTTGCCTGCCGTTCTACGATAATATAATCAAGAATATCGGTAACTTCGGCAAACTGGTCATTCAGCTGAACGCGAGGTTCCGTTCCGAACGCACGCTGATACTGCTGGTGAGGCACACCTACATAAATGTAGCTTACCAGTGATTTCTTCTCCAGTTTATTCAGTTCTGTAGCACTAGGCAAAGTTTGCCGTACCATTAGGGTAACTTCCCTCATGGTTGTACTGACCATGAAGAAGAAGAGGAGCATAAATACGATATCGGGCAGTGATGCGGTTGATATCGGCGGAAGTTCGTTTGATCCTTTCTTTTTAAATTTATGCATATTATTGTCCTCCTACCTTTTTGGGTTCAGCTTCAGAAATCCTTTGCGGATAGATTTCGCGGACGGCGTTCTGCTCGTCTCTGGAAAGGTTCGCAAATGATTTTCCAAACTTAGCCTTTGCTAAGTCTTCTCTTAGTTCATTAATGGCTCCAACCAGTTCGTTTTGAACAGCGATATATGTTCCATACTGAGTTCCAAGGTCATTCTGAAGTGAGATTACCCCTTTGGTAATTCCAACTTCACCAAAAAACTCGACCTCCTTATATTCTTTTTCGGGAAGGTCTTCACGGTCCAAAGGATTGGCCATAAACTCCTTTGCTCTTTCTCTGAGCTCACCTAACTGCATCCATTCCCCTTCAACCAGTAATTGGTTATCCCGGTTTACCAGAACAATGAATACGTTACGCTCCTTAATGGGTGGAGTATCCTGATCAATCTCTTCGACGAAAGGAGGAAGTCTCCTTTCCAAACCGCTGTCAACGTCCATAGTGGTTGTAACCAGGAAAAATATGAGCAGCATGAAGGCGATGTCTGCCAACGATGCGGATGGTATTTCTGGTACTTTTCTTGCCATAATTATTCTTTTTTCCTGTTTTTAACCACGGTTATTACTATTTGAAAACCTGTGATATGGATGACCATACAATCGCAAGCACTGCTCCTCCGAACAGGAAGTAGGTCGCGATAAGGCCGGTATCTACCATTTTTACAATATTCGGAGTCAGCGTGCCATCAGCGACAAACTTTTCAACACCAAAAAACTGGGGTATCTCGTTCGACGCAAGAGAATAGGCAACAACTGCAACAACTGCAATGGCTACAAGTGAGACAAGGCTCTTTTTGGCAGATGAGAGATTGGTAACCATCTGGAAAAGACCTGCCAGCAAGGCAATTCCTGCACCTATGACCATCAGGATATAGGTCCAGACAAGATTTGTGTTAATCCATCCGCCCATGGTAGGATCAGCATTGTTGTCACTGATGTTAACCATCAGAGAGACAATCAATACTGCCGAGACAGCAAGGATAATCCACAATATGATTGTTAATAATCGTGATGCTTTAGTCATAATGCCAGTTATTTTTTAAGGTTGTGTTTAACAAGCAGGTCGAGCATAGAAATGGATGCATCTTCCATGTTGTTTACGATGGCGTCGATTTTGTTAACGCAGTAGTTGTAGAAAATCTGAAGGATAATAGCTACGATAAGACCGAATACGGTGGTGATAAGAGCAACCTTGATACCTCCTGCAACCAGTGAGGGAGAAATATCACCGGCAATTTCGATGGCGTCAAATGCAGCGATCATACCGATTACTGTACCCATAAACCCTAACATGGGAGCAAGTGCAATAAACAATGCAATCCAGCTCAGACCTCTTTCGAGGAGACCAGCCTGAACACCGCCATAGGATACAATCGATTTTTCAACCACTTCGATACCATGGTCGAACCTGTCTAAGCCCTGGTAGAAAATGCTGGCAACCGGACCGCGGGTATTGCGGCATACTTCCTTGGCTGCTTCAATTCCGCCGGTTTCAAGGGCTTCTTCGACCTTGGCAAGCAATTTTTTGGTATTGGTTGTGGATAAATTAAGGTAAAGTACTCTTTCAATGGCAAATGCAAGACCCAGAATAAGGGTAATCAATACAAATGACATGAAAGAAGGACCACCTTCAATAAATTTTTGTTTCAGCATGCTGTGCAGTGACTGACCCTGTTCGGCAGCCGCAGCAGCAGCTTCCTGCGTGTCTACAGCAACTTGTGCAGCGGCAGGTTGCTCAGTCTCCTGGGCAATAACAACATTTGATGCTCCGAATGCAAGCATCCCGAAAACTGCAAGTAACGCAAATAATCTTTTCATAATTGCTTTAAATTAAATTAATAATCTCCTTGATTTATTCAGAATTTATTTTTCTCCAAAATTATAATATCAATTACATTATTCAAACCTTGAAACCATGTTTTTCAAAGATTTCCACAAATTAAGTCAAAATTTGGTGTTAGATTTATTGAAATTGGCCACTTGGCTTTAAGAACTATTATCCTTAATTAAAGCGGAGAGGGGGGGATTCGAACCCCCGGTACCCTTTTGAGGTACACACGCTTTCCAGGCGTGCCAGTTAAACCACTCCTGCACCTATCCTAAAATGTACTCCGATTTGAGCGGTGCAAAATACAAAAAAAATAGTTACAAAAAATCTTTACTCGGTAATTTCCCCGCTCAGGCTCTTATTCAGATGAATTTTAATTTCTTCCTTTTTCAACCCCTGGCCCAACAAAAACATAAGCTTCGTAATTGCTGCCTCAGTGGTCATGTCTTTCCCGCTGATTACCCCTGCATTCAACAGTTCCCGGCTGGTTTCATACTGGCCCATATGGACACTCCCCCCCTGACATTGGGAAATATTCAGTATGATAATGTTCTTCCTGATGGCTTTTCTGATACTGGTGATCAGCCATTTTGCGGTGGGTACATTTCCCGAACCAAACGATTCAAGAACCACTCCCCTGAGTCCGGGCATTTCCAACACCGAATCAACCATGGTTTTACTGATCCCCGGGAACATTTTCAGGATCATTACATGATCATCAAAACCGGTACGCACTTTAAAGATTCCTTTGTTCTCCGGATAATGGATAAATTCGGTGTGATACTTAATATCAACCCCCGCTGTCGCCAATGCCGGGTAATTTTCGGAAGAAAAGGCACTGAAATTCTCAGAATCCCGCTTAAACGCCCGGTTTCCGCGGTACAACTTAAAGTCGAAATATATACAAACCTCAGGTACGATTGCCTGTCCGTTTGACTGTGCAGCGGCAATCTCCACCGCGGTGATCAGATTTTCCTTACCATCGGTACGGATAGTCCCTACCGGCAGCTGTGAGCCGGTCAGGATTATGGGCTTGTCCAGGTTTTCAAACATAAAACTCAGTGCCGACGACGTATAGGCCATCGTGTCTGTGCCATGCAGGATGACAAACCCATCATATGCATGGTAGTTTTTCTGAATGGTGTTTGCGATCTTTTCCCAGATGAGGGGGGTCATGTTGGATGAATCGATGGGAGGATTAAAAGTGATTGCATCTATCCTGTAGCCGAACTTGTTCAGTTCAGGTACTTCCCGCTGGATCGCTTCGAACCTGACGGGGGCCAGTGTACCTGTGAGGGGATGTATCGCCATCCCGATGGTTCCGCCTGTATACAGGATCAGGACCGATGGCTTACGGTCAGACTTGGCTTGAATCATAATTATATGGTTTCTTCATTTCAATATACTACTCAGATTCCAAACAACATTTCTGCATTTTCCGTTGTGACCCGGGCAATCTCCTCATTACTCATCCGGTAGATTTCTGCCATTTTATCGACGATTTTCGTCAGGTACGCACTTTCGTTCCGTCTGCCGCGATGAGGAACGGGAGCCAGATAGGGCGAATCTGTTTCGAGTACGATATTCTGGAGGTCAACTGCCGGTAATATCGTTGACAGATTGGAATTCCTGAACGTCACCACGCCTCCGATACCCAGCAGGAAACCGCAGTCGGCAACTTTTTTTGCCTCTTCTGCGCTACCCGAAAAACAGTGAAATACCCCCCGGAGATTTCCGTCTTGTTCTTCCTTAACAATAGCATAAACTTCATTGAACGAATTTCTGACATGGATCACAACCGGTAGGTTCATGTTTCTGGCAATCGAAATATGCCTTCGAAACGAATCCGCCTGTTCACTTGACCATGTTTTGTCCCAGTAAAGGTCAATCCCTGTTTCTCCGATTCCGTAAAATTTTTCCTTATCGAGCCACGATTCAACCGCTTTGAGTTTTTCCTTGTAATCTTCACCGACCGAGGTGGGATGGAGCCCCATCAGCGGGAAACAGGTACCTGGATATTGACGGGCAAGCGACATCATTCCTTCAATGGAGCCTGAATCAATATTGGGCAGGACAATCTTTTTCACGCCTGCTTCAAGGGCTTTACGGATTACGTTGTCCCGGTCGTCATTAAAATCATCCGCGTAAAGGTGCGCATGTGTATCTATAAGCATTTTTTTCGCAAAGGTATAAACTGCTGCCGAATTTCCATCAGTCTGAACCATGGCTTATTGACAGGGAAGACCGGGATCAAAAAAGAGGCTGGATCAGTTTTCTTACTGAACAGCCTCTTTTTCTTCAGGATAGAAATTACACTACCCCCTGTGCAAGCATGGCTTCGGCGACCTTTACAAAACCGCCGATATTGGCTCCTTTTACATAATCTACTTTGTCGCCATTCTTTCCGTACCTGACGCAAGTGTCATGAATATCCCTCATAATCACCTGAAGGCGCTGGTCTACTTCTTCGCGTGACCAGTTCAGGCGCATGCTGTTTTGGGTCATTTCCAGTCCGGAAACCGCTACCCCGCCCGCATTGACTGCCTTGCCGGGAGCATATCTGATATGGTGGCCAAGGAACTCGGCTGCTTCGGCGGTACATCCCATATTGGAGGCTTCCCCTACCAGGAAACAACCGTTTTTGACCAGTTCTTTGGCATCATCCAGGTCCAGCTCGTTCTGAGTGGCACAGGGAATGGCAATATCCACCTTAACCTCCCATGGTTTTTTGCCCGGGATAAACTGAGCGCCGAATTCATTAGCATAGGGTTCAACTATATCCTGGTTACTCGCCCTGAGTTCAAGCAGATAGTCTACTTTCTCTCCTGTAATTCCATCCGGATCATACACATAGCCATCCGGGCCGGATAGGGTCACCACCTTTCCGCCAAGTTCGTTGATTTTCAGAATAGCACCCCATGCGACGTTCCCGAATCCGGAGACTGCAAAGGTGTGGCCTTCGATATCTTTACCCATAAGCTGGAGCATATGGCGGACAAAATATACCGAGCCGAATCCGGTAGCTTCAGGCCTGATCAGACTTCCACCCCAGCCGATTCCTTTTCCGGTGAATACACCCGTAAATTCATTCTTCAGCCTTTTGTATTGTCCAAACATATAACCTACTTCACGGCCACCTACGCCGATATCGCCGGCAGGCACGTCGGTATCTGGCCCGATATGTCTGTATAGTTCATTCATGAATGACTGGCAGAAACGCATAATCTCACCGTCTGATTTACCTTTCGGGCTGAAATCTGATCCGCCTTTTCCTCCGCCCATGGGGAGGGTGGTCAGACTGTTCTTGAAGGTTTGTTCAAATCCCAGGAACTTGAGGATACTCAGGGTTACCGTGGCGTGAAAACGGATGCCTCCCTTGTATGGTCCCAATGCTGAATTGAATTCCACGCGGTATCCGCGGTTGATCTGCACCTCGCCTCTGTCATCCACCCATGGTACTCTGAAAATGATGGTCCTTTCCGGTTCGCACATCCTTTCCAGAATTTTATTCTTCTGGTATTTCGGATTTTTAATGTAATAATCCCACACTGATTCTGTCACTTCCTGAACGGCCTGATGAAACTCTTTCTCCCCCGGAGTCTTCAGTTTCAGGCTTTCCATGAATTCATAAATTTCAGCTTTCATAGTAATTTGTTTTATTATCAATTTGTCAAATTTAGCCAAGATGTTTGGGATTTCATGGGGTTTCAATTAAAATAGTTGATTTGTAAAATGCAGAATATCAGTGTGATCTGTTTGTAAAAAAGATGTTAAAGAGCACTCTCTGACAAACATCATGATTTCGGTGGAGTGAAACTCCCCACAAGGGATTAATTAATGAAAAAGCCTTTCTCCAACCAGGGAGAAAGGCTTAATATATAGTTGCGTATCGCAGTTATGGCTCTTACATCATTCCGCCCATGCCACCGCCCATTCCCGGGTTCGGCATGGCAGGCTTATCTTCTTTCTGTTCAACGATAACCGTTTCTGTGGTCAGCAACATACCAGCAATCGAAGCGGCATTCTCAAGAGCGACACGGGTAACTTTAGCCGGATCGATCACACCGCCTTCATAAAGGTTCTGGAACTGGTCGAGACGTGCATTATAACCAAAGTCGCCTTTTCCTTCCTTTACTTTCTGAACAATAACGGCACCTTCCTTACCTGCGTTTTCAACAATCTGGCGCAGTGGTTCCTCGATGGCACGCTTGATGATTTCAACACCGGTCTGCTCATCTTCGTTTTCACCCTTGAGGTCGGTCAGGGCCTCGATAGCACGGATGTATGCAACACCACCTCCGGGTACGATACCTTCTTCAACTGCAGCACGGGTAGCACTCAGTGCATCGTCAACGCGGTCTTTTTTCTCCTTCATTTCCACTTCTGAAGCAGCACCAACATAGATTACGGCAACACCGCCGGCGAGTTTAGCCAGACGTTCCTGCAGTTTTTCACGGTCGTAGTCGCTGGTCGTCAGTTCGATCTGCTTTTTGATCATGTTTACACGGGCTTTGATGGTATCCGTATTGCCCTGTCCGCCAACGATAGTGGTATTTTCCTTATCAATGGTTACTTTCTCGGCCCTGCCAAGCATGTCGAGAGTGGTCTGCTCGAGTTTCATACCTTTTTCCTCGGTAATTACATTGCCACCAGTCAATACGGCTATATCTTCAAGCATTTCCTTGCGGCGGTCACCAAATCCGGGAGCTTTAACGGCTGCCACTTTGAGGGCACCGCGCAGACGGTTTACAACGAGAGTTGCAAGTGCTTCTCCATCAACATCTTCGGCAATAATCAGCAAGGGACGGCCGCTCTGTGCAGTCTGCTCAAGCACTGGAAGCAGGTCTTTCATAGTGCTGATCTTCTTGTCATGGATCAGGATATACGGATTGTCCAGCTCTGCTGCCATTTTTTCAGTATCGGTTACAAAATAGGGAGAAATGTAACCACGGTCGAACTGCATACCTTCAACTACATCCACATATGTGTCAGTACCTTTGGATTGTTCAATGGTAATTACGCCTTCCTTGTGTACTTTTTCCATGGCTTCAGCGATCAGTTTGCCAATTGCATCATCGTTATTGGCCGAAACCTTGGCAACACTTTCGATTTTTGCATAGTCGTCACCTACATTCTGTGACTGGGCTTTCAGGCTTTCGACCACCCTGATCACTGCCTTGTCGATACCCCTTTTCAGATCCATCGGGTTGGCTCCGGCAGCAACGTTTTTCAGACCGACGGTTACGATTGACTGGGCCAGTACAGTTGCAGTGGTTGTACCGTCACCGGCATCATCCCCGGTTTTGGAGGCCACTTCTTTTACCATTTGTGCTCCAAGGTTTTCATAGGCGTCGGCCAATTCAATCTCTTTGGCTACCGTAACACCGTCCTTGGTGACCTGGGGTGCACCAAATTTCTTTTCAATCACTACGTTACGACCTTTTGGGCCAAGGGTTACCTTTACCGCATTGGCTAACTGGTCAACACCCTTTTTGAGCAAATCTCTTGCTTCAATATTGTTTTTAATCTCTTTTGCCATTTTTATTCAATTTTTAATTTTTAGTTTGCTGATTTACTGAATGTACAAAACATCGTTCTGTGACATAAGCAAGTAGTCAACGCCATCAATCTGCAAAGTGGTTCCTGCATATTTACCATAGAATACAGTATCACCTGTTTTTACCTCCATCGGCTCATCCTTTCTGGCTTCACCAACGAGTACAACTATACCCACCTGTGGTTTTTCCTTTGCTGAATCAGGAATTATGATACCGCTTGCCGTTTTTGTTTCGGCCTCCTGTGGTTGTACCAGGATTTTTCCCGCAAGAATTTTACCTTTTAATTCTGCCATTGCTTTTACTTTTTTTTGGTTTGACAATACATTTTTAAAATCGACGTTTGGCACCATTCATATTCTGTGCCAACCCGGTTTTTGTGCAATTTGTGCCTTCGCAGGCGACAAAATTTCACGCCAGTTGTCGGCGTTAATTATTTAATTACGTACTAACAGATTGTAATACAGCATTATAGAATATGCATTCCGAGCCCTGTCAGTATGTCAGGAGTTTGTTTTGCATACCGGAGATATTGTGACAACAAAAAAAAAGCTGCCCCGGTTTTGAGGCAGCCTGATGATATATCACAATGTTTCAGACGAGATTATTCATTGCCCGGATTTTCGGTCTCAGGTTGAGCTTCTGTGCCCGGAGTCGGGAACGCAGGTATCTGTGACGGATCAGGAATGGTTTGTACCCTTTCCTGGATCATTGAACGGTTAACACCAGCTTCACCCCTCGGGAGGAAGGCCGAACCCATAATAGAGAGCACTAAAAGCGCACCGGCCAGCGACCAGGTAGCTTTTTCAAGAAAATCGGCAGTTTTGCGGACACCCATAACCTGTGAAGAGGCCTGGAAGTTACTGGCAAGTCCGCCGCCTTTCGAATTCTGAACCAGTACGATCAATACCAGCAGAATGCTGATGATAAATATGAGAACAGTGATTAATGTGTACATATCGCAATATTTTAACGTTTCAATATGGAATTTACTTCCTCAATGCGGGCTGCAAAGTAAATACTTTTTTCCGGATATTTCAAACTTAATTTTTCAAAAGCTTTAAGTGCTTTTTCATGTTTTCCCTGAACAAGCAGAATGTTGGCAAATGTCTCTGTTACAATCTCATCATTTTCCATTACTGCCTTTTCAGATATGTCTGCAGCCTGGGTTGCTTCGCCAGAATCTGTCTTTCTGGGGAAATCTCCTCCTCCGGCTAAAAAATTATCGATCAGAGACATCTTGTTTTTCTGGCTGTCAGGCTTTTCTGTACTGTCGTAACCCGACTCCAGGCTGTAGTCGGCAATACGCATATATTCTGACGCTGCCATATCGGGTAATTCGCCGGCAGCTGGTGTTTCCAGGAGTTTTTTGAGCCATTTTCTGTCATGAATCCTGATGGCCACCTCCTGCAGATACTGATCTGCATCCTGTGAGCTGATATTTTTCAGGTTTCTGTACCAGAGCGCCCAGCCTGTATCAAAGGCCGGATAATCCTTCACTAAGTTTTCCAATTCTGTCAGGGTATGCTGGCTAAGCGTTCCCGGATTTTTCAGACATCTGCCGAATTCTGTGCTGTTCATTTACCAGTTGGCTATTGTTGCATTGAAAATGTCGTCCATCAGTTTCTCCAGGATTTCCGGTACAATGCCTGATTCCACATCATTAAGGCTCATATTGCTGGGGAAATCCTCAAAGGCAGTAAATGTACGGTCGAAATCCTGTTCATGGTTGCGGTTATTGGTGAATTTCAGTCTTACCCCGATGGTAAGCCTGTTTTGCGCAGCCATATCTTCTTTCTGGATGGCCATTGGGCGAACCTCATAATCCGTAATCTGTCCTTCAAAAACGAGATCTCCATTTTCAGTCTGCTCCCTGAGGGAGGTCTGTTTAAGCAGTTTTTCCTTCAGTTTTTCGGTGAAATCCGTACTTAAGGTTGGATTGACCAGTCTTGCACGGTTCGGAAAATAATATACCGAAAAGGTTTTTACGTCAGCGGCGATGCTTGCCCCTGTAAATGAATAGGAAACCTTGCATGCCGGTATAAAAACCGCCAATATGACTGCCAGCATGGCAAAAAGACTCAGTGTCAGGTATTTTGGTCGCATATTATCCCTCAATGTTATATTCTTTTATTTTGCGGTAAAGGGTCCTTTCAGAGATTCCCAGTTCCTGTGCGGCAAATTTCCTTTTTCCGTTGTGCTTCTCAAGGGCCTTACGGATCAATTCAATCTCCTTGTCTTCCAGGGAGAGCGACTCCTCCACGAATTCTTCCGTATCGAGGATGTCCTCTTTGCTGAAGGTATCAATCTGTATCGGGTTTACCGTTTTTTTATCGTTGACCAGCTCAACCTTCTCATTTTGATAAAGCTTCCGGATAATTTGGGCGTGGTCATCATTTTCCGGGATATCGTCCCGCTCATGCATAAGGTCGAGAACAAGCTTTTTCAGATCGTTCATGTCCCGTTTCATGTCAAACAAAACCTGATATAGAATTTCCCGTTCACTTCCGAAGGTCTTTTCACCAGTTCCCCTGAACAGGGCAGGCAGGTTGCTCTGGGAAGACACGGGAAGGTAGTTCCTGATAACGGGAGCTGTGATTTCCCTTTCCTTTTCAATTATGGAAATCTGTTCCGTAATATTTTTAAGCTGTCTGACATTTCCCGGCCAGGAAAAACTGGTCAGCAACTGCCTGGCTTCGTCGTCCAGTCTGACAGGAGGCATTCTGTACCTGTCGGCAAAATCGGCAGAGAATTTTCTGAATAACAGATAGACATCATCCGACCGGTGTCTGAGTGGCGGTACAGTAATCGGAACCGTATTAAGGCGGTAATAGAGGTCTTCCCTGAACTTCCCCTGCTGAATGGCAACGGGCAGGTCAACATTGGTGGCCGCAATGACCCTTACATTGGTTTTGAGCATTTTGGATGAGCCTACTTTGATAAACTCACCGGTCTCCAGAACCCTGAGGAGCCTGACCTGCGTCGCAAGCGGAAGTTCGCCGATTTCGTCTAGAAATATGGTCCCTCCGTCGGCTTCCTCAAAATAACCTTTTCTGTCGGCCAGGGCACCGGTAAATGATCCCTTTTCATGCCCGAAAAGCTCTGAGTCGATGGTCCCCTCGGGTATGGCACCACAGTTAACGGCGATGTACTTTCCGTGTTTCCTGACCGAATACTGGTGAATGATTTGCGGAAACATCTCCTTGCCGGTCCCGCTTTCACCGGTAATAAGTACCGACAGATCGGTCGGCGCTACCTGCACGGCCACCTCAATGGCCCGGTTGAGCGCAGGCGCATTGCCGATAATTCCGAATCGCTGCTTGATTCCCTGTATATCCATTTTGAAAACTGAAAAGTTTGCAAATTTACTACTTTTAATCTGAAAAATTTAACATCCGTACGTCATTAACCAATTTTTGGATTTCTCCCTCTATATTTGCAAAAAACTGAGAACATGAAGTTTATAGGTATTATTCCGGCCCGCTACCAGTCCAGCCGGTTTCCGGGCAAACCCCTGGCGATGATCAATGGCAAGACCATGATACAGAGGGTTTACGAGCAGGCTTTATCAGCACTGGATCATGTGTGGGTTGCCACCGACGACCATCGTATTGCCGATACGGTGACCGGTTTTGGAGGAAACCCGGTCCTTACGTCACCTGATCACAAGAGTGGAACGGACCGTTGTGCCGAAGCTGCTGATGCCCTGGCTGGAAAGATTGATTTTGACGTGGTGATCAATATTCAGGGTGATGAGCCTTTTATCCGGCCTGCTCAAATCAGGAAACTTATGGATTGCTTCACGGGAAATACGGAGATTGCCACATTGGTTCGTAAAATACAGGACGTGGCCGAACTGGCGGATGCAAACAAACCCAAGGTGGTTCTGAACAATCGTATGGAAGCTCTCTATTTCAGCAGGGCTGCCATTCCGTATGTTCGAGGGACGGATTTCACGGAATGGACTGCTCTGGCCAATTTCTGGGCACATATTGGAATTTATGCATACCGAACCGATATTTTAAGGGAATTAACAGCACTGCAGCCTGGAATTCTTGAGAATCTTGAGTCCCTGGAGCAGTTGAGATGGCTTGAAAACGGATACCGGATAAAGGCTGCCGAGACCGATTATCAGAGTTTCGGCATTGATACACCCGAAGATCTTGAGCGTGCTTTGAAACATTTTTCAGATTAATGCGTCTATATTTAAAAAAAGGCATTATTTTTGAAAAGATTTGATAAGTTGTTTTATTTCTGATGAGAATACTGTTTGTAATATGGATATTGTTTATTGGCGCCAACAGAATTGATGCCCAGAATACCGGCCTTAATGGTTCCGGGGCAGAGTTCGCGTTGACAGCCGGTAACGATCTCAACAGTATGCTCGATGTGAGGGTCTATCCCAATCCGGTTACTGACAGGCGGTTAAATATTGAACTTACTGACCAGTCTATTCAGGAACTCAGGATATCCAACATTGCTGGCTCTGTGGTCTATTCCAAGAAATTTCAGGTTCCTGTTACCAAACATCAGGTAACACTTGATAATGTTCCCAGCGGAGTATATCTCCTAAGGGTAATTTCAGACGGAAACCTTACAAGGACCACCAAGCTGATGATCAGGAACCAGTAGAAAATAATATAGGGTAAACAAAAAATGCTGCTGCTGCAGCATTTTTTGTTTGTATCCGGCACTATCTTTTTCTTGTGGTGGTTTTCCTGGTCGTCGCAGAGCGGGCAATTGATCCTGCAGCCTTCAAACCCAGTACTCCAAGCAGTCCTCTGGTTACTTCCCTGGCAATGGTATTGGTTACCGGGCTCTTCATAATTTTCTCGAACATGCCTGTTTGTCTGGCAGTCCGGGTGGCAGGTGCCTGTTTACGGCTGGCCTTTGCGCTCTCCTGCCGGGCAATTTCCTCCTGCTGCTCTTCAATTCTTTCCATCAGCATTTCGTGTGCGCTTTCCCGGTCAATGTCTTTGTTGTATTTTCTGACCAGCCGGGAAGTGTTGATCAGATTACCGATTTCCCCGTCCGAAAGAATATCCATTCTGGATAAAGGCGGACGGATAAGTGTGTGCACCAGCTGAGTCGGTCGGCCCTTTTCATCCAGTGCCGTAACCATGGCTTCGCCAGTACCCATCATGGTAATCAGTTCGTCGGCTTTGTAGAAGTCAGACAGCGGATAGTTTTCTGCTGCAGCCTTGATGGCTTTTCTGTCTTTTGCGGTAAATGCCCTTAAAGAATGCTGGACTTTCAGTCCAAGCTGCCCTAAAATACTGGCAGGAATATCATCGGGCGACTGGGTGACCAGGAAAATGCCCACACCCTTTGAGCGGATCAGCTTAATAGTGGTTTCGAACTGGTCCATAAGGGTTTTGGATGCATTCCTGAAAATCAGGTGGGCTTCATCGAAGAAGATAATCAGTTCCGGTTGCTCAGCATCTCCCCTTTCAGGCATTTTCTGAAAAATTTCAGCAAGAAGGCAAAGCATAAATGTCGAAAAAATGGCAGTATTGCTCTGGATATCAACTACTCTGAGAATGTTTACCTTGCCAAGGCCATTTTCGTCGGTTTTCATGAGATCGAAAATGTCGAACGATGGTTCACCAAAAAATAAATTTGCCCCCTGTTGTTCGAGGCTGGTTATGTTTCTGAGGATTGTCCCGGCTGAGGCCGTCTGGAAATATCCGTAGTCTTTCAGGAAATCGGCCTTCCCGTCTTCCTGGATATACCGGATAACGGTTTTAAGGTCCTGAATGTCGAGCAGTGGTAGCCCTTTGTCGTCGCAATATTTGAATATCATTGACAATACACCTGTCTGATTATCATTAAGGTCGAGAATTTTTGCGAGCAGCATAGGTCCGAATTCTGAAACCGTTGCTTTCAGCCTGACGCCATGTTCATTGGAAATGGTCATCAGTTCAGATGGAAAGGCTGTTGCTTTCCAATCCATTCCTATGACAGCAGAACGTTTTTCAATGATGGGATTCATGCTTCCGGAGGCTGCAATTCCGCTCAGGTCACCCTTGATATCCATAACCAGGGTGGGAACGCCGGCCAGGGATAGTTCTTCGGCAATTACCTGGAGGGTTTTGGTTTTACCTGTACCTGTGGCTCCGGCGATCAGTCCGTGCCGGTTCATGGTTTTTAGTGGTATCCTGATCTGGCATCCCGTATCCTGGTCATCCCCCAAAACGGCAGAACCCAGCAAAATGGAATTTCCTTTGAAGGTATAGCTGCTTTTAATGGTTTCAATGAATTTCTCTTTTATTGCTGTCATATCCGTAAAATTTAATCAATTGGTACAAATTTAATCCTTTTAGCATTTTTTTATCAGATGATTACAGATAATTAAATTAAAAAGATTATCAGAATAATTATTAGCATTTGTAGGAATCTTTGTAAATTAGAGGCATATAAGTCACTTACTTTTACTAATAATTAAAATTACTGTCATGGCAAAAAGAATTGATCAAATTGAAGGAATTGGCCCGGTTTTTTCCCAGAAGTTGTTGGCTGCAGAAATTAAGTCTGTTGAGGGATTGCTTGAAAAAGGGGCAAGCCGTGCAGGCAGGAAGGCAATAGCTGATGCGTCCGGAATTGATGAAGGAAAAATTTTGGAATGGGTAAATATGGCAGACCTGTTCCGTATCAAGGGAGTTGGTCCGCAATTTGCCGAATTGCTTGAAGCAGCGGGAGTTGACACCGTTAAGGAACTCAGGAACCGTAATCCGGAAAATCTTTATGCGAAACTGGTTGAGGTTCAGGCAGAGAAAAAAATTACGCGTGCGGTACCTGCATTAAAGGTTGTTCAGAAATTTGTTGATCAGGCAAAAAACCTTCCGCCTGTGGTTACGTATTGACATCTGTTAATTATTTGAATACAAAGCGCTTGCAAAAGCGCTTTTTTTTTGCGCCCGGTTGTTAAAGATGTCTTAAATGGAGGGAATAATCGATCGTATATGCCCTGCTGATAAACATTTTTCTAACTTTGCAGCTCATTTTTTTTACTAAGTAATTCTGCAAGCAATATGGACTACAAGTTCTGGGAGATAGAGCCGAAATGGCAACAGTACTGGGAGATAAATAAAACCTTCCGTACACTGAATGATTTCTCCAAACCCAAATATTACATCCTTGATATGTTCCCTTACCCATCGGGTGCCGGTTTACATGTGGGGCATCCGGAGGGTTATACCGCCACCGATATCATCAGCCGTTACAAGCGGATGAAGGGATTTAACGTTTTGCATCCGATGGGATGGGATGCTTTTGGTCTTCCTGCCGAACAGTATGCCATGCAGACCGGAACTCATCCGGCAATTACCACACTGAAGAATTGCGATACCTTCAGGAGGCAGATCAAGTCACTGGGTCTCAGTTATGACTGGGACAGGGAAATCAATACCACCGATCCCGGATATTTCAGATGGACGCAATGGATATTTCTGCAGCTTTACAATACCTGGTTCGATCCTGAGCTCAAAAAGGGCAGACCCGTTTCTGAACTTCCGGTACCGGCTTCGGTTTCTGCTCTCGGTGATGAAGCTGTAAATGCCTATATCGCCGGAAAGAGACTGGCTTATTACGATAATGCACAGGTCTGGTGGTGTGATTCCTGTCGCACTGTTTGTGCTAATGAAGAGGTGCTCACCGACGGCTCTCATGAGAAGTGCGGTCATCAGGTTATCAGGAAGAATCTGAAACAATGGTTGCTTAGAATTCCGCATTATGCAGAGCGGCTGCTCGAAGGGCTTGATGAGCTTGACTGGCCTGAAGGGGTTAAAGACATGCAGCGCAACTGGATAGGCAAGTCATCCGGAGCTGAGGTCGATTTTGCCATCGAGGGTTCTGATCTGAAACTCAAAGTATATACCACCCGGCCGGATACGCTTTTCGGGGCCACGTATATGGTGATCTCCCCGGAGCATCCCCTTGCAGAAACTATAGTTGCCCCGGAACACCTGGAGAAGGTCAGGGATTATATAAAAGCGGCCTCATTAAAGTCGGATCTCGACCGGACTGAGCTGGCCAAGGAGAAAACGGGTGTGTTTACCGGACGGAATGCCATCAATCCGGTAACCGGAAAGCCCATCCCAATATGGGTTGCCGACTATGTGCTTATGGGTTATGGAACGGGAGCCATCATGGCAGTACCTGCACATGACACCCGCGACTTTGAATTTGCCGGTAAGTTCGGATTACCGGTTAATTGCATACTCGATCCTGTCGGTGCCGGCGAAGAACTGCGCGAACTCGTCCTGCAGGGTAAAGCCTGCTGGACAGAGGACGGAAACTATATAAACTCTTCCAATCCGGTAACCGGGCTAAATATCAATGGTCTGAACAAAGCGGATGGAATTGCCGCCACCATTGAATGGCTTGAAAAACAAGGGATCGGCAGGGCAACAGTCAACTTTAAGATCCGTGACTGGCTGTTCAGCAGGCAGCGTTACTGGGGCGAACCGTTCCCGGTAATCCACTGGGAGGATGGGAGTGTGTCGCTGGATGAAAACCTCCCTGTCGAGTTGCCGGACATGGAAAAATATGAGCCGGGTGAAGGCGGAGAATCTCCCTTGTCCAATGCCCGGGAGTGGCTTTATGTTACAGGTCCCGACGGGCGCAAGGGCAGACGGGAAACCAACACCATGCCCCAGTGGGCCGGTTCTTGCTGGTATTATTTGAGATATATTGATCCTCACAACAACAAAGAGATATTTGACAAGAAGCTTGAGCAGTACTGGATGCCCGTTGACCTCTATGTGGGAGGTGCGGAACATGCTGTCCTGCACCTGCTATACAGCCGGTTCTGGCATAAAGTACTATATGATCTGGGCGTAGTTTCCACCCCGGAACCCTTCACAAAACTATACAATCAGGGAATGATCCTGGCATTTGCCTATGAGACAGCCACCGGAGCAAAAGTCAGTTCCGACCTGGTTGAGGAGAAAGAAGGCAAGTTCTATCATACTGAAACTGGGGAGGAGCTGAACCAGATCGTGGCCAAAATGTCCAAATCACTGAAAAACGTGGTTAATCCCGACGATGTAGTCCATAAATACGGTGCCGATTCCCTGCGTTTATACGAGATGTTCATGGGGCCGTTGGATGAACGCAAACCTTGGGCCGACAGTGGTGTGAAGGGAGTTTACAATTTCCTGAACAGGGTCAACCGGTTTTTCACCGACCTGTCCAATATTACAGAAGGTGAGGAGGATCCTGAGATACTGAAACCATTGCACCAAACCATCCGGAAGGTTACGTCCGATATCGATAATCTGAAATTCAATACCGCGATAAGTTTCTTGATGGTATTCAATAACCTGGCCCTGAAGAAGGGCAGGGTGACCATTGAAACCGCCCGGACTTTCGCAAAGGTGCTGTCGCCGTTTGCCCCTCATCTGGGTGAGGAACTCTGGCAGTTGTACGGCGGGAACGAGACCCTTGCCTATGAGCCATGGCCTGAAGCCGACGAGAAGCTCCTGGTCGAGGATACATTTGAGTACCCGGTCTCTTTTAACGGAAAAATGCGCTTCAAAATGGAACTGCCTGTTGATATGCCGGTGAAGGAAATAGAGGCTGCCGTCCTTCAGTATGAAAAGTCTGCCCGATATCTTGAAAGCAGAAATCCCAGGAAGATTATTGTTGTACCCGGCAAGATAATCAATGTTGTGGTGTAAAACCGGAATCAGGTCATGAAGGAGAAACTAAGACAGCAACTGATCAACTTTGAGGATTATTTCGCCATTACCATTGGTTTGGTGATGTTTTCGCTGGCATGGACCCTTTTCATTATTCCTGCGCAAATCACAGGGGGAGGGGTCAGCGGTATTGGTGCAGTCTTGTTCTATGCTACGGGAATTCCGGTAGGGGTAACTTATTTTCTGGTGAATATCATACTGGTTGCAGTGGCCATCAGGGTACTGGGTGCCAGCTTCGGGATCAAAACCATATACAGCATGATCGTGGTATCACTGGTCCTTACCTTTACCCAGAAAATGATCAGTGAGCCCCTTGTCGACGATACTTTCCTTTCAGCCGTTTTGGGAGGAATTTTGTCCGGGGTTGGTCTGGGAATAGTTTTTTCAAAAGGGGGCAGCACCGGAGGTACAGACATTATCGCGGCTATTGTGGTGAAATACCGCAATATCAGTCCCGGCAGGGTGATCATGTACTGCGATGTCATCATTATCGCCTCTTCCTTTCTGGTACTGAAGTCGGTCGACAAAATGGTTTACGGATATGTAACCATGGGGGTGGTTTCCTATGCCCTTGATGCTGTGCTTAGCGGGGCAAACCGGTCGGCCCAGATGTTCATATTCTCGAGGAAATACGATGAGATAGCCGATTTTATAAATCAGCAGAGATATCGCGGGGTAACCGTTATAGATGGGACTGGCTGGTATACTAAAGAGAATGTGAAAGTCGTTATTTCTGTCGTACGTAAACGTGAAACCGGTGCTATTTTCAGGAAAATCAAGGAAATCGATCCGGATGCATTTATTTCCATGGGAAGTGTAATGGGCGTTTACGGACAAGGTTTTGACAAGTTGAAATTATAGGATGAGAAAATATTGGGCTGAGATTATTCTGTTTCTGGCAGTTTTGGGGGTGTTATCCCTGTATTATCTGAATAACCGGATATATGATGATTTTGAAGAGATTACCGAGGCACCGCTTCCTGAATTAAGGTTTGGTTTACCCGTCGATTCTTTTCATGTTGTGGAAGGGAAAATTAAACCCAACCAGAATCTGGGGGACTTATTGACCGGATTTGGTGTAAGTATGGCGGATGTTGACAAGCTGGCCAGGAATTCTGCAGAGGTATTTGATGTCAGGAGAATCAGGAGCGGCAATAATTTCTATATTTTTCAAAGTTTGGATTCTGCCCGGACTGCGCGGTTTCTGGTTTATGAGAATAACAGGATTGATTATGTTATTTTCAGTCTTACCGACAGTCTGAACAGTTTTACGGGTCAGCGTGAAGTTGAGGTGGTTCAGAAAACCGCCTGGGGGGTGATTAACTCCTCATTGTGGAACGCATTGGTTCAAAACGGACTTAGTCCCATTCTTGCCGTTGAATTGTCGGAGATATTTGCCTGGACTATTGATTTTTTTGGAATACAGAAGGGCGACCGTTTCAGGGTGATGTATGAAGAGCAGTTCGTCGATGGTGTCTCGGTTGGAGTCGGTCCGGTACACGCCGTGGAGTTTGAACATATGAACAAGGTATATAGTGCTTACCGGTTCTATCAGGACGACAGGTTCGAGTATTTCGACCGGGAGGGACAAAGTCTCCGCAAGGCTTTCCTGAAGTCGCCGCTAAAATATGCGGCACGTGTCAGCTCCCATTTTTCACACGGAAGGATGCATCCAATTCTGAAGATACGCAGGCCACATCACGGAGTTGATTATGCTGCTCCTGCCGGAACGCCGGTTTTAACCATTGGTGACGGCATTGTTCAGGAACGTGGGTACCAGGCAGGAGGAGCCGGAAATTTTGTCAGGATAAAACATAATTCTGTTTACACCACCGTGTATATGCATCTCAGGGGATTTGGGCCGGGAGTAAATAAAGGCTCAAGGGTAACCCAGGGACAGGTAATCGGTTATGTTGGATCGACCGGTTTGTCAACCGGTCCCCATCTTGATTTCAGGGTTTACATGAATGGTTCCCCGATTGATCCGCTCAGAATGGAGGCTCCGCCTTCCGAACCGGTTAAGCCCGACAATTTTGTAGGATTTGCTGCTTTAAGGGATTCACTGAGCCGGGATTTGCAGCTGATCATGTGGGACGGGCACCTCACTTCAGCGGAACAGGGCCAGGTAACGGCTCAGGATGGACTGTAGTGATAAATCCGAATTTCTCCAATATGTCTTTTTCTACCCGTGTGCAGATTTCGTGTGCCTCAACAAGGGTCATTTCTGGAGGCAGTTTGATATGGCAGCTTAATTCGGTATGGTCTCCATAGGAGTGGATATGTATGTGGTGAAGGTGAAGCTGGATCTGGGATGAGCCCTGTGCTGTCTGAATAATCCGGTCTAATAGTTCTTCGGATGGTTGTTCCCCCATCAGAGCATGGATCTCCTTTTTAAGGATGTCGTAACTGGCATATCCGATCATCAGGGCAACCAGAAAGGTCAGTACGGCATCGGTCCACCAGAAATATTTCCCTACGAATAGTCCGGCTAATATAAGCAGGGAGGATAATGCATCGGTACGGTGATGCCAGGCATCTGCAGACAGGATATTTGACCCGGTTTTCCGTGCTGCTAAGAAGGCAAACTGAGCCATAGCTTCCTTGACAAAGACAGAAATAATGGTAACCACCCATGCGATGGTGCCGTATACGGTTGCCTCCCGGGTTCCGAATTTCGCAACGGCACCAACCATAAAGTCGAATGCAATGATGGCAAGCAAAACACCAATTATTATGGCCGTTATATGTTCTACCCGTCCATGGCCGAAAGGGTGGTCATGGTCGGCGGGTTTTCGGGAGATGGTACCGCCAATCAGTACAATTACAGAGGAAACCGAGTCTGACAGGGTGTGCCAGGCATCAGCGATAAGAGCCATGGATCCTGTCGCCACTCCGGCCCAGTATTTCAGTATAAACAAAAGTGAATTCAACAGAATGGAGGACCACCCTTCCACTTTAATATACTTGTCTTTCAGTGTGGCAGACGATTTATTCATAGTGTAATACATAAGGGTCAAATCTTTGGAAACGCTTCTTCAAACCCTATTCATCGCATGGAAGGATGGAAGGTACTATTGTAATTCTACACCCATTTTCTCTAAGGTGTTCCTTGCTGCGTTCTGCTGTGCTTCTTTTTTTGAACTTCCGGTTCCTTTTCCGAGTATTTTATCGTCAATTTCTACTATTGCTACAAATTTAGGTTGTTTGCTTCCGTTTGGGTATTCCTCCTGGGTCTCGAACTTCACCTGTTTTTTGTTTTTCTGGCTCCATTCAATCAATTTACTTTTAAAATTGGTATCCAGTTGTTCCAGTTCGTAAAGATCAATGTAGCGGGGGATAATCCGTTTAATGATAAAATAGCGGGAAGCATCATATCCGCGGTCCAGATAAATCGCCCCGATGAGGGCTTCAAGGACATCCCCGTAAATATGGCTTTTATCGATGGCGTTGTTGGCGTTGGAGTCGATAAAAACGTTCAGTCCCATTTCATAGGTCAGGTTGGTAAGGATTGCCCGGTTTACCAGCTTGGACCTCATTTTGGTTAGAAATCCTTCATCTTCCT
Organism: Prolixibacteraceae bacterium; assembly: GCA_030602265.1. Classification (GTDB taxonomy): domain Bacteria; phylum Bacteroidota; class Bacteroidia; order Bacteroidales; family Prolixibacteraceae; genus UBA1413. The sequence continues at coordinate 108,384 of JAUWAB010000003.1, read as the reverse complement.
GTGGGAATCTGTTGTAGAGAAAATCGGCAATAACAGCACCAAGGATTGCATCTCCAAGGTATTCAAGCCGTTCATTGTTTACGACATTTCCCTGTGTGTCCAGCCTGGATGCAGACCTGTGGGTAAAAGCAATGTCGTAAAAGGATAGCTTGCCGGGATAGAAACCGATCAAATTTTTTAAAAACAAATAAAACTCTTTCCGGGGTGAGGAAAAGAGTTTTATTTTTTGTGCCAAACTTCTGACCACGGGCTTTTAATATTTTTTGAATGCGATGGTAGCATTGTGGCCTCCAAAACCGAAGGTATTGCTTATAGCCACTTTGATATCTCTTTCTTTTGCTTTATTAAATGTGAAATCCAGGCGATTGTCAATTTCCGGATCGTCGGTAAAATGGTTTATAGTAGGTGGAATAATGCCATATTTCAGGGCAAGAATAGTTGCGATGCCCTCGACTGCGCCGGCAGCCCCCAAAAGGTGCCCGGTCATTGATTTGGTTGCACTGATATTCATTTTATAGGCATGTTCACCGAAAAGGCCAAGGATTGCCTTGGGTTCGGCTATGTCGCCCAGTGGGGTGGAGGTGCCGTGCACGTTGACATAATCGATATCGGTCAGGTCGAGTCCTGCATCTTCTACCGCCCATTTCATGACCAGTCTGGCGCCCAGACCGTCGGGGTCGGGGGCAGTCATATGGTAAGCGTCGGCCGACATGCCGCCACCGACAACCTCGGCGTAAATTTTGGCTCCTCTTCTGAGTGCGTGGTCAAGGTCTTCAAGGATAAGGGCACCTGCTCCCTCACCCATAACAAAGCCATCACGGTCTTTGTCGAAAGGCCGTGAGGCCGTAGATGGGTCGTCATTTCTGGTTGAAATAGCCCTCATGGAATTAAAGCCGGCCATTGCTGCTTCGTTGACCCCGGCTTCTGAACCGCCGGTTATCATAAAATCGACCTTTCCAAGCCTGATTTTGTTAAAAGCCTCAATAATCGCATGAGATGCCGATGCACAGGCAGTAACAGTGGTATAATTGGGTCCCCTGAAACCATACCGGATGGATAAAAGACCTCCGGCGATGTTGGCGATCATTTTGGGAATAAAGAAGGGAGTAAATTGCGGCCTTTCAGGTTTATATGCCTGGACTTCCTCAAAGAAAGTCTGAAGGCCACCAATTCCTGAACCCCAGATTACCCCGGCCCTGTCTTTATCTACACTGTCAATATCAATACCCGAATCCTCCATTGCCTGAATGGCCGCACCAAACGCAAACTGAGTATATGTGTCGTGTTTGCGGGCTTCCTTCTTGTCCAGGTAAACTGCCGGATCGAAGTTTTTTACCTCACAGGCGAATTTTGTCTTATGATACTGAGCATCAAATTTGGTTATCGGTCCGGCACCACTGACTCCCTTTACCAGGTTTTCCCAATACTCCTGTACCGAGTTGCCAAGTGGAGTTATTGCACCTAAACCGGTAACTACTACCCGTTTCAAATCCATAAATGAAAGTTCTGCAATTATTTGTTTTTAATGGCTTCTTCGATGTGAGAAATGGCTTCACCAACGGTGGAGATCTTCTCAGCCTGATCATCCGGAATAGCCAGGTCAAATTCCTTTTCAAATTCCATGATCAATTCAACAGTATCCAATGAATCAGCACCAAGGTCATTGGTGAATGATGCCTCGTTGGTTACTTCACTTTCATCGACGCCTAATTTGTCAACGATGATTGCTTTTACTTTTGATGCAATATCAGACATAGCAAAAATTTTAAGTTAATACTAAAAAATGGTTATTCAAAATTCGGTGCAAAGTAATAAATTTACAATCTATATTTCAAAGAAATGCAATAAAAAATATTGGGCCCATCCCTATCATATGCCTCATAATGAGCTAAAATAGAACATATAGGTCCAATATTCCAATTTAAAATCAATACTGAAATGGATATGATCCGATTGGCAATTATGGCGTCTGGCTCGGGCAGCAATGCCCAAAAAATTATGGAATACTTTGCTGATAACAAGCATATTAAAGTAGTGTGTCTGTTGTCGAACAAGCCGTATGCCTATGCTCTGCAAAGGGCAGAAAAAATGAACATTGAAACCTTTGTATTTAACCGGAATCAGTTTTACGAAACCCCGGAAGTTGAAAATTTTCTCACAATACGAAAAATTAACCTTGTGGTTTTGGCAGGATTTTTATGGCTTGTGCCTGAAAAAATGGTACGGAAGTTTAAAATAATCAATATTCATCCTGCCTTATTACCTGAATATGGCGGGAAAAATATGTATGGCATGCGTGTCCATGAGGCAGTCATTCAGAACCGGGAGCCCTTTTCGGGGATTACCATACACCATGTGAATGAGCATTATGATGAAGGAAATATCATTTTTCAGGCGAAATGCCGGGTGGACGAATCGGATACGGCCGAATCCCTGGCTGAGAAAATTCATGAGCTGGAACACCGGTATTATCCGGAAGTGATTGAGAAACTGGTCAGTAACGGGCTGTAGTCTGGATCCCTCGCTGTTAAATAATGTTAAGTTTCTATAAATCAGACTTCCTGAAATTATATTTGCAGCATGAGTAAAAACAAGCTGTTAACACTTATTATCCTGATGGGTCTGGTTATGACTGGTCTCATCCTGGTTCAGACCAACAGTATTAAGAAAGCGGCTGATATCAGGGAGGAACAATTTGACCAGGCCGTGAAACAATTGCTGACCCAGGTTACAAAGAAGCTGGAGGAACATGAAACCCAGTTTATACTGGAAGAAGAGCTTGCCAGAGTATACCAGCAGCGAAGCCAGCCATCCGGAACGATAAGCAGTGATGTTCCCATGCCGTTAGGCTTCAGCAGCCAGAATTATTCACTCTCCTTTAGTGTGGGTCGGAATTCACCGTTTCTTAGAGAGCAGCTGGAAATCGAATACTCCGATACGGTGGTCTCCATTACCCAGTCATCCCGCGGAATGCCCGGACAGTTCCCTTCTGCCTTCGACAAGCTGCATGATTACAACGTGCAACAGCGCTTGATAATCGAGAAGCAGATCCGGGAGAATGTTCAGTTTATCCAGAAAGTGTTTTTCAGAAACCTACCCATCGAAGAGCGTCTTGATGCTGAATACCTGGAGAAGACGCTTCTTGAAGAGCTGAGGATACAGGGTATCAGTCTGGATATGAAGTATGCAGTTAAAACATTTACACGCAATGAGGAGAGTATCATTGCCGGAAGCCCCGACTTTAAAACTTCAAAAAAGGTAAAGGAATACGCCCACCCTCTGTTTCCCAACGATTATGTGATGCCAAAGGCCAATTATCTGGTGGTCTATTTCCCGAAACGTTCAGGGTATTTGCTCAACCTGACCGGAATCATGGTGATTCCGACGGTAGTGCTGACCAGCCTGCTGATCGCGATCTTTGCCTATACCATATTTATTATATTCCGGCAGAAGAAATTGTCGCAGATTAAGAATGACTTCATCAACAATATGACGCATGAACTGAAAACCCCGATTTCTACCATATCCCTGGCCAGCCAGATGCTCCAGGATGCTTCCATTTCAACAACCCCCAAAACCATTGAACACATTTCAGGGGTCATTAACCAGGAGAGCAAAAGGCTTAGTTTTCAGGTGGAAAAGGTTCTGCAGATGGCCATATTCAATGAAGGACGACTTAAATTGCGGTTCAAGGAGATCGGAATGAATGAACTGGTGAGGGGCGTGATAGGTAATTTTGAGCTGCGTGTTAAAAACAGCAGCGGGGAGCTTCATTCCGACCTTCGCGCCGAGAAGGATACCATCCGGGGCGACGAGGTACACATCACCAATGTGGTGTTCAACCTGCTTGACAATGCCGTAAAATACAGCAACGAAATCCCCGATATTACCGTGACCACTGAATATCATAAGGAATCAGTGATTTTATCGGTAGCCGACAGAGGTATTGGGATTGCCAGGGAACACCAGAGTCAGATTTTTGAACGGTTCTACCGGGTTCCGACCGGCAATGTACATAACGTAAAAGGTTTTGGGCTTGGACTCAGCTATGTGAAGAAAATTGTGGATGCCCATAACGGCAAGATTTTGGTAGAGAGTACTCCCAATAAAGGAACAAAATTCAGTATATATTTTCCGGTAGTAAATAACAAGAAAAAAAATGGAACAAAAGGTTAAGCTTTTACTGGCAGAAGATGATGAGAACCTGGGGCTTCTGCTCAGGGAATATCTGATTGCCAAAGGATATGACGCCACATTATTTCCAGATGGTGAGGCTGCATTCAAAGGATTCATGAAGGATCATTTTGATATCTGCATCCTGGATATTATGATGCCCAGGAAGGATGGCTTTACATTAGCCAGGGATATCAGGATGGTGAACAGCGAGGTGCCGGTGATCTTCCTTACGGCCAAAAACCTGAAGGATGACGTGATAGAAGGGTTTAAACTTGGGGCTGATGACTACATTACCAAGCCTTTTTCCATGGAAGAGCTGATATTCAGGATAGAAGCCATACTCCGGAGAACTGCGCAGGACAATCAGAACCTGAACCAGCAGATTTACAAACTGGGAAGGTATACTTTCGATACCCGGAAGCAAACCCTTACAAACGGTGAGGATGTGGTAAAACTTACCACCAAGGAATCGGATTTGCTCAAACTTCTGTGCCAGAATGCAAACAAGGTGCTGGAACGTAATTTTGCACTGAAGTCGATCTGGATAGATGACAACTATTTTAATGCGAGGAGTATGGATGTATACATCACCAAACTCCGTAAACACCTCAAGGATGAACCGACCGTTGAAATCATCAACGTTCACGGGAAGGGTTATAAACTGATTATTTAGATCGTGGATTAATCCAGCTTCAGCACGGCAAGAAATGCTTTTTGCGGGACTTCGACATTACCGACCTGTTTCATGCGTTTCTTGCCTTTTTTCTGTTTTTCAAGCAGTTTGCGTTTACGCGAAATGTCACCCCCGTAACATTTCGCTGTTACATCTTTTCGAACGGCTTTCACGGTTTCCCTGGCAATGATTTTTGCCCCGATGGCTGCCTGGATGGCCACGTCAAACTGCTGGCGAGGGATAAGCTCTTTAAGCTTTTCGCACATCCTGCGTCCAAAGTAGTAGGCATTGTCGAAATGGATCAGGGTGGACAGTGCATCCACCATCTCCCCGTTGAGCAGTATGTCGAGCCTTACCAGTTTGGCCGGTTTATACCCGTTCATGTGGTAATCAAAAGAGGCATAACCCCTTGAGATGCTCTTCAGTTTGTCGTAAAAGTCAAATACGATTTCACCTAAGGGCATGTCAAAAACCAGTTCTGCCCTTTCAGCTGTCAGGTAGCTCTGGTTGATGAGTGTGCCCCTTTTTTCCAGACAAAGTGTCATGATGGAGCCGATATACTCTGCCGTCGTAATAATATTTGCCCTGATGTAGGGTTCTTCAATGGTGTCGATCAGGTTGGAGGCCGGCATTCCTGAAGGATTGTATACCTCTGTCTCCTCCCCGCTTGAAAGGAGGATCTTGTACGATACGTTGGGAACCGTAGTGATGACATTCATGTCAAACTCACGGTCGAGCCTTTCCTGGATGATCTCCATATGGAGCAGCCCCAGGAAGCCGCAACGGAAACCGAATCCAAGTGCTGCCGACGATTCAGGTTCAAAAGTCAGGGAAGCATCGTTCAGCTGAAGCTTATCCATAGCATTCCGAAGGTCTTCATAATCGTCGGCATCAATTGGATAAACCCCGGCAAAAACCATGGGCTTCACTTCCTCAAAGCCTTCAATCGCTTTTTCGCACGATCGTTTGACGTGGGTAATGGTGTCACCCACTTTAACCTCCTTGGCGGTTTTGATCCCTGAAATAATATAACCCACATCTCCCGACATCAGTTCTTCCCGTGGTTCAAGCCCCAACCTGAGAACACCGACCTCATCGGCATAGTACTCTTTTTTTGTGGCCACAAATTTTACCAGATCACCCTTGCGGATCTGGCCGTTTACGATCTTAAAATAAGCAATTACCCCCCTGAAGGAATTGAAAACCGAATCGAAAATCAGCGCCTCCAGCGGCGCCTCCGGATCTCCCTTGGGAGGGGGAATTCGCTCAATAATCCTCTCAAGGATCAGTTCAACACCCATTCCTGTTTTTCCGCTCGCCTGAATAATATCGTCGTGGTCGCATCCGATCAGGTCCATTATCTGCTCAGACACAATCTCGGGCATGGCCGAATCCATATCCATCTTATTCATAACCGGGATGATCTCCAGGTCGTTTTCAAGTGCCAGATAGAGATTGGAAATGGTTTGAGCCTGTATCCCCTGCGTGGCATCAATGATCAGTAATGCACCTTCACAGGCTGCAATCGACCGGGAAACCTCGTAGCTGAAATCCACATGCCCCGGGGTGTCAATAAGGTTGAGCTTGTATTTTTCACCCTTGAATTCATAGTCCATCTGGATGGCGTGGCTCTTGATGGTTATGCCACGCTCTTGCTCAAGATCCATGCTGTCAAGCACCTGGTCGTGCATGTCGCGCTCCGAAACCGTATTGGTCATTTGAAGCAAGCGGTCAGCCAGGGTACTTTTACCATGGTCAATATGGGCAATAATGCAGAAATTTCTGATTCTGTTCATCCGGAAATTGTTTTACAAGGACTGAAAATTTTGCGCAAATATATCGAATTTTTAGAATCTGGAATGATTGTTGTACTATGTATCAACAGTTTCAGACGATAAAATAAAGTTGATGGTTCTTTGTGTAATGGCATTCAAGATGGTTTAAGAAATAAAAATCAAGAAAAACGAAAATATTTTTCAGTATTTATCTGTTTTTTGTATTTTTGGCACAGTAATTGTAAATCTATAATTAGAAACAACGAAAAGAAAATTGCTTCAAAGCCATGAAAACAATTTCAAGAGTTAGTTGTTTACATTATAAAGTTTGACTTCATCAGCCCAGTGCTGTTTTTTCATAAGTTTGGTTTAGTTAGGTTTAGTTGGACCCCGGTGCAGAGGCACCGGGGTTTTTTCATTATATCCATTATAATATCTTCACAATTAAATATTTTTGGGATCAAAATGATTCTGTATATATTCAATTTGATAATCCGGCATGAGGTATCTGTATGCGTTCTGCTTCGTTTTTAGTTTCTTGTCAGTTGAAAGTCAGGTAGTCACTGTGCTGGACCTGAAAACAGCCATGCCTCTTGAGGGTGTAATTATCAGTTCTGCACGTGCGGCGGTGATGACCGACAGCCGGGGGATGGCGAGTCTTGAACGGTTCTCCGACCGGGATATGCTTCACTTCCGACATCCTTCTTATGAGAATCTGAGGCTCAGTAAACTGACAATTTCTTCCTATGGTTATATAGTGAGGCTTTCCGAACAGCCACTGGATATTGGGGAGGTGGTCATTTCTGTTTCACGCAGGCCGGAAAATAAATCTGAGGTTCCGAATAAAATCATTCAAAGCGGTGTGGAGAGTATAACACTGACCCAGCCACAGAATACTGCCCATCAGCTGGCCGCTACAGGCGAAGTATTCATTCAGGAGAGCCAGCAGGGTGGCGGAAGCCCTATGATCCGGGGATTTTCTGCAAACCGGCTCTTGCTGGTGGTCGATGGCGTGCGGATGAACAATGCCATTTTCAGAAGCGGAAACCTGCATAATGTGGTATCTGTTGATCCGAATATGGTCGAAAATGCCGAGATTCTGCTTGGTCCGGGATCTGTAATATACGGAAGCGATGCCATGGGAGGTGTACTTCATTTCAGTACTTTCCGTCCCAGACTGAGTACTGCCACGTCGGGATTTACGGACCATTTCTTCAGGACTTCCTATGCTTCGGGCAATAACTCAGGGATTCTCCATGGTCGCCTGGGATACGGAAGGCCAAGATGGGGGGCCATCTTGGCAGGTACCTATGCCGGCTATGGAGACCTGGTCATGGGAACTGAAGGGCCAGTAGAATATCTTCGGCCTCATTATGTAGTTCCTGAACGATTTGACGGACGTGATTCGGTTGCCAAAAACAGGAACCCGAGAAAGCAGGTGTATACGGCTTATCATCAGTATACCCTTATGGGCAGACTGCGGATACTCCCTGCACAGGGGGTCGGTATTAACCTGGGGATTCATTATTCAGGTACTGGTGATGTCCCCCGTTACGACCGTCTTATCGTATATCGCGGTAATGCGCTCAGGTATGCCGACTGGTACTATGGTCCGCAGAAATGGCTGCTGGCCTCCGCTCAGGCAGACTGGCTGTCACATAACCAGCTGTTCGACCGCGCCAGCATGATCGCCGGTTATCAGTATTTCAGGGAAAGCCGCCACGACCGCAACCTGAACTCACCGGATTTGTTCCACCGTTCGGAATCCCTTAATGTTTACAGCCTGTCCCTGGACTTTACCCGTGATTTGGATGCTGATCTGCTGATCATGTATGGTTATGAGATGACTGTGAACAAGGTGCATTCCGGGGGAATATCGGAAAACCTGTTGTCTGGGGAAATCAGCGGGGCCGGATCAAGATACCCGGATGGCTCTTTATATCATTCCAATGCACTTTACCTGTCGGGGAAATATATTGCCGGCGACGGTGTCATTCTTAACGGGGGTGTCCGCTGGTCTGTTACCCGCATGGAAGGTGAATTTGACAGACGGTATTATCAGTTTCCTTTTCTTCAGTTTAGTTCGGTTAACCAGGCTGTTAACGGTAATTTGGGCATCGTCTGGGAACCATCTTCTGACTGGCAGTTCAACCTGATGGCATCGTCAGCATTCCGTTCACCGAATATTGACGATGTGGCCAAGATATTTGATTCAGAACCCGGAAATCTGATCGTACCGAATCCGGACCTTAAGCCGGAGTATGCCTATAACCTGGAAGGCAGGATGATCAGACGCTTCAGTGGAAAACACCAGGTGGAGGTGACCGCATTCAGAACCTGGCTCAAAGATGCCATGGTAAGGCGGCCAGCACAGTTTAACGGCCGGGATTCCCTGATGTACAACGGGGTAATGAGCCGCATTGAGTCCCTTGTAAATGCCGACCACGCCGAAATTCTGGGTATAAGCAGCCAGCTTGAATGGCATCTTTTTTCCGGTATCCGGGCAAAAGGGAGCCTGTCTTATCTTAAAGGCAGGGATTCATACGGAAATCCTTTGAGGCATATCCCTCCGGTTTTTGGGAGTATCCGCGTTGGGCATACCAGGGAAAATCTTACTGCAGAAATAAATGTACAGGCGAACGGGGAGATATCACACAGCAGACTCGCTCCTGAAGAAAGGGAGAAACCTTACCTTTATATCCCAGACAGGAACGGTAACCCTTATAGTCCTTCATGGTGGACACTGAACCTTGCCTCGGCATATAGTGTCACTAAGCAGTTCACTGTCAGTGCCGGACTGAATAATATCCTGAATAAAAGGTACCGGACTTATTCTTCAGGCATTGCTGCGCCGGGACGGAGTATATCGCTTTCTTTGTCGTTTAAACCCTGATGCCTGACCGGATACATAAACCATTTTTAACACTCCAGTTGTTTGAGGCAGGCAATAATAGAAAAAGGATGCCGTTTTTCAAGTAGTGCAAAAAGCGCCTCCCACCTGAGGCAAGGTGGTTAAAGACAGAAAAATCAACGATCAATCAATTCGGTGCTTTTTGCTTAGCGGAGGGGCTCAGGCCCCTCTTTTTTATTTTTTTTTTTTTATTACTGACTCAGTTTCAGCGAAAATTGTCACTTCCGGTTTGTATATTTGATGGGTAAATTGAACTTAACCATGATTATTACCAACCGGTTGGATAAGACATTCGGGCCTCAGCTTGCCTTCTCCGGATGGATTTTCCTTGCAGTGGGACTCCTGTTTATTTTGGACATCATGGGTATGGTATTGCTTATTCTTGGTTTTTTTCTTGCAACCAGTACAGATGGGGTTTTAATTGATCTGAGCAGGCGCCGCGTTAAAAGGTTTTCAGGTCCATTGGGCTACCCACTGTTCGGCAGATGGGAGAATCTTGATAATTATGCGGGACTAACCGCCCTGCCGATGACCAGGAAGTTTGTTTCCTGGAGCCGGTCGAACCGTCAGAATGTTTCAGAAACTTCTGATATCCGCATATTTCTGGTGGGAAAAGACAGAAAGCCGGCGTTTCCGGTAAAAAAATGTGATTCAATGGAGGTTGCGGTAAAGGAGATGGACAAACTGGCAGAAGCTTTGAGCTGGATGGTTTGGAAAGCAGACTTAAGAGGAGATATTCACTAAACTTCATATTTAAGAAACAAACACAATGAGATTGACTTCAATACTTCGACCTTTAGGGATACTGCTGGTGGCAGTCATCTCCCTTTCTTTTGCCATTCAGCCGGAAGGTACCGGCTGGCGGGGACCTCATCGGAACGGGGTGGTTACCGGTTTTGAGATTCCCGGAACCTGGCCGGGGAAACTTAAGCAGGATTGGCAGGTAGCTGTCGGCCTTGGTGATGCTTCACCGGTTTTATCGGACGGAAAGCTTTATCTGCACACCCGTAAGAATGAAAGCGAAGTGTCGATGTGTGTGGATGCTCTTACCGGCAAGATATTATGGGAAGAGATCAACAACCCGGCCCCTGAGGTCACCGGGGGGGCTGCCAGTCACCCGGGACCACGAAGTACTCCTTCGGTTGCCTACGGAAAAGTTTTCAATGCCGGAGCCGGCGGGCATGTTACCTGTCGGGATGCAGCCACGGGCCGGCTGGTCTGGGAAACTGCAGAGTTTATTCAGGAAGTGCCCCAGTTCTTTGTATCCTGTTCTCCGCTGGTTATAGACCATAAATGCATTTTTCACCTGAATGGCAAGGAGAAGGGGACGGTTGTCGCGTTTGATGTCAATACCGGAAAGATTATCTGGCGGCATGAGGGGGAGCCCAGTACCTACTCATCGCCGGTACATATGCCAGCTTTCGGGGATATGGTTGTGGTTCAGGGGGAGACCGATCTGTTTGCGCTTTCACTGAGCACCGGTAAACTGCTCTGGAAATATCCGACACCTACAGAAACCAGGTTTTACAACTCTTCTACCCCGGTAATCCATAATAACCTTATTTATATTGCCGGACAGGGTTCCGGCACAAGGGCACTCCGTGTTGAAGATACTCCTGAAGGATACCAGGTTTCCGAGCTGTGGCACAATCCGGCTATGGGCGTATCGTTTAATACCCCCTTGCTCAGGGATGGATTTCTTTACGGTAATGAGGCCCGTTTTGGTAATGTATTTTGTATAAATGCCCAGAATGGTGAGCTTTGCTGGACCGATACCACGAAACATATCCGTTTTGCCTCTGTTCAGGATGTCGGATCTGCCCTGGTATCGCTGCCTTCCAACGGAGTACTGCTTGTTTATAAGCCCGATCATAAAGAATACCGGCAACTTATGGCCTATAAGGTTGCGGATACTGATGTGTATGCCCATCCTGTACTTTATGGCTCCCGTGTCTGGGTAAAAGACAAGGAACATCTTACCTGCTGGAGTTTAAAGTAGTCTTCCGTAAATTCCGGGTACTAAAATTGACCTTGCGGTAAACTATTCCTGTATGATCTCCGTTTTCAATTCTGAAACGGGACGGAACATTGTACCGTCAATTGTCAGGTTGTTAATCGGAGATCATGAAGAGAATATTGTTTTTGTTTATCCTGCTGGGTTTTATTTCTGAACTTGCAGCCCAGCCCAAAAGGAGCGGGAAAGTCAAAAGGAAATACCGCAATGTGGAAGTCGTCAATGAGAATTTGCCCGAGGTATTGGTCCATGGGTTGGTTATCAATTTCCCCGGGCGGGAACCGGTAGCGGGGGCTACTGTTGTAGTGAGGGGTACCCGGATTCATGTCAATACCAACGAAGACGGCGAATACTTTCTGACCGGACTTACCACCGGTATCAACTCCATAATGGTATCGCATCAGGGATACCGTACCAAGATCATTGATTATTACCTTCAGGAAGGGAACAATGATGTCCATTTTACGCTCGACAGGGAGCCCATAATACTGGAACCGGTTACGGTGACTGCACAGCAGCGGGAACAGCACTTGCTGGAGGTTCCTTCCGGGATCAGCACCCTGAGTGGCCGAATGATGGAAAATGTTAACCTGCAATCGATGGATGAGGTTGCCGGCTTTGTGCCGGGAATGTATTCCAGGATACAGACTCCCCACCGGCCGACTTTCTCCATCCGGGGATTAACCAGTGATGAAGTAAGTCCCAATGCCCAGCCACGGGTTTCCGTGTATCTTAACCAGGTTCCGGTAAGCCGGGCAAGTATGGCTGTGCATGAACTGTACGACATGGAAAGGGTCGAAGTAATCAGGGGCCCGCAGGGAACGCTCTTCGGACGCGGTGCACAGGCGGGTGCCATCAGTCTGGTCACCAAAAAACCTGCCCCTGGTTTCGGCGGATATGTCACCGCCGGAATGGGTGAATATGCCAGTCAGGAACTGCAGGGCGCACTGAACCTTCCATTTTTCGGGGATAAGCTGATCCTCAGGACATCTGGTGTGTATAAATACCAGGATGGTTATGTAGAGAATACGTTCGGGGGAAAACTTAACGGCCGGAATACCATCGGGGGCCGGTTCGCCCTGCGGGCTGCCCCTTCTCAAAGACTGAAGATTGACCTGATGGTTAATTACCAGAAAGATGATCTGCCAGGAACGGCTTTCATGAGTCAGCGTTTTCCGAATGTTAACGGGGTAAACGATATATTTCAGTATGAGGCTTCCCTCGAGCAGGGCGAAAACCTGTTCAACCGGAGGGAAGTCCTGGGTACTTCCATGGATGTCAGGTTTTTCAGGAATGAGAACACTTACTGGAGTTCTTTTACCTCCCTGTTCAATAATACGGCATCATCGAGGTGGGATGGGGACGGTACCCGGGCACCGGCAATCGATATGGCAGAAAATGTTGATGTAAGGCAGGTTACCCAGGAGCTAAGGTATAACTTTTCCAGAAGGAGCCGTACCAACGGATTTATCGGACTGGGTTACTGGCGTGAGGAGGTCAGCCAGAATTATTGGTTTGGGCCGAACGAACAGCATATGGCCTACCTTTTTTTGCAGATGCCCGAATATCTGATTGCACCTGATGGAAATGCCTGGCCGATGACTTCCCTGCCGGATGATCCCCGTTTAGGGCCACTGGCGGGATTGCCGCTGCCGTCATCCCATGAGGAGGAGAACCGCAGCACCGCATTGAACCAGTCGGCCGACCTTTTCGGGGATGCCACCTGGAAAGTCAGGCCCCGCCTGAGCCTTACCGCCGGACTGAGAGGGACCTATGAGAATTTCAGGGTGACCAATGAATCGCTGATGACCGGTGGAAGCCCTTCAGTGTTGGGAATGCTGGCGGGCAACCAACCGAATCTCTTTTTCAGGCCGGCTAACCTGACTGAAGTTCAAAGAAGTTTTTTCTCCTATACTGCAAGGGCAGGTCTGAAACACGATTTCAATTCGTATTCCAATGCTTATCTCGGATATGCCCGCGGAAGGCGGCCCAATGTCATCCAGTTCAATTCGGCAGGAAGGCATGAAATCATGAAACAGGAGGTTTTGCACAGTTTCGATGCCGGATTCAAAATGTCTGTGAATCAGCGCTTCTGGATTGATGCCGGTGGTTTCTACCAGCTCTACCGGAATTTTCAGACTACAGCCTGGGATTCGGTGTCAGTTAACTACCTTATTCATGATGCCGGAAGGGCAACTTTATACGGTGCCGAAGTGACAGCAAAGGCCGCCGTATCACAATTTCTTGAACTGTTTGGAAATTATGCATGGATCCATGCCCGGTTCGACAGTCTGGACAGCCAGGGGAACCCGCAGGAGTATGCCGGGAACACCTTCAGGCTTACTCCCGAACACAGCTTTTCGGTTGGTTTGCATGGCCGTCTGAGGATTCATGAAAACCTGGAGGCTTTTATGGTACCCGTATATACCTGGAAGAGTCATATCTGGTTTGAGGATGCCAATATTCCCGGACTTGAGCAGGCTGCTTACGGAATGTTGAATGGCAGGGCCGGACTGGAAATGAAGAAACCGGCGCTGACCTTAGCCATCACCGGTTCCAATATTATGAATGAAAACTATTTGATCAGTGGCGGAAATACGGGTACCATGTTTGGTGTTCCGACTTTTGTGCCGGGCCCGCCCCGGATGTTAGGCACCCGGGTAACTTTACGTTTTTAGTTACCTGCGGCTCCTTCCGGAGGGGGATTCATTGGAATTTCCTGCAGAAGAGCTGCTTTTGCTGCTGTTTCCTGAAGAACTTTTACTGACCGCCGGTGCACTGCTCCTGCTGTTGCCGGAGGAAGAGCTTCTGCTGACTGCCGGAGTACTGCTCCTGTTGGAAGAACTTCTTTCCACCGCCGGAGCACTGCTCCTGTTGCTGCCCGAAGAGGAACTCCTGTTTACCGCCGGAGCACTGCTCCTGTTGTTTTCTGAAGAGCTTCTTCTTACCGCTGGTACGCTGTTTCTGTTTTCATTACCCGAAGAACTTCTGCCAACTATTGCGGGAGTATTGCTCCTTGTGGCTGAATTTCTGTTAACCGAAGCAGGTGCACTATAGCCTGAGTTCCTGTCTGATGAGGCTGGCCTGGCTTCCGGGGTATTCCCTGAAGATGCTGATTTAACGGCCGGCTGGGTTGCGGTTCTGGCGGCTGAACCTCTGGTTGCAGATCCCTGTCCGGAAATCCGGCTTCCTGCATTGTTCCCTGACGGAGAAGCATTGCCCCTGATGGTTTCATTGTTGGTTGCCGGGGATGCACGGCGCATTGTTTCCGTTCTCTGTACCTCTGTATTCCTTTCGGCCGGTCTGGCGGTAACTACCCCTGATCTTTCAGAGGCAGGATTATTCCTTACAGGGGAAGCTTCTGTCCTGGTCCTGGCCGAAGTGTTTCCCGAAGCGCGTCTTTCGGTTGACTGGATCTGCCTTTCGGAAGATCTGCCAACGGACTCATTCCTTCTTTCGGGTGCTTCGGTGTTAGTCCTTCTTCCGGATACACTGCCGGCGTTTTCAGTGGGGGAGTACCTGGCTGAGGAGGAGGCAGACCTTCTGCCCTGATCGTTAATCGTTTCGCGGCCTGAGGTGCGGGACTGCCTGTCGGCGTGGGTCCTGGAATAGAGTGCTTCTCCTTCGCGCCTCATGTCGGGACGGGAATAGGTCGTACGGTAATTGCCCTGCTTGATATTGACCGTTACCCTCGGAGAGTAGGTGCGTACACTGGTAATGTAGAAATCATTGTACCGCGTGTAGTGAAAATGGTTGGTAACCCTGTAATACCGGGTGTAGTAAGGACGCCAGTGGTAATGGTATCCGTAGTAGTAGTGCCAGTAGTAGGGTCTCCATGGGTTCCACCATACCGGGCGGATATCCCAGTGCCATGCTGAGCGCCAGACAACATATCCGGGATGGTAAATATACCTGACAACCGGCCAGGTGTGGATTTCGACATGGACCGTTCTGTTTGCTGCGACCGGCCTTTCTACCCTGCCGATATAGGCCGGGTTAGGTGTTTCTTCAGCATTTCCTGCATAATAAGGTTCAACAATGTAGTTCTTGCCATACAGTGCCTCGTCGCCGATCAGCTGAACGGTGACAGATCCGTTTCGGTTCTGTTCCACGATAAATACTGCAACGTCCTGGTATTCGTTCCGGTCTAAAGCGACGCGAAGAACAATGTTGTGGACATTTCCATCCTGATAGTCGACTACCATAATATAATCGACCAGGTTGTTGCCGTTCAGGTCGAGATTGTTTATCCTGGAATTTTCATCATTGAGGTTTCTTTCAAACTCTTCAAGGGTTTCAGATTCCTGGAAAAGTTTCATAACGGCGTAAAGGTTCAGGTTATCGCCCGGGAGACCAAGGTATTCTTCCGGCCAATCCTGCGCTCCGACGGTGGTGGTTGCCACGGTCAGGAGAGCTAAAAGCAGAGAGGTGATAATAGTTTTCATGGCTGTAATTTTTAATGAACGAAATGTTGATATCTATGGTGCAAAATATGTACCAAAAATATCAATACGTTAAAAATCAGCCAGTTATTAATTTTTTCAGAAGTTCAACCCAACTTTTATCCCCGTTCAGGCTTTCGACAAGCTGAATTTTCTCCCCTCCGTGTTCCTCAAATATATGCTGATATTCAACACCGATTTCATGGGTCGTCTCCAGACAGTCGGTTACAAATGCCGGCGCCAGGACCAGGATCCGTTTTGCCCCGGCTTTGGCTTTGGCGATGATGACCTCATCGGAGAAGGGTTCGAGCCAGTTGTTGTCGAGGCGTGACTGGAAGGCAGTAGAATACCTGTTTTTTTCAAGGCCAAGTTTTTCGGCGATCAGTCGCGTGGTTTGGTAACAGGTTGCCCGGTAGCACATTTTACCATGTTCAGGAAATTCTTCTGCACAATTACACGACCTGGCATCAATCCCGGGGTGGGTTTTATTCACCTGGCTGTTGGGCAAACCGTGATAGCTGAAAAGTATGTGGTCGTATGCCTCCAGATCGTACTGCCGCGCTTTTTCAGCAAAAGCCTCAATAAAATCGGGGTGATCGTAAAACTGCCCGACAAACCTGACTTCGGGAATTACGTACCATTTACCGATAAGTTCCATGATCCGCTGGACCACAGTACCGGTGGTGGATGAGGCATAGTGAGGGAAGAGGGGTACAACCACCAGTTTTCTGAAACCTTTTTCCCGGATGGTCTCAAGTACCTCCTTGAGGTTGGGTTTGGCGTAACGCATAGCCAGGAAGACCACATGATCCTCTCCGAGAGCATACTGGAGCCGCCGCTGAAGTGTCCGGCTGAGTATAATCAGTGGTGAACCTTCCGGAGTCCAGAGTTCACGGTACAATTTGGCCGATTTGGGAGCCCTGAAGGGGACAATTATACCGTTTACCAGCAGTTTCTGCGGAATAAGGGGCAGGTCGATCACGCGCCGGTCATTCAGGAACTGAAAAAGGTAGCTCCTGACATGGTTAACTGACGGAGAATCGGGAGTTCCCACATTTACAAGCAATACAGCGGTTTTATCCTGGTATGTCATTTTGTTGTTTCAATTTGCACTTTATAACAGGGGAATTACGGCGGATGTTCAGGAGTCACTAATTTAAATGCGCAGCAATCTCCTCGGCAATGGTTCTGCCCTGTTTGATCCTGTCGGCCATCCCGATGCCATCGCGGATATTTCCGGCTAAGATCAGTCCGGGGTGTTTTTCCTCGATCTCCCGTATGGTTTTCAGTCTGGCACCGGACTCCGGACCATACTGAGGTATGGCATGGTCATAATGATGAATTTTCACCAGATCGGGATGGAATTCTTTCAGCTTCATCATGGACGTGATTTCCCGTTCCACGATAGCCAGGATCTCATTGTCGGGAAGGACGGCAATTTCCGGACGGCGAAGTCCGCCTAAAAAGACCGACATCAGGGCTCCTCCCTCAGGAGCCCGGTTTTTAAGGAAAGATGATATGAACAGGGCCCCCAGGATATCCCGGTGTTCTTCAAAGGGAACCAGACCGCCGAATGATTTGAGCGGAATGCCATCCCATTTTTTAAAGCCGAGAGAAACCTGAGCTACTTTGGCATATCTCAGGCAGCAAATGTTTGCCAGGTTTTCGTCGAATGCAAAGGGAATCAGTTCGTTGAGGGCGTGTGCCCCAACGGTGGAGATTACTGTTTTAAAGACTCCTGACTGGCCGTTTTCGGTTTCCACTTTGAAACGCCCGTCAGACAATGGCTCTACGGTAATTTTCCCGCAGTTCAGCAATAAAGGCATCTCCTGAGTTTTCTTCACAAGTGCATCGATCAGGTTCTGCAATCCGCCCTGGATGGAAAAAATCTCCCTGGTGGCTTTTTTATCCCTCTCCGATTTGGGTTCTTTGGCTTTTTTCATCGATCCCCGGATGAAACTGCCATAGTTCTGCTCCAGGTTATATAATTTGGGCAAGGCGTATTTGGTGACCAAGTAGTCCGGATCGCCTGCGTAAATTCCCAGGATAAACGGATCGACGGCATATTGCAGAAAACTTTTTCCCAGGCGTCGTTGTACCAATTGAGCCAGGGTTTCATCCGGATTGGTGCCTTTCTTCCGGAATGGCTCAGCCAGGATCCGGAGTTTGTCACCCAAAGAGAACAACGGTGTTTTAATGGCTGATATCAGGCCCGACGGCAGGGGCTCCCAGCGGTCGCCCTTCCAGATCCAGCGTGCCTTGGCTGCATTATCGGCAATTTCGATCCTGCATTCCGGATGAAGGTCTTCCATCAATTCAAGGGCTTCCGGATTGCCCAGGACGCCGGTGTTTGGTCCGGCCTCATAAACAAAGCCATTTTCATGAAAGGTTTTTATAACCCCCCCAGCCCGCCCGGATCTTTCAAAAATGGTGGCTGTCAAACCATTTTTCTTCAGGTACCATGCCGCGGTGAGACCCGTCAGTCCGGCCCCAATGATGGCAATTCCGGGTTGTGTTTCCATTTTAAAGCGCTTTTGAGAATGTCTTTCCTGTTTTGTTTAATCCTGCATCGAATGATGCTGCAATATTGCGGATAAAGAACCTGCCCAATTCTGTGACAATTACCTGATCCCTGTCAAAATTAAGCAAATTGTCCGACTTGAATGCTTCCAGGACTGATTCATCGTAAGAAATGACCTGTTTCAGCTGCTCTTCGGAAATATTCATTTTTTCTGCGGCCGCCGGCCAGGAAATATATTGGTTGCACATCATTTCGTTGATTACGTGCCGGATAATCTTCTGTCCGGCTGTAACAGCATATCCCTTTTCTGTGGTAAATTCTCCCTTGTTTATCAGTTCTATATAGCGGCTTACCGTTTTTGCATTTTGTGCATATCCGTTTTCGAGCTGGCTGATCCCGGTGGTCCCGAACGCATAAACCTGTCCGGTGGTTTCCCTGGTGCAATATCCCTGGAAATTCCGGTGGAGGCTCCGATTCTTCAAGGCAACCGCCAACTCGTCGTCTGCTTTCGCAAAGTGGTCAAGCCCAATCGGCACATAACCTGCCGACTTCATCAGTTCATATGTATTCTCAAACATCCGGAGTTTTTCTGCAGGCGGCACCAGTCCAGCCTTTTCCAGAATTTTCTGCGATTTTTTGATATTGGGAACATGCGCGTAGGAGAAAGTTACCAGCCGGTCGGGCTGCAGTTGGATGGCCCTTTCCATGGTCTCACTGAATGAGCTGATCGTCTGGTGAGGCAATCCGTAAATAAAATCCAGGTTTACCTTTGCCTTACCGGATGCCTGGATCTGTCGTACGAAATCAGCGGCCGGTATCGCCGGGATTTCACGGTTAACCCCATTGAGCACTTTCTCGGAAAAATCCTGAATGCCCAGGCTTATCCGGTTGAATCCTGCGGCAATCAGCCTTTCTGTATAACCATGATCCAGGTGTGCGGGATTACATTCGATCGCAATTTCCGGTTGGTCGATAAACTGGAAGTGTTTATAAATCAATTCCATGATATCTTCAATCTGATCGATCCTCAGGCTGTTGGGGGTTCCTCCGCCCCAGTGTACCTGGCTTACCCGCCTGTTTCCGTTCAGTAGCGGCTTCAGCATCAGGATTTCCGATTTCAGGGCTTCCAGATATTCTGCCTTGATCTGTTCATTCCGGGTAATATGCGTGTTGCATCCGCAATAATGGCAAAGCTGTGCACAAAACGGAATGTGCAGATATATCGAGATGTTCTGCGGTTCATCTTCATTGGAAAGGACTACAGCCTCCCTGTAATCCTTTCCGGTGTAATCAATGCTGAAGAAATTGGCCGGTGGGTAACTGGTATAGCGTGGCACCGGCACGTTGTATTTCTCAATCAGATGTTCAGGAATGTTCATTGCGTTCGTAAAATTTCTCACTGTAGAGGCTGTACAGTAATATGATTATAATTACCCCTAAGATTACCTCCAGGAAAAACAATCCCCTGTAGGTGATCATATCTGCAATTTTCCCGCTGGATACGGAAACGATCAGGCTGCTCAGGTGGGTTAGCACAATCTGCACAGTAAAATCGGTCCCTTCACGGCCTTTTCTGACGACGCCCATGGAAAGCGTGTAAACGAATACCGACGACATGGCATAAGCGGCCCACAGGAGAGCAATGCCCAGATACACCAGAAAGGCGGGATGGGAAGTGTAGGTCAGTCCGGTGAAATATGCCGCGACTACCAGATTCATGACTGGCAGGACATACAGCGCCCGTTTCAGCCCTTTTCTGCGAATGTATATCCCGGCGGGTATGGTCATAACCGCTCCGATGCCGGTTCCCATGATACCGACCACAAAGCCGATTTTTTTGATGGAATAACCCAGGTCGACCAGATAGGGTTTCAGCATGGTCAGGATGCCAATGATACCAGCATAGAAGATCAGAAGCAGAATGACATGCCTCCAGATCCCTTTCTGGTTGAAAAAGTGGGCAAAGTCAAGCCAAGAAACCTTCTTCCGGGAAGTGTGGGCAGTCTTATCGCGTGGAGCCTTATACAGGGTAACCGGGATTAAGGCAACCAATACAAGTCCGGCTAATCCGAAAAGCAGATTTGACCATCCGTAGTAGTGATAGATTACCAGCAGGACACCGCTACCGACCATGGTCCCCAGGAAGTTTCCAGCCGATTGCATACTGTTTCCGAGGCTGCGTTCCTCTTTCTTCAGGGAAAGAATGGCGAAGGCATCCGTGGCAATGTCCTGTGTGGCCGAAGCAGTAAAGGCGATGACCATCAGGATGACTATGGTAATGAAATCGGTTTGCAGGTTCATAAATCCAATAGCCACTATAACTATGGCATAAAAGACTTCAGAGCCCAGGATCCATCTGCGGTATTGTCTCAGGTTATGACTGGTATGGTCGATAAAAGGAGCCCAGAAGAATTTGGCAATCCAGGGTAGTTTGATCAATTGCAGATAACCGATGGATTCCAGGGAATAATTTTCCATCCTCATAATAACCGGTACTACCGTGGAGAAAAAACTCATCGGGATGGACTGTGCCAGATACAGGCTTAGCAGGGTGAAGTATTTGTCGAACTCTTTTTTGAACATGATGCTGTTTTAGAACATGAATTTAAGGCTTAATCCCATGGAAGCGGGTCTTCCCACCTGTACATAGGCATTGTTCAGCGCAGTGAAATAGAAGGAATTGTAATTGGCGTCGAGCAGGTTTTTACCCCACAAGGCAAGTTCCATGTTCTTTCTTGCCAGGGTTACCCTGCTGTTGAGCAAGCCATAATAATCCTGCCAGGCTGAATTGTCCTCGTGCCAGTAATGTTTTCCGAAACCCTGATAGACAGCGTAGAAATGGATATTCTCCAATAGCCTGGAGTTGACATTGACCGTGTAATTTCCGCCAACACTCATGGTATATTCGGGTACATATGGCAGGTAATTGCCGCTGTAATCAAGGCTTGCACTTCTGATGTATTCAACGAATTCTGCTTTGTTGTAGCCAAAGGTTGCCCAGGTTTCGAAATTGGTAAACGGAACTGCCTTAACTTCAAATTCAAAGCCCCGGCTTTTTGATTTGCCGGCGTTTTTCAGCATGGATCCCTGTCCGGAGGGAACCGGCTGATAAATCTGCTGGTTTTTCCAGTCGATGGCAAATAAGGCCAGGTTGGTAAACAACCGGTTTTCAAAGAATCTCGCTTTAAGGCCGGCTTCATAATTCATGCTCTGCTCCGGTTTGAAGGAACGGTCTTCCTCCCTTTCAAACGTAGAGTTGAAACCACCTGCATTATAACCTTTGGTGACGGTGGCATATGGTGTGAAGTTCGGTGAGAAGTTATACTGCAGGGCAACCTTGGGTAGCACCTCAAGAAAAGAGAGACTGCTCTCCACATCTTCCATTTGGGTGGAATTCCCGACAAGTATTCTGTGGTGCAGGTAATCCAGCATCGCTTTTTCATAATCGACCCGGACGCCACCAATGACAGACAGGTCCCCGAATTTTAGGGTCGACTGGTGGAAAAATGCCAGTCCTGAGGTACTGTTGTCATAAGTTTTGGCAACCACCAGTTCGCCTGGCAGCTTCATCTGTGCCTGCATGACCGTACCGTAGGTTACATCTACCTGTTTGTCGAGGGTCTGGTGAAAGCCAAAAAGACCTGCAATCCATTCATATCTTTTGTTTTCATAGGATTGTACAGACAACTCCTGGGCGATCATGTGCTGGGTCTGCCACTGGCCTACAAAGAACATGTCGGCAGGAGTAAAATCCTGGTCAATATCCTGAAAATCATCCATGTACTGGTAGCTGGTGACGGCCCTGAGACGGAAAGCACTCCCTGAATACTCAATATTTAGCCCTCCGGAAAGCAAATCTCTCTGATATCCGCTCCAGTGGTTGTAATTGATATCGTTGGCTTGCCGGGTTTCCTTATTATAAATGGCATAGGGATATCCTCCCTGGTCGCTGGTCTCAAACTGGAAATTCAGCTGCATCCTCAGTCTTTCACCTGGTGTATATAAAAGTTTAAGCCTGCCTGAATAACTGTTCAGTTTGTCGACTGCTTCATCGTTGTAGGCATTTGTATAAAATCCCCCGTTATGAAGCTGGTTAAAATTCATCATCAGTGAGAGGTCCCGGCTGATGGGCTGGTTGTGGAGGAAATTGGTATTGATCTGGTTGAAATTTCCATAGGACAGTTTCAGGGAGGTATGACGCTCATCCGAAGGGTCGGTGGTGAAGATGTTTACCAGTCCGCCCATGGTGTTCCTTCCGTATAGCGTTCCCTGTGGTCCCCGGAGTACCTCGATCCGCTCCAGGTCAAAAAAGTCAAAGTTGAATGCCGATTTCTCAAAGTAAGGAATGTTATCGACATAAAGCCCTACCGAGGGAGTGTTTATCCTGGTGCCGATTCCGCGGATATACACCGGGGAGGTGAGTTTGGAGCCGTAATCGGGCATAAAGAAGTTGGGGACCAGCCCTGAAACATCGGTAAGTGAGCCGATCTGGTAATTTTCGATGATCCTTGCCGGCATCATGGTTGCCGCTGCGGGTAGCTGAAAAACGTTACTGTTGTATTTTGGTGAGCGGATGGTAATTTCGTCTATCCTGAGATTTCTTATTTTGGCCGTATCGGCGTCAGGTTCATACATATCCTGACCGGACACCAAGTTGGTTCCGAAACTAAAAATGCTGATTATCAGTAAAAAAAGTGAATTTTTCATAACAATATTAAATTGGGTTTGTTTTAAATAACCAAATTTCCGGCACGACAGAATCATGCCAACCCCATCCACTTGCTGAAGGTGAATACGGTAAATGTTATGAAATTACGGGCGGAGGCCTGCAGAAATGATGGTTGTACAGGCCCGTGACGGGCAATGGCAGGTTGGGGGGAGAATAGTAAATTTCAAGAAGGGGCGGAGGTGAAATGTTAACCTTTCCTTCTGGTCTAATATAGTCGGTGAAAAGGAAATCAGATGAAGCAATTTCTTCTCTGGTTTCTGATTCGGCTAATTCGGTGTCGTTGGATGGAAGGTCCGGGGGAACTTCCTGACCATTTTTGAATACAGGGGTTGAGAAAAGAAAGTAAACGGCATAGAAGACCACCATTACGACATAGGGCATATGTGTACTGAAAAGTCCGAATGTAAACATGGTCAGTCTATGTTATTACTTTTGTTTTTTAATATCAGGGGCAAAACTAATCAAAAAATTAAAGAATTGAAATATGTATATAATTTAGAACCAATCTAAAAAATATTCTATCTTTACTATTTATGAGTCATAATGCAGTGATTATCGGGGCTGGTGTTGGCGGTTTGGCCAGCGCCATACATCTCTCGCGCATGGGATTCGCGGTGGATGTCTTTGAATCCGCTTCTGTTCCTGGAGGAAAATTGAATGAGGTGCGTGGTAACGGTTTCAGGTTTGATGCCGGTCCGTCTCTTTTTACCCTTCCGGAGATGGCCCTGGAGTTACTGGATCCTGATCTGCAGTTTGAGGTAACACGTTTGCCGTTGATTACCAGGTATTTCTGGAAGGATGGTATGATATTGGATGCCCATTCAGATGCGGATATGCTTTGCGCTGAGGCTGAGCGGGTAACCGGGGTCCCGGCGGACAGGCTCAGAAACTATCTGGAGGAGACTGCAGAAATCTACAGGCTGACTGCTCCGGTTTTCATTTTCAACTCCCTGCACAAGCCTGAGAATCTGCTGAGCAGGAAGGGGATGACAGCTCTTTTGGGATTACACAGGTTAAAAGCATTTACCTCACTGCACGATTATAACAGAAAAAAAATCGGACATGACCGCCTGGTGCAGATGCTCGACCGGTATGCCACCTATAACGGGTCAGATCCTTACCAGACGCCTGCAACCCTGAGAGTTATCGCACATCTCGAGCATAATCTCGGGGCATGGTTGCCCGACGGAGGGATGTATACCATCGTCAGAGCACTCATGAAACAGGCAGAAAGGCTCCATGTCCGTTTTCATTTCAATAATCCTGTCAGAGAGGTGGTCACAGAGGGAAACCGGATATCCGGCGTTCGTACTTCAGATGGCTTTTTCCCGGCCGGAAGAGTGGTAAGCAATGTGGATGTTCGCTACTTTTACAGTAAGTTGTTGCCCGACACCAAGAAACTTAGGAAACTGAGCAAACAGCAGATGTCCAGTTCTGCTTTGATATTTTATTGGGGCATAAAAGGAAATTTTCCAGGTCTGGATGTTCACAATATTTTTTTCGGTGACCGGTACAGGGAAGAGTTTACCGATCTGTTCAGGAATTTCAGGATTGGAAGTGATCCCACAGTGTATGTTTATATCAGTTCGAAAATATTTTCAGGCGATGCGCCGGAACATTGTGAAAACTGGTTTGTTATGGTGAATGCTCCGGAAAACGTTGGGCAGGACTGGCCGGAAACAGTTAAGTCGGTCAGGAAGTCTGTTTTGCAGAAACTGGAGAAGGTACTCTGTGTAAAACTGGAGGATAAGATCATGTTTGAAGAGGTTCTTGACCCTGTATCCATAGAGCGGAAAACCGGTTCGTGGCACGGTTCCCTTTACGGGCCGTCATCGAACAGCCAGATGTCGGCATTTCAGCGGCATGCCAATTTCAGCAGCGGTATCCGGGGGCTTTATTTTACGGGCGGGAGTGTTCATCCGGGTGGAGGGATTCCTCTGTGCCTTTCTTCGGCAAAGATTACCGCCTCCATTATAAAAAGAGAAATATGATGACTATACCGTCCGGCAGGAATTTCCGGCTTTTGGCCGCACGCATTTTTTTGATCATTTTTTATACCGTCGGGGTGGCAGGATTTTCATGGTCTGTTACCCACGACCTGTTCCAGCGACTGGTCCCACTGAATTTGCTGGTCAGTTCGGCCCTTGTTTTCACCTTCCACCGCAGTTGGTCAGTTAAACATGTCCTGGTCTTTTCCGGAATTGCCATCGCCGGCTTTCTACTTGAAATGGCCGGAATTCATACCGGTCTGATTTTTGGCAGTTATGCCTACGGGAATGCTCTCGGATTAAAAGTGCTTTCAACTCCGCTGCTCATCGGTTTAAACTGGCTTGTTCTGATTTATGCAGTTTATGTTCTTTTCCCGGGGATTAACCGCAAGTGGTACTACCCGCTTTTAGGGGCCGCCCTTCTGGTGGTGTATGACTTTGTAATGGAACCGGTAGCCATTGCTACCGATATGTGGAGCTGGGAAGGGGTTGCCGTACCGGTTAAAAATTATGTGACATGGTTCTGGGTTTCTGCTGCCATGCTTTATACCCTTCAGTTTGCGGGGATTTCATACAAAAACCGTCTGGCAGCCTGGTTACTGGTCATCCAGTTTCTGTTTTTTGTTAGTCTGTTTTTTATTCTTTAACACAAAAAGAGGTGATTATGGGATTATTGGTGGCATTGACCGTTTATATGTTGTGGCTAGGCCACTTGATATACATCCTTACGTCTGTGGATGTAAATCCGCTGTCTCCCTGGTTTTATCTTCATATTCTGGTGCAGGGATACTTCTACACGGGCTTGTTTATTACAGGACATGATGCCATGCACGGTACGGTTACCGGTAACCGCAGGATCAATGACCTGGTTGGCTGGATCTCCACACTATCCTTTGCGTTCATGTCATACGACCGGTTGAGGAAGAACCATTATCTGCACCACCGGTTCCCGGGAACGGAGAAGGATCCTGATTTCAATACCCGGAGCAATAACTTTTTTATCTGGTGGTTCCGGTTTATGGTCAGGTACACTACCTGGTGGCAGCTGCTGCTGATGGCAGTGACCTTTAACATTCTTAAAATATGGTTCAATGAATGGGTACTGGTATTCTTCTGGATTATCCCTGCATTTTTAGGGACCTTCCAGTTATTTTTCTTCGGAACTTATCTGCCCCACAAACGGCCTCACGAAGAGCATATGGGCATCCATAAAGCCCGGACTCAGAAAAAAAACCATGTCTGGGCCATGCTGTCCTGTTATTTCTTCGGCTATCACCTTGAACATCATGAAAAACCCACGGTACCATGGTGGAAACTATACACGGTAAAGAACTAACCTGATCCTGACAGTTTCATCATGATTAAAGCAAACAGACAAACCCTGCCGCTCTGGTTTTTCGACAAGTATTTCAGTATACTGCAGAAAATTCTTTTCAGGGAGGTAGAATTCCGGTTGGAGGGAACGGTTCCGGATGGTCCGGTTTTGTTATTGCAGAACCATTTCAGCTGGTGGGATGGCTATTGGTCGTTTGTGGCCACCGAGAAAGTCATGAAAAGGAGATTCCACGTGATGATGCTCGAAAAGGAATTGGCAAGGAGGAAATTTCTTAGCCGGACCGGGGCATTTTCCATTGATCCGGAAGGCCGGAATGTATTGCCGAGCATGCGCTATTCGTCAAATATTCTGAAAGATCCCCGAAATTCAGTAACGATTTACCCTCAGGGGAGACTGATCAGTCATTATGCCGGTCGTGTTGTCTTCGAAAAGGGGGCAGAGGCCTTGCTGAGAATTGCCGGCGCCCCGGTTAATGTGGTTTTCGCGGCTGCTCATGTGAGCTACGGATCACCGGTAAGGCCCAGGGCAACGATTTTTTTAAAACACTTTGAGCAGGGATTATGTAGCACTCAGGACCTTGAGGCGGCTTACAATGCATTTTATCTTGAAAGCCGTGATTTGGTAATTCGTTCAGAGGTTTGATATTTAATGTTTTGTGAGATGGTAGGTGTTGCCTTTTTTGTGCTGACTTTTCTTTCGGTCAGGGTACTGATTGCTCTGGTCAATCTCCTGGACAGGAATAATCTGCCCTGGGCGAATCCTGTGGATAATCCCCGCCTATCCATACTTATTCCTGCCAGGAATGAAGAGAATTCCCTTCCGCTGATACTCCAGGACTTATCGGTTTCTGAATGGCAGAACCTTGAAATTATTGTATACGACGATCAATCCACCGACAGGACTCCGGAGATCCTGAAAGAATTCTCGACCCGCATGCCGAACCTCAGATGGATAAGGGGGGAAGGTTTGCCGGCAGGATGGACGGGTAAGAACCATGCCTGCCATAAACTCGCGGAAAGTGCCGGCGGTGACTACCTGCTCTTTCTGGATGCTGATGTAAGGGTATCGCCCGATATGGCAACCAAAGCGCTTTGCGAAATTCAGTCGGGCGGGTACAGTCTGGTTTCGGTTTTTCCGACCCAGATCATGAAAACGGGAGGAGAATTGCTGACTGTTCCCCTGATGAACTGGGTTCTTCTCAGCCTTTTGCCCCTGCCACTGGTCAGGCATACCCGTTTCGCATCGCTCTCGGCAGCCAACGGGCAGTTTATGCTGTTTGAGGCGGAAGGTTATCGCAGAAACCAATGGCATTACAAAGTGAGGAGCGAGGTTACTGAAGATATTATGATTTCCCGGCTGGTGAAAAAATCCGGGGGAAAAATGGCTACGCTTACCGGGAACGGTGATGTTTTCTGTAGAATGTATTCCGCTGCACCTCAGGCCGTGAGGGGTTTTTCCAGAAATGTGCACCAGTATTTTGGCGGAAGCCGGTTGGTGATGCTCATTTTTACCCTGACGATATTAGCCGGGTGGTTACCGGTCTGGTTGTCTTTTGGCTGGTCCGGACTGAAGACATTTCTGGTTCTGGTTTTTTCCAACAGGGTATTAATTGCCATGTCCAGCCAGCAGAATGTCACCTCGGTCCTGCTGCACCCTGTTCAAATGCTTATCTTCGTTTGGATTGTAATCAGTAATCTGTTCCGTAAAATAAAAGGGGATACCGAATGGAAAGGAAGAAAAATAAGGCTTTGACCATTTTTTTGTTTTTGCTGATAGGGATAATCACCGGTTTGCCGGCAGCATCCCAGCAGGTGGGTTGCTTTTTCCGGGAGACCTATGCAAAGGGTAATCTGGATGGCTGGGAGGCACAGATCTATTCACTGGAAAAGCAGTATCCCGGGGATTTTGACAAAATGACGGAGGCCCTGACTGCCCGATACGGATATATGGGCTATCTTCTGGGCCAGAAAGAAAATTCCAAAGTAAGGAAGTTACTCGATGAAACCGAAAAATTACTGGACGAATGGCTGAAAAAGCGACCTGGCAATGCCAGGTTACTGGCGATAAGGGCCGGCCTCATTGGGTTCCGGATCGGCCTGACACCCTTGCGTGCACCGATGCTCGGACAGCGCAACCTGGATGCATGGGAATCGGCCATCCGAAACGATCCCGGCGAACCCATGGGTTGGCTGGAAAAGGGAAATTCGCTGTTTTACCGGCCTTCCATGTTCGGGGGGGATAAGAAGGAAGCCGAAGCTGCATTCAGAAAGGCTTTGCAGTTGGTTGAGCCTTCTGAATGTGACTGGATTTACAGTTTTATCCAGGTAAGGCTATATGAGGCCTGCAAGGCCAACGGGAAAACCGGTGAGGCTGAATCCATACGGAAGAAACTTCAGGATAAACCCGGCCATTTCAAATGGCTGGATACCCTTTGAAATCAGTTAGCTTATTTGTATGTGGTGATTCAAGCTGGAAATGCCATGCTGTAATCTTCCTGGCTGATTAACTATCACGGATCAGTAGGCCGGTTTAAGAGTGGCTCCCCTGAAATAGTGTTCGAGGATCTGGCGGTAGGAAAATCCTTTTTCACCCATAACCGCAGCTCCTATCTGGCAAAGCCCGGAGCCATGACCCCAGCCTGCACCTTTCAGAATTATCCTGCCGGGTACTTCCCCGTTGTATTCTTCATATTCTGCCAGGAATGCCGAACTGTAGAGGTGGGATCTGGAGAGCCATTTTCGAATTTCCAGTTCCTTGCCAACCACCATGGTCTTTTCGGTTCCGGTAATCCTGAGCCTGATAATCCTTCCTGAATAACCTCTTTCAAGGGGTTCGAGACGGATGATTTTCCCAAAATCGAATCCGGATTTCTCCCGGATGATCTCCGACAATTCATCTGCGGAATATTCCACCCTCCAGCGGTAGAAGTCGGTGGTTTTCTGGTCAAAATCAGGCAAAACCTGCGAAAGGATATTTTTATCGCTGGTATTGCAGAATGCCCCCGGAGAATGTTCAATCCATCTGATCGCTTCATCTTCGTGGCGCAGGTCAATATCCGGAGCAGTACCCAGGGGCTTGCGGTCGGTCACGGCAGTCAGGTACGACTTACGTAAAGGTTCCCAGTTATTCTCAAAACTTTCGGAAATTCCGCCACAGCATTTGGAAAATCGGGCGTCACAGATTTCACCATCAGCAAAAAGTATTTCACCTTTTGTGTCGTTTACTGCTTCGGCGACCTGTGCGGAAATAATTTTGGTGATTCCGTGATATCGCTGGCAATGGTCGTCGGCGCATACATCAAAACCCTGATGGTCTTCGCGGTCATACCATCTGATAATTTCGTCATTGGAGATTGAATTGGCATTGAACACAATCTTTTTCCCTTCAATCAGTTTTTTCTTCTCGATCTGCGCAAGCAGCCAGCTTCTTGAAATTACCGAATGCGCCTTCAGGAGTTCAGGAGAACTGTTGGCACTCATTTCTGAGGAGATGACGCTTTTCAGGTAGTCCTCAAGGTGAATCGTGTTGATTACCCTGATCAGGCCATTTTCCCTGATAAACCGGATGCCGCCCGTAAATCGCTGATCTTCCTTCTGCTCCCAGTGAAACGCAATTCCGATGGTTACATTCTTCAATAAGAAAGAATTACTCCTGAAAATCGGGATCAGGGCAATTTCATCTTCCGTAATGATCAGGATTCCTTCTCCCTGCAGGATGAATTTCCTTCCTTTCAGTTCGACATTGTATGAGCCCTGGGCAAGCATATTGTTGTTGTGGTGATAACTGGTTTCCAATACAAAGTCGATACTGGATCCGGTCATTATACCCACATTGAGAATAGGTTGCTTTGTCATATGGCTTGAATTAGATTGTTCTTAAATAGTTCGAAATCTTTCTTTTGCAGGGTGACCTGACTGAAAATACTGACCAGGTCTTCTTCCCTGATCCTGAAATAATCTTCCTCTCGCGGAAGTATAATTAAGCCTCCGAGTTCCACTGCTGCCGGACTGACCAGCAGCCTGTCGAAGTCATCGGCATAATATTCCCTGGGCCTTTGAGCGGCACGGGGGAACAGGATTACCTGCCAGGTTCCGGCTGAATACCAAGCCAGAAGGTTCAGCATGGGCTCCTCTCCGGGGGAAGTCACCGGCAACACAGATACGGCAGTGTTGATCCAGTGTTCAAGTTGCTTACTGTTGGATGAGGAAAAACAGATCATCCTCCTCAGGTAGTTTTCTATGGAAACAATACGGCCATCCGGAGTTGAAATTAACTCTGTGGAATGCTCCTGTAATAATTCAGTCAGCTCGTCTTCGATGGGCAAAACATCCCGTATTCCGGCCTGGAAGTGAAAATGGTCGGGGGCTGAAGCCCCGCATTGGGGTCCGTTGTAAAAAACGGCAAACTCCTGAAGTTCGGAAGCCAATCTCAGGAACGCCCCTGTATGTCCGGTAATCTGCTGTGGCTCATGCCTGTTGAGAGGGATGGTAAGGTGATAGGGGAAGATAGGGAAAGGATTGCAAAGGATCACATAATCTTCGCCAAAAGGGATTCCCGATTGTTCTTCCGGACGGTTTGTCTCACACAGGAAACAAGGCCTTGCCTGAATGGCCGATGCATCGGTATTGGCTGCCGAAGACCTGATCCTTCCCGGATTAAACTGGCAGTCGATCCTGAAATGTCCAAAACTGAAGGTGCTGGTACGGACCATTTTGAGTGACGGGTAGTTTTCAGCAGCCAGCGGCCAGTTGATTTTCTGATGATTGACCAGGGCTATGGCCTTTTTTGATAAAGAGTAAGTTTTACCGTATTTTTTAAGTTCGTTTTCAGTCAGAAATGTCATGTAAACTATGTGTTGGTATAATGTATTAAACGGATATGTAATTCATTGGTTGTTCCTGCCCGGATAAATTTTCAGGTAAATCCCGGATTTTTTCGGAATACTTGCTACAGTTTAATGGCTACCGGAATGGATGGCGGGCTTTCATTATTGTACCTGTCGATAGCAGATACCCTGACCTCATAGATTTTCTTCTGTCCCTTTCGCCGGTTAAAACGAACGGCCTGCATTTCGGTCAGCTGTACAATCTGCGAAGCATCACCCGGATTGAAAGGGGTGCCTGCCTGATTGATATAAACCAGGTATCTTTCGGCTCCCGGTACCGGTGATGTTCCCTGAACAGGCTTCCATTTAACCCTCCTTCCAGATACCCTTACCCTGTCAGGGGTTACCGGCAGGGGTACATTCATCCCGGGTATCGGGGGAGTGAGTGCCGGCAGGCGGTACAGCCTGTTGGACAGACTGTCCTGAAATCCAAGCAGGTCCCTGCGGAAGTGTTTGCTGCTGAAATAAGCACTTCCGGAGATGTTGCTGTATTGACGGAGCATGTCGATCTGGCGCGGAAGTTCTCCGGGTTTCCGCCATGCCTCCGATGCTGAAGCAGGATCAATCTTGTAGGGGGCCTGCCCGATGTAAAGCCCTTTTCCGAAGGAATTTTTGTCCCACCACCGGACAAGCGTGGCGAAGTCGGCCGCCGGATGCCCGATTTCCCAGTAAATCTGTGGAATAACATAATCAATCCAACCCTCCTGGAGCCATTTCCGGATGTCGGCATACAGATGGTCGTAGTTGGATACCCCAGCCCTGGTCTCTGATCCCTGGGGGTCAACATAACTGTTTCGCCAGACCCCGAACGGGCTGATCCCGAATTTTACCCAGGGCTTGATATGCCTGATCGAATCACTGAGCATTTTAATGAGGATATCCACATTTTCCCTTCTCCAGTCTTCTTTCTGGTCGGGCCTGAATGCCCTGTTGTATCTGGCAAAGGATGCATCATCGGGGAAAGGTGTATTCACCGGGTATGGATAAAAATAGTCATCAAAGTGAATGGCGTCCACATCGTAACGTCTGACAATATCGGTGACCACATTTTTGACATGGACCCTGGTTGCAGGCACTCCCGGGTCGAAGTAGAGCTTATTTCCATAATTGATCACCCAATCCGGATTTTTAAAGGCGATATGGTTTCCGGCTAAGGGCTCCGAGGCATTATTGGCCAAGCGATAGGGGTTCAGCCAGGCATGCAGCTCCATGCCCCGCTTGTGCGATTCCTCGATCCAGAACTGAAGCGGGTCAAAGAAAGGAGAAGGGGCCTGCCCGGGAACTCCGGTAAGGTATCTTGACCAGGGTTCAAGCTCTGAGTAATAAAATGCATCGGCACAAGGCCTGATCTGAAATATGACGGCATTCATCCCCTGACTCTTATGCAGGTCAAGGATACTGATGACTTCCCGTTTCATCTCCTCAACCGGCAGGCCGGGTCTTGACGGCCAGTCGATATTGGCCACAGTGGCTACCCAGACTCCCCTGAATTCATATTTCGGGGAGAGAATCTGTGCATTTGTACGAATCCCGGCAAACCACAGAGTGCCGAGGAGTAATGTAATCCTTAGTGAAAGCAGATTTCTCATTTTTACTGATTTGATAACGGTATCAAAAGTAAAAATAGTAATAATGCCTGAATCCGGTTCATTGGTCAGCGCTTTCTTAACTCTATGGTGACCTGATTCAGCCTTCACCGTTTATCAGGTTTCTTGTATCTTTGGAACTCAAATGGAGCTTTTATGGCGGCTGGCAGTTTGGATATTCATGGGCAATATCCATTTAATGGAATAATAACGATTTTTTACAATAATGAGAGTGAATGAATTTCAACCACATACCATTAAGGTTATCGGGTTTGATGCCGATGACACACTTTGGGTGAACGAGCCATATTACAGGGAGACTGAAGAAAAATTCTGCAGCCTGCTGGCGGAGTATGCTGGTGCAGGTGAAATTAACCGGAGGCTTTATGAGGTCGAAATGAACAACATGGAGTTATATGGCTATGGTACCAAGGCTTTTATGCTCTCGCTGATTGAAACGGCAATACAAGTTTCAGATGGCAGGATAACACCTGCTGCGATTTCAGAGATTATCCAAATGGGTAAAGCCCAGATTGCTTTGAAAAACAGTCTGCTGCCCGGTGTTACCGATGTGCTTGACAGGCTTTCTGAACGCTACAGGCTCATAGTGGCCACCAAAGGGGATCTGCTTGACCAGGAGAGAAAATTAAAAAATTCCGGGATCTCGGGATATTTTCATCATATTGAGATTATGACCGACAAGCGGGAGGATAACTACAGGAAGCTTCTGGGCCACCTGGATATTAATGCCGGGGAATTCCTGATGGTTGGCAACTCACTCCGGTCGGATGTAATTCCGGTAGTTAACCTGGGCGGATATGCCATTCATATACCCTTTCATATCACCTGGCAGCACGAAACGGTGGATGAGGGCGAGCTGCCGGAAGGGCGCTATATTTCGGTAGATTCTATCCATGAGGTATCTGCCTTAATGGGACTTGGTCAATAGCCTCCCTGAATGATTTTGTGACAATCCCCATAAACTTGGTGAATAATCTGAAAATCCGTTCAGAAATATTACTTTTGAATCATAATACAGATCTGCAGCTGATGCAAAAGCTTGAGTTTGATACGGTGGTGATAGGCAGCGGCCTTGCCGGGCTTACGGCGGCCTGGTATGCTTCCAGGTTCGGCAGGGTGGCCATAGTCACCAAATCTGAGTTGGATACGAGCAATTCCTGGTTTGCCCAGGGGGGTATTGCTGCGGTAACGGCCCCCGACGATTCCCCGGAATTACATATAAAGGATACCCTTGAAGCGGGCAGGGGCCTCTGCGATTATGATGCGGTGGAGGTACTTGTCGGTGAAGGGCGGGAAAGAGTTAAGGAGCTGGTCGACATGGGTATGCCCTTCGACAGGGAGGACGGGGAAATTGTCTTAGGGCTCGAAGGAGGCCACAGCCGCAGAAGAATTCTCCATGCAGGCGGTGACGCTACCGGAAAGAAGCTGACGCTTTTTATGCTGGAAAAGGTCAGGGATACCCCGAATATTACCCCTTTTGAATTTACGGCAGTGGTACGGATCATCTCCTCGGGAGGCTGTGTTTCAGGGGTGCAGGGACTGAGTTTTATTTCGAGACAGAACATCCTGTTCGGAGCTAAGGCCGTAATTTTGGCAACGGGAGGGCTTTCGAGGGTATACAGCCGTTCCACCAATCCCCATACCGCTACCGGAGACGGTATCGCCATGGCATATGACTGCGGTGCGGAGCTGGCCGATCTGGAGTTTATCCAGTTTCATCCCTCGGCGCTTGCACTACCGGGTAAAGATGCTTTCCTGATCAGTGAGGCTGTAAGGGGAGAAGGCGCCTGGTTGCTGAACCGCAGCGGAGAGCGGTTCATGACCGGTGTACACCCGTTGGCAGAACTGGCTCCCCGGGACGTGGTGGCCCATTCCATTTACAATGAAATGCTGAAATCGGGTTCAGATTCTGTTTTTCTCTCGCTCAGGCACCTGAACCGACATTATATTGAAGATCGTTTCAGGACTATTTTTCAGACCCTGAGGGAATCTGGGATTGATATGACCCGGGATCTGATTCCGGTCGCCCCTGCAGCACATTACATGGTAGGAGGTGTGAGATCGGGCCTTGATGGGGACACCAGCGCAAAAGGGTTGTTCGTTTGCGGAGAGGCTGCGTCAACCGGGGTTATGGGGGCTAACAGGCTGGCCAGCAATTCATTACTTGAGTGCCTGGTTTTCGGGAAAAGAGCCAGTGAAAAGGCCGCCCGTTTGTCTGGGCCATCCTGCGATTTGACCGATGTGAAACCGTTCAGACTGAATCCGGAGACCGACCAGTTGTACCTTGATTACCGTAACGAGATCGCTGTGCTGATGATGCAGAATATGGGGATTATCAGGCAAGGCGGTAAAATGGATATTGCCTTGTCACGACTGGAAGAGATTTCAGAACAATTCAGGGAGGAAAGTGATGATTACAATATTTTCAAGATAAGCAATATTGCCAGGATTTGCACATTGATCAGCCGGGCTGCATTGTTGCGGAAAGAGAGCAGGGGAGGCCATATCCGGGAGGATTTTCCGGATGAGGATGAGCAATTCAGGGTACATATTATTCAGCAAAAAGATTCTCCGCCCCGGTTTGTGCCGATCAGGGACAAGGCCTGAGAAGCTGCGGGAAGAGATAAAATGATCAGACATGAGGATGACCAGTAGTGAGAAAGCGGCTGCTCTTGTATTAATGGGACTGGCCTTGCAGGAGGATGTCGGAAACGGCGATATCACCACGGATAACCTGATCCCTGCCGGTGAACAACGGAAGGCCGCGATGATTGCAAAAACCGGAGGCGTAATAGCCGGATTGGAGATTGCCGAAATGGTATTTCGCCATTTCGATCCGGATGTCAGCTGGTCTCCGGAAGTTTCCGACGGGGATAGAGTCAGTAAAGGCGATATCATTGTCAACTTTTCCGGATCTTACCGTGCATTGCTGACCGGAGAACGTACAGCCCTGAATTTTCTTCAGCGCCTGTCGGGGATCGCAACTGCTTCTGCAGCCTTTGCCAATGCAGTACTTGGCACCGGAACAACCATCCTTGATACCCGGAAAACACTTCCCGGTTTCAGGCTTTTGGATAAGTATGCGGTTAAAGCCGGGGGCGCCAGTAATCACCGGATTGGTTTGTACGATATGGTAATGGTAAAGGATAATCATATCGCGGTGGCCGGAGGAATTGCCAATGCCGTGAAAACCATCCGTGAGAAGGCAGGCCCGGCGATAAAGGTGGAGGTGGAAACGACCTGCCTTGGGGAGGTTCAGGAAGCGATTGATGCCGGTGCAGACATCATCATGTTGGACAACATGGACTTAGGCACCATGAAGGCAGCTGTTGAACTGGTTAACAACCGTGCAAAAACAGAAGCCTCAGGAAATATGACATTAGACAGGGTGAGGGAAGTGGCGCTCACCGGAGTAGATTACATATCCGTTGGGGCACTTACCCATTCGGTAAAGGCACTCGACATCAGTATGCGTATATACTGAATGGATTTAATTCCGGAGGAAATTAGGATATGAACCTGGTCGTGGACATCGGCAATACAAGGACAAAACTCTCGTTGTTCCACATGGGCAGCCTGATGCTGACCGTCGCTGCTGAAAGTTTTGGTCCGGCGGATGTGGAACGCTTGTGTCTGGAATACCCTGAAATGGATATGGCCATCCTGTCCAGTACCCGTGATTATCCGGAAGAATTAAAGGATATGATGACCCGTCGTTTCCGGTTTTTTACCGAACTTAATGACAAGACGCCAATACCGCTGAAGAACCTGTACAAAACACCGGGGACCCTGGGCAAGGACAGGCTGGCCGCAGCTGTTGGCGGCAATTTTCTCTTTCCGGAGGAAAATCTGCTCATCATTGATGCCGGCTCAGCCATTACCTTTGACGTGGTTACCTCCCTTGGTGAATTTATCGGGGGGAACATTTCACCCGGACTTGATATGCGGTTTAGAGCGCTGCACCATTTTACAGGGCGCCTCCCTCTGGCCGGGCCTCAGGCTACCTGGTCTTATTTTGGTGATCATACGGCCGGTGCGATAATTGCAGGGGTTCAGAATGGCATTTTATTCGAAGTTGAAGCCTATATCGAACATTTTAAGAAAAATTATAAAAAAAACAGGGTCATTTTTACAGGAGGGGATGCTAAGTTCTTTGATAGCAAAGTAAAAAATTCTTTCTTTGTAGACTTAAATTTAGTATCAACAGGATTAAACAGGATTTTGGAATATAATGCAGAAAACTTATAGTGCGCTGATTATCGCCGGTTTGGTATTGTTACCGTCGCTCATATTTGCTCAATTCAATAATAATACAACCTCCCCCTTTTCCAGGTTCGGACTGGGTGATCTTCACGGATTGTCTCACGGGCGTACTGTTGCCATGGGGGGTGCCACCTTAGGGAGCAGGAATTCGCAACAGATCAATTTTGCCAACCCCGCTTCGTATACCTCAACAGACTCTCTGGCATTTTTATTCGAGTTCGGAGTGAACGCGAAGTTTTCTTCCTATAAGAGCAGTCTGGATAAATTCTCGGCCAATGACATCAACTTCCGATATTTTTCGCTGAGTTTCCCGATAAGTAAAAACATTTCAACAGCTATGGGCTTAACCCCATATTCCGATGTGGGGTATGATGTCCGGATAAATCAGGACCTGCCCGGATCAGGGGCTGTCAGTCATCTCTATTACGGCGAAGGGTCCCTTTCAAGGGCTTTTATTGGTGTCGGAGTTTCTCCGTTCAGGAATATTTCGGTCGGGGCCAACCTTTACTACTTCTTCGGGAGTCTTACCAGGAACGCTTACATCAGTTTCCCTGAGAATGCCGAAATGTATACCATTGAGCGTACCGATGGAATAAGGCTCAGGGATTTTGGACTGAACTTCGGATTACAGGCCACGGTTCCCATCGACAAGGAGCAATCTGTAACCATTGGGGCAACACTTGAAAATAAACCCAAGTTTACGGCATTCAGTTCCGATGTTGCTTACAAAACCCTGATAATAAGCATTCCCAATCAGAATCCAAGGAGTGATAGGGAAAATCTCATAGATTTGACTGAAGAGAAATCAAAGATTGTTATGCCGCTGTCGACAGGCCTGGGTGTTTCCTATGTGAAAAACAATAAACTGGAGATTAATGCCGATTACTATTTTCAGCAGTGGTCTGAAGCATCCTTCCTTGGCTCGCCCTACGTTTTTCTTACCGACAGAAGCATTGTGGCTGTCGGAGGCGAATATATCCCCGATAAATTTTCGATAAGGAGTTATGCTTCCAGAATGGCTTACAGGGCAGGGATTAATTTTGAGAATTCTTATCTTCTATCTAATAATCAGCAAGTTAAAGATTTTGGCATAACTTTTGGAGTAGGATTACCAGTCTATCGTTCAAATTCGACCATTAATGTTTCTGCAGAACTTGGAAGAAGAGGAAGTACTAAGAGTAACCTTATCAGAGAGAATTACATGAAATTAAATTTGAGTGTTAATTTGTATGATTTCTGGTTTGTAAAAAGAAGATTTGATTAATTTGCAAAAAAAAACCGATAAGAGTATGAAAACGTTTGTTCGTAAATCGATCCTGTTTGCCCTGGTAGTTGTGGGTTTGGTAATGAGTACCAATGCACAGCGGGTTATCAGGGGAACTGTTTACCGTGAAGGTAAACCTGCGGCCGGTGTTCATGTTGAGATGCACAGGTCATCACAGAATATGGTGTATACCGGCTTCGATGGCAAGTATGAAATTACCGGCGATGACAAGTCAAAGTGGATCAGGTTCACATCTGTGGAAGAGTCCAAGAGAGTGGATTTACCTGCCAATGTAACCACTTTTGATTTTCTCATGGACGGAGTAGAGCCTGAAGGCGGAGATTCCGAGGAAGGCGGTGTAAATCTGAAGTCGGCACAGGAACTGGTTGCAGCCAATGATCTCGATTTTATGAACAACTTGTCGATGTATAATGAGTTTTACAAGCAGGGTGATTACAAATCTACACTGACGCCCTGGAGGAAGCTCTATCATGATTATCCAAAATCTACCCTTAACATATATCACCATGGTGTGAACATGTATGAGAGCTTCATTGAGAAGGCCACCGGAAAGGCAGAAAAAGCTGCTAACCTGGATACATTGATGAGTATTTATGACCGCAGGATCAAGTATTTCGGCCAGAAAGGTTTTGTTATGGGCCGCAAAGGCACCACCTGGCTGCGTTATAATCTGCCGCCGGCAGATGATTTGAGCAATGACGAGCTGGCAGCCATCTACAGGAAAGGTTATGATATGTTGTTTACGTCGACCAGTGAGCAGGGTGTTGAAACCGAAATGCCTGTGCTGGTGCTGCTCATGCAGACATCGCGTTCTCTCTTCAGCCTCGGCCAGTTACCTAAAACCGATGTGGTAAAGAATTATGAAACCGTATCGAACATCCTGAATCAGAAACAGGCCAAGAATCCTGAAGAGGAAGGTCTTGCCGATGCAAGGGCTGCGGTGGAATCGATATTCAGTGCCTCTGGTGCTGCCGACTGTGAAGCCCTGATTGCCATTTATTCTCCTCAGTTTGAAGAAAACTATGGTGATCTCGAATTCGTACAGACGATGCTCCGCAGGTTATCAAGAGCCAATTGCGACAACTCTGACCTCTTCTTCCGTGCGTCGGAGAGGATGTACCAACTTGAGCCGTCGGCAGAGGCTGCATTCAATATGGCCCGTATGTTTGTCAAGAAAGGTGACCATAACCGGGCAAAGGAATACTACAAACAGGCCATGGATCAGGAAAAGGACAACAGCCTTCTGGAAAATTACTATTACGAGTATGCGGTTTTCGTCTTTGCAACTGAACACAACCTGCAGGAAGCAAGAAATTTTGCCCGCCGGGCGCTGGCCATCAATCCAAACAATTGCAAGGCCAATATGCTGGTTGGTGACCTGTATGTTTCAGCAAGCCGAAACTTCAGTGACGACAATTTTGAAAGAACCACCGTATTCTGGGTTGCCGTTGACTATTTCAACAAAGCCCGCGCCGGTGAAGACTGTATGGCTGAAGCCACTCAGAAAGCCAATACCTACCGGAATTACTTCCCCAATAAGGAAGAGGCATTCTTTATAGGTGTCAGAGAGGGAGATAATTATACAGTTAAAGGTTGGATAAATGAAACCACGAAGGTGCGTTTTTAAGCTATTCGGAAAATCGGTTTTAACAGATAAAATTGCAGCTCTGCTTGGCGGAGCTGCATTCCTTTTTTATGGGTGTGTCAACGATATCGAAACCATTAAGGCATTCAGTGAGCCCGAACAGCTGCCCATCGTGCATGCTTATAACTATGAAACCACCTTTACCGACTCCGGTGTGGTAAGGTTCTTTATGAAAACCCCGGAATTGATGAGGTTTGAGAGTGAAGGCCAGTCGTTTGATGAATTTCCGCAAGGTCTGGAGCTGATTAAATTTGATAATAACCGACAGATTATCTCCTCAATAACAGCAAGGTATGCCAAACGATTCGTTAAAGAAAAGCGATGGGAGGCCAGGAATGATGTGGTGGCAGTCAATGCCGCCGGCGATACACTGAAAACTGACCAACTGTTTTGGGATGAAAGAGCCGGCAGGATTTATTCTGATCAGTATGTTCGGATTGTAAGACCCGATCAGATCATAACCGGAATTGGTTTTGAATCCGATCAGTCGATGGAGAACTGGCGGATCAGAAATCCACGCGGGACAATTTATGTTCAGGTAAATCCGGACAATACAGCGGCAGGTGATTCGGCCATGCAGGAGACCAGGGTGCCTCAGGCACTTGAAATTCAACCCTGACGGAATAGAATATGTATCTTTTGGTAATTATATTGCTGACTTTACTCTTTTCTGCGTTTTTCTCGGGAATGGAAATTGCCTATGTTTCAGCGAATAAGTTAAGACTGGAGATGGACAAGCTCCAGTCGCCGTTCAATTCAGGGATACTTAAAATGGTTACCCGAAAATCGGGTGAATATATTGCCACTATGCTGGTTGGCAACAATATTGCACTTGTTATCTATGGTATTGCATTTGCCCGGCTGCTGGACCCCATTCTTGTAGAATACATCCATTCAACCATGATGGTCCTGCTGGTACAGACACTAATCTCCACCTTTGTGATACTTTTGCTTGCCGAGTTTCTCCCGAAAACGCTCTTCAGATTGTTTCCCAACTCACTTCTCAACCTGTTCGCATTACCCATTGGTTTCTTTTATGTTTTATTTTACCCGGTAACCCGGATGACGATGTGGCTGATACATGTTTTACTCAGGCGGTTTCTGAGCAAATCTGAAGCCCCGGATGCGGAAAGCCGTGTATTCAGCCGGATCGATCTGGACCATTTGGTAAGGGAGGCAGATCAGTCGCAGAATGCAGTCCGTAAGGAGGTTCAGAAAGAAGTCAGGCTTTTCAGGAATGCGCTTGATTTTTCCAAAGTAAAGCTTCGGGAGATTATGGTCCCCCGTAATGAAATTACCATGCTGGATGTGGATACCGACATTGAGACCCTCAGACAGAAATTTGTCGATACCGGCTATTCACGGATCCTGATTTATGAGGACAACATCGATAATATCATAGGTTACGTACATTCTTCCGCCATATTTATGCAAGCCAAAAGCATCAGACCCTTCATTAAGAATGTCCTGATTGTTCCGGAAACCATGGCTGCCAATAAACTGCTGAGTAAGTTTATCAGGGATCACAGGAGTATCGCGCTGGTGGTTGATGAGTTTGGTGGAACGGCCGGGCTGGTGACCAGTGAGGATATCCTTGAGGAAATTTTCGGTGAAATAGAGGATGAACACGATACAGCTGCGCTGGTGGATAAGAAAATAAATGACCGGGAATATATATTCTCAGGCAGGTTTGATATTGACCTGATCAATGAAAAATACCAGATTAATATTCCTGAGTCTGAAGAGTATGAAACGCTTGCCGGATTTATTCTTTACCACTATGAGAGTATTCCCAAAGTCAATACCATTATTCATGCTGGACGGTTCAATTTCAAAATTCTGAAAGCGTCTTACACAAAGATTGAATTGGTTTATGTGACCATTTTGGAGGAATGATCAGGTTTTGTATGCCCTTTCTTCCGGAATCGGATAAAAATGTCCACCCAGTTACCTTATTTTGAACTTTTCATTAAATGAACTATCTCCTGAAAGCCGCACCGTTGCCGGAATAGGCAAAAATATTGCTAAACAACGGGTATGAAGTTGAAAATTATTATCTTCGTGCCTGAATTTTTGAAACCATAATTGCATTAAAATACTATTTTTTAAATGGCAACATTACAGAAAATCAGAACCCAGGGAGGGTTGCTTGTGGCCATCGTAATTGGCCTTGCATTAGTCGCGTTTATTCTTGGCGACTTATTTCAGTCAGGTTCATCCATGTTTACCCGCGGAAGGCTTGAAGTAGGGTCCATTAAGGGCGAAACTGTTCAATATCCCGATTTTCAACGTAAGGTTGAGGAATTGGCAGAGATATACCGGTCGAATACCGGACAGTCTCAACTTGACGAACAAACCTGGGTGCAGGTCCGTGATCAGACCTGGGAAAGCATGGTTCGCGAGAAGATCATGGGTGATGTATACAAAAAACTGGGTATTTCCGTATCTGAGGATGAAATGTTTGATATGGTTCAGGGGAACAATATCCATCCCATTGTACAGCAGATCTTCACCGATCCGAATACCGGACAGTTTCAGCGTTCGGCCGTGGTCAACTTTGTCAGGAACCTCGAAACCGGCGTAAGCCCCGAGCAACGTAATTATTGGTTGTACCTGGAGAGGCAGATATTGGGTGACCGGCTTCAGACAAAATACAATAACCTGATCAGTAAAGCATTATATGTGACAAACGACGAGGCGCAATTCAGTCTTGAAGGCCGGAACAGGAACGTAAGTTTCGAGTATATAGCCTTGAATTTCAATACAGTTGCTGATACTGAGATTACAGTTACCGATAAGGACCTCCGTGATTATTATGCGGCTAATAAGGATGAGTTCAAGGAAGAAAAATCCAGGAGCATAGAGTATGTTAATTTCGAGGTTAAACCTTCGCAGGCAGATTACAGTGCTGCTGAGAAGTGGATCACCGATAT
Source organism: Prolixibacteraceae bacterium (assembly GCA_030602265.1). Classification (GTDB taxonomy): domain Bacteria; phylum Bacteroidota; class Bacteroidia; order Bacteroidales; family Prolixibacteraceae; genus UBA1413. Next base: position 65,201 of record JAUWAB010000003.1, on the reverse strand, counting down.
TCGTGATGATTTTGCCAGCGCAACGGATAACATTCAGTTTGTAAATTCCAATTCAGATGTCGGTTTCGACGGGGAGTGGTATAAGCAATCCAGTCTCCCGGAGAACCTTGCCACCTGGGTTTTTGGAGAAAATGGGTCAATAGGAGACGTTTTTGGTCCCTATTTTGAAAACAATTCCTATAAAATTGCCAAGCTTCACGCATCTGAGATGATGCCTGATTCAGTGGAGGCCAGGCATATTCTTCTTCGTGTCAACTCACAGGAAGAAGCCATTATGATGCAGGCTTTTGCCGACAGCCTCAAGGGGGTAATCGAAAAAGGAGGTGATTTTGCTTCATTAGCCAGGCAATATTCTACGGATACCGGTTCGGCTATTAATGGGGGAGACCTTGGATGGTTCGGCAGGGGGATGATGGTTAAACCCTTTGAAGAAGCTGCTTTCAACAATAAGGTTAACGAAGTGACTATTGTTCCGACTCAGTTCGGCTTACATATCGTTCAGACTACCCGCCGGGGTGCACTTACCCAACAGGTACAGCTTGCCGTAATGGAGCGTACGGTTACTCCCAGCACCCTTACCAACCAGTCGGTTTATGCAAAAGCCAGTAAGTTTGTCAGCGAAAATACCACAAAAGAGAAGTTTGATGCAGCCATTGAGGCTGATGGATTGGTGAAACGCCAGGCGGTAATTCGTGAGAACGACCTGAATGTTGCCGGTATGACAGGTTCAAGATCGCTGGTCAGGGCTGCCTTTGATGCCAAAGTGGGCAGTATTCTGAAAAATTTTGATGAATCACCGATATTTGAGTTTGGGGATAATTTCATTGTGGCGGTTTTGGTAAAAGCTACCGAAGAAGGCCCTGCTCCTTTTGAGAATGTCAGGACCAGGGTTGAACTGGCCGTTCAGAATCAAAAGAAGGGAGATATCCTGGTCGAAAGGATCAAAAAGGCTTCTGAAGGTAAAAATGATCTATACGAAATTGCCACACAAGTTAACGGCAGTGTAAATATTGCGTCCAATATCAATATCACTTCCATGACTATACCTGGTGTGGGTAACGAACCTGCTGTTATCGGTAAGGTTACAGCACTGGAACCCGGACGCCTGTCTGTCCCTTTCAGAGGCAACAATGCCGCATTCCTGGTTAAAGTGACCAATGTTGAAGAAGGCGGTGACTCAGATGTGGATGGAGAACGAAACAGAATGCTTCAGGCAATGGGCTTCAGGGCTTCTTTTCAGGCTTATCAGGCACTGAGAGACGCCGTAGAAGTTGTAGACAAGAGGAATAAGTTTTTCTAGGACATAATCTACTTAAGAATAAGGGAGCTGTATCAGAATTGGTACAGCTCTTTTTTTTATGGTCATTTGGTCATAGGTATTTTATTCCGGGGGTAAGGATTTTGAGTAATTGTTACAGAAATTTGTCTTATTTTAAGCTGATAAAAATTTAAAAAAGTTCCTGGTATGATGCAAATGACTATGCTAAAACTTCTGATTGGTGCCGCTATGGTAATTCAAAGCTGTAACTGTTCCACAATTAATCCTTTTTGGGATGGAGGAATAGAATTTATTGAAATTCAGCAGATATTTGAGGATGAAAGATTCCCTAATGTGGTTGTCGCCATGGATGGGTGTGTAGTTGCCACCTGGGGAAATAAAAACATGAGAGTCAGGAGGAGTCATGACGGAGGTCAGAACTGGGAACCGGAAATTCTGGTTGCCAGTCCTGGTTTTCAGGGAGGAGGCACAACTGTCGACGAAACGACAGGAGATATTCTCTTTTTCATTGAAGAAAGTCATCCTATATCCCCGCTTATGGTTTATCGAAGTAAAGATCATGGGAAGAACTGGCTTTCGGAAAATGTCATCATTTATCCTGACGAGAAGGGCAATACTCCTTCAATGCATATGAATGAAAGAGGCATAACTTTGAGATATGGCCATTATCCGGGCAGACTGATCCGACCTTCCAGATTTTATGCAGGTGGAAATAACCGGGAGTTCTGGGCTGATCATTATACCAATGCCATATACAGTGATGACCATGGCAAGACCTGGAATACCAGTGCTCCATTTCCGGCAACCGGTACAGGAGAGGCTGCTTTGGAGGAATTGGAGGATGGTAGTATTTACTACAATTCTCGCCGGCATATGTCAACTGATGGACTAAATCCCAGGAAAAGGCATATTGCAAGGAGTTTTGATGGTGGCGAGACCTGGGAGAATTTATCGGTATGCAACGATTTGCCTGATGGCGCACAACATACAGATTACGGACTAATGGCCGGGCTGGTCAGATTGCCGCTTGAAGGATACGATATATTGCTATATAGTAATATAGATGTTCCCGCTGAAACGGAGGATGAAACAGTCCCATTTGAATATCGCACATCAAGAAGGATTCGTGGTACCGTTTGGGCCAGTTTCGACGGAGGAAAAACCTGGCCTGTTAAAAGGCTGGTCGATGAAGGTCCGTTTGCTTATTCATCAATGGCCGCCGGAAGGAATGGTACAGCCAGTGAGGGCCTGATATATCTCTTTTATGAATCGGGTCAAGGTGCCAAGATTGCCCGGTTCAATCTGGACTGGGTCACAGGAGGTCGTGACTGGAAGGAATTTCTTCCTTGAATCAGCCGTTTAACAGCTCTTTCACCTTGGCGGCAATATCCTTGCCGTCGGCCTTGCCTGCCAGCGTTTTGGATGCGATGCCCATAACCCGGCCCATATCCTTAACGCTTGTTGCCCCCGTGGATTCGACTATTTCCCTAACGGCGGCAGTTAGTTCGGCATCACTCATCTGCCGGGGAAGGTACACCTCAAGAGCCGCCACCTGGGCCAATTCCTGTTCAGCCAGCTCCGGCCGGTCTTGCCTGGTATAAATATCGGCAGAATCTTTACCTTGCTTAACCAGTTTCTGAATCAGTTTTAAACTTTCTGAATCAGAAAGTTCTGTGCCGGCGCCTTTTGCCGCACGTTCTTCCAGCATCAGTTTCTTTAGGTTGCGCAATGCTTCGAGTTTCTCCTTTTCCCTGGCCTTCATGGCCGCTTTTATGTCCTCATTGATTTGTTCAAACAGTGTCATAGCCAGATCTTTTTAGTCGATATTTTTATGCAGATAGGGATTGTTATCCCTGAAGATCACTTTTTTGTTGGGGTCGGGCGATACCGAATATTTGGAATACTCCGACGATTTCAGGTTGCCCTGCTGATTGGCCAGCATCTGTTTGCGGATGTAGGCAGGAACACTCTCCAGGTTTTCGACGTCATCCTCGCTCATCCGGGCATAGTCGACATCCACCCGTTGTTTGGGAGCTGGTTCTTCAACAATATTTTTCCTGTTTTCGTAGAGCGTTTCCCACCCGGCTTTTTCTGGTTGCTGCGACTTGACTTTTACTTCACTTATTCTCTGATTAGGTGCAGGTGTTGGTATCTTTTCCACGGGTTTCGGTGGTGCCTGTGGTGTAGGATTATTTCTTGCGGGAGAGGTAGCTGTCAGTTCAAATTTTTGTTTGTCGGTTTTCTTGGCACTGAGGATTTCGGGGATGCTGCTGGTGCTGAACCCGGTGGCAATCACCGTTACTGATATCTGATTCCCAAGATTTTCATCAATGCCGTTACCCCAGATCAGGTCTGCCTCAAATCCGGCCTTGGTTTGTATATAATCGGTAACTGCCCCGATTTCGTCCATGGTGACTTCTGTTTCGCCGGAAGTGACATTGAGCAGGATATTCCGGGCTCCCCTGATGTCGTTGTTGTTGAGCAGGGGCGAATTCAGCGCCTGTTCGACTGCTTTGATGGCCCGGCCTTCCCCTTCGGCAAGACCGGTACCCATGACGGCAACCCCGCTTTCGCGCATGACCGTTTCCACATCGGCGAAGTCGACGTTTATATAGCCAGGCACGGTAATGATCTCAGCGATCCCCTTTGCTGCCGTGGCAAGCACATCATCGGCCTTGGCAAATGCCTGGGATATGGCGAAGTCGCCGTACATTTCCCGGATACGCTCATTGTTGATAACCAGCAATGAGTCTACATACTGTTCCATCTCCTGGATGCCCTCTATGGCCTGGCTGATCCTTCTCTTGCCTTCGTTACGGAAAGGTATGGTTACAATACCGATGGTGAGGTAGCCGAGTTCCCGGCACAATCCGGCAATAACCGGAGCTCCGCCGGTACCGGTTCCGCCACCCATGCCTGCCGTGATAAACACCATCCGTGTGTTGGATTCCAGGGCATTCCGCACATCTTCAATGTTTTCTGTGGCAGCCTGCCTGCCTACTTCAGGTTTGTTACCCGCACCACGGCCTTCGGTCAGGGATGACCCCAGATGCACTTTTGATGGTATCGGACTGTTGGCCAATGCCTGTGAATCGGTATTGCAAATCACGAAATCCACATCACGGATCCCTAATTTATACATATGGTTTACCGCATTTCCGCCTCCACCGCCAACACCAATTACTTTTATGATGGAGCCTGTTTTCTTTTCGAACTGAAAATTTACAATATCTTTGGTCATACTCTTTCGATTAACGGGTTATTACATATTTTGATCATCATCATCAAAAAAACGTGAAAACTTTCTGACAAACCAGTTGTCAATGTTGCCATCTGTTTCCTCTTCGCCGGATGATGATTTTGATTTCTTTTTCTTTGGCCTTTGTTCTTCCTGTTTCCTGGCCTTTTTTACAACAGGTTCTTTCTCTTCCGGATAAATCGGTTCGAGGTCGAGTTCAAGAACGAAAGGTTCCTCTTCTTTTCTTTCGGGTTTAACTTCTTCTGGTTCTTCTGACGGAATTTCTTGCTGCAGGGTAAACTGTTCCCTGGGCTTTTCAGGTTGGGGGAGATAGGATGCCGCATTTCTGAAGCCTGTGCAAAGGATGGTTACGCTGATCTGGTTACCCAAAGCCACATCGTATCCGTTACCCCAGATGATATCTGCCTCCTGACCGGCTTCCATCTGAAGATACTCGATGATTTCACCGATTTCGCCTATGGTAATTTCCTCGTTGCCGGAAATAATGTTCAGCAGAATGTTTTTGGTTCCTTTGATCTCCTGGTTATCAAGCAATGGCGAACGAAGGGCCATACGTACCGCATCCATTGCCCGGTTTTCACCGTCTGCAATCCCCGTTCCCATTATGAATACCTTGCTGTCGTGCATCACGGTGTACACATCGGCAAAGTCGATGTTAATGTTTCCGTGAAGGGTAATGATTTCAGCCACGCCTTTAACGGCGGTCATAACTACAGTGTCTGCCAGCTTGAAGGCCTGCCTTGCGGGCAACTCCCCGTATATGCTGTGGAGTCGCTGGTTACTGACCACCAGCATGCTGTCGACATGTTCACTCAGTTTCCTGATTCCTTCGATGGCCTGATTGTGCCGTTTATGGCCTTCCGCGGGAGAAGGGACAGTTACCACGGCTATGGTCAGAATGTCGAGCTCCCTGGCTAATCTGGCGATTACCGGAGCGGCGCCCGTTCCTGTTCCTCCGCCCATACCGGCTGTAATAAACAACATTTTGGTGTTGTCTTCCAGAACCGTCCGGAGATCATCGAAATTTTCAAGGGCAGCCTCTTCGCCCATTTCCGGCCGGTTGCCGGCACCGCGGCCTTCGGTCAGCGTGACGCCTAACTGAATTCTGGTGGGTACAGGACTGTTTTCCAGCGCTTGCCCGTCGGTATTGCATACAATGTAATCCACATCTCTGATACCTTCTTCAAACATGTGGTTCACTGCGTTGCAGCCTCCTCCGCCCACGCCTATCACTTTGATGATGGAAGCCGTGGATTTTGAAAAATTGAATCTGATTAAATCTTCGGCCATCGGAATCTGTTTTAATTATTGCATTACTTCGTCGTCATCGGAAAACAAAATGCCTAACTGCTGCGCAACTTTATCTCCCAATGCTCCAAATATACCTTTTCCCTGGGATGTACTTTTACCCGATGAGGTTGTTTTTTCAGGTTTTTTTGAAGGAGCCTTATCCGACAGGGCAATTTTCAGGAGTCCAAGTGCAGTAACATACTCCGTTTTGTTAAAATCGGCACCTGCCACAAGTCTCAGCTCAGGTTTGCCCATCCTGGCATCCATTCCGGTCCTGAACTTCAGGATCTGCAGGATATTTTTCAGGGAAGCTGTTCCGCCTGTCAGGATGATTCCCTGGTGGGGATGTTCCAGCAGTCCCGATTTCTCGATCTGGAAGTAAACACTGTCGATGATTTCTTCCAGTCTGGCCTGGATAATGTAGGCCAGGCTCCTGAACGAGATCTCCTTCGACTCCCATCCTTTTCCACCGGCAATGGTAACCACCTTGTCCTCATCGGCAAAGTCGCCCATAGCCTGTCCGTACTGGGTTTTAAGCTGTTCGGCAAATTTCAGGAGTATGTTGCAACCTTCCTTGATATCCCGGGTAATGACATCTCCGGCGAAGGGTATTACCGCTGCATGCGACAGGTGCCCGTCGGTATAAACCGCCAGCTTGGTATTCCCAGATCCAATGTCTACCATCACCACACCGGCATCTTTCTCGTCCTCGGTCATAACCGCTTCGGCGGTCGCCAGGGGCGTCAGGATAAACCTGCCTGTCTGAATGCTGATTCTTGAAAGCGCAAGCCTGACGTTATCCTGATAGGATTTTGGACCCGTTATCAGTTTATACCGGGCATGAACTTTTCTTCCTGCATGGCCGACCGGATTGGTGATGTTGGGTTCGTCGTCGATGGTATAGCTTTGCGGCTCAATGTGATAGATTTTGTATCCCGGTTCAAGGGGCATGTTCCTGGCTTCATTCAGCAGGTAATCTATGTCGCTCTTGCTCACGATGCCATTTCCGCTTGTATACCTGATCCCGTCGAAGGCTATGGTCTGTATCGCCTGGCCTGCCATGGCCACATCGACAAGCCTGATGTTTATCTCAGACTGTTCTTCGAGCTGTTCAACCAATTGAGCCAGGGTTTCTGAAAACTCTTCGATATTCATTACCACACCCCTTTTAATGCCCTTCGCCGGCACCGTTGCATGTCCAAGTATCTCGATTCTGCCATTGGTGGTTTTGATCCCTGCCAGTCCTCTGATCCTGGAGGAGCCTATGTCGACAACGACCGTGATTTCCTGTTTTGACGCCATATCAATCTCTTTTTTTAGCAATTATCTGATTCCTGTATTTTAAGCTTATCCTTTCATATCTGTCCCAGTTTTTGCTGGCCAGTACCTGCTCATAGAAGGCCATCAGGTTTCTGAGTTTTTTCCGGTAATCTTCGGCGGTTCCGAACTCTATCAGCTGATTGCCGACAAGCGGAGTCATCAGCAGTTCTTCATTCCGGTCAACATGGATCTGTTTGATCTGTGCCTGCCAGAAATCATGCCCGCTCACAAATCTGACCAGGGGGAGCAATGACTCTCTGGCTAATTCTTCGCTTACATTTCCGGTAACCAGCACCACATTGGCTGAATAACGGGTGGAGGTCGGAAACCTGGCACCCTCTGCATCCATGTAATAACTTACATCCGGAGTTATGACCCTCATTACGGGTGTCCGGTGCCTTACCTTTACGGCAAGTACGCCTTTGTAACCTGTCGTATCCCTTACAACCATCTTGTAGGCATCTGCCTTTAGTATGGTATTGTGCTTTCCGACCTCTTTCTCAATCTCTTCTGCATTGATCTCCCTGAGTTTTTTACCGATAAGCTCCTTGTCGGCAGCTTTTACCATCCTGGTAATCTCCTGTCTGCTCAGTCGAATGGTTTCGTCGCCGTAAAAATTCACTTCGATGGCATCACATTTCACCGAAGCTGTTTCAGCCCAGGTGAAGGCAAGTGTTACGGTCACTATCGCGACAAACAGTATCCATGCCGTTATATGTGCCAGTATTTTAATTTTCCGCTTCATCTTTCAGTATTTGAATAATTACTCCGGAAAGCAGTTCTATGTCGCCTGCCCCCATGGTAAGTAGAACCTGTGGGGGATGTTTTTTCAGGAATTCAGGAATTTCTTCCTTGCTGATGGAATATTTCTCGCGAATGTTCATTTTCTGCAGCAGCATGTGGGAGTCTACACCCGGGATGGGCAGTTCCCTTGCCGGATACACCGGTATCAGTACGGCCGTATCGAGCAGATCGAGACTTACGGCAAATTCGTTGGCGAAGTCCCTGGTTCTGGTATAAAGATGAGGCTGAAAAATTCCGGTGATATGCCTTCCGGGGTAGAGTGCCCTTACTGAGGTGATAAATGCCCTGAGTTCCTCCGGATGATGGGCATAGTCATCGATATATACGGTTTCTGACGTCCTTAAAAGGATGTCAAAGCGGCGTTTTACCCCGGTGTAAATGGATAGCCCGTCGCAAATATCGCTCAGTCCGGCGCCTGCCAGAAAAGCCGCAGCTCCTGCGGCGACTGCGTTTTCAACATTCAGCAGGCCGGGGTAAGTCATCCGGATTTCCGGAGAGAGGCCTTCCGGCGTCGAAAGCCTGAAAACATAGTTCCGGCTGTTCTCATCCAGCCTCAGTGACTCGGCCGTGAAATCGGCATCCCCCGACAGCGCATAGGTATATATTCCGGATTGTCCGTTTCCCGGGAAATATCCCCGTATAGGTTTTTTGACAAGTAGTTTACCACCTGGTCTTACTTTCCGGGCAAATTCCTTAAAGGAGGCAATGAATTCCTCATGTTTTCCATACACGTCCAGATGGTCGGCGTCCATTGAGGTGATCACTGCCACATCGGGATCGAGCTGGAGAAATGAACGGTCAAATTCATCGGCTTCCGTTACCAACCATTGATCGTCTGAGGCTGGGATGATGAGGTTGGTTTCAAAGTTCTTGGATATTCCCCCCAGAACGGCGCCGCAACCGGTGGCAGTATGGTTCAGAATTACCGCTGCCATGGTGGAGACCGTCGTTTTTCCGTGCGTGCCGGCGACTGCCAGACAGGAATACTGCCTGCAAATATGGCCCAATAACCTGGATCTTTTCCAGATACTGAACTTGTTTTTATGGAACCACTGCAGTTCTCCATGACTTTCCGGTACAGCCGGGGTAACCACAACAAGGGTTTGGTCTACTGGTCCGGTAAGTGTGGAAACAGAATCCCCGAAGTCTTCAAAGTGGACTTTAATTCCCTCCTTCTGAAGCCTTGTGGTTAATGAAGATGGGGTCCTGTCATATCCTGCAACCTCCAGTTTGTGGTGGTTGAACAGCCGGGCCAGGGCACTCATTCCAATGCCCCCGATACCTATAAAATAGACATGTGTTATATTTTCGAAACCTTTCATTTTTTAATTAATCGTATGGCTTCATCCACTATCCGGACGGTTGCGTCGGGTAGCGCCAGTTTTTTAATATTCCGGGTCAGCCGGTTCATTCTGTCGGTGTCGCCAATCAGTGACAGCGTTTCCCTGAAAAGATTTTGTCCGATCTGGTCGTCCCTGATGAGTAATGCTGCATCTTTTTCTACCAGGGCCATGGCGTTTCGGGTCTGATGGTCTTCGGCCACATTGGGAGACGGCACCAGGATGCATGGTTTCCCGACCAGGCACAATTCACTGATGGTTCCGGCTCCAGCCCTGGAAACAACTACATCGGCAGCCGTATAGGCCAGTTCCATGTTGTTCAGGAATTTATGGATATGCAGGTTCTCCGGGAGGGTTCCCCTGGTACGCTCAATCATTTCATCGTAATAGTACGATCCGGTCTGCCAGATCACCTGTAAGTCCGATTCTTTTATCAGTTCAAGGTTTGCCAGTACTGCATTGTTAAGCGACCGTGCACCGAGACTTCCTCCCGTGATCAGCAGGGTCTTGTTTCCCGGGTTCAGGCGGTAATGTTTTGCTGCTTCTTCCCGGGTAGCTGTAATATTCAGCATAGCCTGCCTGACAGGGTTTCCGGTGAGAATGATCTTTTCTGCGGGAAAGAACCGTTCCATGCCTTCGTAGGCCACGCAGATGCTCTGTACCTTTTTACCTAAGAGTTTATTGGTTACGCCAGCGTAGGAGTTCTGTTCCTGGATGAGGGCCGGGACATTCCTGGCCACGGCAGCCCTCAGTAAGGGTCCGCTGGCATAGCCACCCACACCGATGGCCAGGTCGGGTTTGAATTCGCGGATAATCTGCCTGGCCATTACCATACTCTTGGCCAGCCTGTAAAGAAATCTCACGGTAGAGAGTCCGGGTTTCCTGGGCATTCCTATTACCGGCAGCCCGGTTATGCGAAAACCGGCAGCAGGAACCTTCTCCATTTCCATTCTGCCGGTCGCCCCAACAAACAAGATCTCGCTTTCGGGAAATCTCGCTTTGATTTCACCGGCAATCGACAGGGCAGGGAATATATGCCCTCCGGTACCTCCTCCGCTTATGATTATTTTTAAATTATCCATTCAAGATATACATTGTCACCTGTTTATTTCATTTCCTGATCCTCGTCGGGTACGATTACCTGCACTGCAGGGGCCTCCACTTTTTTATCCTTTTGGTTCTGGTAGCTTACGCTGAGAATACAACCAAATGCCACAGATGTGAAGAGCAGGGATGTGCCGCCCATACTGACCCATGGCAGTGGCTGACCGGTTACCGGGATGACTCCCGCTGAAACGCCCATGTTGATCATCGCCTGAAAGGTAAGCAGCAGCGTTAGTCCGGTAACCAGAAATGCCGGAAATGTCCGGTTGGCCCGCCGCACAATGGTTACCCCCCTGAAAAAGAAGATCAGGTAAAGCATCAGTACCCCCGCTCCGCCTATGATCAGTCCATATTCTTCAATGATTATGGCATATATAAAATCGTTGTATGCGGCAGCCATATAGTTGGCCACATCAGAGTTGCCCGGGCCTTTACCGACAATGCCACCCTCATAGATGGCGAGTTTGGCATAATCCGCCTGGGTAATCCCTTTCTCTTCAGCCGGATCCCCTTTTACAAATCTTTCGAGCCTTGCCTGCGCTGTAGGAAACCGCAGGGAGATTTTTCCCATTCTGTCACCGTAAAGGTAAATCACCGCAATAAGACCTATTCCTGCGACTGCCAGCAACAGCAAATACCTGAGAGGTACCCGCCCGATAAACATCATGGTCATGATGGTGGCGAAGAGCAACATGGCAGTTGATACATTGGAGTAGGCAATCATGGCGCATATTATTACCGTAAAAACCAATACTTTCCAGAAGGCGTTTTTCAGTCCTTCTCTTGAATTTTGTTCAATACCAAGCATTTTGGCAGTAAACATGATCAGTCCAAGTTTGGCTACTTCTGCAGGCTGAAAGGACAGAAAACCCAGGTTCAGGGTACGGCCGGTAGAATCGCCGGCCAATCCGGTGATTTTCATTCCGATGGCTAATGCCAGAAGCAGTATGCTGGCAATGACCACCACCCTGGAAATGATCGAGTAGAATTTTACCGGTATGACATTGACCATGATCAGGATAAGGCCAAAGCCTAATCCCAGGAAAACCATCTGCCTGACCAGGAAATAAAAGGTGTTCCCGTCAGCCTGTCTGAATGCCAGTGCACCAGTGGCACTGTAAACGATAAGCATCGAGAGCATGGATAGGAGCAGCAGGATGGTCCAGATTACCCTGTCTCCCTTGATCATGTTTTTCAGACTGGTTTCCATCGTCAGATATTATAGGTTTCTTACTTCCTGCTTAAACTGGTTTCCGCGGTCTTCGTAATTTTCGAAGAGATCGAAGCTTGCACAGGCCGGTGAAAGCAGCACCGCATCACCGTTACGGGCCAGGTAGTAGGCTGATTTCACGGCTTCGGCCATACTCCGTGTGTCGATGATATTATTGACCATGCTGCCGAAAGCGGTATGAAGCTTTGAATTATCGGTGCCCAGGCAGACGATCGCCTTTACCTTGTGTTTCACCAGATCGAAGAGCATGGTATAGTCGTTACCCTTATCCACGCCGCCTGCAATCCAGACCACCGGTTTGTCCATCGTTTCCAGGGCATACCAGGTTGAATTCACGTTGGTCGCTTTCGAGTCGTTGATAAACTCGATTCCGTGGACTTTCAGAAACCTTTCCAGCCGGTGTTCTACGCCCTGAAAATCACTGAGAACTTCCCTTATCCGGTCGTTCCGGATTTCAAGTACCATACTGGAGACAGCTGCGGCCATCGAGTTGTAGGTGTTGTGTTTGCCCTGTAAGGCTAAATCCAGAATTGACATGCTGAATTGTTTTTCGTTAATTTGTATATGAATCGTATTGTCTGTGACCCATGCCCCGTTTCCCCTGGCCTGAAGAAGTGAAAATGGAAGCATGGCCGGTCTGATTTTTCTCTTTGTCAGTTCATTGCAGATTACCGGATCATCGGCACAATAGATGAAATAGTCGCTTTCGCTTTGGTTCTGCAAAATCCTGAATTTGGAATTTACATAGTTCTGCATTTCATAATTGTACCTGTCCAGATGGTCAGGTGTAATATTCAGTAAAACAGAGACGTCTGCCCTGAATTCAAACATGTCATCAAGCTGAAAGCTGCTGAGTTCAATGACATACACCTCTGCATCGTTTTCTGCCACCTGCCTGGCCAGGCTGTTGCCGACATTTCCTGCCAGTCCAGTCCTGATTCCGGCCCTTTTCAGGATTTCATAAGTCAGCAGGGTAGTGGTTGTTTTCCCGTTGGAGCCGGTAATACATATTTTCTTTGCCTGCGTATATCTGCCAGCGAATTCGATTTCGGCAATTACGGGTATATTATGTTTTCTGATTTCCCTGATAACCTGGGCTTTTTCCGGGATTCCGGGGCTCTTGACCACCAGGGCTGCTTTCAGGATCCTTTCCATGGTATGGCCCGATTCCTCCCATTCTATCTGGTGGCGGTCAAGCTCAGTCTTGTACTTTTCTTTTATAAGGCCGGAGTCGGACACCCATACAGCATACCCCTGCTTCCGGGCCAGAATGGCTGCTCCGGTCCCGCTTTCGCCTGCTCCGAGTATAACTGCAAGTGGTTTCATAATTATCTGATCTTCAGGGTTACGATTGTCAATACGGCCAGAATGATGCCCACTATCCAGAATCTGGTTACGATCTTTGCCTCAGGAATTCCCTTCAGCTGAAAATGGTGATGGATCGGGCTCATCAGGAATATCCGTCTGCCTTCACCATACTTGCGTTTGGTATATTTAAACCAGGTAACCTGCATGACCACGCTCAGGTTTTCGATCAGGAAAATCCCGCAAAGCAACGGAATCAGGATTTCCTTGCGGATGATTACCGAGAATACGGCTAAAATTCCACCTAAAGCCAGGCTGCCGGTGTCGCCCATGAATACCTGTGCCGGGTAGGAATTGTACCAAAGGAACCCGACGGTGGCACCAATAAAGGCCGCGATGAATACAGTAAGCTCCCCGACATATGGTATATACATGATGTTCAGGTAGTTGGCGTAAATTACGTTTCCGCTCACATAGGCAAGTATGCCCAGTGTGGCACCGCTGATGGCCGAGGTTCCTGTGGCCAGACCGTCTAATCCGTCGGTAAGGTTGGCGGCATTGGAGACTGCGGTAATGATCAGGATCACAGCGACAGCGTAAACCAGCCATCGAAGCCAGCTGGCGTGTTTCCCTGCAAAGCCAACCAGCCATGCGTAGTCAAATTCATTTTGCTTGACAAATGGGATGGTGGTTTTGGTGGATTTGATTTCCTGCGTAACGACCCTGACCTGCTGCTGTCCGGATTCCGGATCGATTACCAGTTCGCGGAGGTCTTCGCCACTCCTTGATTTCACATTTTCCCTGACCAGTACGTCATCGCTGAGCATCAGTGCGGTCACCACCATGATACCAAGGCTTACCTGCCCCAGGATCTTAAACCTGCCTGCCAGACCTTTTTTATTTTTCCTGAATACTTTGATATAGTCGTCCATAAACCCGATCAGGCCCAGCCATACAGTGGTCAGGAGCATAAGGAGGATATAGATGTTGGATAGCTGGGCAAAGAGCAGGGTTGGGATCAGGATGGCTGCAAGGATTATGATACCGCCCATGGTAGGTGTTCCTTTCTTTTGCATTTGTCCTTCAAGCCCAAGATCTCTTACTTCTTCCCCTATCTGTTTCTTTTGAAGATAGCGGATCAGTTTCCTTCCGAATGCGGTGGTAATGAACAGGGACAGGATTATTGCGGCACCAGACCGGAACGAGATATACTGCAGCATTCCGATTCCCGGAATGTTCATGTCTTTCAGCCACTCATACAGATAGTAAATCATTTCTCCTTTGGTTAAATGGTTTGAAAAAACTCCCTGACCACTTCCTTGTCATCGAAATGGTGTTTAACTCCGTGTATCTCCTGGTAATTCTCATGTCCCTTCCCGGCGATCAGGATGATGTCGCCGGGCATAGCCATGAAAATGGCCGTTTTAATGGCTTCTCTGCGGTTGGTAATGGAGATGACTTTTTTGCCGGCGTTCCTGACTCCCGCTTCCATATCCCGGATGATGGCCTCGGGATCTTCGGTGCGCGGATTGTCGGAAGTCAGTATGACGAGGTCACTTCCAGTCAGGGCCTCTTTTGCCATTTCGGGCCGTTTGGTCTTGTCGCGGTCTCCGCCTGCCCCGACGACTGTAATTACCTTTTCGTTCCCGGACCTGATCCCGTCGATGGCCGACAGGACATTTTTCAGGGCATCGGGGGTATGGGCGTAGTCAACAATTGCCATTTTCCCGTCACTGCTCCTTATGGTTTCAAACCTTCCGGCCACCGGAGTCAGCTGGCTGATCACAGGCAGCACTTCTTCCTTTTTCTGGCCTAATGCCAGGGACGCTGCGTACACTGCCAGCAGGTTTGAGGCATTAAACCTGCCCACGAAATGGGTCCACACTTCCTGCCCGTCAATATTCAGCAGCATCCCGTCGAAATGGCTTTCCAATACCTTGCAGTGATGATCGGCCAGCGACCGGGTAGAGAAAGTAACCTGCCGGGCTTTGCAGTTCTGGACCATCACCTTGCCGTTCTTGTCGTCGGTATTTATAATGGCAAATGCCGATGCAGGCAGGATGTCGAAAAATCCCTTCTTGGCCTTCAGGTATTCGGCGAATGTTTTGTGGTAATCGAGGTGGTCATGGGTCAGGTTGGTAAAAATACCCCCAGAAAATTCAATTCCCGAGATCCTTTTCTGCACTACCGCATGGGAACTTACTTCCATAAAACAGTAGTCACAGCCGGCCTCTGCCATTTCCGCCATCAGAGCCTGGATGCGCAGGGCGTCGGGTGTGGTATGGGTGGCGGTCTCCTCTTGATCTCCCACAATGGTGGAGATGGTGGAGATCAATCCCGCTTTATACCCCAGTTTTGTGAAGAGCCGGTACAACAGAGTGGCAATGCTGGTTTTGCCATTGGTTCCCGTAACTCCGGTAACTTTGAGTTTTCGGGAAGGAAATCCGTACCATGCTGAGGCGATTTGTCCTAATGCGGTACCTGAATTGTCCACTTTCACATAAAGAATACCGGGATCGATGGTTTCGGGGAACTCTTCGCAAACCACTGCAACAGCACCTTTTTCAATGGCGAGGGCTATAAAATCATGTCCGTCAGAATGGGTCCCCCTCTGTGCGATAAAAAGGAAATCCCGGAGCACTTTTCTTGAATCGAAAGCCATGCCCGCAATATATATATCCGGATTTCCGATGGTCTCCACCATTCCGGTTTCAGGTATGAGTTCAGCCCAGTGTTTCATTTTAGCCCAATATCAGCGTTATAGATTGTCCTTGTTTAAAATTCGACCCGGGAGTCATTGACTGGCTCCTGACCTTGCCTACTCCGCTTATCCTGACATGCAGTCCTGCATTTTCGAGCAGGTAGACCGCATCGGACGGCGCCATTCCTCGGACGTCAGGTACTTTTTCGCCAGAGATTTCAAATTCTTCCAGAATGATGGCATCATCAGCTTTAATGGCCTTTGCTACCAATGATGACGGCCGCCTGCCGTCGGTATCCACGTCCAGGGAGTTTAAAACCCTGACCAGGTCGCGCGACAGGCCGTTTTTTACTTCCGGTATGGCTGCATAGGCTGTGTTGTCCTCCGGGATGTCCTCCGCTTTGGTGTAAAGGGCAAAGACCTTTTCAGACACTTCCTTGAAGACCGGCCCGGCAACAGCTCCCCCGTAATAGGCACCCTGGGGCCTGTTAACCACGACGATCATGGAGTATTTCGGATTATCGGCCGGAAAGTAGCCGGCAAAGGAGGCCAGGTAGAGTCCTTTTGCATAACCACCCTGACTGGAGGCAATCTGTGCAGTGCCTGTTTTTCCGGCAACCTTGAACATAGTCCCCTGAATTGACTTGCCCGTTCCGTTTTCGCAAACTCCCTGCAAAAGCACTTGTGCTTTTTTAATGGTTGACCGGGAGGCGACCATAGGGTTAATTACCTCCGTTTTCATTTTTTTCACTACGTCGCCCCTGTCCTGAATTTCCCGGATAAACCTGGGTTTCACCATCTTTCCGTCGTTGGCGACTGCATTATAAAAGGTCAGTATCTGGAGTGGAGTCATTTTGCTTTCATAACCATACGACATCCAGGCGAGGGTAGTTCCCCACCAGTCCTTGTCGCCGGGATATTTGAAGTATGGAATACCCTCACCTTGTACCTCCAGGTTAAGCGGTTTGGTAATACCCATGTTGTTGATCCTGTCGATAAATTCCCGCGGGTTTTTATCATAGTGAGTTGTTATCATTTTGGCAAACCCTACGTTGGAGGATTTCTCAAAAATCTCCCTGACGGTGATGGTTCCATGGCCACCGTACTTGTAGTCGCTGTCGTAAATGGTCCTGCCGCGGTATTTCCAGACTCCGTTGCCTGTGTCAAACACGTCGCTGGTGTCAACAACGCCATGATCGAGGGCTGCCATAAGGGAAACCAGTTTGAAGGTAGATCCGGGTTCATAGTTACCGGCGTGCCCGAGTGCGTAGTTGTATATTTCATCGTAATAACCGGACGATACCCTGCCGAGGTTTGCTATGGCCTTCACTTCACCGGTTTTCACCTCCATGAGTATGGCGGTGCCCCATTCGGCGTTACTGGCCATCAGCTGGCGTTCCAGGGCACTTTCCGTAATGTCCTGGTACCGGATGTCGATGGTTGTGATGACGTCCATCCCGTCGCGGGGTTCAATTTCGGTTCGGCTTACCCATCTTCCGGATAAATTCTGCCGGTATCCCACACCTTCCTTTCCTTTCAGGTAGGTTTCGAACGCCCCTTCGATGCCGGTATAGCCGATATTTCCGTGTATGCCCCCATAGACACCCTTATTCAGTGTACCAATGGTCCTCGATGCCAGTTTACCTAAGGGCAGGACCCGCCGGTTTTCCTGTTCGATAATCCTGCCTCCGCCGAAAGTACCCCGTCGAAGGATAGGAAACTGTTTGATCTCCTGGAGTTCGTTGTAGTCAATCTTTCTGGGGGTAAGCATCAGTCCACGGTTTTGGTTGCGATAGCCTGCGTCCATTATGCGTTTATATTCAGAGGCCGGTTTGTCGCGGAAGAATCTGGAAAGGTAATAGGCCAGAGAATCACTTTCCTGCTTGTACACCCGTTTTACCCCCTGGGCAGCCATATCCATACGGATAAAGTACCCCGGAACAGAAGTGGCCAGTACGTTGCCGTCGGCTGCACAAATGTTGCCTCGGTTCGCCTCGATAACCACCGTATTGTTCTTCAGGTTTTTGGCAATGTTCTCCCATTTTTCATTCCTGATATTCTGAACGGTAATCAGCTTTACCACTACTGCTATTCCAAATAACAGCATCAGGAAATAAATAATGGCCAGTCGTGATATGATGGTGTTGCGAATGTTCATTTTCTTTCCTTTATTTTCCTGACTTCAATAGTTCTTGGAGGCCTTATGGGTTCCTCCAGTCCGAGACCGGCATTCCTGACACGGTTGGCCACATCCGAAGGTTTGCTCATATGCATGAGTCTTGCGGAGTTGGTTACCGACTGGGAGCGCAGATCATCAATAGTACCCTGCAGGATTTCGATCTGGCGGATTACTTTCTCTGAACGGTACCGGTTGGTGATCATCAGTAAACCCAGAACGACCAGGAAGATCAGAAATGGGAACTGCCGAGTGACCCTGTCGTCGGTCAGGATAGTACCCCGGAGAAACGAACTGACTCCGGGTTTCTTTTTGGTTCCGGATTCCGTATTATTTGCCATGGTTCACCTCCTTTTTTTCGGCGATTCTCAGTTTTGCGCTTCTGGAACGCGGGTTATTTGTGATTTCCTCCTCATCGGGCACTATGGCCTTGCGGCTGATGAGCTCAAAGGGAGTTATGAAATTTCCGTAGAAATCCTGTTCGACTTTACCCTCAAAATTTCCGGATTTCATAAAATTCTTTACGATCCGGTCCTCAATGCTGTGATAGGTCAGGATGACCAGTCTGCCCCCCGGCCGTAAAATTTCGAGGGCAGAAACGAGGAAATCCCTCAGTGCCCCGGTTTCATCGTTCACCTCCATCCGAAGGGCCTGAAATACCTGTGCCAGGTATTTTTTTTCTATGGCCCTGGGGATCAGGTTTTTTATGGTCTCCAGAAAGTGGCCGGTGGTAGCGATGGGAGCCGATTCCCGGGAAGAAATAATGGTATCGGCCAGTTTGCCAGCATTTCGGATTTCTCCATAGTTCCGGAAGACTGATGTCAGCTGTTCCCGGGTATATTGGTTTAATATGGTGTTCGCAGAAAGGGTTGCTTCCCGGTTCATGCGCATATCCAGCGGGGCTTCAAATCGGAATGAGAACCCGCGTTCAGCTTCATCAAAATCGTGTGAGGAAACCCCCAGGTCGGCTAATATCCCGTCAACCGACTCCACCTGGTTGTAACGGAGGAAATTTTTCAGATAGCGGAAGTTGGATCGGATAAATACCAGCCTTTCATCATTGAACACATTCCTTTCCGCATCGGCATCCTGGTCAAAAGCAAACAATCTGCCGGTGGTCAGCTGGCTGACAATGGCACGGGCGTGACCGCCGCCTCCGAAAGTAGCGTCTACGTAATTGCCGTCCGGTCTGATTTTCATTGCTTCGATACTCAGACCTGGCATCACTGGTATATGGTATGTGTTCATCCTTCACTGTTTTCCGGGTTATTCCCCAATCTTTCCCTGAACATATCGCGCAGCGGGCGCCGGTTGGCCTTGCTTCCCTGGTATTTCTTTTCATCCCAGAGTCTGATCGACTTCCCTTTGCCAATAAACACCACATCCCTGTTGATACCTGCATGTTCCATGAAATCGGAAGGAATGTTGATCCTGCCGTTAGGAGCCATGGTTACCGTGGTGTAATTCTCATACAAATCGGCCAGCAGGTCATCGTCCTCCTCATCGAACTGGTTCAGTTGCCTTTCAATGGATTCGAGGCGTTGGTTCCAGTAACGTTCCGGAAAGATGTTGAGACATTCCTTAAAAATATCCTTCTCAATGACCAGGGGTTCCTCGGCCAGATCGCCCATGGCTTTCTTGAATGACGAAGGAAGGACGACCCTTCCCTTGTCATCAATCAGTGCATTATATCTGGCTGAGAATCGTATCATCGGCTGGTGCTCAATTTCAAGAGATAAAATTATAACTTTTATTCCAAACTATTACACATTGTTCCAATTTATTCCACCAGTGTTCATCTTCGGGTTTGTTGAAATATTGTTGAAATATTGTTGAAAAAGATGGATAAAGCCTATTTGATATTTATTTATATAGCTGTATATAAGTGTTTTGTGTTTATAAATGTTGTGGATAAGTTTTCGGTTGATAACTTGAAATTCAATCTGGCATTGATCTCATTAAAAACTATTCTTCTGTTTTTTTTGCGTTAAAATTTGAATATTTGATTTCGATGTTATTTTTGTTTTCCGAAACTAAAGGAAAAGCAGAGCGCTTATGGAAGAAAAAGAAGGGCAGGGGGATTTTGAACCTGTTGACATACGCCGGGTAATGAGAGAAAAGAATCCATCACTGGCGCGTTTGATCCCGGGTTTTGTCTACAGGTTGATTCACAGGATTATGCGACTTGATTTCATGAATGGCTTCATGCTTAAATATGGACATTTGTCGGGTATTGATTTTGTTCAGGCAGCCATTAAGGATTTTGAAGTGACTGAAACGGTTTACGGGCTTGACGCCATTCCTGCTGGAAAGAGTTACATTTTTGCCAGCAACCATCCTTTAGGCGGTTTTGATTCCCTTCTTCTGATGAAGAGTGTATACAACCGTTTCGGTTTTTTTAAATTTTTAGTGAACGATGTTTTGATGACCATTCCCAACCTGCGGCCGGTTTTTGTTCCGGTGAACAAGCATGGCGGCAATTCGCGGGATGCTGCAAAGCTTTTGGCACAAACCTATGAGTCGGGAGAACAGATTCTGATATTTCCATCGGGTTACGCCTCCCGGCTGATCAGGGGGAAGGTGATGGACCTGGAGTGGCAGAAGCATTTTATTGTTAAGGCGGTACAATACAAAAGGGACGTAGTGCCGGTATTTATTTCTGGCCGGAATTCTGGCCGTTTTTACTGGTTGGCCAGAATCCGGACCATGCTCAGGGTAGGTTGGAACCTGGAGATGTTTTTGTTGCCGGATGAAACTTATCGCCACCGTAAGAAAAGGGTCAGTCTTTATTTTGGCAAGCCTATACCCTGGCAGACCTTCGACAGGTCAAAGAGTCCGCAGCAATGGGCTGCTATTGTGAAGGACCAGGTTTACAGGTTGCCCGAAACCATGTAATTAAAATAATTACTGTACAATTTTCAATAAGGTCATATAATAATTAATTTTGCATTCATTTATTTTACTGGAATAAAAATGGAAGAATTGCTTGCACCGGTTCCCAGGGAGGTAATTAAGGCGGAGTTGAAGCCGGATAAGTTTATGCGTAAGACCAACAAGGGAGGCAATGAGATCTACATAATCACCCATAAGGATTCACCCGCGATTATGCAGGAGATCGGTCGTCTCAGGGAGTTATCCTTCAGGGATGCCGGGGGTGGCACCGGTAAGGCCATTGATATTGATGAACTTGATATTTCTGACAATCCTTACCGTCAGCTTATTGTTTGGGATCCCGACGCTGAAGAAATCCTGGGCGGATACAGATATATGCTTTGCAGTGAAGCCAGTCGCGACGAGAATGGTGAAATTATGCTGGCGACGGCGCATTTGTTCCACTTTTCCGAAAAATTTTGCAGGGAATATATCCCTCATACACTTGAGCTTGGGCGTTCCTTTGTACAGCCCGACTACCAGTCGAGCAAAACCGGGGCCAAAGCACTGTTTGCGCTTGACAACCTTTGGGATGGCCTGGGTGCGCTTACGGTCGACCATCCCGAAATCAAGTATTTCTTCGGCAAGGTTACCATGTATTCCCATTTTCATAATGAGGCCCGTAATCTGATACAATACTTTTTCCTGAAGTATTTCCGCGACCGCGAGAATCTGGTATATCCCAAAAAACCGGTTGATTTCGGAATTGATATGGAAAAAATGGATGAGTTGTTCAACGGCGGTGATTACAAGGAAGACTACAAGATTCTGTCACATAGCGTCAGACAATTTGGAGAAAATATCCCTCCGCTCTTTAATGCTTACATGAACCTCTCCCCGTCTATGAAGACTTTCGGTACGGTAGTCAACGACAGTTTCGGGGATGTGCTTGAGACCGGCATTATACTTACAGTAAGTGATTTGTATGAAGCTAAGGTAGGACGGCACATTGAAACCTATATCCGGGGAAAAGAGACCGAATCGTGGCTTTTACCTGAATAGGCGGCTGGGCCACTAACTGTATGCCCTGCCGTGGCGACCTTCAATATAGTTGATGTATGAAGCATTGACCACCCGGTTCCCTCCGGGGGTCGGGTAATTGCCGGTAAAGTACCAGTCTCCGGTGTCATCCGGACATGCCTGGTGCAGGTTATCGACCGTCTGATAAACGATTTCCACCTCCGCATCACAATCGTCGGGCTTCAGCAACTGAGCGATTTTGCCTGAAATCTGCTCATCTGTAAACGGACGGTATATCTCTTTTACGTAGTTGACCACCTCTTCTTTGGGCAGATATTCCTGTTCCTTGCATTTCTGATAAACGGAATCAATAAGCTCCCCCCTGCCAGTCTCCCTGAGCAGGGCAATGGCTGCATTGAAGGCCACAAAGCTGTCGAGGCGCGTCATATCAATGCCATAACAATCAGGATACCTGATCTGAGGGGCAGAAGAGACGACAATGATTTTTTTCGGATGAAGCCGGTCGAGGATACGGATAATGCTGTCGCGGAGCGTAGTCCCCCGAACAATGGAATCATCGATGATTACCAGGGTGTCCCGGTTGTTTCTGATCAGGCCGTAGGTGACGTCGTAAACGTGGGCCACGAGATCGTGCCGGCTGCCTTCGTCGGCAATGAATGTACGCAGCTTGACGTCCTTCACCGCAATTTTCTCCACCCTTGGTTCAACCGAAATGATTTCCTTGATCTGGTCGTTGGTCAGTGAACCATTTTTCTCCCTGATTTCCTGAATCTTCCATTCCACCAGATATTCTCTGATCCCCTGTATCATACCATAGAATGCGGTTTCTGAGGTGTTGGGGATATAAGAAAAGATGGTGTTGGCAAAATCGTAGCCGATAGTATGAAGGATTTTCGGTGCCAGCAGCAATCCCAGTTTTTTTCTTTCCAGGTAAATATCCTTGTCGGATCCCCGTGAAAAATAGATCCTTTCAAAGGAACATGACGTTCTTTTGTGTGGCACGCGGATGAGTTCATTCGAGATTCTGCCATCTTTTTTGATGATGAGTGCTTCCCCGGGCTTTATCTCCCTGACCTGATCATAGTGAATATCCATAACCGTTTGAATGACCGGCCTTTCCGAAGCAACTACCACGATTTCGTCGTCATAGTAATAATGTGCCGGCCTGATTCCCCACGGATCACGCATCACGAAAGCATCACCGTGTCCCAGCAGACCGGCTATGGCATAACCTCCGTCCCAGTCTTTGGAGGCCCGTTCAAGAACTTTCTGGACATCAAGGTTCAGTTCAATCAGCGGGGATATTTCACGGTTGGTATAGCCTTCATTCTTGTATTGCCTGAACCGGAGCTGGTTTTCTTCATCCAGGAAATGCCCCACTTTTTCCAATACCGTTACGGTGTCGGTATAAGCTTTGGGGTGCTGTCCGAGCTCAATGAGCTTCATGAAAAGCTCGTTTGTATTGGTCATGTTAAAATTCCCGGCCAGAGCAAGATTTCTTGATTTCCAGTTGTTTTGCCTCAGTACCGGATGTACAAATTCAATACTGTTCCGGCCAAAGGTCCCATACCTGAGATGTCCCAGGAATAATTCACCCGTAAATGGCAGATGTTCGTATACCCATTGCGGGTCCAAATCTTCCGGTTTTTTTACACTTGCTTTTTTCCATGCTTTCTGAACCTTCCTGAAAACATCACTGATCGGATTCTGCTCCACCGACCGGTAACGTGAGATATATTCCTGTCCCGGATCCAGGCTGATCTTGATATTAACCATACCTGCCCCGTCTTGTCCGCGGTTATGCTGTTTTTCCATGAGCAGGTAAAGTTTGTTGAGGCCGTACTGCCAGGTTCCGTATTTTTCCTGGTAAAATGAAAGGGGTTTAAGGAGTCTTATAAGGGCAATCCCACATTCGTGTTTTATCAACTCACTCATTCAGCTATGGATATTTTTTAATTTAGACTGGGATATTCAATGTTGTCCGGGACAATGAAGGCTTTTGGAAACCGGTCCTGAACCTTTTTCATCAATGCAAGCGCTTCATTTTTCGTACGGAAATCTCCCACGCGAACCTTGAAATCGGGTGAGATATAGATTACATAGACATTTATATCGGGAAAATCCCTGAGGAAAGCAGTTTTTGTGCTGAGTGCCTTCTGCCGGGCATCGAGGGCTGAGCTAAAAAAGATTTCCACCCTGTATCCCTGTATCCCCCTGCTGGATTCATTCTTACGGATATGCATCCCGACAAGCCTTTCGATCTGTGGGTCCTGGGATATATTCAGTCTTTGAAAAATCTCCGGCCTGGAGTTTTGCTGCCCGGTCTCTTCGGGTAGCAGAGGCTGGGCTCCTGCCATAATCCCGGCTAATACCAGAATAAACCATACAACTGCCTTTTTCATCTTCCTGTAATTAGTATGCAAATATACATACATTAAATAAATACTTACCGGTTTAATATTCGTGGAAACGGTTCCTTAATATTAGGCCTCCGGCTGCCTGCATCTTTCATTTAATTAAGGGCTGAATTAATCTGCCATTTTGCTTACTCTTCTCAATTTACAGACCAATTCCGGAATATTTTTTCCGTCCCATTAAAAATCTCTTATTTTTGTTCCTCCATAGCGAAAAGGATGCAAAAGAAACTTTTTATTGAAACCTACGGTTGCCAGATGAATGTTGCCGACAGTGAAGTGGTTGCGGCCGTTATGCGTGATAAAGGATTTACCCTTGCTTCGTCAGATGAAGAGGCTGATGCCATTCTGATTAACACCTGCTCGGTAAGGGATAATGCAGAGCAGAGAATTTGGGGGAGACTTGACCTTTATAAAAGTTACAAAAAGAAAAGAAAGGACCTTATAGTCGGAGTAATCGGATGTATGGCTGAGAGGCTTGGGGATGAATTCCTTAATCATGGTGCTGTCGACCTGGTCGCCGGTCCGGATGCATACCGCGACCTGCCGTTTCTCTTTGATAAAGCCGTTATGGGGGAGAAGGCGGTAAATGTGCAGCTGAGCGAAGTGGAAACCTATGACCGGATAACGCCGGTGAGAATCGGGGATGCAGCCATTTCGGGCTATGTCAGCATTACCCGCGGCTGTAACAATTTTTGTACTTATTGCATTGTTCCATATACCAGGGGTCGTGAAAGAAGCCGTGATCCGCAGGATATTTTATCAGAGGTAAACGATCTCTCCAGGAAAGGGTACCGTGAAGTAACCCTTCTCGGACAAAACGTGAACTCTTACAAATGGCACCCCGAAGGACAGCGAAAACCATACCGCTTCGCAGATCTGCTTGAAGATTGCGCCAAATCGGACCTGCAGATGAGGATAAGGTTTACGACTTCGCATCCAAGGGACATGTCTGACAAAATTTTGCAGACCATTGCTGCGCATCCGAATGTGTGCAGGCATATTCACCTCCCGGTGCAGTCAGGCAGTTCCAGGATTCTGAAACTGATGAACCGTAAATACGACCGTGAATGGTATTTAGACAGAATAAGGGCGATCAGGGAAATTATTCCCGGTTGCGGTTTGTCGACCGATATCTTTACCGGTTTTTGTACGGAAACCGAGGAAGATCATCGCCAAACGCTTGAACTCATGGAGCTTGTGCGTTTTGACATGGCTTTCATGTTCAAGTATTCAGAGCGGCCTGGAACTTATGCCCACAAACATCTTGCGGATGATGTACCTGAGGAGACCAAACTCAGGCGTCTCAATGAGGTGATCAAACTACAAAACAGGCTTTCGCTGAAAAGCAACCGGAACGATGTTGGTAAAGTTTTTGAGGTACTCGTGGAAGGTGTGTCTAAAAAATCAAAAGAGATGGTTTTTGGAAGATCCTCCCAGAATAAAGTGGTGGTTTTTCCCGACCACGGTTATCTGAAGGGAGATTCCGTTCACGTGAAAATTAAGGATTGCACGCAGACTACCCTGATAGGAGAGGTGTTCCATGGTGTCTGAAAACATTAATTCAAAAAGACAATAATTTTATTGAAAAGATATGGGAAAGCTTGCAGATGAATTTAATGCCTACCGCGGGAAAATGAATGAGCGGATACTGGCAGCCGACAATAAGGTGATGAAAAGGATTTACAGTCTGGATGCACTCACCTATCAGGACGGCGCGCTTTCCGCAAAGGTAAAGGAGATGCTTGGACTGGCTACTTCCATGGTCCTCAGGTGTGATGACTGTATCAGGTACCATCTCGGCAAATGTTATGAACTGGGTGTGACTACTCCTGAGATTTTTGAAATCTTTTCAGTAGCCAACCTGGTCGGCGGTACCATCGTTATTCCGCATACCAGACGGGCAGTAGAGTATTGGGAAGAACTTACCGGTGAAAATCAAACATCCGAAACTTAAACAATAATCATTAAAATTACCAATGGAAAAACAATTTGCCATCACCTCAAGTGGTAAAACCCTCCGATCTTTTCATGACCTCCGGTTCGGCCGCTGCAAATATCTGGTTGTACATAAGCCAGGGGCTGAAATCTCTAAACTTGTTGAGAACCCGTTTGCCGAAGAAGTGGATGCTGATATGCAATTAGCTGAATTCCTGAGGGAAAATCAGGTAACATCCATTATTACCGGAGGTGTAGGACAGGAGGTATGCAATTACCTGTCGAAGCACAAGATGCAACTCATCCTGATGGACGAAGAAAAAATCAAAATCGAGGATATTCTGACAAGGCTTGGTTAAGTCTGAAAGGAATTCCTATTCATGGTTCTCTTTTACCTGGGTTTTTGTTCGAAAAAAAGTACGCCCTCTTTTCCGGTTGGCATTGTGCTGTGCATCGGTTTTCCGTATCAGGAAATACACGATCGCCAGTGAGACCAGAAGCAGTGAAAGGCCCATCATCTCATTGATCGTGTATTTATTGAAATCCCAGATGATTACTTTCCTGCCTAATGCAATGATGGCAACCAGTACGACCAGTTCGACATGAACAACATCCTCTTTCAGATAGGCTTTAATGGTTTCGAGAAGCTCAAGGCCTATAATTACAATGAGGATGGAGCTGAATATGTTCATCAGATTATCGGCCTCAACCAGGAAGGTGGGTGATTTCAGCACTTCTGTGCCAATCGAAAAAGCGACATCGGCAGTGGATAACAATAAAATCATCGCTAAAATGATGACCAGGGTGCCTATGATTACTTTCTCAATATACTTGATGGCAGTAAGGATATTCATAAAAATCGTTTATAGGATCAGATATCTATCAAAACTAATTCTTTTGTATGAGATATACAATTGTTGAGACGGTTGACGCTTTCAAAAACTGAAACTTTTTTTACCTTCGGGCTCTGATGGAGTCACTTTGATCCGATATGGACAGAAGGCCCGGCAGCTGGTCATGCCAGCCAGGCTAACGTTGTTCAGGGTGACTTACCTCCCCGGTTATTTTGCCGGGCATGCTTACAACCAGTATGAATAATTTAATGTCAAGTGAAATGATTGTCAGATCAGCGACTGTTGAGGATGTCCCGGTAATTGCCGGATTTCAGACAGCTATGGCTTCTGAAACAGAGCATATAGAACTGAACAGGGAAACTGTGGGGCAGGGCGTATCCGCAGTTTTCGAAAAGCCTGAGCGTGGCAGGTACTATGTGGCAGAATCGGATGGCAGGGTTGTGGGTTCACTGCTCACCACCTATGAATGGAGTGACTGGCGGAACGGGACGGTTTTGTGGATTCAATCGGTATATGTACTGCCCGGATACCGCCGTAAAGGGATCTACAGGGCTATGTACAAACATATCCGGGAATTGGTGAATGCCGATCCTGGCTTGTTCGGAATCCGCCTTTATGCTGATGTGTCCAATACCACTGCACATCTTGTATATGAAAGTCTGGGAATGAAAAAGGACCATTACCTGACCTTTGAATGGATGAAGCCCTGATCGGGCCGGAACATATCCCCTGATAAATTGTTCTGATAAGATCCGGTACATGTCAGGTAATGGGGGCCTAATCAAAAATTGCAATTTATGGAGAATAATAAAACACATACATCGTTAAGTGCTGACTTGCAGGCTGAAATCAGAAATGCCCAGGTGAATGAAGTGACCGAATATCACATTTATAAACATCTGTCAAGGGTGGCAAAGTCGGCGGCAAATAAGGGTGTTCTGAACCGTATCGCCGAGGAGGAGCTCGAACACTACCGCTTTTGGATGAATTACAATGATGAAGTAGAACCCCGCTGGTGGCAGGTTCGTTTATATACCTTCATTGCCGGCTTTTTGGGTCTGGTGTTTGCGATGAAACTATTGGAACATTCTGAATCTGCCGCCTTCAGGAGATATAACAAACTTGCCGTGGTGATTCCCGAAGTGGCAAAACTTGCCCAGGATGAGTTCAACCACGAAAAGGCTTTGGTAAATATGCTGAGTGACCTTCGCCTGAAATCTTTCGGTACATGGCAGACAGCCATGAACCTGGTTTTTTTCTCCCTTGCCGGTATGGTCGCCATTTTATGGCAGTTTTCAGGAATTTTATTTGAATCAGGGATAATACTCGTCCTGACAGGATTACTGGTCACTTTATCGGATACAATTTTTACCCTTTTGCTTAAAAATCCCGGAAAAATCAGGGGAGAACAGTTTCAACGGGCGGTTTTCCGGTTGATCAGCGGATTAATGATTTCAGTATTGGCCGCCCTGCCTTATTTTTTTTCCGGCAGTTATATGGCTGCAGCAGCCATATCATTGGCTCTTATTGTGATCCTCAGCCTGTCGGTTAACTTCTATACCAGCATTATCAGCGATCAAAAGCTGTTCCAGCGTTTGATCAGGGTACTGACTGCCCTTGTTACAGTGGTGGCGGTAATCGGGGTTGCCGGGTGGTTGCTTCGGATGCTTCCCGGATTCTGATCGGGATCAGGTTGGTATTATTCATGTTTACGTAAATTATTTGTCATATAACTTGAAATCCGGTATTCAGAGAATAGAGCTGCTTTCACCTGCAAGAACGGCCGACTCCGGTATTATGGCCATTAATTTCGGGGCCGATGCAGTTTATATCGGTGCTCCGGTTTTCAGTGCCCGTGCTGCAGCCGGAAATGAAGTCGGCGATATTGCCCGGCTGGTATCCTATGCCCGAAAATATTACGCCCGGGTTTTTGTGGCATTCAATACCATTCTTTATGACCATGAGCTGGAACCGGCAAGGACGCTGATTGGCCAGTTGCATGAGGCCGGCGTAGATGCTTTGATCATTCAGGATATGGGCATCCTCAGAATGGACCTTCCTCCGGTTGAACTTCATGCCAGCACCCAGACAAACAATTATGAACTTTCCAGGATACAGTTTTTAGAGAAAGCTGGATTTCGCAGGGTGGTGCTGGCAAGGGAACTGACCCTGGAGCAGATCCGGGAAATCAGGGCTGCCACCACGCTCGAACTGGAATGTTTTGTTCATGGTGCTCTTTGCGTCAGTTTGAGCGGACAGTGCTACATGAGCGAGGCCCAGGGGGGAAGAAGCGGTAACCGCGGCGTGTGTGCCCAGCCATGCAGGAAACTCTACGACCTGGTGGATGCCGATGGCAGGATACTGGAAAAACAGAAACATCTCCTTTCTCTCAAAGACCTTAACCTGGGAGACCATCTTGCCGAAATGGCACTGGCCGGTGTCTCCAGTTTCAAGATAGAGGGAAGGTTAAAGGACGACAACTACCTGAAAAACATCACCGCTTACTATCGTAAAAAGATCGATGCATTCATGGAAGGCCGTCCGGATTTCAGGAAAGCCTCTTCAGGAAATGTCTGGTTTGATTTTATTCCCGATCCCGGAAAAACGTTTTCCAGGGGAACAGGGAATTATTTTCTTTTCGGGCGAACTCCTGATATGGTCAGTTTTGATACCCCAAAGTCGGCGGGTGAATATATTGGCAAGGTTATACAGTCGGTCGGTAATTCAGCTGAGATTGATACCGGAATTTCCCTGGCAAACAACGATGGGCTCTGTTTTTTTAACGCCGGCGGCGTACTGGAGGGTGTCAAGGTGAATATCGCAGATGGCAGGAAAGTGGAGTTTGCCAGGAAGGTCGAATTGTTACCCGGTACGCGCATTTACCGGAATTATGATCATGAATTCAGTGAGACTCTCAGAAGAAGCCAGACTTCCAGAAAAGTAGAAATCAGGCTTGAGGTATCAGAATTTGAAGATAGATTGGTTATCGTAGCTGAGGATGAAGACTGTAACCTTTTCAGTTTGCAGTTTAAGACTGAGAAAACGGTTGCCCGGGACCGGGATAAGGCCCTGGCTATGCTTCGCGAACAGCTGTCAAAGTCCGGTGATACTATATTTGATGTGACAGAGGTGGAGCTTAAGTTGGACAATCCTCTTTTCTTTCCGGTTTCTGTAATTAACCGGATCCGAAGGGAATTTCTGGATAAATTTCTGGAGTACCGGCTGAGCTGCTTTGAACCGGGAATTCCTTTCACGCCTGTTGTTCCAGATGGTAAATATTTCTCATCGGTCGATTACACCTGGAATGTGTCGAACCGCCTTTCGGAGGATTTTTACCGGGAGCACGGTGCAGGAAAGATTGAACCTGCCGTGGAAATCAGCCGGGATTACTCCGGGAAAAAGCTGATGACCATGAAGCATTGCCTGAAGTATCAGCTGGGATACTGCCCGAGGGAAAAGGGGCATAACAAGGGGGAATTCAGGGAACCTCTGTACCTTGTCGACGGAAGGCGCAGGTTCAGGCTGGAGTTCGATTGCCAGTCCTGCCGTATGAACCTGTACCAGGATTAAGGCAGTTTCAGGAGAAATTTTATGCTGGAGGATATTCCCGAAAGAAAAGAATATGATTTATTTTTACAGGTCATTAACCGGCTGAACGGTTAAGAGAGTTTTAATCAGGCATAACTGAGAACAGACCTTAGAAAAGTTTAAAGTGAACAATCAACTGATAAGAATGATCCGTGAGGGAGAGCATCAGAAACAGGATTTCAAGTTCTGTATTACTGATTCACGGAAAATCGCCAAATCGCTGGTCGCATTTGCCAATTCCGAAGGAGGGAGTCTCCTGATCGGGGTGAAGGATAACGGCAACATTGTTGGGGTACAGTCGGACGAGGAGTATTATATGGTTGAGTCGGCTGCCCGGATTTACAGCAAACCTCCGGTGCCTTTTTCCACCCGGCAATGGCACCTGGAAGGGAAGACCGTACTTCAGGTAACGGTGGAGCCCAGTACCCAGAAACCCCATTATGCCAAGGATGAAAGCGGAAAATGGATGGCCTTTGTACGCCACAAGGATGAAAACCGCCTGGCAGGCAAGGTCATGATCGAAGTGTGGAACAAACAGAAAAGTAAAGTCGGAATTACCATCAGGCTCTCAGATGCCGAGAAATTTCTCCTGAAATATCTCGACGAGAACCAGTTTATTTCGGTTTCAGGTTTTGCAAGAAAGGCAAGTCTTCCATACCGGCAGGCGGAACAGTTGCTTGCCGATTTTATCGTGTTGGGAATTGTCCAGCCCTATTATGGTGATACCCATGTCCTTTACCAGTTCAATCGTGAATTTGATGTGGAAGGCTGGGCCAGAAAGCGGGGCTACGAATTCTGATCCCTAAAAATTCTATCTTTGCGAAAAATTTTTAACTGCTCATTTTTTTGGAAGCAGCATCATTTCTGAAATTATTCGAAGGGCACCCGCAGATTGACAACCTTATAGAAAAGAGCGGTGCCCCCCCGGGTGAAAAGATTCACCTGCAGGGCGTCATTGGCTCTGCCCGTTCCATAATTGCTGCCAATCTCCATCTCCGGACTTCCCGGAATCTTCTTGTTGTGTTGCCCGAACGGGAGGAAGCGGCCTATTTTTATGATGACCTGGTTAGTCTCGGATTAGAAGAACAGACTCTTTTTTTTCCGGCTTCCTATAAAAAATCGGTGCAGTTCGGACAGTCGGACCAGGAAAGCCTGGTGCTCCGCACCGAAGCACTGAATAAACTGAGCAGCAACGGCCAGAATTATATCCTCATTACTTATCCCGAGGGCCTTGTTGAGAAAGTGGTCTCCCGGGAGAACCTGGCCATCAATACCCTGACGATCTCAAAGGGGGAGAAAATCTCGATAGAATTCATCAATGAATTCTTGTTTGAATATGGTTTTGAGCGGGTGGATTTTGTGACCGATCCGGGGCAGTTTTCCATCCGGGGGAGTATTGTCGATATTTTCTCCTATGCCAACGAAGATCCCTATCGCCTCGATTTCTTCGGCAATGAGGTGGATTCGATACGAAGTTTCGATATCAGCGACCAGGTTTCGCGGAAGTCGTATGAGCGCATTACGCTGGTACCCGATGTCCAGCGGGACCTCTTTGCCGGGAAACGCACCGGATTGCCCGGGTTTATGCCACCCGATACCATTTGTATGATGTGTGGAGGGAAATTGATTGCCGATCAGCTGGACCAGATCGTGCAACATGCGCTTGACCGGGAGGTAGCGGAGGTTTCCGTAAGCCGCGATGATTTGCTCGATGGCAGGGAGCTTAAGCAGGGCATTCAGGATTTTACCTGTATTGAGTCGGGGAGTGGTGAATTATTCAAAGCCGGCACCAGGATCGGTTTCAGGACTTCAAAGCAACCGGTTTTTAACAAGAACTTCAACCTGCTTGCCGGGAACCTGCAGGAAATGACCGATACCGGATACCGGATACTGTTGCTTACCAATCAGGAAAAACAGGCAGACCGGTTGAAGGATATCTTCCGTGAAATCCGCCAGAAGGTGGCTTTTGAACCGGTGATGTTTACGCTGCACGAGGGTTTTACCGACCACGACCTTCAACTTTGCTGTTATACCGACCACCAGATTTTTGAGCGGTATCACCGCTTCAGGCTTCGCACCCGGAAACCGCAGCGTGAGGCGATTACCTTGAAGGAACTCAACATGCTCCACCCGGGCGATTATGTGGTACATACCGACCATGGTATCGGCAAGTTTGCCGGGCTGGTAAAAACCGAGGTCAACGGTAAATTGCAGGAGGCGATCAGGTTGGTTTACCGCGATAACGATTCCCTTCTGGTTAGCATTCATTCACTTCACCGGATTTCAAAATATAAAGGAAAGGATGGAACCGAGCCATCGCTGAACAAATTGGGAACTGCTGCCTGGCAGAACCTGAAAAACCGGACCAAGAGCAAGGTCAAGGATATCGCCAGAGAGCTGATCGCCCTCTATGCCCGCAGGCGGGAGGAGCATGGTTTTGCCTTTTCTCCCGACAGTTACCTTCAAACCGAGTTGGAGGCTTCGTTTATCTATGAAGATACGCCGGATCAGGTTAAGACTACCCAGGCGATCAAGGACGACATGGAAAAACCCATTCCAATGGACCGCCTGGTGTGCGGGGACGTGGGGTTTGGGAAAACGGAGGTGGCCATTAGGGCTGCATTCAAGGCCGTAACCGACGGGAAACAGGTTGCTGTGCTCGTTCCCACTACCATCCTGGCGTTGCAGCATTATAAAACTTTCTCCGAACGGCTTGCCGATTTTCCGGTGAAAGTATCCTATATAAGCCGTTTGCGTTCGACTGCGGAGATAAAGGAGGCACTGACGGAAGTAAAGGATGGAAAGGTGGATATTATTATCGGAACCCACAGATTGGTCAGTAATGATGTGAAATTTAAGGACCTTGGTTTACTTATCGTGGATGAGGAGCAAAAGTTTGGGGTAGGTGTTAAAGATAAACTGAAGAAGCTGAAGCTGAATGTGGACACACTAACACTCACGGCTACCCCGATCCCGAGAACCTTGCAATTTTCATTGATGGGTGCCAGAGACCTTTCGATCATCCAGACACCACCCCCCAACCGCTATCCGATTATTACCGAGGTACACGGTTTCAACGAAAAGCTGATCCGGGACGCCATATTATATGAAGTGGGCCGAAACGGGCAGGTGTTCTTTATCCATAACCGTGTGCAGAACATCCATGAAGTGGAGGATACGATCAAACGGATCGTTCCGGGTGTGAAAACGATTGTGGGGCATGGTCAGATGGAGGGACACGAACTCGAAAGGGTCATGCTCGCTTTTATTAACGGCCATTACGATGTGCTGGTTGCCACCACCATCATTGAGTCAGGACTGGATATTCCCAATGCGAATACCATGATCATCAACCAGGCCCAGAACTTCGGACTGAGTGACCTGCACCAGCTGCGTGGCAGGGTAGGGCGATCTAATAAGAAGGCATTCTGCTATCTGATAACCCCACCTCCGGTAACCCTTACCAACGAGGCCCGGCGAAGACTCAAAGCTATTGAGGAATTCTCTGATTTGGGCAGCGGATTCAATATCTCGATGCAGGACCTTGACATCCGCGGCGCCGGAAACCTTTTAGGAGCCGAACAGAGTGGGTTTATTGCCGATATCGGTTTCGAAACCTACCACCGGATCCTTAATGAAGCCGTTCAGGAGCTGAAATCGGAAGAATTCGGCGATTTGTTCCGCGATCAGCAGCCCGATGGTGCCCAGGCCTTCCTGAAGATTCAATATGTAAACGATTGCCAGATTGATACCGATATGGAGCTGCTGTTCCCCGACAGCTATATTCCCGGGACTGCAGAGCGTATGATGCTTTACCGGGAGCTTGACAACCAGGAAAATGAAAGTCAGCTCCAGAAATTCGAAGCCAGCCTGGCCGACCGGTTCGGAAAATTACCTGCCCCCAGCGCCGAACTGCTCGAAGTGGTGCGCTTACGCTGGGCCGCCATGAACCTGGGGATTGAGCGGATCGTCCTGAAAAACCAAAAAATGATCTGCTACTTCCCCTCAGACCAGCGCTCCCCCTATTACCAGTCGGATGCCTTCGGGAAAATACTGCGGTACGTCCAGACACACCCCCGTAAATGCCGGATGAAAGAGGAAGGCAAGCTTACCCTTACTTTCGAAGCCATCCTGTCGATCGGAGAGGCCGTCGGTTTGCTTAAGGATATAGATTCGTTGTCCTGAGCAGAGCAAGGACTACCTTTTTATTCACTAGAATATATTATATTTTAATTGTTTAATTACCAGATTGATACCGTTATGCGTTCAATCCCGGAGGGATTGCATGTGGGTAGCAAAAACGATGTGGGAAGAACATATGACCCCGGCCAGGGGTCAAACCAATTATTGATACCTCTGTTCTACCCACATGTCACCCCTATAGGGCTCTTGCCGGGCTTCCAATGTGGGTCTTTCAATCCATCCCGCATTGGCTGAGTCGCAATCGCATTTATTCATGTCCTTTTGTCAATTTTCCTTTAAAATCAGAAATCCTTTAATGGTGAGGCTATAATCTGAATAATTGTTATTTTTTTACTGTTTAGATGTCAGCCCGACAGAGCCATACTTGAGTGCCAAACAGAAAGACTCGTTCTGACGGGGAATCACCATATGTAAAATTATTCCTGCCATCCGGTCTGACGGGCCACCTGATTTGCGGTTTGCTATACAAGGAGATTTCCGTTAAGAAATTTATCAGATTCTGTATAGTTTCAAGGAATAGTATTGTGATTCAGAAAATACTAAAGATATAGTAGAAATATTATAAAAATAGTTGTCAGTATTGAAAAATCTACTATATTTGTAGTAGAAAAATTGATCTTTATGAAACAACTGACAAAAGCCGAGGAGCAGGTCATGCAATATCTCTGGAGCCTGAGTGAGGCCGTTGTAAAGGATATTGTCGACCGGTTCGATGAGCCGAAGCCTGCCTACACTACCGTCGCCACCGTCTTGAAAGTGCTGGAGAAGAAGGGTTTCGCGGATCACAAAACCATTGGTAACACGCATCTTTTTTTTCCGCTGGTATCCAAAAAGGAATACACCCGGCTACAATTCAGGACCCTGCTGGAAGATTACTTTCAGGGATCTTTCCCCAAACTGGCCACTTTCTTTGCCCGCGAGAACAACCTCACCATTTCCGAGCTGGAAGAGATGCTGAAGTCCGCCGAATCGGAGCTTAACCCTGAAAATCCGGAGTCATGAATACTTTTCTTTTTTTATTGACGGAAGCATCGGTAGCTATGGCCTTGTTTTACCTGGTTTACTGGTTCTTTCTCCGGAAGGAGACCTGTTTTCGTGCGAACCGGTTTTACCTTACCGGGGCATTAATTCTGTCGGTACTTCTTCCTCTGTTTCCCCTTCGCTACACGATATGGGTAGCTCCCGGAGAACCCACCGTTTTCGAAGCCTTGTCGGAAGCATTTCACCTGATCCGGCCGGTGGCCGAACAACCGGGGCATCCGGAAAGTGAAACAGCCTCTGTTCCCTGGTGGCTGTTGGTCTATCTGGCAGGTGCCTTATTCCTGCTGGGACGGCTGTTTTTCCAAACCCTGGTTCTGGTGAGGATGATCCTCGGTTCCGGGGCAGAGGCTCAGGGAAGACCAGCAGAAGGTAAATCCGGACTGGTGGAGAATTCACGTTATCCGGTGCCTTTTTCGTTTTTCAGGTACATTTTTATTAATCCTGCAATCCAGTCAGGTTCCGACCTGAACGACATAATTGCCCACGAGGAAGTGCACATTCGTGAGCATCATTGGATTGACCTGGTGATTGCCGAAATAGTGACCGCACTGTTTTGGTTCAATCCCTTTGTCTGGTGGTTTGGGCGGTCTATCAGGCAAAATCACGAATACCTGGCCGATGAGGGCGTTCTTGCGCAGGGACGCAGTCTTGGGAGGTATCAGGCCCTATTAATCAACCAGTTGCTGGGCGTTCAGGTTGTTGGAGTGACCAACCATCTGAATTTTTCCCTCAACGAAACAAGACTCAAAATGATGACAAAAAACAAAGAATCAAAATTCCGTGCGATCCGCATGGTGTGGGCTCTGCCCGTTGTTGCTGCGCTGCTGGTGGCTTTTGCCGAACCTGTGTACCGGCAAATGCCTGAAGCCAATTCTGATCCTGAATCCCTGCTGGTCTCCGGACTTCAGGGCGACCGGAAAATCTCGGGTGTGGTATATGCACCTGGCGGAAATCCGTTGCCGGGAGCCGCTGTTGTCCTGGCTGGAACTTCCACCGGTACCATTACCGATGTGAACGGTCGGTTCTCCCTGCAGGTTCCGTCCGGAACGGGTAATGTGCTCCATATCTCCTTTGTTGGCTATGAAACCGCGCAGATCCGTACAGATGGACCGGATAAGGAGTTAAACGTAACCGTGAATATGAAGGAAGGCGTTTTCCATATTGACCCGGACAAGCACTTTGTTACACCTCCTCCGCCGCCCCCCCCGCCTGTCCCTTCCGGAGTGAAGGCACCCGGTACCGGTGAGGATGAGGTTTTTGTGATTGTGGAACAGATGCCGCAGTATCCTGGTGGATTTGGTAAACTCGGTCAGTATGTCGACAAAAGGGTGAAGGAGCTGAAGGAAAAGGCTTTCTTTGATGGTAAGGATCTTAAAGGGAATGCCCTGATTGGTTTTACGGTAGCCGCCGATGGGAAAGTCTCCGGTATCAAAGTGCTGGAGTCTGATAACCAAGCGGTAGCCACTGCTGCGGTAGAGCTTGTCAGAGGTATGGCCGTCTGGACGCCGGGGATGCAGAGAGGTAAGGCTGTCCCGGCGAATTTCACACTCCCGGTGAGGTTTTAGAGCTGGCAGAGGAAAATTTGACTCACGCAGAGCCGCGGAGCCGCAGAGAAAAATTTGATTCACGCAGAGAACGCAGAGTTGCGCAGAGAAAAATTTGATTTATGCAGAGCCGCGGAACCGCAAGGGAAAAAAAATCTCTGCGTTTTCTTTGCGTTCTCTGCGTGAGAAAATCATTTCACGCAGGGTACGCTGAGTTTCGCAGAGAAAAATTTGATTTATGCAGAGCCGCGGAACCGCAAGGGAAAAAAAATCTCTGCGTTTTCTTTGCGTTCTCTGCGTGAGTCATTCTCTGCGTTCCCTGCGCGAGTCTTTTCAGTAATTTGATCAAAACGTCAGTATTTCTTCCCAAATAAGCCTGTTCACTTCGATTCCGTTTTTAAGATTTTCCCGCCGCGCAACCTGGGTCCTTTCCCCCGGATAGCGGATCGCCCCGGCACCAGGAACAGGTTCTGAAGTTTTCAGATCATCAATGATATCTCGAAGGATTTTATCAAGAGAAGAGAAATTGGTCAGATGGGAGGGGCTTATTGCAATAAAAACCTGTGATACACCGTATTCCTCCTCTTTAGTACCAATTTCCCGGGTAGCGAGACCTCCTGACAGAATTGCTGCAAGCATGTCGAGTACCAGTGACAGGGATGCACCCTTCCAGTAGCCGGAAGGAAGGGGCCTCCATGATTCAAGAATCAGTCCGGGATCATCGGTAAGATTGCCCTTGGGGTCGTATCCACCGGGAGTGGGCAGTTTCCGGCCCGACAGTTTTTTGTTCTCCATCGATCCGAAAGAGTATTGCGACATAGCCATATCAAGGACAACGGCCTCATTTTCAAATGGTATGGCTACCACGAGCGGATTGTTGCCGAGTTTTGGGTTTTTACCTCCCCAGGCCGGCATATTGGGCGTTGTGTTAGTCCAGCCCATGAAAATAAATCCCGCCTTCGCAGCCTGCCAGCCATAGGTGCCGCCACGCATCCAGTGGTTGGTATTGGCCAATCCAACCAATCCGATGCCGTTTAACGATGCCAGCTCCGTTGACCGCCGGGTGGCAAAAACGGCATTCAGTGGCCCCGGACCAAGACACCCGTTCCATTGCTCGACCGCCCCCGATGCATGTACCAGCTCAGGTTCGGCCTGTGGCTTCACATATCCTGCCCTGATATACCTGACGAACCTCGGGAAACGGTTTACCCCGTGCGAGTTGGTTCCTTCCAGACTGTTCCTGGCGAATATGGACGCACAAATTTCTGCCTTTTCCCGGCTGAAACCGTTTCTTTCCAGGACCTGTCTGAAAACCCGAACCATCACCTCAAAGGGAACATGGATTATACCACTTTCAGAATCTTTCATAACTAACTGCAAAAAGAGATAAGACAATTTATACACTCTGCTGTTTCGCAATTGAATTGCGGGACAGCAAGAGACCCGCAGTGGATCCACGGCAAGAACCCTCCAGGGGTAACACATGGTATAAAATAGCTATCAATAAATGGTTAGACCCCTGGCCGGGGTTTCCAGTTCTTCCCGCACCCTTTTTGCTACCCACATGCAATCCCTCCGGGATTGAACCCTTGCCGGTAACGAATTTAAAATAATCAACTAAGATGTAATGTATTTAAGTGAAAATAATTCACCTTTTTACCGGAAGACCGGAATTCCTGATAGTAAATCCGGGAGGGCACTCCTGATTTATCTGTTGCTTGTTACAGTTTCAGCCAAAGCTTTCTTTACTTCTCCGATCATTATGGGAAGTTTTTCATAGGGATCGCC
The DNA here is from genome assembly GCA_030602265.1 of Prolixibacteraceae bacterium. Lineage (GTDB taxonomy): Bacteria > Bacteroidota > Bacteroidia > Bacteroidales > Prolixibacteraceae > UBA1413. The sequence continues at coordinate 26,110 of JAUWAB010000003.1, read as the reverse complement.
CGGGCCAAGGGTTTCCAGCGGAAGGTATCCCCTGTATCCCGATTCATGAATTATCCTGAAAAGTTTATGATAGTCGGTTTTTTGCTGCTGCTCATTTACAAACACATTTTCCTTTATCTGCCAGGTCACAGCCAGATGGATGGTTTTTTTAACCTCTTCGTACGGATCTGCGCGGAAGCTGCCAATATCCAGGTTCAGTCCGAGCCATTCTGAATCCACCATCCGGAAAATTCTCAGAATATCGTCCGATGTTTTGATGTAATCCCAGTGATTCTGGAGCCCCAGAACTATGCCGTATTTCCCGGCATATTCGCAACATTCCCTGATGTCTGAAGCCATCCATTCAAATACCTGGTCCCTGGTAAAACCTTCGGATTCTGGTTGTGTAACGCCAATAAAAATTCTGAGCGTTGGTGCTCCCATTCTGGCAGCCGCTTCGATCCATTTCTTCACAAGAAGGACCTCTTGTTTCCTTATATCCGGATCGGTCAGGGTAAAGTCGTTGCGTACCCCCGTCCCGCTGATATCTATACCCATCAGGAATGCCTGACGTTTAAACCGGCTGATGTATTCATTGTCAGGGACCTCCGGATAACCCGGGAAGTAGTATCCGGTCGGATCGATGGCGTCTATATCATATTTGGCACAAAATTCAAGCACATCAAACAGGTTGATGCTACCTGTACGCAAGGGGGTGTTGAATGAATAGCAGTTGAGGCTGAGCCTTGTGTTTGCAGGGAATGAAGGGTAAATAACCGGGGAATAGGCAGTAGATGCAAGCAAGGGGAAGGCCGTGGTGGTGGCAAGGGGCGCCATACTGAGGTGCCGGATGAACTTCCGCCGGGAAGACGATGACTTCATGCTTTTTCTGATTTGGTTAGGTGTATAAAGGTAGGAATAAAATCAGCTACACTTTAGAGACTGAAAGAATAAACCCGCTCCCATGCAGGTTTCTGATTTCGATGCGGGGATCTCCCGACAAGTATTTCCGGAGGCGCGTAACAAAGACATCCATACTGCGGGTGGTGAAATAGCCGTCGTCGCCCCAGATCCGCTGTAGGGCAACCTCCCTGGGAAGTAATAAGTTTTTATGCTCGCACAGCAGTCTGAGAAGTTCAGCCTCCTTAGGAGAAAGCTTCCTGGTTTCTCCAACGCCTGAGATTTCCCTGAGATGAAAGTCAAACCGGTAACTGCCCAGCTCAAAAACCGCATTATCCTGAACTGTATCCAGGCCACTCCTTTTCAGAATAGCCCGTATTTTCATGATCAGTACTTCTGTATCAAAGGGTTTGGTTATATAATCATCTGCCCCTAAATTATATCCCCGGAGAATATCTTCCCTCAGTGTTTTTGCAGTCAGAAATATAAACGGTACAGCCGGGTCAATGGTCCGGATCTGCCCGGCAATGGTGAAACCGTCGGTATGCGGGAGCATAACATCCAGGATACAGAGGTCGAAGTGTCCGTTCCGGAATCTTTCCGATGCATATTTCCCGTCATCGACCCAGGTTACCTGGAAGTCGTTGATTTCGAGATAGGATTTAAGCACCGACCCAAAACTCTGGTCATCTTCGACCAGCAAGAGAGAAACCTTTTTATGCATAGTTGTGTAGTTCTTAAACAACGGATGCCCGAAATTACGGATTACCCGGCAATATTATTTCAAAAGTGCTGCCTTTTCCCTGTTCACTATTTACACTGATGGTCCCCCTGCAGGATTCCACAACTGCCCTGGCATAGCTGAGTCCCAGTCCAAAGCCTTTAATATTGTGGATGTTTCCACTGCTTTGCCGGTAGAATCTTTCAAATATCCTGGCCTGCACCTGTCTGCTCATTCCGCTTCCGTTATCGGTAACCGAGACCACCACTCCCTGGTCATTGTTCTGGGTTTTAACCACAATCCGGGGTGTGTCGGGCGAATATTTGTTGGCATTGTCGAGCAGGTTAAACACTGCGTGCATCAGGTGTTTCCTGTCTGCGACCACCATGGGCTGTGTGGCTTCAAAAATGGCCAGGGTTTGTCCGCCACGCGCTGAAACCTGCACGTTAATGCTGTCGATCGCTTCGGTTAAGATTTCATGGATGTCAAAGGTCTCCCAGCTGAATTCCAGTTCTTTCTTCTCCAGTCTTGCAATGGTCAGGATATCTTCTACCTGCCTGTCCATGCGCAGATTCTCTTTCCGGATCATTCCTGAAAAATACCTGACCTTTTCCGGATCGGCATACACTTTTTCATTCAACAATGAATCCGCTGCAACGGCTATGGTGGCAATAGGCGTCTTGAATTCATGGGTCATGTTGTTGATAAAGTCAGATTTCATCTCAGATATCTTTTTTTGCCGGAGCAGAAAAAGGATACTCATCAGGAAAGTAATCAGCATGACCGAAGAAAAGATAAAGGATGCGGCCAGCAGCCAGCTCATGGACCGGTAAATGAAACGCTCCCGGCCGGGGAAATGGATCGACAGATACTGGCTTCTGCGGAAGAGTGAGTTGGGATATAGTTCCGTTTTAAGGGAGCTATTGATCAGTGATATTGTATCCGGACCAGTTGAGCCCAGCAACAGGGTAGAATCCCTGAAAACACCAAAATCAAATTCAATGGGGATATTCCGGTTTTCCAGTTCTTCTTTTAATATGTTTTCCAGGTTCTGCGGATCGATATCGGGCTTATCGAGGGCAATAATTTCGTCTACTGCCCTGCGGGTCAAATCCTTAAGGTTTGCAGCCCGCATATGTATCCTTGGTGTCGACTGTGGGCGCATTGCAATGGTGTCGAATACCTCCGACAGAGTGTGCAGGCGTTCAATCCCGCTGACAATCAGGGAGTCATGGTCCTCCCGGGAATCTTTGCGCAGTACAATTACCTCTTCCCTCCTGACAGGCGTATTTCTGCCGGTTAATGTTCCGGGAGAGTCACCGCGGGCAATGATTTCGTAATTGAAATTCCTCAGGCTGTCGCCGTTTAACCTGATCTCAACCTCAGCAGCCGGCCTGTTCCTGCTGAATACGAAACGTTGTCTTAAACTCTCTCCCTGTATCCCGGAGGGAGAAGGTGGGGGCAGGATCCGGCGGTGGTTGATCCAGAAGGAGGAGTCCGGGAATGCCATCCTGTTGATAATCATTACGTCATGCAGATCTTCCAGTCGTTTTACCGTAGTATGCAGCGCTTCGGAGGCATTTCTTTTAAAAAGCTCATCTCTAATGCGGATGGCGTTGTTGATCCAGATCAGCTGAACTGCGATAATCCCGGCCATCGAGAGGCTTAGCAGACCAATGAGTATAGTGATCAATTTTCGTTTCATGCTTCAAATATAGAGGTTTATATTGCTGATTAGCAGGTTTTAACGTTTCCTTAACCAAATTTAACCAGGCTTTAACCCGATTGAGCTCTGGTCATGGATATCTTTGCTGAAAAATGAACGCCATGAAGAAAAACATTTTATTATCAGGTCTTTTATGCCTGGCAATAAGTTTGCCGGTATTAGCACAGACTCAGCAGGTTGAACAACCGGGTAAAAGGTCCCACATCCGGATGGTTACAGTTAAGGATGGAGTGACCACGGTTACCGATACCGTAATTGTCGATGGTATTCCTGCCCGCCTTAAGAAGGGAAATCAGGGTTTTGTCTTTTTACAGGATAGCCTGGGTACGATTGATTGGGAGCAGTTTGCTGAGAATGATTCAGCGGGGACTTTTGTATTCCGGCGCAGATTCTCAGGCGACCGGCCGTTTATGATGCATCGTTTTGGTGGGGCCGCTGACTCTGTAAGCACGGAAATCTTTCGCATTGAAAGAGGAAAAGCCGGCGAGGAAGACATCCGGGTTATCCGGAGGGGGAGGCCGGGAATGATCGCCAGACCTGGTATTCCAGCAGTGCCATTTGACTTGGGTGATCGGCAGCTCAGGGTACTTCAGCACCGTTCCGGGAATGTTATCAATCTTTCTGATCCGGACATTATCTCCTATAAAAAGAAAAAGCTTAGTGGAGGCCGTGAAAAAGTAACGATAATCCGAAAAGACAAGGGTAATTCCGGTGAGTAGGAGTTATTTTTAAAAAGAAACCGTTCCGGGACTCTGGAACGGTTTCTGTTATTAAGTCGGCTTACTTTTCATGAACCTCCTTTTACACAATAAACCGACATTCTGCTTTCTGAAAGCATGCAATGATTGTTTCTGTTTTCTACTTTGTATAAAGGAGTTTCCCAACCTGGGTCTCGCTATCCAGCATAAGCCGGTAGAAGAGAACCCTTGAAGTCTCTTCATCTGGTTGGTATTCAATCCGCATCAAAGCGCCTGCTTCGACACGACGGTTCAATAGGGTTCCAATAACCTGCCCGGTGAGTGTATAAATATCAAGACGTGCATGTGCATCTTTCTCTGCAACAAACTCGAATGTAACCCTGGTACTAAACGGATTCGGGTATACTTTTAAAACTGATACATCAAGGCTGCCAATTCCTGCCGACTTCAGTTCCGGTGCCAGCTCTTCTGTTTCTGTTACTGTGTCACCGCAATGTCCCGGACCTGTCAGGCCGTTGTTATAGTCATCAAGGATTTTGGCGATGTTTACAAACTGCTTGCGTATTGGGTGGTTTCCTCTGAGTGCGGCGATCTGGGCTGGTGTATAAGTCTGTAACAACAAGGTTGCTGCATCAAATGCGGCATCAACCTCAGGAGTAGATCCTGCATTGTTCAGGAAGTTGAGTTCTGTGGCAATGTAGGCAAACGTTAGGATGAAGTAGGCATTTCCTCCCGGTGAGGTGGATAATACTTCAATGTAACTCTTTCCACTCATGAAGAATATGGTATTTTCACCGTTGGCCAGCAAATCCCAGGTTTCGTCGTATGGTGCACCCCCTGCATGGGAGTGGGTCATCCAGTAACCCGGGGTGAGGGTGCAGCCGTCGCATATCTGGCCACCAATATGAATAGCCTCAGTCTCGGCAGAACAAACAACATTTGCATGGTATCCGGCGGCGACAGCTTTCACAATATAACTTCCGGAGCTTAGTCCGGTGAATGAGAAGCTGCCATCACCTGCAGGTGCGGTCTCGTCAATCTTGGCTCCACCCTGTCCGGCTTCCCAAAGCTCGATCATGTCGGCTCCGGAAGAGGTTCCCGAGATCGATCCGTCGTTGTCCCCGACGCAGGTTTCATTGCTGCCATCCGCCGAAACGGTTACTTCTTCAGGCTCATCAACGGTAATAACGCTGGTTTCTGCTTCACAGGTTGCGCCCTGATTTCCGTCAGCGGAAGCCTTGACTATGTAGTCGCCCGGTTCGAGTCCGGAGAATTCGAAGTCGCCATTGACATCCGGAGCAGTTTCATCGAGTTTAACCCCACCAGGTCCGGCTTCCCAGAGTTCGATCATGTCAGCCCCAGATGAGGTTCCAGCTATTGATCCGTCTGCTTCTCCGAAGCAGGATACATCGGTGGCATCCGCCGAAACGGTTACTTCATCAGGTTCGCCTACAACGATATTCGTAAGAGTGGCTGAGCATCCTGCTGCATCTGTAACCGTTACACTGTAGGTGCCGGGTTCCAATCCCGAAAGGTCTTCAGTGTCGTCGCCATTGCTCCAGTCATATGTAAAAGGACCAGTTCCTCCCGTTACCGTGAGATCAATAGCACCGTCTTCTTCCCCAAAACAGGAGACATGCGTAACCTGTGCTGACAGTTCTAACTTATTGACTGTGATGGTTATTTCGCAATGGTCAGCCGTAATGGTACCGTTCTGGAATGGGCGTGATGCACTGAGTTTAACTGTAAAACTGCCCGCCTGGGTGCCTGAATTGACGATAAAGGAAGTCCCGCTGCCATTGACGGGTGAGGCATTCGTCCCGTTCTGTACTACCGACCAGGCATAAGTTGTTTCCTGATCAATATTGTCGACGGTAAAGGTGATTTGAGTATCCGTGCAGACCGGAGATGTTGTTTCAGTACTGAATTCACAGTCGGGCTCCTGGAATACTGCTGCTCCTGCCAGGGACCGGTCCTGGTTGCCCACAGTCCCAAATGACCAGGCTTTAAGTCTCATGTGGTAAGGTGATCCCGAAATTCCGCCTGCAGAATAAGGTACACCATTTGGATCTCTTCCCCAGTAGTGGACAGAGGCAATATGGCCGCCATACGCAAGGATGATTGTGCTGGCCTTGGGTATGAATTCAATTTCCATCTGGGTTTCTGCCTGCGCAAGGTTCAGCGGATCTTCGCTCACATAGCTTATACCAACAATCTCGCCAAAGAACATCGACATTTGTGTATGCCCACCGAAATGGGTTTGATGATCCTGAAATTCCATTGTCGGTTGGTTGGCAACCGGTGAGCCGTTGCTCGAAGGTGCCGGTATGGGGAAGAAGTACTCATTCCCAACTACCTGGGCGTCGGTATAGTACCCCGCCCATGGTTTCACCACTTCCTGATCATGCCCGAACGCCGGAATGTGGGGCAACATATGCTGGTATGTGGTCAGGAAGTCAAGTGCATGCCTGTTGCTGTGCTTCGTATCGTAACCAATGGTAACTTTCACTGTCTGGTTACTGGCCTGAAGGCTCTCCCACGGAATGTTTTCCATCACCACCCTGTAAGGGACGGAGTAATTTTCAAGATAATGAGCCTGCTGTGGATTCAGGTTGCCATTGACCCAGGCAACTTCAGACAAAGGACTTGTATAGGACCCGTTTCTGCCCTGCTCCAGATTAATCTTCGGAGGCTGGGCAATAACGGCTAATGTCATAAATAATAGGATCAAAAGTAAGGGTAGGGGTTTTGGAAGATCTCGGATACGATTGATAATTTGGTGAAATTTGTGCTGGTTGTTTGATGCAAAATGAACTAATGCTTCAATGTTTGTCTGTTTTTGATTGTTCTTTTTCATGGTAAATGTTTTACATAATGTTTTCTGATATTGACAATAGTAGTTTATGCCTGGCTGTATGACGTTGTTTTCTGCTCCTTCCAGGCCTAAGGGTTTGTTTGTTTTGAGAATGTTGGGACGTTAGAAAGAATGTAATTTTGTGACCTTTCACAAGTGGTATCTGTTTGAAATACAGATATTCAGGGTGTATGGGATTATTCAATAAAGTGCCGGCTTCTCCTTAATTGAAGTTAGAATCAGCTTTCTTAAGGTGGAACTTTTTCTTTAAGACCTGAGTAGATGTTTTTCATTTTGTAAAAATTTTAATTTTTGCAATTTAAAATCTTAAACAAGTTACAAAAAAAATATAAAAAAATACAAATATATTTATATCTTATTTAGACAGATATAGTTAAAAAGATCCAGAATATCCCATTTTAAAGGTGTTTGAGAGTGAAAAAAAAATTGCAGCAATTTTATAAAGTGTAAACAAATGATCGTAATGTCGAATATTTTTGTGAAAAGTTATTCTTAATTTAAGGTTTCTGCTCTACGGTAACATTCCGTAAAATACCATTATCTTTGTGCGTAGAGTTAAGGAAGAAAATTATGGCATTAAAGTTTTTTCATTTGCAGAAAGCCAAGAAGTTTCATGTTCCGTACCGGTTTTATGATCCCGACAAAGAAGACCGGGATGACCGGGAGATGAGGATGAAGCATGAGCTTGGCATTAAGATAGAGGTTGATCCGGATAAACCGTACCGGCCTACCCTTAAGGGTCAGTTCCGGCAGGCTATGGGCCGGTCGTCAAAATCTGCTGAGGATTCTCGCAGGAACAGCAATTTGCGCCTGATTATCCTTATTCTGATCCTTTCTTTTGTAGTCTACTTTTTCTTTTACCGGTAAACCCGCCTGGAGTGAGTGACATTATCCGACTTTTACCCGACTCGGTTGCCAACCAGATTGCTGCAGGTGAGGTAATCCAGCGCCCTGCTTCCGTGGTCAAGGAATTGGTGGAGAATGCACTTGATGCCGGTGCTACAGATATCGTGGTTCATATTAAGGATGCCGGTAAAACACTCATCCAGATTACCGACAACGGTTGCGGTATGTCGCCTTCTGATGCCCGAATGGCCTTTGAGAGGCATGCAACCTCGAAAATTTCTTCAGCCAACGATCTTTTTGCTATCCGAACCATGGGTTTCAGGGGTGAAGCCCTGGCATCGGTTGCTGCCATCGCCGATGTGGAAATGCGAACGAAAAGACACGAGGATGAGACAGGAACGTACCTGCACATCAATGCGACCAGGATCATCACACAGGAACCCGCTGCCTGCAGCAATGGCACCACCATTCAGGTCAAGAATCTCTTTTTTAATGTTCCTGCCCGCCGGAAATTCCTGAAAACGGATGCTACAGAGCTGAAGCTGATTATCAGTGAGATCCAACGTGTTGCCATTCCCAATCCTGAAGTAGCCATTTCTCTTTTCCATAACGGGACGTCTTTGTATGAACTCCCTGCAGGTCACCCCCGAAAGCGAATTGCCGGATTGTTTGGAAAATCCATTAATCAGGCTCTCGTGCCAATGGAAACCTCCACTTCCATACTATCGGTTTCGGGATATGCCGGGCTGCCCAAATACGCCCGGAAAACCATGGGAGAACAGTTTTTCTTTGTCAACCGGCGCTACATGCGTCATCCCTGGTTTCATAAAGCCGTGATGCAGGCCTATGAAAAACTGCTCCCGCAGGACGCCTTTCCATCGTACTTTATTTTTCTGGAAATTGATCCTGCAAACATTGACATCAATGTACATCCCACCAAGACTGAAATTAAATTTGAGAGCGAGACTGCCATCTGGCAAATCCTGAATGCAGCCGTCAGGGAAACCCTGGGCAAGCATAATGTCGTCCCATCGATTGATTTTGACCAGGAAGGAAGTGTTGATATACCATTACCTCCAAGGCCCGGACAAACGGTTACAACTCCTTTTATAGAATTTAATCCGGCTTACAATCCTTTCAGTGAATCACACGGACAATCAGCGGGTTCAAGATCGTCCGGAAATGTCAGCCAGGGTCAGAACCTCAGGCATTGGGAGTCACTTTATACCGGTATGGAGAATGCCAGACCTGATACCGTTTCGGTCGACCGCAATCCTGAAAGGGGCATTTTTACGGATCCGCCATTAGGTTATTCAGGGAAAAAGGTTCTTCAGCTGAAACAAAAATACCTGATCCTGCCGGTGAAATCCGGTATGATGCTGATCGACCAGAAAAGAGCCCAGGAGAGGATCCTGTTCGAAAAGTTCATGGAGATAATGGCCAGTGAGCGGGTTCCCACCCAGCAGATACTTTTTCCGCATACCTTCGAATTGAACCCTCTTGACGCTGCGTTGTTAATGGAGATACTTCCTGATGTTACCGCATTGGGTTTTGATATCAGGGAGTTCGGTAAAGATACCTTTATCATCAACGGAGTACCCGGAGTTCTGGCTTCTTCCTCACCTGCTGACCTGGTAGAGAAGCTTCTGGAGGAGTTTAAGAATTCACCGCTTGAAGCGAAAAGTCGTGTCAGGGAGCAGGTGGCCACCTCGTTGGCGAAGGCTTCAGCCCTCAGTTACGGGGTCGATTTACAGCCTGAAGAAATGGATCACCTGGTCGACCAGCTGTTCGCCTGCAAATCGCCAAATTTTGCTCCCGATGGTAAACCGGTACTTACGATTGTCCCGATCGGTGATATCGAAAAGATGTTCGGAAGATGATTCCTGTAATTGAAAAATATTTTTAGAATGCAATACAGACCAATATTTCAGAATACCCCGGTAGTGGTCAAGAACCTGATCATTATCAATGTGCTAATGCTCCTGGCTACCTACGCCATGGAAGCTTCAGGGTTTAATTTTACCGATATGTTCGGTATGCACTATCCTGCTTCCGAGAAATTCAGGTTGTATCAGGTCGTTACGCATATGTTCATGCACGGTGGATTTATGCACCTGTTTTTCAATATGTTCGCCCTCTGGATGTTCGGGCGAGTCCTGGAAAGCATCTGGGGGCCGCGCAGGTTTCTCATTTACTATTTTGTAACCGGTCTGGGCGCTGTAGCCTTGCATATGTTTGTAAATCATCTGGAAATCAACTCAATTAAAAATGCAATCGTGGCTTTTTCCAATACTCCGGCCCCGGAGTTATTAGAGAAATTTGCCAACAAACATTTAGGCAGACCCTCGCCCCAGCTGATCGATTTTATCCAGTCATGGTACGATAATCCGGGATCGGTGAGCTACGCTGCCGAAGGGGAAAAGCTTATGGAGAGAATCCTGAAGATGAAAATGGATATCCCCACCGTTGGTGCTTCCGGTGCCGTGTTTGGTATCCTGCTGGCCTTCGGAATGATTTTCCCCAATACCCAGCTGATGCTGATCTTCCCTCCCATTCCGATCAAAGCGAAATATTTTGTAATCGGTTATGGGGCGATCGAACTCTACCTTGGATTGACCAACTCGGGGGGCAGTATTGCCCACTTTGCCCATTTGGGTGGTATGCTGTTCGGATTTCTGCTCATCAAATACTGGGCTAAAACCACTAACACGTTTTATTGACGGGTAAATGGAAATCTTCGATGAAATAAAAGCGTCTTTCCGGGAGGGGTCGGTCATTACCCGTCTCATTTACGTGAACCTTGCTGTATTTTTGGCGTTCAGGGTAATTTACGTGGTGTTTTTCCTGGCAGGTAAATCGGTCCCGTTCATCGAATGGTTTGAACTTCCCTCCGGGATAGGTATGCTGTTGAAGCAACCCTGGTCATTGCTGACCTATATGTTTTTACATTTTGATTTTATCCATATCCTGTTCAACCTGCTTGTCCTATACTGGTTCGGGAGGATATTCCTGGATTACTATGACCAGAAGCAATTGCTTGGACTGTATTTTATCGGCGGTTTATCGGGCGGTCTTCTGTATATTCTGGCTTATAATGTTTTTCCGGCTTTTCAGCAGGTCGTTTCCAGCTCATATCTCTTAGGGGCTTCGGCCTCAATTATAGCCATCCTGATCGCAGCTGCCGTGCGGGATCCCAACCGGGAGGTCCATCTTTTCCTGATCGGCAGGGTACCTCTTAAGTATGTGGCTTTATTTATGGTTTTCAGTTATATCATCGGAATCTCCACCTCCAATGCGGGTGGTAACATTGCCCATTTGGGCGGTGTGTTAGCGGGATACTGGTTTGTTGCCTTCCATCGGAAGGGCAGGGATATTTCCTCCGGGGTGACCAGGTTGATAGACCGGGTGGAAGGTATGGCCAGGCCCCGGAAAAATTTCCGTATTGTACACAAAAGGCCGCCCCGCGACGACTATGAATACAACCGGCAACGTGCAGCCGACCATGAGGAGCTGAACCGCATTCTGGATAAAATTGCACAGGAAGGCTACGAAAGCCTGAGCAGATCAGAAAAGGAGACCCTCTTCAGGCATGGCAAATGATGGTATCAGGGTTTCCATGGCCATTTTACGCAATCCTTCACTTCAGGAAATAAAACATAGTCGGCCTTCCCTTTCATGGTCAGGGTCTTAACCTCCAGTCCTTTCAACAGTTCTCGGGCAGCATCCAGGGTTTTCCCCGATACTGAAACATCATCCACCAGCAGGATCTTTTTGCCACTCAGTTCAGGATCTTCAGGAAGCTGCAGGACAACAGGGCTTTCATGCCTGGGTTGGTTATTCTCATCCCGGTAATTCAATGTCATTACGCGAAGTTCCACACCGAGTCTGTAAGCGGTCAGGGCAGCCGGAACAATACCCCCTGTGCCAATGCCGATGACCAGGTCCGTTTCGGGCAGTTCAACGATACTTATGCGCCGGGTTATTTCTTTAAATGATATGGGTACCATAAATTTCTGTTTAAGATGATTTGCCTGTTTACTGATGTCTATTATCAGGATTGGTTTCTTCACGACTCTTCCGGATCTGAACCGGATTCCTCAAGGACCGGAATCTCCAGATAAAAAGTAGTGCCTTGGTCGGTTTCGGTATCAAACCAGATCCTGCCGTTGAAATTTTCCACAATATTTTTAACAATGGCCAGGCCCAGGCCCATGCCACTGGTTTTTGTTGTAAAATTGGGACTGAACATTTTTTCCCTGAGGTGTTCAGGAATGCCGGTGCCATTATCTTTTACCGATATAACCACCATGTGGTCGCGTCTTTTCAGGCTGATTTCTATAAGTCCACGTCGCTCCTGAGGAATCGCCTGAATCCCGTTTTTGATCAGGTTGATGAATGCCCTCGACAACTGTTCCCGGTCGGCACTGACCATCAGGTTCCCGCAATTTCCCCGTTCAAAATGGATATGCACGCGGTTGTCGTTTTCATACAGTTCAATAACCTTGGAGATCTGGGCGGCGAGGTTAAATTCCTGTTTACGGGCAGTTGGGATTTTGGCAAAATTCGAAAACTCGGTGGCAATGTCTGATAGGGTTTCAATCTGGCTGATCAGAATCTTGGCTATGCGGTTGACTGTTTCCCGGTACTCAGGACCATCGCCGGTAAATCTGAGCAGATGCTGAATGTTCAGCTTCATGGGTGTCAGCGGATTCTTGATCTCATGGGCAATCTGTTTGGCCATTTCCCTCCATGCACTCTCCCTTTCCGATCTGGCTAACAGTTCGGCACTTATGGCCAGTTCATCCACTTTTTTATTGTACTCTTTTACCAGTTTACCGATTTCGTCATCCTTCCTGTAGTCGATAGGTTCATTTCTTTTACCCAATTCGATTTTTCTCAGATTTTCCCTGATGGCGACCAGGGGACGGGTTATCTGGTTGGCAATAAACAGGGCTACCAGGATACTGGCCAGGAACAACAGGACATAGAGGTTGATAAAGGCAACAATAAAGGTGGATATTTCCTGGCTGTATTTGTCCTGATGGGTAAAATAGGGCAGATTGATAAAACCCAGGTAGTCGCCCGAGTTATTGATTATCGGTGAATAGGCCGACAAAAATCTCAGGTTACCGATTTTTTCGGGCTGGAAATAGTTCGTCTGGAAGTTTTCAAACAGTTCAAAATAGGCCTGCGCATTAATCTTTCTGGAAATCAGTCCTTTGTTGAATAATTCAGGGCGGGAGGATACAATAATGTTTCCATCGATCCCGTAAATGTTGATGTCGGTCCGGAAAATGTTGGATAATTTTACCAGCTCACGCGTGAACCACTCCTCCAGGTCGGGAGTGATCTGATCCAGGTTTTCAAGCCTCATGTCGATTTCTGCCGATATGGAATTCATTTTGTCGTCCAGGTCTTCCTGAAGCCTTGATCTGTATTCTTCCACGTTGTACAATATGGTGCCAATGGCTACCAACAGCAGTGAAACAAACACAATGGAGATAATGGCTGCCTGAATCCTGACTTTCAGATCGATCTGCAGCCTCATTTTTCTGAATCCTGGTCGGATAAACAACAGGGTGACCAGGGAAAACACAAAATAGAATACGAAGAGGTAAGGAAATGAAATAAGATAATCGACAAATGTGTACAGGCTCCGGCTGACAATAATGTAGTTGTCTCCCCGGGTTCCGTAAATCAGATGTTCGTATCCGTCCCATTCAGAGAAGGTAAACTCGTCATCGGCAAAGTTGTATGAATAGATATAATAGTTATACAGGTAGTCTCCATGCCGGTCAACCAATTCACCACCGTAATATTTGGCATACTCAAACCTGTTGTAAGAGGAGGGTTTTTGCATGGATTTGTCAATCAGCAGTTCCGGAAAACCGATTCCTTCGGAAAGAATCTTTGAGTTGAGTTCCACGAATATGGATATACCGATGGAGTCGGAAGTGAGGGGATAGTGGATCTTGCCAAAGTAGGAGATTCTGCCGTTCATATTCTCCATGTAATAAAAACTGGTTCCCGGAAGGGGATTACCCTCTTTTTCGATCATTTCATCAAAGAAGGGGAAGCAGGGGACCAATATGTTCTGGGGTTGTATAATCAGGCTGTCACTTCCGCTGCAGATGGTTATCTGCAGGTCATACTGCCTGAAATATCCGCTGAAATAGGTCAGGGCAAGATATTCCTCAAGATGATCATAAGTTTGCAGGAGATATCCGGGGATATTCGGATCGATGTTTATTTCTTTTTGTATCTCTGCAAGAAAGACTTCAGCAGCAGGATCATGTTCGGCAACGAGGGTTATGGCAAGCAATTGCTGTACCTCCCGTTCTTTCTGTACGGTTACCCGGTAGATTACTTCAATAGAAAATATAGTAATGATGGAAACAAACAGGATCAGGTAACTCATTCCGAATTTTCTTGAACTTGAGGGGGAGAAAGCAGCCGACAGGATACCAAGGACCATGAAAAGTATCAGAGGTTCAGACAAAATTATTCCGGTAAATATCCAGTGCAGGATTCCGGCGGTCAATGCAACCCAAACGGTCTGCTGCAGGGTTTTGCTTACGGAGCAGAACCTCCTGGTTTCGTCGATTATCCGTATGGTAAGCAGAAGCAGCCCGAAAAGGAGGAACATGACCGAGGCCATTCCCAACACGGTCTCCAGGGTAATTTCGTTGATCTGGTTCAGGGTAAAGGAGAAACTTGAATTGTAAATCAGTTTCCTTATGAAGAAATCGATAAGCAGGTAGGTCATGGCGGCAAGAAACAGCAGGCCTGCCGACAGGTATATACCGGGAACCTGGAGGCTTCTTTCCAGGTGGGAAATCCTCAGGTCTTTGTAAATATTCAGCATCAGATAAAAGAAAAATGCCGACAGGATAAAAAAGTCACCTAACGATGGAAGCCAGAAACTATAGGCAAACTGTGCCGGAGAGAAAAAATCAAGGTTGTAAAATACGGCAGGGAACCTGAACAGGATATGGATCCAATACAGAAAGAATAGAAAACCGGCCATATAGAGCATTCTGGATCCGATTGCAGGATTGATTTCCGAGATGATGATCCTGAAAAAGAGAATGAAGAAGATCAGCCCTGCCATATATAAAATACCGGGAATGTAAAGTTGGGTTGCCGGACAGAGGATTTTCCCCCGGGGGAGAATATTGAAGACGTTTTCGCGGTCTATATTATAAATGGGGATCCCATTTTTTGAACCGGCCATTAACAAGTCAAATGAGGCAGGTAGTTTTAGGTCCTGATGAAATTCGTTGACCAGGAACTGGTTTTCGTGGGGGAAGTCGTATTTGATCAGGATCAGTCCGATAATGGTGAGGCTGTCGGATCCGAGGCTCCGGGTAAGGTAAAATCCGTTCTGAAAATGTACGGCAGGGGTATTGTGTTCCGTTGAAAGCGGCAGGTTATCCCTGAAGGAGATACTTCGGTCGGACCAGTAAAACAGCTTGCCATGCCTGTAAATCAGATAACCTTTTCCGTTGGATTCCATTTTTTCATTGAAAGGCGACAGGTCGCTGAGATAATTAAAGGTAAATCCCGGATTTTTGGATAACTGGCTGATATGTTGTAAGTCGGCATCCAATTCTGCCTCTTTTTGAAGAAGGTTCTTCTGAAAGCGGGAAACCAGCCTGGTTTCTGGATTTTTAAGTAATATTCCGTTTTCCACAAGCAGGGCGACCAGCGTAAGGATTAACGCCAGTGCCAGATACATATATTTCCTGAGCCTGTGTGCAGTCATTTTTCAGTCGTTGTGATAGGATTCTCCCCTGATAATGGTAAAAGCTCTGTAAAGTTGTTCCGCGAACAATAACCGCACCATTTGGTGTGAAAATGTGAGGCGAGACAGTGAAATTTTACCGGTAGCCATTCTGGTGACCTGTTCGGAAAAGCCAAAGGGCCCTCCGATTACAAATGTCAGTTCACGGCTGCCTGCAATCATTTTTCGTTCAATGAACCGCGAAAATTCCCGTGAGCTGAAATGCTGGCCTCCTTCATCCAGCAGATAGGTATCATTTTTGCCGTCGAGACAGGCAATTATTTGTTGCCCTTCTTTCTCCCTCTGCAGATCCTCAGGCATATTGCGGGTGTTCTTCAGGTCGGGCAGCACTTTCATTTCGATGGAGGCATAGTGCCTGAGCCTGTTCCAGTACACGTCGATTCCCTTCTTCAGCCATTCGGAATCCGTTTTGCCGGTTACCACCAGAGTTATCTTCATTTGTCGGATCTATCAGAAAATGTTTAAATTTACGCTAAAATACAGGTAGTTTTAAGCTTTTGCACAGTTTTTGATAACTGATAGTACAAAAATAGAAAATGAGATAATAATGAAGCCAGTTAAAAAGTATGTTTTGCTGCCGATTCTGACAATATTCCTGATATCCGTTACATCCGGCCGGGCTTTATCCCAGATTCCCGATGAGGTGGTGCTCAGTCTTCAGACAGGAAATGCAAAAGTGTTGGCCAGCTATTTCAACCAGAATGTCGAACTGGTGATTCTCGACAATGACAATATATACAGCAAGGCCCAGGCCGAGCAGATTGTCAGTAATTTCTTCAGCCGTTATCCGCCCACGAGGTTTACCGAAAAGCACAACCGAGGTAAAGAGGGCGTTCATTATGTGATAGGTGATCTGGTAACCAGGCAGGAAACCTTCCGGGTATATTTCCTGATGAAGAAAACAGGAGGGAAGGATATTATTCACCAGTTGCGTATTGAAAAGCAGGAATAGGCAATGTCTCCTACGGAACAACTTCTTGCCTACAGCCAACGACATGCCGAAAAAATCGCTGCCTGGGCCAAAAAGGTCTCACTGCCTTTTCTGGACGGTGTCCCGGTATATAATGTGAGTATGTTTTTCTGGAGAAGTATTATTGACGGTTCCCTAACTACCCGGGCATCGGCCGTAGCTTTCAACTTCTTCATTGCCCTTTTTCCGGCGATAATTTTTTTGTTTACCCTGATACCCTATGTTCCTATCCATAATTTTCAGGAAGAGTTGTTTGAATTGATTGAGTCCCTGCTGCCGGGCGGGGCTTTCGAAGCAATCGAAGACACCGTGTCGGATATTATTATGCAGCCCCGCGGGACCTTACTGTCGATAGGTTTTGTTTTTGCTCTGGTTTTTTCCACCAATGGCATTGTATCCATGATGGCCGCGTTTGATGCCACTGTGCACAGCATCCAGGGGCGGTCATGGATCAGTCAGCGGATTACTGCCATTCTGCTGCTGTTCATCCTTACACTCTTGCTTACGGTCGCTATTGCCCTGATTACCTTCGGACAACTGGCATTAAATTACCTGGTAGACCATTATGTCTTTTTTGACAGGATAACCTATTATATGCTGTCGGTCGGCAAATGGCTGATTATTATTGCACTTTTTTTCTTTGCTTTCTCCTTTCTCTATTATCTGGCACCGGCCAAGAAATCGGAATGGCGGTTCATCTCCGCAGGAGGAACCCTGGCAACCGTTCTCAGTATTATTACGCTTATAGGTTTTTCCTTTTATATCAATAATTTCAATCAGTATAATAAATTGTACGGTTCTATAGGAACCTTACTGGTAGTATTGCTGCTGATCTACTTTTTTTCCCTTATCCTGCTGATCGGGTTCGAGCTGAATGCCAGTATTTATGAAGCCCAGCAGGATTCCAACAGGCCTGAATCGCTGTTGTCCCGGCTAAGGCGTCAGGTCGCACCTCCGGCTGGTTCGGACAAATATTCAGATTTGGATCCATAATTTGTTAAGATATGAAACTGGCTATTAAGTTTTTTCTGATTATGGTGCTGGCAGTCGGTACCAGCTCCTGTCTGATACCTTCCAGTAAAGAGCGGTATCTGGCCAACTTTGAGCGTTTTGTAAAGAACGTGGAGAACGATGCGGAGAATTTCAAGCCTCGCGACTGGCGCTGGGCTGATAAGCGCTACCGGAGATACAGTGATGAGTGGTATCAGAGATTCAAGCCGGAACTGACGCTGCAGGAACAAATCCGGATAGCTGGTTACAAGCTCCGTTACCAGGCTATGAAACAGGGTTCCGGCGTTAAACGGCTCATCGATGAGCAGTTATCAAAGGATATTGATAAAATCGGCGATGATGTGGGAAAATATCTGGATGAGAATCTCGATCGTGACCTGGAGCGTTTGTCGAAAGGTGCCAGGGAGATTGGTGATTCTGCCAAAAAAGTGGTGGAAGACCTGCTGAAGGAGATACGAAAAAACAAATAATGACGGGGAATTCCTCCCCGGATATAGGATAATTATGGCAGATTTCAATTTTATTGATACCGGTTTTGTCGATTACAAGAAATGCTGGGATTACCAGGAAGAATTGCTGGCTGAAGTTATAGCGGATAAGAAGTCGGGTGGAAAACCCTCTTCAAAGAATTTTTTCCTGTTGGTTGAACATCCTCATGTATATACCTTAGGGAAGAGTGGTGACGAACACAACATGCTGATCCATGCCGATTTTCTGAAGAAGATTGATGCAACCTTTTACAAGATAAACCGCGGGGGCGATATTACCTATCATGGCCCCGGACAGTTGGTCGGTTATCCTATTATCGACCTGGAATACCATCATCTTGGCGTGAGGGAGTATATTGAGAAAATGGAGGATGCCATAATAGCCACGCTTGCCGCTTTTGGTATGGAAGGTAGCAGGAAGGACGGGGCTACCGGGGTTTGGCTTGATGCCAGCCATCGGGTCAGGGCCCGCAAAATCTGTGCAATTGGTGTCCGGGTTAGCCGGTATGTGACCATGCACGGTTTTGCATTTAACGTCAATACCGACCTGCGCTATTTCAATTATATCAATCCTTGCGGTTTTGACCCGGGAACGGTCACCTCAATCCGGCAGGAAACCGGAAAGGAAATTGATATGGAGGAGCTTAAGGTTTTATTGCGTGAAAACTTTAACCGAATATTCTGATTCTCACTGCTGAGCCTGGGTTGCTGATTTGAATTTTCTTATCCATCCTATACTTCTCCGGGAATCTGGCGGGGTTTTTCCCGGCCCGACCATCAGTAATCCCCCGTCGGAGGTATTGATGACCCGGGATGCCTGGTCTCCGTTGAACATGAATTTTTCGACCCTGTCGGTGATTTTTTTTCCGTCCTTATCGGTCATTAGCAGCCATGGTCCGATGGTGCCCGTAAATGATGTTTCACATTTTCCGGCTATGAATATGTTGCCATCTGGCATTACGGCAACGGCATTTCCTCCTTCGGACCCTTCCCGGTCATAATTTTTTGTCCACAGGATTTTTCCTGAACCATCCATTTTGGTCAGTATCAGATCAAAATCAAAGATCTGATTTTCGGGTAAAGCATCGGGATTCATACAACTTCCGATCCAGCCTGCAATGACCAGGTTATTATCCGGGGTACAGCAGATACATTCGGGAGAAATCTTTTTTCCTGCACCGGGAACAGTCGATTTCCAGATTTGTTCTCCTTGCTGATTGATCCGCATAACCCACATCGTAGAGCTCCCTTTTCCCTGGTCGGTTTGTCCTGTTACAGCGAGCGTCAGGTCAGGCAGAATCCTGATGGAATGTGCATGCATCGACTGTTTGTCGGTGAAAGTAAAATTTCCGGTGATATCGCCTTCGCCATTCAGATGACACAGGTTGATCACTTCATAGCCGTTATCCTCCCGGATCGTGTTGAGCCACCACCATGTGCCGTCTTCGCTAACCGCAACATCTGTCCGTCCTGTGAAATTGGGTTCAGGATGGTTTTTTCTCCAGATCTCCTTCCCGTCAGTACCGGTTTTCAGCACCCACGCCGTTTGTTGCTCTCCGGGTAGACCGTTCAGGACGGCAATCAGATACCCGTTGTCACCATATTTGGCCAGTCTGATCGGCGTATCTGCGCCTTCATTCGGGAAAATTACCGATTTAATGGTGTCTCCGGCTGGAGTAAAGAATATCAACCACGGATCTGTCGCGTTGCTGCCCTTTTTATCGATGGTTCCAAGCACTGTAAATGTACCGTCGGAGTTTTCGGCTACATCATTAAAAGAAGTGAACATCTGGCTGCTCATCTGTTTTTCCCAAACAGGCCCGATGTCCTGACCCTTGCTGATCTGTGGCAATAGCAGCAAGGCCGGCAGAATAATCCACCACGTTTTATTCATATATTCAGGTTTTATAAATTCCGGTTTACCAGAGGAATAAGTAATTTATCGCCTCTATCCTGATACGTTAACCGGTCGTTTATAGTTACCTGATATTGATCAAATCTGTTCCCAACCTTCGCGATAGTTATGCCTGATCCACTCCTCCGCCATCTGTGCTGCCGGCAGGGTAGTAAAATCTCTGTTGAATTTCGGGTCACCGTTTACGATTTCAAATCTGTCGCGGGTCAGGATCCTCAATTCATCATTAAATCCGATATTGGTGATGCGCATATTCTTGCCGTCCCAGAGGAGTTTTCGGTTCAGGCTCTGCATCCGGATGGCCAGGACGCCGGTCAGTATCATTTCATTAAGCGGACCTGCCACTCCGAAGTGGGATGAGGCCTCAAGCCGGGTTTCCCTGCTTTCCTTGCAGGCTCTTATCCAGTCCTGTTCATGTCCGCCGTTCATGGCATTACTGATCCTGCGGATGGTGCGCTGAGGTGGCTCAAAACTTTCCATCAGCCGGGTGGGCAGCAGTCTTGGGTTACGTGAATATGCCCCGCACATGATTTTTCCCCTGGTACCGTGGAATATGCAGCCACCGTCGGCATCCCCCATCATTTCACCAGGCAACAGTTCATCAGGCCGCGGGGGCATCATTCCCCCGTCATACCAGTTGACGGTCACCTCGGGCATGGCCACTTTGGGCAGATTGTCGCGCCTTGGAAATTCGAACCGCACAAGCTCAGCATTGGGCGGTGATTCCAAATTTACAGGAGTGGAAGAACCCGATATGGCTATGGGATATTCAAGTCTTAAGGCCGCAAACGGGGCATCCAGGATATGGCAGGCCATATCTCCCAGGGCACCGGTTCCGAAATCCCACCAGCCACGCCAGTTCCAGGGTGTATAAATTTCGTGATAGGGTCTGAAAGGAGCTGTTCCGATAAACAGATCCCAGTCGAGGTTCCTGGGTTCACGCATGCTTCGCGCCGGTCTTTCCAATCCCTGCGGCCAGATCGGCCGGTTGGTCCAGGCATCTACCCGGGTTACCTCGCCGATAGTCCCGGCCCAGATCCATTCACAGATCTGCCTGATCCCTTCATCAGAACTGCCCTGGTTCCCCATTTGGGTAGCGACTCCGTAGGTTTTGGCCGTTTCGGCTAATACCCTGGATTCATATATGCTGTGGGTCAGTGGCTTCTGGACATACACATGATATCCCATCCTCATGGCCATTACCGCGGGAAGTGCATGAGAGTGATCCGGTGTGGCGATCATTACCGCATCAATATCTTTCTGCTGGTCGAACATAACCCGGTAGTCCTTGTACTGTCTGGCCCTTGACCAAGCCTTGAAGGCACTTCTTCCAGCATAATCCCAGTCGACATCACAAACGGCAACGATATTCTCCGATTCCATGTTTTTCAGGTTGCGGTAGCCTATCCCGCCAACTCCGATCCCCGCAATGTTCAACCTGGAGCTGGGTGGTTTGTGTCCCAGTCCGGCGATCACATGGCTTGGCAGGATGGTAAAGCCGGCAGCGGCAGTGGTGGTAGCGGATAAAAAACTGCGTCTTGAAATTTTATCCGTATGCTCATTTATATCTGTCATGGTACCAGTTGTTTCTGTTTTCAGTTTAATGCGGGTTGAATGTAGGAAAAAAAATTACGTTGTACAAGTGTATGCTGTTTACCTGCCGGTGGTGCATATTAATAAGGTAACCGGACAGTCGCGGATCCCAAAATAATAAGGCGTGACCTGGGCCACGCCTTATGTTATAATGATTTGTCAGTGAGCATTTAAACTTGCCTGAGCAATGGCCTTTTTAGGCTGGCATCGGAGGCAGCGACCAGGGCTTACGGTAAGTATGCTTGATCAGTTCTGCAGCAAATTCCTGTGCAGAAACCGGATCAGTCCAGTCTTTCTTGAATGTCGGGTGGCCGTCGTTGATTTCGAAACCATCTTTCACAACGGTTCTGATCTTTTCGTCGGCGCCGATATTGGTGAACCTCATGTTCTGTCCATCCCATTCCAGCTCTTTGTTAAGAGATTGCAGACGAACCGCAAGAACACCCATAACTACCATTTCATTGAATGGTCCGGCTTCTGAGAAGTCGGAAGCAGTGGGTACCCTGTTTTCCGGACTTTCTTTACATGCCCTTACCCAATCCATCTCGTGGCCACCCTGAGTAGCCCTTTCAATGCGGCGGCGGAATTTCGGAGCATCCGGCACGCGTCCTGAAAGTAACCATGGATTAACACCATAACAGCCGCAGATCAGTTTGTCTTTCGTTCCGTGGAAGATAACACCACCACCCTGATCGTTCATGTTTTTACCGGCAGGCCAGCCTTCCGGTTTCATGGGCTGCAGACCGCCGTCATACCAGGTAACTTCTACCTGTGGCAGGGCAGCGCCTTTTTTCATGCCTTTCCATGGTCTCTTCGGAGTCCTGGTCGGGAATACGAGTTTAACCATTTCGGCATTGGGTGCGCAGTCGTTGAGCAGAAGGGTAGAGCTACCCTGTGCTTTTGTCGGATAACCCAGCTCAAGACCTACGAATACAGGATGCAGGATGTGGCAAGCCATGTCGCCGAGGGCTCCGGTACCGAAATCCCACCAGCCACGCCAGTTCCATGGAGTGTACAGTTCGTGGTACGGACGCATCGGAGCAGGTCCGATAAAGAGGTCCCAGTCAAGGGTATCGGGTACCCACATGCCGGGTTCCGGACGGTTAAGGCCTTGTGGCCAGATCGGACGGTCTGTAAAGGCTTCAACTTTAGTTACTTCACCGATTTCTCCGTTGGCCAGCCATTCACAAACCAGGTTAACTCCTTCGCCTGAAGATCCCTGGTTCCCCATGGAGGTTGCCACTTTGTACTTTTCAGCTAATCTGGTAAGCAGACGTGATTCATAAACCGTGTGGGTAAGCGGTTTTTGAACATAGGCGTGCTTGCCCATTTCCATGGCATAAGCAGCTGTGATGGCATGGGTGTGGTCGGCGGTAGCAATGATCACCGCATCGATGCTCTTACCCATTTCATCGTACATCTTGCGCCAGTCTTTGTAAACCTTGGCATTCGGATAAGTGTCAAATACCTTTTTGCTGTACTTCCAGTCAACATCGCAAAGACCTACAATGTTTTCACTGGCTACATTCCTAAGGTTAGCAGCACCCATACCACCCGCACCAACGCAGGCAATATTGAGTTTGTCACTGGGTGCCTTATGTCCTAATCCGGCAATTACGTTGCTGGGAAGAATGGTAATTCCGGCAGCTGCTGCGGCAGTCGTTCCCAGGAAGGCCCTGCGGGAAACACTGCTTTTCTCTGTGTTATTACTCATAGTCAGAAGATTGAATTAATAATAAACTAAATCTATATACACATCAATTTTTTCTAAACGCAGCTAAAGATAGTCATAAAATAAAATGTTGTGCATATTTTAACAATGATTAAATATCATTTTAATACCTGGCGGAAGTAAAACACATGAAATTTTGAATATTTAACTGCCTTTTAGTGAAGTTATTGCAGAATGAAATTAAATTGCATCCTGACCCATTTCCCGTTCAATTCAGGAATGTCCATTTTTGGACAGGTACGCATAACCCTTTTGGATTCTTCGCTTAACAGTTTTAAATCGTCGTTCCCTGATGGTCTGGTCGAAGCCGGCTGGTAGGATACGATCACTACCTCGTCCATGGTTTCATAGGGGGCATCCGGTACGGTGTCGGCTATTCTGATAATCTTTCCATCCTTGTCGAGTTCAATATACAGGCTGATTCTGCCCTGTTGACCTGCTTCCTGTGCAGCCACCGGATATTTGATTTCCCTGGCGATATGTTGACGCAAAGCACCAGTGGAAGTAACTTCCTGTACGTTGTTTTTCCGCAAGGTTATCCCCACCTCATGTGCCCCTGAAGAATTCGTCGCAGCCGACAGGTTAGTACCTTCATGCAGGGAAATGAGAATCACCCCGTTTTTGCCTTTGTTTCCGTATATGGCTGTGGCCGATTCACTTTTCAGTACGTCGATGGAGGCTATCGTGGACGGATCAATCGAATTTATATTCCGGTTGTAAATTTCTCCGTTGACCATTATCAGGGGATCTTTATCCACTGTTTTAAAAGCTTTGGTTTCAATGACAACCACACCTCCGGTATAGCGTTCTCCATATTGTTCTGTTGCTGACTTGCCTTTCAGAACGGTTACACTTTCAATATCCTCCACTTTTATATCGGCTATATTGCCCTTGAATTCCTTGCCGTCAAGCATGTACACTGGGTCTGAAGCCGGTTCGGCCGTCGTATTTTCCTTCCGGTTCGACAAGGTATCGGTCTGGCTGACAGAATGGGTAAGGTACTGCGGTCCGGCCTCTTTCAGGTCGGATTCCGTAGTTTCGGCCGAAATTGATCCGCTTTCATTGGCCGGTTTTACCCTTTGATCTGCCGGTACGTATGCGGATAGTGCCTGAAGGGTCAGCGGACTTGAGGGAATGGCAGTTTTGTATTCCCTTCCTGAAAGACTGACGGTAAGTATGGCTAATAACGGGAGTAATAATCCCCGCCTGAGCCATCTGAATCTGGTTTTTGGTTTTTGGTTCATCATGGTAATTCTGGTTTTAAGATTTGAACTGTTAATGGCTGTAAGAAAAGTACCCGGGCTCCGGGTATTAGCCAGGGATAGCAAGGCCATCTGGTAGGAAACCGGGTCATGTTTACGGATGGTTGCTTCATCGGCCAGATATTCGAGATTGCTTTTAAGCGCCGATTTCAGAAGCCAGGCGGCCGGATTGAACCACTGGACTATGCATATCAGTTCGGCTGCCAGGTTATCCAGCCAGTGCAGTTCACGGACATGCACCTGCTCGTGCCGGACAATCAACGGAAGGTCGTTATAGCCTTCCAGATGAACGGGGATTACGATCTTGTTGAAGAACGCAAAAGGATGGATTATCCCCGGATATATATATAATGGTATCGGACCGTCAGAAATTCTGCTTCTTTTTACCATACTGAGTGCTTTCAGATGCCCGTTGAGCAACCTTCCCGTGAGCAGAAGGACACCGGCCAGATATATGGCCCCTGCAAGATTAATCCAGCCGAAATCCGTTGAATTGCTCATTCCTGAGGCTGATGCAGGAGTGACTGATTCATTGAAGAATACCAGCGTGGCAGCCGCTTCCCGGGTTACCGTAAAGGTGATGGCAGGCAGAATAAAGCCGGTTATCAGGGACAGTAAAAGGTATATCCTGTTATACCTGAAATCGCTGCTTTTGTGGAACAATAGCCTGAAGGCAGCATAAAAGGCGGTAAGGCCAATGGCGGTCTTCGCCAGATAAACCAGAAGGTCTTCCATTATTGCCTGTTTTTGATCAGTTTAAGAATTTCTTCCAGTTCTTCCGGCTGCAGGCCCTTTTCTTTGACAAAGAAAGCCACCGCACTCGAGTAGGAGTTATCGAAATAGTCACTGATGACCTGGTTCATAAAGGTTTTCCGGTAGTCGTCCCTTGAAATCAGCGGATAGTACTCGTATGTATTTCCATACTGGGTATATCCTATGATGCCTTTCTCCTGAAGCAGCCTGACCAGCGATGATACAGTATTGTAGTGCGGTTTGGGTTCAGGGTACTGGTCTATGATATCCTTGACAAAAGCTTTCTCGAGCTTCCAGAGGATTTTCATCAGCTCCTCTTCTTTACGGGTAAGTTTCTTCATGACGGTGTTATTTTTATACACCACAAATATAAAACGGAAAAATCAGTTTTACAACTGAAAAAACAGTTATTAAACTGAAAATTTCGTAAATAATTTATGATGGTTGGTTAATGTGCATGAAAACAAGGATTTAGCAACGTCCACAGATTACCGTCCACAGATTACCGTCCACAGATTACACAGATTACACAGATTACGGTCCACAGATTACACAGATTAACACAGATGAAATTTCCATGATTGCAGAAACACAAACCGTTATGCCCGCCTGAACATTCGGGCAGGAATAACTTTGCGCATGGAACCCCGATAGCTATCGGGGCCATGTGACCATTAAAAAACAAGACAATTTATACACATGAAAGCCTCACCACTAAGGAGTTCTGATTTTAAAGGAAAAGTGACAAAAGGACATGAATATAAGCGATTGCGGCACAGCAGACGAGGGATGGATTAAAAAGCCCACGTTGAATGCACGGCAAGAGCCCCGTAGGGG
>JAUWAB010000039.1 GCA_030602265.1 Prolixibacteraceae bacterium | reverse complement strand
CTGGTGGTGGTCGGCGGCGGCAATTCGGCACTCGAGGAGGCGGTATCCCTGACCAAATATGCCACCAAAGTTACAGTCGTCCACCAGTTCGACCACTTTCAGGCATTTGCCCACGCCATCCGGGAAGCCGAGGAAAACCCGAAAATCCATTTTGTAATGGCTTCCGAATTGCGCGAAATCTCAGGGAACGGGAACGTGGAGAAGGTCAGGTACGAGGACCTGAAAACCGGAGCTATGCGGGAAATGAGTGTCGACGGGGTATTTGTATTTATCGGGTACCTGCCCAATACCGAAACCCTCAGTGGTGTGGTTGAAATGAACGAACGGGGCGAAATTGTGGTCGACCAGCAGATGAGAACCAATATTCCGGGGGTCTTTGCCGCCGGCGACAGCATCACTAAGCGGTTCCGACAGGTGACCACCGCAGTCGCCGACGGGACCATAGCCGCCCTGAGCGCTGCCGAATATCTTCGCAATTGAAAGTTTAGGCATTATTGTTTTTTACCCTGAATTTTGCCCATATTTGCAGGATAACCGTTATTGAATTGATATGAAGCATCCTCTCCAGTATTTTCCTGTGACCATGTACGCCATCGTCATGGGACTTACCGGCCTGACCTTAGTTTTCCACCGGTTTTTTGAAATGCAGGTGCTGCCGGAATTCCTCTACCAGGCTAACCTTTGGTTTGTTTCGGCATTGTTCCTGTTAATCTCGGTGACTTACCTCCGGAAGGCGTACCGGTATCCGTTGGAGGTCCTGGCCGATTTTCACCACAGGATCAGGATCAATTTCTTTTCGGCATTTTCCATCAGTTTCCTGTTGTTAGCCGCCGCCTGGATGCCACAGTTTCCGGAAGTTTCCAGGGTGTTGTGGTGGATCGGCGTAGGCGTGCATACCTATCTGATGCTCCATACCATCAGCTTCTGGATTCAGCATAACTTCGAGATCCACACCATGAACCCCGCCTGGTTTATTCCCGTGGTGGGCAATATCCTGGTGCCGGTTGCCGGAGTGGAGTTTATGCCTGCCGGGTTTAATATGTTTTATTTTTCCGTCGGGTTCTTCTTCTGGTTCGTGCTTTTCACCATTTTCCTGAACCGCGTGATCTTCCATCACCAGCTGCCCCAGAAATTTATGCCGACCCTGTTTATCCTGATCGCCCCGCCGGCAGTGGGTTTTATTGCATACGTCAGGATAACCGGCCACTTCGATACCTTTGCGCAGTTTATGCTTACGCTGACCTATTTCTTCCTGGCCCTGCTGGTTTTTCTCCGGAAGAACTTTTATAAACTGACGTTTTATCTGTCGTGGTGGGCCTTTACCTTCCCCCTGACTGCCGCAACCCTCGCCTCGGTGATGGCGTGGCACCAGACCCAAACGGAATTTTACCGGGTAATGGCCTTCATCCTGATGCTTGTCTCAGTGTTGGTAATTGCCCTGGTCACCTGGCGTACCATCGTGAAGTTCAGGGACGGGGAGATTTGTGTAAATGAAGATAAGTAAAAGTGAAATAGACTTAAAGACAAGAGACTTGGAGACAATAGACAATAGACTGAGATGTCGTGAAATAAGATAGTGAATGATTATGTTTTTTCAAAACCTGGTGTCTGCTGTCTCTTAAGTAACTGTTTTTTTTAACCACAAAGATCAGAAGACTCAATGTACCACAAAGACTTTGTCTTGATACATGATACTTGATACCTGCGCGTATCTGATTGGCAATTGCCAGTTATTTGAATACGTCTTCTATGATTTAGACTGACAGACTTCATATGTCTAATGTCTGATGTCTAATGTCTGATTATTAATTAACGCACCTAAAATGAGTAAAGAATCCATTAATATTGACTGGTTAGGAAATATGGCCTTCAATGCACAGGTCAACGGTCATGAAATTATATTAGACGCCACGGATGCCGTTGGCGGTGAAAACCGCGGCCCTCGGCCAAAGCCGCTGATGATGGTGGCCCTGGCAGGTTGTACGGGTATGGATGTGGTTTCCATCCTGAAAAAGATGAGGGTGGAAGTGGAAGGTTTCAGCGTCCGCGTGGAGGGCGAACTTACGGATGAACATCCGAAACATTTCACGGGCATGCATATCATCTATGAGTTCAGGGGCAAAGACCTTCCCATGGATAAACTTCAGAAAGCCGTCAGCCTCTCCGAAGAACGCTACTGCGGCGTTTCAGTCTCCTACCGCAAGGCGATGAATATCACCACGGAAATCAGGGTAAACGGTAATCGGTAATCAGTAATCGGTAATCGGTGAACAGTAAACGGTAATTGCTGGTATAACCTGGCTATGAAAAACGGTGTAGGGGCAACCCTAGCGGTTGCCCTCCCTGTGTGGTTGCCCTGCCCCTTCGTGGTCACCCTGCCCATGTGATCTGTAAACCGGAATTAGGGATACAGTAAACAGTAAACGGTTATGCCTGTAATTCACACCGTTTACCGTTCACCGTCACCGGTTACCCATCCTCCTCACCATCTCCATACACATCCTCCCGTTGTGGTACGGGCACTTCCAGGCGCTGACCTTCGTGAGGGGCCTGACGGTCAGATCGGGATTGACCATCGAATGCCACTCCCCGTGACCTGTGTCGATCTGGTATTTCTTAATAAATGACCAGGCATTCTCAGCCCATGTCCTGAATGGCTCATCTCCCGTAAGTTGCCAGGCGTTGTAAAACCCGACGACCGCTTCGGCCTGAGGCCACCAATGAAAATCTTTGTCCCAATGTTCCCCGTCCGATTCGTTCCAGAGTCCGCCCGAAGGGTCGATCGCAGCAGAACCCACCGCTTTGGCCATATTCACCAGGGTGGGTTTCAGGGATTCCATCAGGTTCTTGTCGTGTATAACCTCGGCTGCCTCCCATAACAACCATGATCCTTCAATGTCGTGACCATAGGAAATGGCCGTCGACTGTACCGACCAGTCATGGTCAAAGAACATATGGAAATGATGGTTCTCCGGATTAATAATATGGCGGGTGAACATCTCCAGAATATGCACGATCCGATCACGCACGTCGTCCTGTGCGCAAACCCGGTAAAGGTTGGCATACGCCTCCAGGACATGCAGGTGCGTGTTCATCGATTTGTTCATTTTTTCGCCGGCAGGGGTGATGAAATCCGGGGCAGTGGATTGCCAGTCGGCCGACAAAGCCTCAATATATCCGCCGTGTTCCGCGTCAAAAGCATACCGTTCGATCAGATGGAACAACGATACCGCAAGCTGGGTGGCGTTCTTGTGTCCGAACACCCTGCCATACTCGGCAAATCCGTAGATGGCGAACGACTGGGCATAGATCTGTTTGCAGGTATTGACCGGTTCGCCACCGGGGCTTACCGACCAGAAAACTCCTCCGTTTTCATTGTCCCAGAAATGCTCTGTCAGTATCCGGAAGGCCTCGTCGGCCATTTTCCGGTAGATGGCGGTCGGGTATAGCTGATATGCCGAGGAGAATGTCCACAGGATCCTGGAAATCAGCACCACTCCCAGCGGAGCACCCGGATCGGGCTTTTCGTCTTTTCCGATTTGGCCGATAAAGGTTTTCCGGTGCGGGTCATATACCTTTTTTACCCAGTAATTCAGGATGTTACCGGTAAGTTCGTCTGCAAATTCCTTTTCGTTAAGAGTCGTTTTTTTCATACAGGGTTGGTTTTTATTGGCGCTAGATTTTAAATCCCTTTATCTCTCCCCGGAAAGAAAATTCCGGTTTCTTTTCTGATCCGGTCCAAAGTTTCCATCAGTTGGAGGGAAAAACTGAGCGGCATCAGATCGCTCTCGGTTTTTCCGGCATCGAGGCACTCCATCACGTGGGCTGCCTCGTACTGGTAGCCGAACCCTTCGGTGGGGAAGGTGAGGGTTTCCTCATGTCCTCCCTCCCTCCAGACGGTCACGGTGGTCGGGGCCATCCACCGGCGGGCTAACAGGATGGAGCCTCTTTCGCAGTTGTATTCCGTAGTAACGAACGAATAGGTGGCCAGACTGGAATAGAGCGAGGCCAGCTCACCCCCTTTGTACTTGAAGACCATGGCAATGCTCTCCTCTGCGCCGGTGTCGGCGAAGGTGGCTAATGCCCTGATCTTGTCAGGGGCGCCTAAAGCCGAAAGGGCCGCGAATACGGGGTAAATGCCGATGTCCAGTAACGAACCGCCGCCCAGCGCCAGGTTGTATAGCCGCTTTTGCGGGTCTTTCGGGGCGTTGAAGGCAAAGTCGGAACGCACGATCTTCAGTTGTCCCAGTTCCTCCGACTGCAGGATATCGAGCGCCTTCCTGAAGGAGGGCTGAAACCGCGTCCAGAAGGCTTCCATCAGGAACAGCCCTTTCTCCCGGGCGGTGCGGACCATCTCCTCTGCCTCCCTGAGGTTCAGGGTAAAGGCTTTTTCG
The DNA here is from genome assembly GCA_030602265.1 of Prolixibacteraceae bacterium. Taxonomy (GTDB): domain Bacteria; phylum Bacteroidota; class Bacteroidia; order Bacteroidales; family Prolixibacteraceae; genus UBA1413. Next base: position 33,195 of record JAUWAB010000039.1, on the reverse strand, counting down.
TTCAGGACTGCCTTGCCGGCATTCAGGCACATCAATACATGCTCATAATGGTGGGAGTGGGGCGTGGCTATATAAACCACATCCACGGCCGGATCGGAAAGCATCTCTTCGTAACTTCCGTATGCCCTGCTAAATCCCAGTTCTCCTGCAAATTCTTCCGCCCTGGTGATATCTCTGGCGGCCGCGGCATACAGCCTGGCATTGGGAAGGAGTTTCAGGTCACTGCTGAATTTCCGGGCAATCCTTCCGCAGCCTAAAATGGCCCAGTTATAGGTTTTGTTCATCTTAACGTTTTTGTCAATGATTTCAGGATATAAATATAGCTACTTTTATCTGGTTAAAGGATATCTACGATAACTCCAAGGCTGCCCGACGACTGGGTGATTTTCCCGGGGGCAACCACGTTGCTCTGGTTGCTTTCCCACCAGGTATGCGATACCCCCAGATTTCCCTTTACCCTGAAGTAGCCAGGTTTTTTGCGGTACCTGATTTTCCGGTCGATTCCAATTTCTGAAAGGATGGTATAGTCGTATATGCCATCTCTGGTGAATCGGGTCAGCGGATAGTCATAAATGGTACCTGACTGATCTGTAAGCTGATGACGGTAGATATCCCCGTAAATCTGGTACACATTGCTGCTTTTCAGATCATTGGTCCCGTGCATGATCAGCCGGTTATCCAGCGTGACCAGGAGCCCCGGTACCGCAATGTTGGTCAGGTTCCAGTGGAGTTCCCCCGAGTTGGGAGGCAGATAGAACCCGATGTTGAAGCCGTCGTGCCGGTAGGTCATGTCGTGCGGACGGCCGGTCATGGTTTTCAGCCTGGTTTCGGGATAATGGGTATATACAAAGGGAGTCAGCCGTGTAAATTTAAGCGTAGAACTGGTCCCTGGCAATAAACCGGAAAGTAAGGTGGTATTCCAGCCAGCCTGAAATGCATAGCGGTTGCGGGGCATCCGCAACAGGGGGCCTGATTCGGTGAAACTGAATTCATCGTTGTAAAAGCTGATCCAGCTTTTACCCCAGTGCGGGAGCCTGATAGCCACATCGACGCCCATGGCCAGATTGTCGTAATCGCCCACCTCCAGTTCTGAGAAATGTGAAAAAACAAAGGGCATCAGGTAGTTGAGCTCCAGTCGCTTGGCCCAGACGTTGCCGGCGTGGGCCGATATCTGCAGCCATTTCGACGGGGTGAATTCCAGGAGGTGAATGGTCAGCAGGTTCTGAAGTTCTCCGGTGTCGTAGCCGTAAATATTTGTGCGGTAACCTGCGTTCTGGGAGGTGGGACTGAAAAGAGATCCGGTAAGGTAACTGTATCGCAGCCAGCTGGCAGGCTCAAGTTTCATCTCCACCGCTGGAATACGGCGGGCTGTTGAGGAGAGCAGGAGGTTGTGGTTGTCGGGGCCCCAGGCGCGGCGCTGGTTATGGATACTGAGCTGAAAAATTCCGTTCCACCAGCTGCCGGTCAGTTCCGAAAAATAGACCCATCCAACCGCCAGTTTCCGGGTAATTTCCGGCTGTCCTGATTTTTTTCCTGAAATCAGGGTATGGGAGTATAACGATTCAAAGCCAAACTGATAAGGCAGCCAGGCGGTGCCCGTTTCGGTGGCAGGCAGGTGTACCTTGCCATCGTAGGTATACGACTTATAAAAAAGGTCGGGTGCCAGCTTTTCGATGGATGGCCCGACACCGGCGCTGAAGCTTATGTTCTTGCCCAGGTCACCCGAAATAAAGGGTAAGGCCGTCAGGTTGACCGACCAGGTACCATGGTCGCCACCGCCCTGCCGGTAGGTAGTTTCCGCACCGAAACCGATAAGGGCATAACTGTTCTCACCCTCCTGCCGGTACACGGGCACCCCGTTGGTGTCCCTCTCCATATCCGCAAGCAACTCTTCCAATAACTTCTTCTCCCTTCCGGCTATGGTCGGATCATTGACCAAATGCAGCAGCAGGTCGTTGACTTTTTGTCTGGTATAAGGTTTAGCCTGCGGAAGTATGGGCAGTTTGCCGTTGGTTTCATAATGCAGGAGTATCCGGTAAACGGGATTGTCGATGGGTACCATTTTATTCGGAAGGCGGGGTTGGCCGTCCGGTATTCCTGCAAACAGATTCATACTGATCAGCAGAATGAGGATGGTAGTTAACGTGAGGTTTTTAAGCATCCTTTTTGAAGGTAAAAATAAGGGAAATAAATCGATCACCTGTAACTCGTAATGGGTTTTTATCGTAAAAACCTGGTTTTATCAGCTTAATTCCGTTTGAATCCGATCAGGGATATTTTCTGCTCCGCTTGATTTTCCGGTGTTGTATCAACCTTTTTTCGGTTTCCGTAATGCGCCGGTGAAATACTGGAGAAGTCTTTCGCGTAAAGTTAAAGGTGTAGCAAATTCCGGCATTGATCATCATGTAATTATTCACCGTACTTTCTGACTGGTAAAATAACCTGCTGGGTCTGTACAGATCGTCCGTATTATCTGAAGTGCGGTTCAACTCAATGGCTCCGGTGAAACTGAAGTGCTCTGTAAATTGACGGTTTATACTGAGTCCGATTCCTGTCCCAACAGCAACATTACTGATAAAACTGGTGTATGTCAAATCGGGGATTTCCTGCAGGGTCCCGTCAGGGAGGACATACCTGGGTATATTTTTCAGGTTTATGGCCCCTAATTTATAAAACAGGGAGAAATTGGTCCTGGGCCTGTAGTACCGGGTTGATTTCAGGTTGGCTAAAATCATGAAATTGTTGGCAAGGGCACTCGTTTGCACATTATACATGGCAGGTTGGCTGCCGACATTCCCCTGCACATAAATGAGATCCATCTGGTATCCCATTTCCAGGTGGCCAAACAGGCCTTTTTTTACCGCAAATACGCCGCTGACTCCAGGAGTGAATACAGGCATGCTGACATTGTTTATCCTTTCAAGGTATTTTTCCGGAATAGACGACAACAGGAATCCTGTCCCGCCTTTTACTTCAATTTTCCAGCTGTCGGACAAGGGTGTCCGGGTGGCAAAATTTTGTGCACCGACCATGGATGCCATTCCTGTCAGGCATAACAGGAGAGTGGTAAATACTGTATAGTAATGAAACCTGACGCCCCTGCACGAGGTCGCCTGTTTCTTTTGGTCAAAGGTTAGATGATTTTTGTTTTTTGTCATGACGTTATTGTCTCTGTCCAAGCCACTGGCCAGGAACAGAGTTGAGTAACAATCTGCTTAATGTTGAATTTCGGTTTTATTATCCGTCCTGCGTGATTCGCAGGAGCCTTCGTCCTGTCTTGTTTGATATCCCTGAAAATCAGGATGTTGTTATTATAAATTTTTGTCGATCAGGTTGTTGATAGCCTGAACACTGGCTGCGGAACGCAATCCGTCTTCCGGGGTGTTCAGGCAGTAATCAACCAGCCTCGATATGGTGGTTGATGCCACATGCATCCGGGTATCCGAGGAACCGTAATAGATGTAGACATTGTCTTTATCATCGCATATCCATCCATTGGAGAACAGCACGTTGGATACATCGCCCACACGCTCGTCACCTTCGGGGGCCATAAAATAGCCTCCCGGACTGGCAATTACCTCCGACGGGTCGTCTAGACTGGTCATGAACAGGTAGAGGACATAACGGAGTCCGGCAGCGCAGTTTCTGACACCGTGTGCCAGATGGAGCCATCCCATGGTGGTTTTTATGGGTGCGGGTCCCTGCCCGTTTTTCAGTTCTTTAATAGTGTGATATACCTTTTCTTCGATGATCTTTTCTTCGAATGCTTCGGCTCGGGTGATGTCGTCGACCAGTGCCCAGCCGATGCCCCCTCCGCCGCCAACTTCAATGAAGCCGTCCTGTGGCCGGGTATAGAAAGCATATTTGCCGTCGACAAATTCAGGATGGAGGACCAGGTTGCGCTGCTGGCCGTGGTGTGAAATAAAATCGGGAAGCCGTTCCCAGTCAATGAGGTTTCGGGTACGGACAATCCCGCCGCTGGCCGTGGCCATCGAGGTGTCGCCGGCAGGGGCCGACGGGTCCTTGCGTTCGGCACAGAAAATGCCGTAGATCCAGCCGTCTTCGTGGGTCACCAGGCGCATGTCATAAACGTTGGTGTCGGGATCTTCCGTCTCAGGAAGCGTTACAGGCCTGTCCCAGAAACGGAAATGGTCGGTTCCGTTGGGGCTCTCGGCTACCGCAAAGAAAGATTTTCTGTCCCAGCCTTCAACCCTTACCATCAGCAGGTAACGGCCGTCAACATATAGGGCGCCGCTGTTGAAGGTGGCATTGATCCCGATGCGCTGCATCAGGTAGGGATTGGTTTCGTAATTCAGGTCATAACGCCAGTGAAGGGGCGTGTGGGCTGCCGTCAGCACCGGCCTCTTGTAACGGTAATACAGGCCATTGAATCCTTTTTTAACCCTTTTGTTGGGTTTTGTGAGCAAAGCTTCATGCTCCTTCACCAGGTTCTTCCACCGTTTCTTGAAAGCTTTTTTTGTCAACATGGTCGTACTTTTCTGTGAAAAGCCAAAGATAATAATTAGAGGGGAAGTTCTCCAGGGAGATTTTATTTTCACCGCAAAGCGCCAGGGCACAGAGACTTTTTTTTACCACGAAGGACACCAGGGATTCACAAAGGGCTCAAAGAATTTATAAAGAGAAAAGGAAGATTTCTCTGTGAACTCCGTGTCTTCTTCGTGTCCTCCGTGGTGAATAATTCTTTGTGTCTTAGTGTGTTTAAAAATAACTTTTCGCCTTCGTTTCTTTGCGGTGAATAATTCTTTGTGTCCTTGGGTCTTCGTGGCAAAAAAAATATCACACTGAATCACCAAACAGCTCCCTCAGCTTCTGCTCCCGGAATTCAAAAATGTCCTTCACCCGCTTGTCCACCAATAACCACGAGGCTATCCGGCCGAATGGCCCTTTCCCTACGTCGTAATGCAGAATGTCGGTCATCAGCACACCACCTTCAACCGTCTCAAAATGGTGTTCATGGTGCCAGAGCCGGTAAGGCCCTTTCCTCTGCTCATCAATAAAATAGTGGTTTTCGCTGATGTGGGTGATTTCAGTTACCCACGTCAGGGGAATATTGAACATGGGCGCAACTTTATAAATAATGATCAGTCCTTCGTACATCTTCTCCGGAATTTCTGAAGTGATGTTGAAGGTCATGTCCTCCGGGGTAATCTCATTCAGATTCCGCGGGGAGGAAAAAAAATTCCACGCAACTTCCATGGAAATGGGCAGAAATTGCGTGGATTTCAGTGTCTTTACCGCCATGTGCAGATTATTTAAGGTATGCGGAGTACATCCAGACCAGTTTCTCCTGCTCGCGGATGTAGTCGCTCATCAGGGCATTCGTACCTTCATCGCTGGCATCGGCCGACAGCTCAAGCAGTTCGCGCTGCATCACCAGGAGTGTACGGAACGCCTCTAAGATTTCTGCCACTGCCTTGCGGCCATCGGTTACCTTTCCGCTTTCCTTAATAGTCGAGATGGCTTTGTATTCCGTAAAACTGTGGGCAGGTGTGTGTCCCAGCGTCAGGATCCTTTCTGCAACCTCATCGATTTTCGTGAAAAGATCGTTGTACAACTCTTCAAATTTCAGGTGAAGTTCAAAAAACTTCTCCCCCTTGATGTTCCAGTGGTATCCCCTGGAATTCTGATAGAAAATGGAGTAATTGGCCAAAAGCGTATTGAGCTTTTCAGCTAATTTTTCAGACTTGTTAAGGTCTAAGCCAATTGAATTGGTAATATCCATAATTTTTTGATTTTTTGATTAATATTATCTATAAAACAACAAATAGGGGTGTTTTGTTCAGGTATTGAAGTAAAATATCTCAACAAAAAGATAAAAACTACAGGTGCCTTGTAGTCTGGAATTCTTCACGACACCGTTGTTCTTTCATACAAAATGCTTCTGAAGCGGATCCTGGGCAACTGTATACGGCCACTGGCAAATTACACTGTCCGGGTATTCAGAAGCTTCAGAAAAGTTGAACAACTGATCATTTATAGTAGCTCATACCCTTGTATCTGTTAATGTTGGATTTCAAATTGCTTTATTCTTAGCATTAAACTGAATTGACGTAAAAATTTGCAATAAAAAACAATCATTTTGATTAATTAAACTTATTTTTGCCGACAATCGTAAATTAATTAATTATGCAGTTGTATTTTCCGAAGGATTACCAGTCCATTCTGGATGTGAACCAGACTGAACAGGCGATCAAACTGGTAAAGGATTTTTTTCAGATCAACCTGGCGTCGGAGCTGAGGCTCAGGCGGGTAACGGCTCCCTTGTTTGTAAAGAAGGGGACCGGCATTAACGACGACCTCAACGGGGTGGAACGCCCGGTTTCTTTTCCGATGAAGGAGATGAACGACCAGCAGGCGGAGATCGTGCAATCGCTGGCCAAATGGAAACGGATGGCGCTTGCCGAACTGAAGATGCCGGTCGGGTACGGAATTTATACCGATATGAACGCCATCAGGCCCGATGAGGAACTCTCGAATATTCACTCCCTGTATGTCGACCAGTGGGACTGGGAGCGGGTAATCAGGCCTGAAGACCGGAATGTTGCATTTCTGAAAAAAATGGTGAGACAGATTTATTCTGCGGTTGTGCGTACAGAGAATCTGGTCCATGACTATTACCCGGAAATAGAACCACAGCTGCCCGACGAGATTACCTTTCTGCATGCAGAAGACCTGGCTGCAGAATTTCCGAAGTTGACATCCCGGGAGCGTGAGAACAAGGTCGCTAAGGAGTATGGCGCCGTGTTTATCATCGGAATCGGGGCAGAAATGCCTAACGGCGAGATTCACGACGGCCGTGCACCCGATTATGACGACTGGATCACCCCCTCCCGGCCAGGATACAAAGGACTGAATGGCGACATTGTCATCTGGAATCCTGTTCTCGAGCGATCTTTCGAAATCTCCTCCATGGGCATCCGTGTGGATAAATCTTCGTTGATGGAACAGCTCAGGATCAGGAATCAGGAAGAACGCAGCCGGCTGTTGTGGCACCAGATGCTGCTGGGTGACAAGCTTCCCCAAACGATTGGCGGTGGTATCGGACAGTCAAGGCTCTGCATGTATTTCCTTCGGAAGGCCCATATCGGTGAAATCCAGTCGAGCATATGGCCCGACGAAATGATGGAACAGTGTCATTCCAACGGAATCCATTTGCTGTAAATAAAAATTTGCTATATTTGCACCGCTCTAAAAAAGGATGCCCTGATAGCTCAATTGGATAGAGCAACGGCCTTCTAAGCCGTAGGTTATGGGTTCGAGTCCCGTTCAGGGTACCATATTGAGGCGTAAGTAATTATAATCTAATTATTTGCGCCTTTTTTTTATTTATTATTGATGGTTTACCGGCAGGTCAGGACCGGCACTTCCCATGATGTAAATTATGGACATTTCTTCCGTAACATAATAATACCAAAAGATATAAATAGGTTATTATGCTCAGAATGATGGAAATAATATGTTTAGTATGTGGTAATGCTTAGATATTCAGTGTGATATATTTGTTAATGACTTCCTAATAGTCTGTTAACCGGATTTTTCTAATTTAGAACTATCCTAAATTATTCTGCAATATTGGTAAATCGTTGTCCCGTAAGTATTTTTATCGCCAATGAACATGTAATAAACAATGTATGAAGACAAAGTTTGCCTTGACACTGATTTTTTCAGCACTGATTTTTTCAGCATTCGCTCAGGTTCCCACACGGTGGCGCGGACCGGCAGGTAACGGTAATTATGCCGAAACCGGACTTATGAAAAGCTGGCCTGCCTCAGGGCCGCAGATTCTCTGGAGTTATGACAAGTTAGGGGAAGGATTTTCTTCACCATCCTTTGCCAACCAGATGATTTATATCTCAGGTATGGAAGGTAGTACAGGCTATGTTTATGCCTTGACACAGGAAGGAAAACTGATCTGGAAGAAGGCATATGGCCCTGAGTTCACTGAAAGTTACCCCGGATCCCGCAGCACTCCGATGATTGCCGGGGATCTGCTGTATATCTACTCTGCCTTTGGCGTACTTACCTGCATGAGTGCCAACAGCGGGGATATCAAATGGACTAAAGATACATTCAAGGAGTTTGGCGGTGAGCAGATCCAGTGGGGGGTAACTGAATCGCCTGTTATTGATGGCGACAGGATCTATATCACCCCGGGCGGAAAACAGCATAATGTTGTTGCCCTCAACCGCATGAACGGTAACCTGATCTGGTCATCCAAAGGATTAGGGGAGAAATCGGCCTACTGTACTCCATTGGTGGTAAAACTTCCTTCTCGTACCCTGCTGGTCACCCATACCGAATCGCATGTTATCGGTCTGGATGCTGCCGACGGTAAACTGCTCTGGTCACATAATCAGCCCAACCGCTGGAGCGTCCACTCCAACACGCCCATCTATCACGATGGCGCCATTTTTTACTTCAGCGGTTATGGCCAGGGCGGCGGATTGCTCAAACTGTCGGCCGACGGAAGCTCTGTTAACCAGCAGTGGTTCAGCAAGAAAATGGATAACCGCATCGGCGGGGCCGTGCTGGTCGATGGCCATATCTACGGATCGGGCGATAATAACCGCTTCTGGATGTGCCTTGATTGGAACACCGGGGAGGTCAAATATGAGGCCAAAGGATTGGCCAACGGAGCGGTCATCTATGCAGACGGCATGCTTTACGGTTATACCGACCGCGGCGAACTTTTCCTGGCCGAAGCCAATCCCCGCGAATGGAAACTGGTATCACAGGCCAAGGTGGAACTGGGCACTGCTCAACACTGGGCGCACCCGGTGATCGACAACGGACGGCTTTTTGTCAGGCACGGCAATACCCTGATTGCTTATAAAATTAAGCCCTGACAGCGATTTACCCGATTCGTTGCGCAAAAATACCAGGAAAAATCGTGCGGTCTCTGGAGAGCGGCGGACTGACACGAAAAATCGTGATCCGGGAATGGGGTTCTTTTTTTGTAGCATAGGTTAAGTGATTAAATAACAAAAGCTTATTAAATAATTTTTTGCACTGATGAGAAAAATCTTATTATCCGTTGCTTTCGGATGGCTATTGATGACCAGTTCAGGTCAGGTTAACCAATGGCGCGGCGAGCTGCGCGACGGCCATTTCCGGGGAGAGAAAAACCTGCTGGAAAAATGGCCTGATGGTGGCCCCGAACTTCTTCTGAAACTGGAGGGGATCGGAACCGGTTACTCCTCGCCTGTACTGGTCGACGGTACCATTTATGTTACCGGGATGAAGGATACCCTGGATTACCTGAGTGCAATAGACCTGACAGGTAAGGTGAAGTGGCAGGTTCCCTTCGGGCGCTCATGGGCACAGTCGTTTCCCGATACCCGGACTACCCCGACCGTAGAATCCGACAGGGTTTATGTGCTGTCGGGCACCGGACAGCTCAGCTGTTTCCGTGTTGCCGACGGAAGCCAGGTCTGGACCGTTGACGTGGACAAGGATTTTGAAGGGGAATGGCACATCTGGGGTGTTTCGGAGACTCCGCTGATCGTTGACCATATGGTCATCTGCTCACCTGGAGGTGGATCGACTTCCGTAGTGGCTTTAGACAAGATGACGGGTAAGGAGGTCTGGCGTTCACCCAGTGTCGGGGGGCCAAGATCGTACGTATCCCCTGCACTTTATGAGCATGGCGGAATGCGTTTTATTCTGGCTTCCACCGGAACCCACCTGGCAGCCCTTAATCCGCTTAACGGAGAAGTAATATGGTCTTTTCAGTATTTCGGACTTAAAAACTGGGATCCTCCGGGGTTAATCTGGGCCAATACTCCCATCTGGAATAACCGGGACATATATTTATCCATGGGATACGATTACCCGTCGGTGATGGTCACCATGAATGAGGAAGGCACTGCCGTTACTGAAAAATTCAGGAATGAGGTGCTCGACAACCACCATCATGGCGTGGTACTGGTCGATGGCTATGTGTACGCCTCCAACTGGATCAACAACGGCAAGGGGAACTGGGTCTGCATGGATTGGAATTCCGGAGAGATCAAATGGGAAAAGGAATGGGAAAACAAGGGGTCGGTAGTGTATGCCGATGGCTTGTTGTATATCTACGAAGAGCGCCGTGGCAACGTGGCTCTCGTCAAACCCAATCCTGAAAAACTGGAAGTGATCAGTTCTTTCAGAATTACCGACGGAAGCGGCCCGCACTGGGCGCATCCTTCCATTGCCGATGGCAAATTGCTGATCCGGCACGGTGATGTGCTGATGATGTTCAACATCAGCAAAGGCTAGGTGAACGGTAATCGGTGATCGGTGATCGGTGATCGGTAATCGGTGATCGGTGATCGGTGATCGGTAATCGGTAATCGGGGCACAACGTGGCTATGAAATGCGTTGTAGGGGCAACCCTCGCGGTTGCCCTGATCCAATCAGTAAAAGATAAACGATGCCGGGATGCGAAGAGCAAAGAGCAAAGAGCAAAGAGCAAAGTGCAAAGAGCAAAGAGCAAAGTGCAAAGAGCCTGGAGCTATGTTTTCTGAATCTCTGTGAGCCTCTGTGTCTGCTTTGTGTACTCTGTGGTAAAATTTTTTTTAACCACAAAGGCCACAAAGCAGACACAGAGGAACCACAAAGATTTTTGTCTAATGTCTGATGTCTAATGTCTGATGTCTGATGTCTAATGTCTGATGTCTATTGTCTAATGTCTGATGTCTAATGTCTGATGTCTATTGTCTAATGTCTGATGTCTATTGTCTAATGTCTGATGTCTATTGTCTAATGTCTTGAAATTAAAAATAATGAACAGCTTAAAACTTCTTATCCTCTGTTTGGCCTTCTCCACCTTTTCGGAGGTTTCCGGACAGATTACAGCGCAGTGGCGGGGGCCTGGTCGCGACGGGCATTATCCCTGCACCGGACTCCTCCGGAGCTGGCCGGAGAACGGCCCTACTCAAATCATGACCCTTACCGGAGTGGGGAAAGGCTATTCCCAACCTGTCGTGTACGAAAACAAAATCTATATCACCGGCATGAAAAACGAAACTACCGACGTGCTGTCGGTTTTCGATATGACCGGCAAGCGTTTGTGGGAGAAGGAATATGGCCCGGCATGGGACCGAAGTTACCCTGAAACCCGTTCCACACCGACCATTGAAAATGGCAAAGTATACCTGGTGGGCGGTCAGGGCATGGTCTCCTGCCTGGATGCCCAAACCGGAGCCATCATCTGGCAAAAGGATGCCAACATCCGATACAGCGGTGCCCCACACCGATGGGGAGTGTCGGAGTCGGTGCTGATCGCCGGCGATGCTGCGATATACACCACCGGCGGCGAGGAAACCTCTGTGATTGCCATCAACAAGAATGACGGTTCCCTGCTCTGGAAAAGCAAAAGTCTCGGCGGTGAGCGGGCCTATGCTTCCCCATTGATGATTGAACGCGGCGGACTCCGGATCATCCTGGCACAGACCGCAAACCACCTGATAGGACTCAATGCCGACAACGGTGAAATCCTCTGGGATTATGACATGCTGCCTCTCCACCGCGGCCAGCAGGGAAGCGGGGCTCACAATAACACCCCGCTGTACAAAGACGGCGAGATCTTCGTTACCAACGGATATGACCGTCAGGCCGTCATGTTTTCGCTTTCAGAAGATGGCCGCTCCATCGATGTCAAATGGAAAAATGACGTCCTCGACGTCCACCATGGCGGTGTAGTCCTGGTCGACGGAAATATCTACGGTGCCAACTGGCTTAACAACTCAAAGGGCAACTGGGCTTCGGTAAGGTGGAGCGACGGGCATACCAACTGGGAAACCGAATGGCATACCAAAGGATCAGTGATTTACGCCGACGGCATGCTCTATATCTATGAAGAACGCAGCGGAAACGTCGGACTGGTAAGGCCCGGTCCTGAAAAGTTTGAACTCGTAAGCACCTTCCGGATGACCGACGGTGACGGCCCGCACTGGGCACACCCCGCCATCTGGAATGGCAACCTCTATATCCGCCACGGCGAAGTCGTAAAAGTTTATAATATCCGCAGGTAATTTTTGGCTGAAACCAGCACAAAAGTTACATTTACGGTATAGTTTCAATATGAAAGTTCCTTGATTTATTTCATGACCGGTCCCTGAAAACGGTAAACGGTAATCAGTAATCAGTAAACAGTAAACGGTAAACGGTAATCGGTAAACGGTAAACGGTGAACGGTGAACGGTGAACGGTAATCGGTAAACGGTGAACGGTAATCGGTAAACGGTAAACGGTAAACGGTAAACGGTAAACGGTAAGTGGTAAACGGACCTGGCAATGAAAAACGGCGTAGGGGCAACCCTGTGTGGTTGCCCTGGTCCCGGTGACAGGTATACGGTGAACGGTAATCAGTAATCGGTATAATAATAATCTGTGTAATCTGTGTAATCTGTGTAATCTGTGGACAATAATACCTATACCGCACGACCTTGATCAATGAGCACCAAATAATAAATCATAAATAATCAATAATCAATCAACATATGCAGCCTGAACGGGTAATAAAATATTCCACCTGGGCCCTTATTGCGGTGGGTATCTTCTCTCTGGCCTGGTGGCTGGGAAGGGACCCGACCCGCAGCTTTGCCGAAAGCGTTCCTGGTCTTGATAACCGCGGTGCAGGCTTTGGCGCCGATGAAAACGTGATCATCGGCGAACTCTTCGAAGATTTCGGCGCCACCTTCACTGAGCTGAGCGAAACCTGGCCGCGTTTCCGGGGAGAAAATTTCGATAACATTTCCCGCTCAGGCATTGCCCTGAAAGATAAATTCCCTGCTACCGGCCCAGAGATCCTCTGGTCGGTCGACCTGGGCGAAGGACATTCGGGTGCGGCTATCTGGAAGGGCCTGGTCTATATCCTGGATTACGATGAGGAAGGACGCGCCGACCAGCTCCGCTGCTTTTCCCTGGTCAGCGGCAAAGAGCTCTGGCGCCGCGGATATAATGTAGCCATCAAAAGAAACCACGGAATGTCGCGGACCGTTCCGGCCATTACTGAGGATTACATCCTGACCATCGGCCCGCGTTGCCATGTGATGTGCTTAGACCGCAAAACCGGCGACTTCCTCTGGGGAATAGACGTGGAGAAGGATTATGAATCGGAGGTGCCGCTCTGGTACACCGGTCAATGCCCGCTCATCGACGACAGTGTGGCGGTGATCGCCACCGGCGGTAAAGCCCTGATGATCGGGGTGAGCATGGCTACTGGTAAGAAACTCTGGGAAACGCCCAATCCGAACGGCTGGAAAATGTCGCACTCTTCGGTTTTTCCCTATACCTTCGGAGGCAGAAAGATGTATGTGTACAGCGCCGTGGGTGGCATGGCCGGCATTGCCGCCGATGGTCCCGATGCCGGGAAACTGCTCTGGGAAGTGCCTCAGTGGAACAAGTCGGTCATCGCACCCTCCCCGGTTTGTATGCCCGACGGCAAAATATTTATCACCGCAGGCTACGGTGCCGGTGCCATGATGTTTCAGCTCCGGGAAGCCGGTGGTAACTTCAACGTGGAAATCCTGCACGAGTACGCACCCCGCGAGGGGCTGTCGAGTGAGCAGCAGACACCCCTCCTCTGGAACGGCCACCTTATCGGCATTATGCCCAAGGATGGCGGCACGCTTCGCAACCAGATGGTTTGCGTCCATCCTTCCGACCCGAAAAAAGTGGTCTGGTCGAGCGGCCCCGAAAAGCGGTTCGGCTTGGGGCCCTACATGATCGCCGACAACAAAATGTACCTTTGGAACGATGACGGAAAGCTGTTTGTATTACAGCCATCGCTTTCAGGATATATCGAACTCGATATGGCACAGGTTATCCCCGACGGGCACGACGCCTGGGCACCCATTGCGGTGGCCGACGGATACATGATACTGCGCGATTCACATACGATGGTTTGTGTTGATATGAGAAAGTAAAATCGCTAAATGATGAACAAAAAGGGAATTTACATTTTTCTGATTATACTGGCCGTAATCATTGTGGCCGTAATCGCCGGAGATTTTGCCCGCAACCGGCCGGGGAAAAGGCCTTCCAATCCTTTTGAATACAATATGGGCGACCTGAAAAAGGTGGATCCGGAACAGATTATCTACCGGGAAACCCGAAATTTCAAACTGAAAATGGAAGAGCCGGCCGGAATGACCATTTTTAACGACCAGATCTATGTGACCGGCGATCAGCTTTTGCAGGTTATTACCACCGAAGGGCGGCTGGTCCGGGAAATTTCCCTGCCCTTTAAGCCACTGACGGTGGAGGTGAACACCAGCCGGATCTTTGTCAGCGCCCGCGAATCCATCCATGTATACGACCACGATGGGAACCCCCTTGCCGAATGGACTGGTTTCACCGGAAATTCCTATTTATCGGGCATCGCCACCTACGAAGGCAATGTGTTTATTGCCGACGCGGCCCGCCGCCGGGTTTACCGCTTCACCGAAGACGGGGAAAAAGAACTGGAGTTTGAAGGGAAGGTGTCGGACGACGCCCTGCACGGCTTTATCGTCCCTTCAGGGTGCTTCGATCTGGCTATCAATGAATTCGGCGACCTGTGGGTAGCCAATCCGGGGAAACATGCCCTCGAAAATTACACCTTTAACGGAATCCTCCGGGGCTACTGGACTTCCCAGTTTTCGGATGTAAAAGGCTTTACCGGATGCTGTAACCCGGCATTCTTCACATTCCTTCCCGGAGGAAATATGATCACCAGCGAAAAGGGGATCCTGCGGATCAAGGAGTATAAGCCATCTGGTGAATTCGTCGGCGTGGTGGCCGAACCATCCCGCTTCATGGAAGACGGTAAGGTTTCCGATGTGGCATCAGACAGTCAGGGTCGGGTTTATGCCGCCGATCCGGATAAAAAGAGTATCAGGGTATTTGAAAAAATATAACCATGGACAGAAGACATTTTCTCAGAAACGGAGGCCGCCTGCTGATGTTGGGCGGCATGGCAGCCGGAACGGCCTGGCTGGTGGCCGGCGGACAGGTGGGCAAGCCCGGTTCGTGTGCTGTTTCCAGCCGCTGCAACGGATGTTCAAAACTCTCCGGATGCAGTGATGACCAGGCCGTGCAATTCAGGAGAAATCCGGAAAAAGGGCAGGCAGGATGATATTAATGGTAAAATATTTCAGCAATACATATGGCATCAGATAAGGTAAAAAGCAGAAGGGAGTTTATCCGGAGCGGCATGCGGCTATCACTGGCCCTGTCGTTGGGAGGGGTTGCCGGACTGGCAGCCAGCGAGATGACCGGCGACGGCCATGTGTGGCAGATCGACCCGTTCCTGTGTACCCAGTGCGGCAGATGTGCCACCGATTGTGTCTTGTCGCCGTCGGCGGTAAAATGTGTACACGCCTACGACCTGTGCGGCTATTGCGACCTGTGCGGGGGCTATTTCAAGGCGGGCTACAATGAACTGAGCACCGCCGGGGAGAACCAGCTGTGTCCGACGGCCGCCATCGAACGGAAGTTTATCGAAGAACCCTACTTCGAGTACCATATCATCGAAGATCTCTGCATCGGCTGCGCCAAGTGTGTAAAGGGCTGCTCCTCGTTCGGGAACGGCTCCTTCCACCTGCAGATCATGCACCACCTTTGCGTTAATTGCAACGAATGCGCCATTGCCCGCGTTTGCCCCTCCAGGGCCATCAGCAGGGTAAAAGCCAGTCAGGCCTATAACGTAAAGGGAAGTTTCACCAAAGAATCCTGATCCTGCTCATGAAGAAACTGATATACATACTTTTATCTTTATACCTGCTGATGCCGGCTGTTCTTTATGGCCAGCAGCGCTTTCCCAAGCCTGAGTTTGATTCGGGATACGAACAGCCCGATGTGATAGCCCCGGAACCCCGGGCCATGGGCCTGGAGTACTTTGATGTGCTGGTGCTGTTGGGGGTGTTGTCCCTCGCCAGCTGGCTGGCCCTGAAGAAGCGCTCCCGCCAGGGAATCCTCTGGCTTTCCATTTTTACCCTGGTCTATTTTGGTTTTTACCGCGAAGGCTGTATCTGCTCCGTCGGGTCAATACAAAACCTGGTGCTCTCCTTTGCCGATCCGGCTTATGTCATTTCGGCCACGGTGCTGCTCCTGTTTCTGCTGCCCCTGATTTTTGCCCTTTTCTTCGGAAGAACGTTCTGTGCTGCCGGTTGCCCGCTGGGGGTAATTCAGGACCTGGTGATCATTCAGCCCGTCAGCCTGCCATTCTGGCTCCGGAAAACGCTGGGGCTCATTCCTTACATATACCTCGCCCTCGCGGTGCTTTACGCCGCCACGGGAACCGATTTCATCATCTGCCGGTACGATCCCTTTGTCGGGATTTACCGTATGGATGCCCCTTATACCATGATTGTGTTAGGGGTGGCCTTCCTGCTGATGGGCATGTTCGTGGGCAGGCCCTATTGCCGGTTCTTCTGTCCCTATGGCGTGCTCCTGAAGTGGATGTCCAAATTCTCGCGGTGGCACCTTACCATAACACCCGCTCACTGTATTCAGTGTAAGCTGTGTACAACCTCCTGCCCGTTCGATGCCATCGATTATCCTTCGGAAGAAAAAGCCATCGCCGGATCGCGTGCCGGGGCCAAAAAATTTGTAGTCTATGCAGTGCTGGTGCCTGTATGGGTACTGGCAGGGGCTTTTGTCGGCATGAAATCGCACACCATGCTCTCGCGTTCCAACCAGGATGTATACTTAGCCGAGCTGCTGATCAAACATCCGGAGGTGAAGAGCGACCCCGACAACCTCGACGTGCAGACTTTCCTGAGCTCCGGCCGTACCATGGAAACCCTCGTGGAGGACGCCCGTATCGTGCGTAAGAAATTTTACACCGGCAGTATCATCGCCGGTGCCTTTATCGGTCTGGTTATTGCCATGACCCTGCTGAACCAGGTAATATACCGGCGGCGGACCGATTACCAGCCCAATCCGGGCGACTGTTACAGTTGCGGAAGGTGTATGGATTATTGTCCTGTTGAAAAACCCAAGAAATGAACGATTCAGATAAGATCAGATTAGCCTCCAATGTCGCCGTAGTGGCGGGAATTTTTTGCGCGGTGGTTTCGCTGCTGCTGTTGCTCAACTTTTTTCAGCTCACCAAGAGTGACCCTTTGGAGAGTGAGGTGATGCAGAGCATGATAGAGCGCTTGGGCAGGGAGCCGCAAAATGCGGAACTGAAACAGGATATCCGCCATCTTGACCTGCTGGCGCGCAAGGCCTATTTCACCAGCCAGTGGCAGGTAAACACCGGCAGTTACCTGCTGCTTTTCGGGGCTTTGGTGTTTGCCCTGGCATTGCGGGTCTACTTTTCCCTGAAATCGAGGATCGAAATCCCCGACCAGATCGTTGAAAATGAACTGAAAGCGCGGATACTGAGCCAGAAATGGCTGCTCGCAGGCGGGGTCTTTGTCCTGGTGCTGACCTTTGCGGCCACTTTTGCCACGAAAGACTACCTGAAAATGTACCATGTGGATGAGACTCTGGTGGCTGATGTTGCTTCGGCGGATCCCGGCATTGAGGTAATTGAGGTGGGCAGTGAAACTGCGGCCGCCTTATCCGGGGCTGAAACTTCTTCGGAAGAGGTGCCTGCGGCAACAGCCGAAGTAGCTGCTTCCGATGCCGCCCCTGCGCAAGTCGCTGAAGCCGTTACTGCAGCACCTGCACTTCCCGATGCCGCACAGATCAGGGCCAATTTCCCCTCTTTCAGGGGACCCTTCGGAAATGGCGTTTCCGGTCACCGGAATATCCCGGTCGATTTTGACGGACCATCAGGAAAAAATATTCTCTGGAAGGCCACTCTGCCAATGTCGGGCTATAATTCACCGGTAATCTGGGGCAACCGTCTGTTCGTTTCCGGGGCAAATGCCCAGAAAAGGGAGGTTTACTGTATCGACCGGAACAGCGGTAAGATCCTTTGGACCAGAGCGGCTGATAATATCCCCGGAAGTCCGGCCACTGCGCCCCGGACTACCGAAGATACCGGCCTGGCAGCGCCAACCCTGTACACCGACGGGATAAGGGTGTATGCGATTTTCGGGACCGGTGATGTTATCGCTTTCGATATGGAAGGTAACCGGGTCTGGGCCCGTAACCTGGGAGTGCCCGACAATCATTACGGCCACTCTTCGTCGCTGATCGGCTGGAAAGACAAGCTTTTTGTGCAGTATGACACCAACCGCGGACAAAAGCTGCTGGCCCTGAATGTAGCCACCGGCGAAACCGTATGGGAAACTCCCCGTAGTGTCAAGATCTCCTGGGCAAGCCCCATCCTCGCCAACGTGGGCGGCAAGTACCAGGTAATCCTGGCAACCGATCCTACAGTGGCAGGCTATGACGCCGAAACAGGCAAGGAACTCTGGTCGGTACGCGGTCTGATGGGAGAGGTGGGGCCGTCGCCGGCATTCGGCGAAGGACTGGTCTTTGCCACACAGGAGTACGCCACCCTCATGGCCATAAATCCGGCCAATGGACAGATTGTCTGGAAGGATGACGAGTACCTCTCTGAAGTAGCCAGTCCGGTGGTAGCCAACGGCATGGTTTTCCTGGCCACAAGCTATGGAGTGCTGGTATGCTACGATGCCAAAACAGGCAGTAAACTCTGGGAACATGACGACGGCCCGGGGTACTATTCCTCACCTGTCGTGGCCGATAATAAACTGTTTATCTTTGACTTAGATGGCCGTCTCCAGGTTTATGCCCTGGAGCGCGAAAAGAAATTGTTAGGCGAATCAAACCTTGGCGCAAAAATCAGTTCTACCCCTGCATTTGCCGATGGCAGGATGTATGTCAGGGCCGGAACTACCTTATATTGCATTGGAAAGTAAAAGACAGGATATGGATCAGCTGATTCAAAACAGGGACGGCGATTTTTTGAGGTATAGCCTGGGGTACGACGGATTGAAGATGTCTACCTGCATCGAGGATGTGTACCAGACTGCTACCTACAGATATGAAGATATTGAATTCAATGAGGTCATAACGGAACGAAAACCCTCCAGGCTGAGGGTCATCCTCTTTTTCTCCGTAATGATCAACTCAGGGTTTCTCCTCTTTTTTGGGTCGGCATCACTGACCCGGCTGGCAGGTACTCCGGTAATTAATGTGGCCCCGGCAACGCTGCTGCTGGTGCTCCTGGTAATTTGGGGACGACGGTTGTTGGTCAGCCGGCTGGAAAAATCGCTCGTGGGTCCAATGAAGGTCACGTTTTACTATGGCCGGAAAGAAAGAGCAAATGTCGATGCCTTTATTTTGAATATCAGAGAGAAACAGAGAGAGATGATGAGAAAAAAATATATGCGTATCGATAAGTACCTTCCGGTGGAAGAGCAGGAAAGACGGTTCTGCTGGATGTACGACCATGAATTTATTACCCAGAGCGAACTGGAAGTTCTGGTGGAAGAGGCTGAAAACCTCAGAACGGAAAAAGGAAATAAAATATAAGCTATATGTCTTTTGATCTGCAAGCAGTTGACCGCATCATAAAGGAAAAAGGACGGACGAAGCAGGCGGTAATCCCGGTGCTTCAGGCCATTCAGACGGAATACAGGTACCTTCCGGAGGAGGCATTGCGCCGGGTAAGCGAAATCTCGGAGATCACGCATGCGGATATTATGAGTGTGGCCAGCTTTTACCACCAGTTCCGGCTGAAACCGGTTGGTGAGCATATGGTGAAAATCTGCGTGGGGACTGCCTGTCACGTAAAAGGCGCCGTACAGGTGTACGATGCTTTTAAAAGAAAATTCGGACTGAAGGAAGACCAAACTACCGACCCGACCGGGAAATATACCCTCGAAAAGGTGAGTTGTCTCGGTTGCTGTACCCTCGCACCCGTAGTGCAGATCGACCAGGTTACCTATGGCCATGTGGCTACCAGTCAGGTCGACGAGATTATAACCGACTTCGAAGTCCAGAAAAATACCAAAACCAAAAAGCAATACCGCAAATCAGACGGTACGGAAATCCAGGGTGAGATCCGCATCGGACTGGGCTCCTGTTGTGTGGCCAGTGGAAGCGATGAAATCCGCAAAGCCGTGGAAGATACTGTTAATGGCTCCGGACTGCGCGTAAAACTGAAACATGTGGGCTGTGTGGGGATGTGCCACCAGGTGCCGCTGGTCGAAGTGGTGCCCGCCGAAGGGGACCCCATCCTCTATTCGAAGGTTAAGCCCGAAGACGTAAAAGATATTGTGACCTCCCATTTTAAACCGCAGGGCCTGCTGGCCCGGCTGAGAAGCAAACTGATGGATACGGTGGAGTATATCCAGACCGACGCCAAGTGGGAAGGGGTGGAACGATATGCCCTGGACATGCGCGAGAAGCAGGTGAGCTCCTTCCTGGGAAAACAGATCCCGATTGCCACGGAATACAGGGGAATCCTCAATCCGGTAGATATTGATGAATACCGCTCACGAGGCGGATTTGCCTCTATCAGAAGGGCCTTATTAGAGATGACTCCGGAGGAGGTGATCCATGAGGTGCGGGAGAGCGGTATCCGGGGAAGGGGCGGGGCAGGTTTTCCCACCGGAATGAAGTGGGAGCTCGTGGCCAGGCACAAACATGACCGGAAATACCTGATCTGTAACGGCGATGAAGGCGATCCGGGTGCCTTCATGGACCGGATGCTCCTCGAATCCTATCCATACAGGGTTATCGAAGGAATGGTGATCGGGGCCTATGCCGTAGGCGCGCACAACGGATTTTTCTACATCCGTGCCGAATATCCCCTGGCGGTCAAACGCATCAGAGAGGCCATCGCCCTTTGTGAGGAGAATAACTTCCTCGGAGAAAATATCCTGGGCTCCGGATTCAGTTTTCATGTTTCCATTTATGAAGGGGCCGGCGCATTTGTCTGCGGTGAGGAAACCGCTCTGATCGCTTCCATTGAGGGGCGCCGGGGATATCCCCGCATCAGGCCGCCTTTTCCGGCCGACAAGGGTCTGTGGGACAGTCCAACCCTGGTAAACAATACCGAAACCTTCGCCCAGATCCCCTTCATCATCCGCGAGGGATCGGAAAAATTCAATTCTATCGGGACAGAACACAGCAAGGGGACCAAGGTGTTTGCCCTGGCAGGGAAGATCGCCCGGGGCGGACTCATCGAGGTACCCATGGGGATCACCATCGGGAAAGTGGTCTATGAAATCGGCGGGGGAATTGCCAACGGCCGTAAGTTTAAAGCAGTACAGGTGGGCGGCCCTTCCGGGGGGTGTATACCGGCAAGCCTTGCCAATACACCGATCGACTTTGAGTCGCTTACCAAAATGGGGGCGATGATGGGGTCGGGCGGACTGGTAGTCCTCGACGATACTGACTGTATGGTGGATATTGCCCGCTATTTCCTCTCGTTTACCCAGGATGAATCTTGCGGAAAGTGTACTTTCTGCCGTATCGGCACACGCAGGATGCTCGATATCCTGAATAACCTCTGTGAGGGCAAGGCAAAACCGGGAGACCTGGATGAACTGGAAAAGCTGGCCCACTGGACACAGAAGGGCAGCCTGTGTGGCCTTGGAAAAACTGCACCCAATCCGGTTTTCAGTACCCTTAAATATTTCAGGGAGGAGTATGAAGCCCATTTAAACGGGATCTGCCCGACCGGAAAATGTACTGCCCTGATTACCTATTCAGTAAATGAAAAATGTATCGGATGTACCCTCTGCGCGCAGGAATGCCCGGTGGATGCCATTCCGTTCACACCCCATGAGCGGCATGTAATCAATACTGAGCTGTGTATTAAATGCGACGCCTGCAGGTTGGTCTGCCCGGTGGATGCCATTGATGTGAAATGATATGATAAAACTGAAGATAAACAACAAACCGGCGGAAGTCCCGGATGGTACCACGGTGCTGAAGGCCCTGCGGGGTGCCGGGTTCGATGTGCCTGCCCTTTGCTGGGACGATGAACTCGATGAACACATCAACTCCTGTATGCTCTGCCTGGTGAAGGACCATGCCTCGGGCAGGATGTTTCCGTCGTGCTCGGCGAAAGTGCATGAGGGTATGCAGATCATCACCGACGATGAGGAGCTGAGCGAGGCCCGGCAAACCGGCCTGGAACTGCTGCTGAGCGAACATGTCGGCGACTGCGAGGCACCCTGTCAGTTAGGATGCCCTGCCCATATGAACATTCCCAGGATGAACCGCCTGATTGCGGCAGGTAAATTTGCCGATTCCCTCAAGGTAGTGAAAAGGGATATTGCGTTGCCTGCAGTCCTGGGGCGTATTTGTCCGGCTCCCTGCGAAGGTGCCTGTCACCGGCGTACCGTCGATGAGGCGGTGTCGATCTGCCTGCTCAAAAGGTTTGTCGGGGATGAAAACGACCTTCACCCCTGGCCTGTCCCTCCACTCAATGGTAAACGGGTTGCCGTAATCGGCGCAGGGCCTGCAGGCTTGTCTGCCGCCTATTACCTCCGGATGAACGGGGTGGAACCCACCCTCTTCGACATGGCCGAAAAGCCGGGTGGGCAACTCCGGACAGCCATCTCCAGGGATATTCTTCCTGAAGAGGTTTTAGACCGGGAAATTCAGTCGATTCTCGATACCGGCGTGATCTTTAAAGGCAATACCCCCGTGGGGGACGATTGCTGCAGCCGTTTCAAGGAGGAGTTCGACGCCATCATCGTGGCCACAGGTACCCTGAACGACCTGACCAAGTCGTTTCAGTTAGCCGGTACGCCCAAAGGGCTGGAGGTGAACAAGGATACCTGGGAAACATCCGAGGCCGGCATTTTTGCGGTAGGTAACGTGATCCGCAGCAGCCGGCTGGCCATCAGGTCGTTAGGGCAGGGAAAAGAAGCCGCTTATTCGGCGATACAATATATGGAAGGGAAACCAGTGGTGGGTGAACCCCGGATGTTCAATTCCAAATTCGGGAAGCTGCACCAGCTGGAGTTTGCGGAGTACCTGAAAGAGGCGCGGCCCGGCAAGAGGCTTTATCCGGGGAGTTCAGAAACCGGTTTTACCCCGGAACAGGCCATGGAAGAGGCAGCCCGTTGCCTGCGCTGCGATTGCCGGGCTATTGATGACTGCCTGCTCAGGGAGTGGTCGGACCACTACCATGCGGTTCAGAAGCGGTTTATGACAACGCCACGACGTGCCATTACCAAACATTTCCAGACCGACGGAATTGTTTATGAACCTCAGAAGTGCATCAAATGCGGTATCTGCGTCAAGCTGACCGAGAAGCACCGTGAGGAGTACGGCCTGACTTTCGTTGGCAGGGGATTCGATGTAGTCGTCGGGGTACCCTATAATGAGCACCTTGACAAAGGCCTGCAGAAGGTAGCTGTCAACGTCGCGAGAGCCTGCCCGACCGGCGCTCTTTCTGAAAGAAACGATGATTAAAAAATAACCCTGTCAGAGTTATAAAAAAAATACAAATGAAACGTACCATTCTTATTTTTTACCTTCTCCTCATCCTGTCTGCCGCCTCGGCCCAAACCGCCGGCTGCTGGCAGGGATTCCGCGGAAACCAGGCGCTTACAGGCGTTTCGGCTTCGCAGATACCGGCGAAGCCTTCCTTGTTGTGGACTTATCAGACTGGCGACAACATCAAATCGTCTCCCGTCATGTGCAATGACCGGATTGTAATCGGATCAACCGATGGTACAGTATATTGCCTCGATGTTTCCGGGAAATTGCTATGGAAGTTCGAAACGCCCAATGCCATCGAAGCCCCCGCCCTGATCCTCGAAAACCGGGTTTACATCGGTAATATGGATGGTACGTTCTATTGTATCGATCTTAATTCAGGCAAGAAAGTATGGGAGTACAAGACCGAGAACCAGATCGTAGGGGCTGCCAACTGGTGGAAATCGGGAAACAAAACTTACCTGCTGGTCGGAAGTTACGACTATTACCTCCATTGCGTGGATGCGGCCGACGGTAAGGTGGTCTGGAAATATGAATCGGACAATTTTATCAACGGCGCAGCTTCCTGTCATAATGGTCAGGCTATCTTCGGCGGTTGCGACGGTTTTCTCCATATTGTGGATATCGTTTCAGGAAATGTGGTCCGGAAAATAGATGTGGCCACCTATGTGGCCGGTTCATCCGCAGTGGAAGGCACCAGTGCCTGGATCGGCGATTACGACGGCAATTTTTCGCGCGTCGACCTGGCCGGGGGCAAAATCGCCTGGAAATGGGAAGACCCGTCGGTCAGGCTGCCCTTTATCGCCTCACCCGCAGTTCAGGGTAACCGGGTGATTACCGGAAACCACGATAAGCACATCTACTGCTTCGACAAAAACAACGGCAAACTGCTGTGGCGCTTCAATACCGGCAACCGGGTGGAGGCATCGCCGGTCATTGCAGGCAACAGGGCGGTGGTGGCCAATATGCGCGGGGATCTTTTCCTCGTTGGACTGGAAAGCGGCAAGCAGGAATGGACCTATGAGATCGGTGCTGCCGTAATCGGAAATCCGGCCGTGGCCGGAGGAAGAATTGTGGTAGGGGCCAACGACGGGGTAATCTATTGTTTCGGGAACAAATAAAGCCATTCACTATGAATATTGTACAAATCATTCCGGGTTCAGGTGGATCTTTTTATTGCGGTAACTGCCTGCGCGATAGTAAATTTGTGACTGCACTCCGTGAGGAGGGGCACCAGGTGGTCAAAGTACCGATGTACCTGCCGCTCTTTTCCGACGAACATGACCTGGGTGAAATCCCTGTGTTTTACGGTGCCATCAGTATATACCTGAAACAGTTATACCCCATCTTCAGGAAGGCGCCGGCATGGTTCGATAAGTTATTGAATTCCAAACCGATGCTGAAATTGGCGGCCGGCATGGCGGGTTCTACCAATGCCAAAGGATTAGAGGAGATGACCTTGTCGATGCTCCTGGGAGAAGAGGGTAAACAGAAGGAGGAACTCGAAAAGATGGTCGACTGGATAGGCGAGCACCTTAAGCCGGATGTTGTACACATTTCCAATGCCCTGCTTCTGGGATTAGCCCGCCGGATCCGCGAGAAAACCGGTGTTCCCGTGGTTTGTTCCCTTCAGGATGAAGATGTGTGGGTGGATGTCATGAAACCCGAATTCCAGGATCAGATATGGAAACAGATGACCCTGAAGGCACAGGATGTGGATGCCTTTATCGCGGTCAGCCAGTATTTCGGGGAGGTGATGAAGACGCGGATGTCACTGCCCGACGAGAAGGTCTTTCCGGTTTACCTGGGTGTTGATCCGGGTGAATATGAATTTATACCCTCAACCGATAAGCCCCGTGCGGTGGGTTATATCAGCAGGCTTTGTCAGGCAAACGGATTCGATATCGTGGTGGATGCGTTTATAAAACTTCGCCAGGATCCTGCCTTTCAGGATGTTAGGCTCGTCGTAACCGGCGGTTCAACGCAGTCGGACACGAAATACATTAAAATGCTGAAACGTCGCCTGGATAGGGCCGGATTGCATAACGACGTTGATTTTCACGACGAGTTTGAAGGGCCCGGGCGGACCGATTTCTTCCGGAAAATTGCCATAGGTTCTGTACCTGTCAGGAATGGCGAGGCTTTCGGTATGTACCTTCCCGAACTGATGGCCAGCGGGATTCCCATTGTGCAGCCTGCCCTGGGTGCTTTCCCGGAGATCGTGAAGCTCTCGTCGGGGGGCGTCACCTATGAGCCCAATTCGCCGGATGAACTGGCCAAAGCGTGGGCCGGACTGCTCCAGGACCCGCAACGCCTCGAAAAACTCAGCCATCAGGCCAGAAAAGGCGTGGAACAGTATTTCAATATACACGATCATGCAAAGGAAATGATCGGGGTCTATCAGCGGTTGATAGGTTCGCCGGAAGCGTAAGGAATCAAATTCAACCTAACGTCTGTTGTCTGATGTCTCTTATATAACTGATTTTTTAAAACCACGAAGGAGATAAGACACAAGGTACTACAAAGTTTTTTTTGTCTTTTGTCCTTATACTTTATACATTCTTTTGATCCGGTATGGCCGATAAACGTATTTATTCTAATATTCTAATACTCTAACATTCTAATATTTTCGTCTTGATACCCGTGCTTAATTTAGTAGCTTTAGCCAGTTATTTAAATCCGGACTTTATAATTTATACTGACGGACTAATGTCTAATGTCTGATGTCTAATGTCTAACGTCTTTTAGTCTAAATAAAATGCTCGAACTCAAAAAAGTAAGTAAAGGTTACGGAACCCCCGGTACACATGCCTTCAGGGCGGTTCTGACTGACCTTAGCTGGCAGGTTGGTGCCGGTATAAGGACCGGTATCGTCGGCCCTTCCGGATCAGGGAAAACCACCCTGCTGAACCTGATCGGCGCCTTGGACCGGCCAGATTCCGGGGAAATTTTATTCAACGGAACGGATATCAGCTCCTTCAGTAATGATCAGCTGGCGATTTTCAGGCAGAAGAGCCTGGGATTTGTGTTTCAGCAACATCACCTGCTGCCGCAGCTTACCCTTTGGGAGAACGTGCTGCTGCCCCTGCTTCCTTCTGGGAAATCGGTGGATAAGGACAGCAAAGACTGGGCAGAGTACCTGCTGAAGAAGACCGGGATTTGGGGACAGCGCAACCAGCTGCCCTCGCAGATGTCGGGGGGCGAATGCCAGCGCACTGCCGTGGTCAGGGCGATGGTTAACAAACCGTCGCTGATCCTGGCCGATGAACCCACCGGGGCCCTGGACGAAGATAACGCTTCCATCCTTTCGGACCTCCTGATTTCCCTCAGCCGGGAGGAAGGGGTGACCCTCGTAACCGTGACCCACTCCGCTGAACTGGCGGCAAGGATGGATAAGGTCTGGTACCTGAACCATGGTACCCTTTCGCCGTTCATATCCTGATGGCAGTGTCCTTTTTCCCGGACCGTTTACGCTACCCATATGTAATCCCTCCGGGATAATAAGGATAATGGTACCGGCATGAAACCCATAGGTAATCCCTATATTTGTGCCATATGGCTTTTCGTCCGGGATAATAAGGATAATGGTACCGGCATGAAACCCATAGGCAAACCCTCCGGGATTCTAAGGAAAATGGTACCGGCTATAATATTAGTTACTAAGATTAATAGATTCAGTAATAAGGATACACATGCATATTTTCCAATTCATATTCCGGTCCCTGCGGTATTATTCCGGCCGCAACCTGCTGGTGGCCCTCGGAGTGGCCGTCAGTACCGCCGTACTTACCGGCGGACTGATCATCGGCGATTCGGTGCGGTTCAGCCTGGAGCAGACGGCCTGGTACCGGCTGGGAGATGTCACCCATGCCGTCACGGTTACCGACCGCTATTTCAGGCAGGAACTGGCCGGGGAATTGAGAGCGGAAACGGGGCACGACGTTGCCTCCGTGTTGATGCTGGAAGGCATGGCGGTTGCCGGCGGCGGACAACAGCGCGTTAACCGTGTGCAGATCATTGGTATCAACGATGATTTTGCCAGAGTCACCGGAATGGCCCAACCGTTCGATATCATTGATAATGACGTGGTGATCAGCCGTAATATGGCCGACCGGCTGGAGGTCGGAGCCGGTGATGCCTTGCTGGTGCGCATCGGTAAGGCCAGCCTGATCCCTAAAAACGCCCCTTTCGTCTCCGACACCGAAACGACCGTCACCCTGCGTGTAACCGTGAAAGCGATTGTGGATAAAACGGAAATGGGACATTTCAACCTTAAAAATTCGCAGAGCGCCCCTTTTAACCTGTTTATTTCCATCGACCGGCTTAACCGCCTCATGGAATTCGAAGGCCGGGCCAACAGGCTGCTGATCCATGCTGAAAATGCCGGAATCCCTGATCTGTACAGCGCTTTGGCGAACAGGATTACCCCCGCAGACGGCAGCCTTCTGTTGAAATATATCCCTCTGACCGGCGAAACGGAAATTTCGTCGGAAAGGGTGTTTATGGAACCTGCCGTTACCGGCGCTTTCAGTAAAATTCCGGAGACGAAAAAGATTCTGACTTATTTCGTGAACGCGCTGAAGACAGCAGGGAAGGAAACGCCTTATTCCTTTGTGGCTTCTTCCTCCGGATTTGACCTGCAGGCCGATGAGGTTATTCTTAACCTGTGGACGGCCGACGACCTTGGTGTGTCGCCGGGCGACACCATACGCATGGCCTATTTTGAAATCGGGCCCTTGCGGCAGTTGGAGGAACGGGAAACCACCCTGAGGGTAAAGGAAATTGTTCCTGTCGAAGGGGTCTGGGCGGATGGCGACCTGATGCCACACCTGCCGGGTTTGTCGGATGCCGGCCATTGCCGTGAATGGGAGGCCGGTGTGCCGATCGACCTCGATAAAATCAGGCAAACGGATGAGGATTACTGGGATAAATATAAGGGAATCCCCAAAGCATTTGTTTCGGAAACCCTCGGCCAGCAATTATGGGCCAACCGGTTTGGCAACTATACTGCCCTCCGGATTCCGGACGAGGAATTTTCTGAGGAGGAATTCAGCAGCGTATTCCGGGAGCATATCCGGCCGGCCGATATCGGCATGGCCATCCTCCCGGTAAAAGAGGAAGGATTGGCGGCCGCCAGGGGCGGTGTGGATTTCAGTCAGCTTTTCCTTGGGCTCAGCTTCTTCCTGTTGTTAGCAGCCATTCTCCTGAGTGCCCTGATGTTCCGGTTTAACCTGGAAAGCCGTTCGTCGCAGACCGGAACGCTGATACAGCTGGGATTCAGGAACCGTCAGATATTCAGGATAATTCTTCTGGAAACGGTGTTTATTGCCATTTTCGGCATATTCGCCGGTCTGGCCCTCGCTGTTCTCTATACCCGGCTGGTGTTTAAATTCCTGAATACGCTTTGGTGGGATATTGTCCGTACCGAGGTGCTTTTTATTCATATTGATGTGCATACCCTGATCATCGGCGGCGTGGTGAGTATGCTGGTCATCCTGGCTGCCGTAGCCCTGCCGCTGAACCGGTACCTGAAACGGCGCGTCGCTGAGTTGCACCGTAAGGACCTGGTTCTCCAGACTTCAGGAAATAATAGACTGAAAAAGATTGTTGCCGTGGCTCTTCCCTTGCTGGCAACGGTCTTGCTGCTCTGGCAGCTTATGGCAGGCGAAGGCCGGAACGCATCGATGTTTTTTGTGGCTGGCGGGTTGCTGTTGCCTGGTTTATTGCTTTGGGCCGACTTCTGGCTTTCTTTCTACCGGAACCCGGCTAACGGAGGGGCAAATGCGCAGGGTGAGCGAACACCCGGGGAATTGACGACCGGAAGACTGATACGGAGAAACCTGTCACGGAACAGGGGCCGTTCGCTCACCGTTATCATCCTGTTTGCCCTGGGTACCTTCCTGGTGGTATCGACAGGCGCCAACCGGCAGGATATGTTTGCCGACGCCGGAAAGAAAACCAGTGGGGCAGGAGGGTTTCATTATTTTGCCGAAACCTCGGTGCCGGTGCTGTTCGATCTGAACGATCCGTCACGGCGGGCCACCGAGGGCTTGCCTGCGAGCTTCCGCTCCGTGCAGTTCCACCGGGTGGATGGCGACGATGCCAGCTGCCTGAACCTTAACCGGATTTCCAATCCGGCTATTCTGGGTGTCGGAACCGGACAACTGACCGGAAGGTTCAGTTTTTCTACCCGGACGGAGGACCTGGATCCGGAAGATCCGTGGAGTTCTTTGGAAAAGGAACTTCCCGGCGGGGTGGTACCGGCCATTGCCGACCAGACGGTTATCCAATGGGGATTGGGTATGAAGGTGGGTGATACCCTGATGTATCAGAATGAAACCGGCGATACTTTGCGGCTGAAACTGATCGGCGGACTTGCACCGTCTGTTTTTCAGGGCTTTGTGATAATTGGCGACAGCCATTTCCTGAAACACTATCCGACACACAGCGGATCTTCCGTATTTCTCGTAGAGGCAGATGGTAATGAGGAGGAAGAGACCGGTAATGATCTGCAGATGATTTTCAGGGACTATGGCTGGGAAATGAACCAGGCTCCGAAGCGTCTGGCGGAGTTCTATTCCGTGACCAACACCTACCTGTCGATATTCCTTGCATTAGGTGCCCTCGGACTGGCACTGGGGACCATCGGGCTGGCGCTGGTTTTGGCCCGTACCATCATGGAGCGGCAGCATGAACTGGCTGTACTCCGTGCAGTTGGCTTCCGGAAAGCCCGGATTGTTGCCCTGGTTGCCGGTGAATATGGCCGGCTGTTACTGGCCGGCGTTGCCATCGGCTTCGTCACGGCTGTCGTCGCCACCTTGCCGGCCTTCTTTTCGGAGAATACCGACATCTCGTTTTCAACCATTGCCTGGGTAGTCGCCCTGATTCTTGTCAACGGCTTTGCCTGGATCCACGGATTAGCCGCCCTTATGGTCCGCCCCGATAAACTGACGGACGCCCTGCGCAGCGAATAATCCACAGATTATACGAATATATAAATAGTCCACAGATTATACGAATATATAAATAGTCCACAGATTACACAGATTACACAGATTACACAGATTACACAGATTACACAGATTACACAGATTACACAGATTACACAGATTACACAGATTACACAGATTACACAGATTACACAGATTACACAGATTATTAAACTGTCTACACCAGCCCTGCATGGTCAGGCGGGAGTTACGCAGATTGCTCAGATTCTCGATTGTAGGTCACTAATAGTTGCATTTTACCGTTTTATCGTCTGTGTACTTTGATTTTTTTTTTACAGTACAAAATAGAATAGATGCGAAAGTATTTTTTCATAGGTTTGCTACTTTTAAGAATTATTTCAAAACACTGTTAACCCTTGAATTATGAGTGAATTTCATTTTAAAGATTTGACGTACGAGCTCATTGGAGCTGCAATGGAAGTACACAGCCAACTGGGAGCCGGATTTATGGAAGGTGTTTATTCTGAAGCTCTTGGGATTGAGTTTCAATTGCGGGAAATACCTTTTCTCCGTGAAAAAAGATTTTTGGTGCAATATAAGGGAATCCAGTTAAGGAAAGATTTTTATGCAGACTTTTTAGTTTACGACAAAATCATTTTAGAACTTAAGGCACTTCCTTGTCTTACAGGAGAGCATGAAGCACAGCTGATGAATTACCTGTACGCATCAAAATTAAAGGTAGGCCTATTGTTAAATTTTGGAGAGAAATCACTCCGCTATAAGCGATTAATCATCTGAACCTTCGCATTGGCAATCCGTCAGAGACAGAAATCCGATAGTCAGAGAAAAAAGTAAATATTTCTTTATCGGTGTAATCCCCGCCAGACCATGTCGGGCTGGGTAAACGATTTAATAATCTGTGTAATCTGTGTAATCTGTGGACAATATATTTATCTGTGTAATCTGGTGCGCCACGAGGCGTGCGTTAAATATTAATCAAATACCTATAAGGATGAAAGAACCTTACAACCCAATTAGCCGTTCAGGTTGAAGACCGCCTGACACACTGTTAGGAAACGAGCTTTGTGAAGCTCGGGCGGATCGGTTCTGTAAGCTGCATCAGTCAGGCTTCGTTACACAAATGGTATCGGTCAATCTTCCGGATATGATGAAACCTGCTATACCAATTGGATCAATGGCGAAACACCAATTGGTAGATACCCGGAGTAATATGATGTTGCGTGCAGAGCAAAGGTGGCGCATGAACGTGGGATACCCTAACGAGACAGGTTTAGTCTGCCTGTTGTCGAGGGAGTCGGAGATGCCCGTAGTAGTGATGACATCCGGAAAGGTAAAAGCGGAAGGAGCGAAGGGGCATTACTATAAACAAAGTTTCAAAGAATGTAAGTTAAACGGAATTGGTAGTTATGAATCAGAAAAACGTTGAAGTATCAGTAGAAGGAGAGCTGTTCAAAAGACGGCGAAGCGAAATACCCGATGCGGAAAGAGTACTGACATTGCAGGAGAAACTATATCAGAAAGCCAAGCAGGAGCGGGGTTATAAATTTTATGTATTGTATGATAAGATGTTTATTCCCTATATGCTACGTCAGGCATGGAAAAGCGTCAAGGCCAACGGAGGAGCTCCGGGGGTTGACCGTGTAACCATAGCAGATATAGAAAGCCAGGGAGTTGATGCCTATCTTAACGTACTTGGGGAAGAGTTGCGCACGCAGCTCTATGAACCACAGGCCGTGAAGCGGGTGATGATTCCCAAGGCCAATGGGGGAGAACGTCCGTTGGGTATTCCCACCGTGAGGGACAGGATAGCCCAGGCAGTATGTAAGATGATACTTGAACCGATATTTGAGGCAGACTTCGAGGACAGTTCTTACGGTTTTCGACCCAACCGCAGCTCAAAAGATGCGATAACGGCGATAAAGGAGAACCTGAAACAGGGCAAAACGGAGGTTTACGATGCCGACCTGAGCAAGTATTTTGATACCATTCCCCACGACAAACTTCAAATAGCATTGAAGCAGCGTATCACCGACCCAAGGATACTGAAACTGATCAGCAAATGGCTGAAGGTTCCGGTTTGTGAGGATGGGAAATACACAAGTGGAAAAGGTAAGGGTATCGGAACACCACAGGGCGGGGTCATATCACCTCTGTTAGCCAATATTTACTTCCATATGTTAGACCGGATAGTAAATAATGCGGGAAGTTTGTTTTATAAATATGGGGTGAAGATAGTGCGGTATGCCGACGATTTTGTACTAATGGGCAGAACCTTGCCGGTAGAAATAACCGACAGGCTTAAGAGTTTGCTCGATCGGATGGGATTGATGATCAATGAATCAAAAACCCGTCAGATAGATGCAAAAAAGGAAAGCTTTAATTTTCTCGGGTTTACAATACGCTACGATTTGGATTTTCATGGCAGAAATACCAGGTACTGGAACATCATGCCGGCAAAGAAATCGGAGCAGAAAATCCGGGATAAGATAAAGGTCTACCTGAAGACCCATGGGCATTTTAAGGCGCAGGATGTTGCGGCAGGGCTGAATCCGATCATTCGGGGATGGCTTAACTACTTTGAAATAAAAGGGATTAGCTATCCGGCTATGAGTAAGCGCAGACTTCGGGCGTACCTGTACAACAGTCTTTATCGGTATTACAATCGCAAGAGCCAGCGGAAATGCAGGCTTTACAGACATAATGCCTTTGAGGTTTTGGTGACCAGATTTGGTCTGATAGACCCCTCAAAATATGCATGTCAGCCGGCTCGCTTGTGAAAGCATATGAAGAAGTTTGTAGGAAAGCCGTATGCGGGAAAACTGCACGTACGGTTTGATGAGGGGGCAGGGAAGGT
>JAUWAB010000128.1 GCA_030602265.1 Prolixibacteraceae bacterium | reverse complement strand
CTTGCCGACAAGAAAACCTACTCCCGGAACTTTATGCACATCGAAGAGGAGTCGAACAAGATGGAGGCCAAAAAGCTTATTCAGAGAATCGGCGACCAGCAGGTGGTAATCAATCCACCATGGCCCCCAATGAGTGAAAAGGAGGTCGACAGGGTTTATGACCTGCCCTACACCCGGCTGCCTCATCCAAGATATGAGGGAAAAGGCGCCATTCCGGCCTACGACATGATCAGGCATTCCATTAACATCCACCGGGGCTGTTTCGGGGGATGTACTTTTTGTACCATATCGGCGCATCAGGGAAAATTTATTTCCAGCAGAAGTGAAGAATCGGTGCTGAAAGAAGTCGAGAAAGTGACTCAGATGCCCGATTTCAAGGGTTACATATCCGATCTTGGTGGACCTTCGGCCAATATGTATAAAATGAAGGGAATCCATGAGGAGATCTGCAGGAAATGCAAAAGGCCCTCCTGTATCTTCCCGACCATCTGCAAAAACCTGGATACCAACCACCAGCCCATGCTCGACCTGTACCGGAAGGTCAGGAGCCACCCCAAAATCAAAAAGGCCTTTGTGGGAAGCGGCATCCGGTATGATATGATCCTTGAGCAAACAGGGCGTGAAGAGACCGACAAATCCAACAGGCAGTATCTGAAAGAGGTGATTAAACATCATGTTTCGGGCAGGCTTAAAGTAGCCCCGGAGCATACTTCCGACGAAGTACTGAAATTTATGAGAAAACCTCCGTTCAGGTTATTTGAGGAGCTGAACCGGGAGTTTATCCGGATAAATGAGGAGGAACACCTTAACCAGCAGCTTATTCCCTATTTTATCAGCAGTCATCCCGGAAGTAAGTCGGAAGACATGGCCGACCTGGCCATCAAAACCAAGAAAATGAATTTCAGGCTGGAACAGGTTCAGGACTTCACTCCCACCCCGATGACCCTGGCTACGGAAATCTATTATTCAGGATATCATCCCTACACCATGGAGAAAGTCTATACGGCCAGAAATCCGGATGAAAAACAGAGCCAGCGGAAATTCTTCTTCTGGTACAAACGGGAATATCGCCGAACCATTGCCAATGAACTGAAGGCAATAGGGCGTGATGATCTGTCGAAAGAACTTTTTGATTACAGCGGTGCGCCATCAATAGAGGAGCATCCTGTCAAAAAACCGGTAAGATCATCCGCTAAAAAAAGGAAATAACCGGGTAAATTGGACGAAAGTCAATAATTTCCTATCTTTGGTATTCATCAAAAAAACAGATCCATGCACCATATTAGAAATTTCCTGCTGGCAGCCGTGGTTATTGGTATTACTTCCTGTGCCGAACTGATGCAGGTAGTGAGTTCCTCCATGGGAGAACAACCGCTGACCAATACCGAGATTATCGCCGGATTGAAACAAGCGCTGGCAGTAGGTACCGATTCCACGGTAAAAAGAGTCTCAAAAACCGATGGCTATTTCCGAGATGAACTGATCCGGATCCTGTTACCCCCGGAAGCCGAAATTATTACCAAAAACCTGTCGCGTATACCAGGTGGCGAGAAACTGGTGAATGATGTGGTCCTCCGGATTAACCGTGCGGCTGAAGATGCAGCAAAGGAAGCTGCTCCCATATTTATTGGCAGCATCACCGGCATGACCATCTCCGACGGTTTGGGCATCCTCAAAGGCGGTGATTATGCCGCAACCCAATACCTGCAAAGAACTACCTCCGATCAGCTGTTTAACCTCTACCAACCGAAGATAAAATCATCGATTGACAAAAAGCTGATCGGCAATATTTCCACCACAGAAAGTTGGAACACCCTTACCGGTGAATGGAATAAAATCGCGAATTCCATGGTTGGACAGGTAGCCGGATTTACACCGGTCAATGTCCAGTTAGACCAATATCTCACCCAAAAGGCCCTGGACGGCCTTTTCCTGAAGATTGCCGAAGAAGAAAAGAAAATCAGGACAGATCCCCTGGCAAGGGTGACCGACTTACTCAGGAGAGTCTTCGGGGCCAATGTTTAGACCCCTGAAAGGCAGCTGATCAGAAACCGATTCCGATGTGCAGTCCAAGGGAAAAATGACTGTCCTCTTTATCCAATCCATAACCGATCATTGGTCCGATATGCAGGCCGCGGAGATTGAATTCAAAGACAGCCTCCGTATGAAAAGCCGGCAAAATTTCGGTTTCACCATCATGCTTACCAAATACCAGGCCTGGTCCGGCGATTAACGACAAAAAGGACAAAGGCCGGTAGTTGACCAGGAGGTTCAATCCATTATGGAAGTGCTCATCGGCAATAGCCTCATATCCGAGACCCAAACCCCACTGACGGTGATGGCCAAGCTGCCTGATCAGATGAAGATGAAAGCCCGGCGCCAGGTGCCCCTCCTTGGTCAGATATGTTGCAGCTGCCCCGATACCAATATGATAATTGTGCGGATCATGGCCGTGATCGTGCTGAAGATGACCGCGCGAATGCCCTTTTACCTCAGGATTATCAGAACTCTGTGCGGCCGAACTCAGGAACAGGGCCACTGATATTATGGATAAGAAAATGTAGCGTGCTAAATACATGATATATTGTTAAAAG
This sequence comes from Prolixibacteraceae bacterium, assembly GCA_030602265.1. Classification (GTDB taxonomy): domain Bacteria; phylum Bacteroidota; class Bacteroidia; order Bacteroidales; family Prolixibacteraceae; genus UBA1413. The sequence continues at coordinate 3,242 of JAUWAB010000128.1, read as the reverse complement.
TTATTGAAACGCAAAAATGCATAAACAAGTTCTAACAATACGCAAATTTTCTTTAAAACCATGTAATATTAAAGATTTGGAAAACTTACCTATCTTCGCAAAAAGGGGTTTCACATAACAGTAAACATATGATAAGGCAAATTCTTCTTGCAGCAGTAATTTTGTCCACTTTAACCGGCAAGTTACACGGTCAGGAAAACGATCTGAAGCAATGGTACGACAATAAATACTCCATGTTCATCCACTTCGGGGTCTATTCCGAACTCGGGGGAGTTTGGAACGGCCAGCCTGTAACCGTGGGCTATAGCGAACAGATCCAGGCACATGGGGGTATCATGTCGGATGTATATGAAGAGTTTGCCACCACTTTCCATCCTGAACAATGGAATGCCGATTCCATTGCCATATTGGCCAAAGCAGCGGGAATGCGCTCTATCGTCATCACCTCCAAACACCACGACGGATTTTGCATGTACCACTCAAAGCATACGCCGTTTAATATCGTAAATTCCACGCCTTTCAAACGGGATATCCTGAAAGAATTAGCTGACGCATGTGCCCGTCACGGACTGAATATGGGCCTCTATTTCTCGCTGATCGACTGGAGATTGCATCCCTGGACCAGTCACAACGCCAATCCGGTCACCCCGGTGCACCATCAGTTCAACATGGACCAGATTGAGGAACTGCTGACCGGCTATGGTCCCATCTCAGAGCTATGGTTCGACATGGGTTCCCTGACCGAACAACAAAGCCAGGAATTGTATGACCTGGTAAAGAAGCTTCAGCCAGGCTGCATGGTCAGCGGCCGTTTGGGCAATAACCGTTACGACTTTTGCGTAATGGGCGACAATGAATATCCTGATTACAAAATAGATGCCCCGTGGCAGACTCCCGCATCCATCTTCCATGAAACCTGGGGATACCGTTCATGGCAGAAAAGGGAGGATGTGGAAAGTAAGACCCGTGAAAAACTGGTAAGCCTTCTGAAGGTAGTCAGCCGGGGTGGAAATTATCTGCTCAATATCGGTCCGACAGGCGACGGGACCGTCGTACCTTATGAAGCACAGGTTCTGAAAGGAATCGGAAGATGGTTGCGAAAAAACGGTGAAGCAGTGTATGCCACTTCTGCCAATCCGTTTCCTGAATACTATCCCTGGGGAGAAATCACCAAAGCTGAGAATAAGGTTTACCTGATCCTCTCGGGTGACCGGACTGGTTCCATCGAATTACCCGTCCTTTCAGGAAAAATCATCCGGGCCCATATTCTGGACAACCATCAGATGCAGATACCATTCAGGAACCGCAGAAACTCCGTTACCCTCAACATTCCTGCAGCGGTTTACTCCAATCCGGAGATTCAGGTTATCGCTGTTGAATTTTCCCCGGATTTCAAGCCGGCACCCGGGATGATCACAGATACCCGCCTCACCTGGCTTGGCTATGGCAATGCTACAAAACATTTCAGTTATTCAACCATCGACTATTACAATAACCACCGGAGTGTGGTCAGGCAATCATGGAATTTTACCGGCCCCCGTGGCACCGTTACTCCTGAAATTTATTATACTGAAAGCGAAGCCGGCAGGAACGTGGAATTATCCTGGAACGGAGAAGTTGAGATTGTCAAACTCGAAGACGGTGACAAGATTCCTCTGAACCCATCTTCCGTGACCAGGGTATTAGGGAACCGTTATACCCTCGGACCCGTGCGAAGCAGTTTTGACAGGGTGCACGGACCGGTCGGACAGCCTATTGATATCTCAGTGCCCTGGGGAAGAAACCTGAAATGGGAAAAAGCGGCTAACCAGGCCTCCGGAATGGTGGAAAAATTCGGGAGCCGCCCAAGGGAATCCTTTTACGTCCTCCAGGAAATAGAAGCGTCTGCGGATCATGATTATCTTATCAGGATCCTTAGTGGCGATGGTGTGCAGGTTTGGCTTAACGGTGAGCTGCTGGTGATGCACAACAACCCGCGCAACAGCCGATTAAATTCAGAGCTGGTGCTTCTACCGTTTAAATCAGGCATGAACCAGCTTCTGGTTAAATTTTACAACCGGTATGGCAATGAATCTGAGTTCAAAATGGATACTGATCCGGAACAGTATATATATTACCGGAAGCTTTCCCCAAGAACATTCAGCAGAGGAGATCTGAACAGACTGGAGATGAAAATTCCTGATCCGGTCACCCCGCACGATCCCATCCGCTTAAACAACATCAGAATAGAATTATGAACATAACAGTATTAGACGGCTATACCCTGAATCCCGGCGACCTCAGCTGGGAGGGCCTGGCACAAATGGGAAACCTCACTGTATATGACAGGACCTTGCCCGGAGAGACCCTCGACAGGGCGCTTGAAGCGGATATTATCTTCACCAACAAGGTAGTCCTCAGCAGAGAGATCATCAGTAAGCTCAACAGGTTGAAATTTATCGGTGTTCTGGCTACCGGCTATAATGTGGTGGATGTGGAGGCTGCCCGTGAACATGGCATCGTGGTGACCAACATCCCGGCCTACAGCACCGCTTCGGTGGCACAGATGGTTTTTGCCCATATCCTGAACTTCACCCAACAGGTTGGGCTGCATGCCCGGCAAGTCAGGGACGGAGAATGGAGTAGCCATCAGGATTTCTGTTTTTGGAAAACCCCGCAGACAGAACTTGAGGGCAAGACACTGGGCATCATTGGATTTGGGAGGATCGGACGGCAAATTGCACGCTTAGGCGATGCCTTTGGCATGAAGGTTATTTTCCATAACCGGAGCGTTAAACCGGATGTACCGCAACATTTCAGGCAAACCACTCTCGGGGAGGTATTCTCCAACAGTGATTTCCTGAGCATCAATTGCCCGCTTACACCGGAGAACCAGGGTTTCATCAATGAAAAAATGCTCTCACTGATGAAGCCATCAGCCTTTCTGATCAATACCGGACGAGGTCCGCTCATCAATGAGCCGGACCTGGCGAATGCCCTTAATTCAGGAAGAATTGCCGGCGCCGGACTGGATGTCCTCTCTGTTGAGCCACCCGGAAAAATGAATCCGCTTTTGTCGGCAAAGAATTGTTATATCACACCCCACATTGCCTGGGCTACCTTGGAAGCCCGCGTTCGCCTGATGAAAATTGCCACAGAAAACCTCAGGGCATTTATCTCGGGGAAACCCATTAATACGGTATGAACAAAAGTAGTTTTCCCAACAGCATGGACCAGCATCCTGCTTTAAAGCCAAATCTCAG
>JAUWAB010000154.1 GCA_030602265.1 Prolixibacteraceae bacterium | reverse complement strand
GCCGGGGTCGTACCCTTTGATGGATCGCATATCTCTATAAACATGTGACCCCTCCGGGGTCTTCTTCCCCACATCCACTCTGGGTCTGTCAATCCATCCCGCATTTGTTGACTCGCAATCGCGTTTATTCATATCCTTTTGCCACTTTTCCTTTAAAATCTGAACAAACTGGTACTGAGGCTTTCATCCGGTTAAATTCCTGTTTTGGTTTGAAATACCTGGTGAGCAGGGTATCCAGGATATTGCCCCGGGCAATAAGCAACCTAAGCGCTCTGCGCCGGGGTTCAGTCTGGTCGTTCAGTTCTGCCCCATTTAACCTATCCAGTATCAGTCTGAAGGACAGTTCTTCAGTTACCTGCCATACCTCCTGAAAAGCCTTGATGATCTCATTCCGGCATGTTCCGGCCATGTGGATGATCTGCATGGCTTCAGCGGAGGTCAGTTCGTTTGCGGCAACATCCTTCAGTAACCTGCACCGGAAACATGAACAGATCTCCGCTTTATGTTTTTCATAAATCGTACATTTTCCTTGAAAGTAAGGGCAGGGAAGCGTGAAATATTCCTGTTGGCCTGAAATCCCGGTCCGGGCGGAAATTTTAACAGGCAGCCGGTCTCTCTCACCCGGTTCGACAATGGCACTGTCGAACAAAGTGCCATCGCAGCAAAAGCCGCAGGCCAGACAGATACGCTGTTCCACGGATGTCTCCGGAGTCTCGTCGGGATAAACAGCGGGGCGCGGAGATTCAGGATCTGTAATAGTACCGGGTAAAGGCATACAGGCGCACCAGGCTAAGAAAAAAAACGACACAGTCGGGTATTATCCCATCGCCGGGGAGCAGAGAGGGTTCACGGAGATCCTTCTCCAGTGCTTCAAAATTTACAAAACTGAAGTCATCACCAACTTTCATCTTCTCCAATTCCGGGAGAAACCGGTAATACAACTCCATGCAGTGAGACCTGGTTTCGGAAAACATGGCAGGATTCTCCTTATTCCTCGACCAGACAACCGTATCGGGAAGGATATCCCTGCTGATTTCACGGAGCATCAGCCGCACATAACCATTCCGGTAAAGGTGCACCGAAGGGATGCGCAGCATATATTCCACGATTCTTTTGTCCAGCAGCGGGTAGCGGTATTCGATCCCAGCCGGATACCCATGGTCAAACCATAATTCCGTACGCCAGGCCAGGTGCCCAAACCGGAGCAAGGCCAGGTGCACATCCCGCCTTGACTGCCATTTATAAAGCGGGGAGAGAACAATCCGCCGGTGCGGGCCTTTCATGTAGAGGTGTGACCGCCGGTTTTTGTCCGTCAGCGCGTAGTAATCGATTCCGAAGGCAGGCATCAGAATCTCCTTCACGATATATTTGCTTAGCCGGAGAGGCCTTTTCAGCGGGAACCTGCGGAAGAAATGACGCCAGTAACCCTTAAAAAGCAGGTCCGACGGAATACCGCGGTCGTTGATGCTGATGAACTCATCCCCTCCCCAACCGCTGAACAAAAGGTTTATTCCTAAGCTGCGTGCCTGTTCGCGAACGGCTGATTCATGAACTGATTCACCGAATAACCGGCCATCCGTATAAACCTTTTCACACTGCGCTGAATGCAGGTCGGAAAATACCGGTTCAATGGCACAATGTTGCCCGGTTTCGCGGACAAAACTGCGCTCATCAAAACCATTAAGACCCGGTGGGTCGGTGAGCGGCGACCAGGAGAATCCGGGAAACCCGGGCTGGTCATTATATTGTTGTCTGGCCAGTGCTGCAACGATTCCGGAATCCAATCCGCCGCTCAGATGGGCACCTGCGGAAAATCTCCGGTCAGAACGGATAGCAACCGCATCCCGGACCAGCGCGGACAGATCGTTTAATGCAGTCTCAAAACCAAGCTTCCGCTCCTCCCGGATTTGCTCCGGATACCAGAATTTCGTAATCCTGGATTTGAAATTCCCTGAAATTTCGAGATGATGTCCCGGCGGCAGTTTCCGTGCAGCCCGCGCTGGCAGAAGTTTCAGATCGGCCTCATCGGGGTGTCCCAGAAAACTTTTCAAGAAACCGGGACTGATTTTCCGGTCGGCAAACAGGACTTTGCACAGCGCCGTTCCGTTTGTACAGACCCACAATGCCCCGTCGTCGAAAGCATACACCAATGGCCTGATGCCCAGATGGTCGCGCCATATCATTATCTCTTGCGGCTCTGACTGGTAAATGAGGATAGAAAAATCGCCATTGACCAGGTTGGCAAATTTATTTCCGAATTTCAGGAACAGCCGCCAGGCTAATTCGGGATTGCTGATTTCCGGATCAGACACATCCGCTATTTTAATTAATTCCGGCCGGTTGTAAAAATATCCGGAAAGCAGGACCAGATATCGATCATGTTCAGTTACGAAAAGAAACTCATGCAACTCCCGGCTGAAAGAAGGATGGAGAATAACACCCCCCCGGAATGCTCCATGTTTGAACCTGAATTCTTCACAACCAGGCCAGGCCAGCTGCCCTGATAATAAAGAGAGCCGCGAAGAAATACTCTCGTGGTCAGATAAGGAAAATACACCGTAAAAAACGGACATACAAATCAAACGTGGAATGCTGATTATTCAGGGAGACAGGCCAGGGTCCAGGGAAACAGATGAAGATAATTTACTTTCAGGAAATGGCTTTCGGATCATTGAAAGGTCCGGGATTATTTGGATTGCTGAAAGTTTCATAAGCACCTTTGGACTGCGCTTTGGTGGTCACCGATTTAATGGAGATCGAGCAGACATCCGGCTTTAACCAAACTTTTTTTACATTACTGTTCATAACGATACAACTAAAGGGTACAATCATTCAAATATACAAAATTATTTTGGTCAAATGATACGAATCCAGATTTTTTTTATCATTATTTACTGGATATCAGGCTGATTTATCCTGAATTCAACCTTCATGTTCATACCTTATTCCAGCTTCTGCAGAATTCATTTGCCTTTTTCAGGCCATAAAAAACCTGCAGAAACTGGTCTCCGTTACCGTTGACTGCGCGGGCAAGGATTCCGGGGAGATCTCTCTCCATTTTGCCGAAATCAACAAAACCAAGCTGAGGGTTTCTCTGGAATTGGCCAAATTCCTTAACAAAGTTTATTTTAGCTGCTCCGGAAATGCGATCAAATTGCCTGCTGATGGCAGGGTCGTCTTTGGATCTTCTCTTAAGCACTTTTGCCGGCAGCATTTCCTTGCCGATACTCCTGATCAGAATCCGGTCCTGTGCCCCGTCGACCAGGCACTGAGAGGGTACTTTCAGCATATACTCCACGATGCGTTTGTCCAGCAGCGGGTACCGGTATTCAATTCCGTGGCGTTGTCCGAGCACATACCAGTCGGCAGTCCTCCCTGCTATATGCTGCATTTCAATCAGTTGCAGGTGCACATCCCGTCTGCTGCGGTGATGAAAGCGGAACTTCCGGGGGATGCGGTTATTGCCTGATGCTTCCCGGATATAGCGATAGACCGATTTATCGGTTTTATGCCTCAGGTAATTATTTCGTT
>JAUWAB010000139.1 GCA_030602265.1 Prolixibacteraceae bacterium | reverse complement strand
CACGGTGACCAACACGGGCAATGTGCCGCTGACCAGCGTGACCATCACCGACCCGAAAGTCACCGTCGTTGGCGGACCGATCGCCACCCTGGCAGTGGGGGCCACCAACAGCACCACCTTCACGGCTACCTACACGCTGACGCAGGCCGACATCACGGCCGGAAGTTTCACCAATACGGCCACCGCCACGGGAACGTATAACGGTCAGCCCTACACAGGATCAGACAGTGACATACAGAACTTTGCCATACCTTCGATTAGTTTGACCAAAACAGCAGACAAAGAGCAATTCCTGAATGTTGGAGACGTGATAACCTATACCATAAAGGTTACCAATACCGGAAATGTGATTCTTACCAATGTGTCAGTTAAGGATCCCCTGACAGGGCTTGACCAAGCCATAACCTCGATAACTCAAGGCGAGACGGTAACTCTTACGACCACCTACAGCATCACTCAGGCCGATATCGATCGGGGTACACTTACCAATACTGCTGTGGCAACTTACCGTTTCGGGGGCGTTGACTATACTGAAAGCGCGACGGAAACAATCCATGCCGAGCCGAAACCGGGCCTGAAGGTTACCAAAACAGCCGACAGGCAACAATTTACCCGGGTTGGTGAAACCATTACCTATACCATTGAAGTGGTGAATTCAGGAAATGTCAGGTTAATTGATGTGAAAGTCAAAGATCCGCTGGCCGGACTGGATGTTACCCTGCCGTCCATGGCCCCTGGAAGCCGGGAGGTATTCACCGCTACCTATATTACAACCCTCGCCGATTTGGATCGCGGAAGTATCCTGAACAAAGTTACGGCCGAGGGACAGGATTCTGCAGGCACTAAACTGAAGGATGAAGCCGAAGTAACCGTTCAAGGTATACAGTCACCTGCCATTGAAGTAATCAAGCAGGCGGTTTTACAGGCCGATGAAGTCAGTCTGGGCGAATTGCTTACCTACAGGATAACGGTTACGAATACCGGAAATGTTACCCTCCGGGATGTGAGAATCCGGGATCCGCTGACAGGTCTCGACCGGCTAATCGGAATTCTGGCACCGGGTGCATCAGAAATACTCTATACCGAGTATACCGTTACCATTACTGATGAAGCAGCCGGAAGGGTAGTCAACACGGCAACTGCAGAGGGAACAGCACCTAAAGGGGACAAAGTAACCGATACCGATTCCGTAACCATTAATGTTCAATCCTGCGAAATGGTGATTCCTAACGGATTCTCTCCCAATGGAGATGGTATTCAGGATTTCTGGAGAATCACCTGTATGGAGAAATATCCGGATGCACGCATCGAAGTGTACAACCGCTGGGGAAATCTGGTATATGAAAAGAATAATTACGGAAATATTGATGTGCACGGACCGACCGATGCATGGTGGGACGGATACTCAACGAACAAATGGACGTTAGGAACCGATAAGTTACCGACAGGTACTTACTTCTACATACTTGACCTCAAAGACGGAAGTAAACCGCTGAATGGATTCATATTCCTTAACAGGTAACAAATGTTTAAAATGAAAGCAATGAATCGTATGAAATTCAAATTAAATATTGTAAGAGGATTAGGGATATTGATTCTTTTACTGGCGGCGGAAACTTTACATGCCCAGCAGGATCCTATGTATACCCAGTATAATTTTAACATGCAGACCATAAATCCGGCTTATGCAGGGACATGGGACAATATGGGTTTTCTTGTTCTGGGAAGGCACCAGTGGGTCGGCCTTGGTGGCGCTCCGAATACCTATACTTTTTCGATGCAGTCACCGGTTAAAGCCAGGAATGTCGCCCTGGGGCTGAACGTGGTCAGTGACAAGGTCGGACTTGAAAAGCGGCTGATGGTGAATGCGGACTATTCTTACAGGTTGATGATTACTGAGGATCTTTTCCTCAGAATGGGCTTGAAAGCCGGAGTCACCAATTATATGAACAACCTGACTGAATACACCGGTTACCCGGGCGATGCGCCCGATCCGGTGTTTATGGGCGATATGGATGTGCGGTTTATGCCCAATTTTGGTATTGGCGCATTCCTATACAGTGAAGATTACTATGTGGGTCTTTCTGTACCCAAAATTATCCGGAATGAGTTCAGAAACAACTACAACAACTTTTCTACATGGTCGGAATTACGACACTTGTTTCTGATTGCAGGGTATGTATTCGATTTATCCAACGATCTCAAATTCAAGCCTACCTTGCTAACCAAGGCCACCATGGGGGCTCCGGTGGAGGTGGATCTGACAGCCAATTTCCTGTTGAAGGAGAAAATATGGCTGGGAGCCATGTTCCGGACAGGTGATTCCTATGGTTTTATTGCCCAATGGATTTTTGATAACCAGTTGCGCATAGGTTATAGTGTTGATTTTACGACAACCCGGCTCCAGCATTTTCACCATGGAACCCATGAAGTGATGGTTTCCTATGAAATGTCTTCATTGAGAAGAAAATGGATTACACCCAGACGCTTCTGAGAAGTACCTGAAGTACACAATCAATTTGTCGGGATATATATAAATTTGAATACTCGGAATATTTAAAATATTAGTAATGAAGAGAGTTTATACCATTGTTTTGTTGCTGTTTATGGTCGCAGGTGCTTCGGCACAACAGCGGCAATCCGGATTGTTCGGGAACAGGGAGATCATCATTGAACCACAGAAATTCAATACGGTAGCCAGCGATATTTCTCCGTTATTTATGGGTGATAAGCTGTTTTTTTCATCGGTCAGGGAGCAATATTTCAATAAACAATCCAGGGAAAGAAGGAACATGGCTTTCTATGACATCTACGAGGTGTCGCTTGATCCGGGTGGCCTGGTAATTTCCGGACGAAGTCTGGTTGAAGGTTTTGGAAGCAAATACCATGAAGGCCCTGCTTCCTGGTGTGAGGCAACCGGAGAATTGTTTGTCACGCTCAGTAACGTAATCGACCCGGATACCCTTCCGAAGTTTTTTCCGCTGGAATATATCCGGCTCCGACTGGCCATCAAGAAGAAAATTGACGGTGTATGGAAGATTACGGAAGAACTGCCGTTTAATCGTGATGATGTCAATTTTGCCCATCCCGCCATTAGTATAACCGGAGATACGCTCATTTTCTCCAGCGACCTGAATAAAAACAACCTGGGAAAAACAGACCTGTTTATGTCAGTGAGAAAGAATGGAACATGGTCCGATCCTGTTAACCTGGGGGCACCAATCAATACGCCCGGAGATGAAATGTTTCCGGTTTTTGGCCCCGGGGGTATCCTTTTGTTTTCTTCAGACGGTCACCAGGGTGGATATGGACAACTGGATATTTTCTACACCGCATTTCCCGGAACTGGCCCTGTTTTCAATGTGGGTAATAAAATAAATTCAACGCATGATGATTTCGGACTGGTTTTCCATCCGTCAGGTGATGTCGCCTATTTTACATCAGACAGGCCAGGAAGGGGTAGTGATGACATCTACAGAATTGACCTGATCAGAACCACCCGCCTGTTTGCAGGCAGGGTTCTCGACGATCTAAGCAGTGAACCCATTCCGGGGTCGGATGTATTGTTGTCTGATTGCACCGGCAAGGTCTTATCCTCCACACTTGCTGATGACCTGGGGAAATTCTCTTTTGAAATCAGCCCTGATGACTGCAATGCTGTTGAAGCATCAAAGGAGGGTTACCAGAATGATTTCAAAAATATTGCAGGTCTGGATTATGTCGAACTCAGACTCAAACGGCTGTTTATGTACCAGTTGGTTGTAATGGACCTGGGAACACACTTGCCGGTTGAGCATGCCAGCGTATCCTGTAGTGACCGGTTCTTGTTAAGAACCAACGCAGCCGGTACTGTTTATCCCCTTATTTCGAAAGATAATTATTGCGATTTCAGAATATCGGCTGACGGATATCTTGATCAGACGCTTCCGGTTGATCCTGCCATTTTCCTGAAAAAACAGCATACGGATACGGTATGGCTGTTTAAACCTGAGTTGAACCGCTTGTTTACCCTGAAAAATATCTATTATGATTTCGATAAGTATAACATCAGGGCCGATGCCAGACCACCTTTGGATAACCTTATCCGGATTATGACGGATTATCCGGTCAGCATTGAGTTATCGTCGCATACCGACAGCCGGGGTTCTGATGAGTATAATATAGTACTGTCGCAGAACCGGGCCCAATCAGCGATTGAATACATCATAAAAGGTGGCATCAGAAGAGACCGGCTGTCTGCGATTGGATACGGCGAGTCAAGGCATGTCAATCACTGCTTTAATGATGTTCCTTGTTCTGAAGCCATGCACCAGGCAAACCGGCGAACGGAATTCCGGATAACCGCATTCGAGCAATCAGGTCAGCTGATTCCGGTATCTGCCGGTCAGGAAAAGGTGGTAATAGGTTCCTCAAGCATTCAGGGAATCAGCCAGCCTGACTATTTTGAGGATGCTTATGTCAAGAAATTGCCGGAAGGACTGTCTGATACCTTCTTCTCTGTTCAGATAATGGCTGTGACGCATTCAGTCCTGAACGAAGCTTCAATTTTCAAAGGAGAAAAGGATGTCTTTGAAATGCATTTACCCCCGTATTTTAAATATTACATCGGAAAATTCAGGTCGTATGCGGAAGCTGTCGGGAGTAAGGTTTCGTTGCAACAAAAATTCCCGGGTAGTTTTGTTGTGGCTTTTAAGGAGGGTAAAGTGATAAATGTCAGTGATTTATTGAATGAATTATTTGAATAGTTTAAATAGATAATGGCAAAAAAACAGCCGGTATCCTGTTTGGATCCGGCTGTTTTCGTATATTCATTCAGATACCTAACATCATTTCCACCGGATCTTTGCCACTGGTAAACATTTTCTGCGGATTTTCGATCATTTCCTTGACTTTCACCAGGAAACCCACCGAGTCTTTCCCGTCGATGACCCTGTGGTCATAGGAGAGGGCAATGTACATCATCGGGCGTAT
>JAUWAB010000034.1 GCA_030602265.1 Prolixibacteraceae bacterium | reverse complement strand
CTGAGCCTCTCATGGGACTCGAACCCACGACCTGCTCATTACGAATGAGCTGCTCTACCAGCTGAGCTAAAGAGGCATTACCGAATTGCGCGGAGAGCAAATTTAAGCATTTAATGCTTTCTCTACCATCTCCTCAAATATTTTTCGCTGATGAATCAGGGCCTGAACCTTATCTGCCGGATCTGTCCGGCCTTCCAGCATAATCCAGCCACGATAGTTAATCCCGACAAATAACCGGACCAGCTCTTCATACGGATAGGACGGATCATCCAGCTCCCTGACATGCGTAACCGCACCCAGGCACTCCTTCAACATGTTAAAATTAGCCTCCAGTCCCCTGCCTTTCAGATCCTCCGGATTAGAATTCCAACATACCGTGGCATTGGGATGATCGGCCACATCCATGATATCTTTAATAATCTCTATTTCCTGTGTCTCATTTCCGTGAACCTCCAGCCTGATCTGCTGCCCATTGTCGGCACCAATTCTTGCCAGCTGGTTCAGGGCACGGCCGATTTGTTCGACAGTCCTCGATTTCGGAACATTAGGGTGAAACTGGTTGGGTTTTACCTTGACCCCTGTACCCCCAATGTCGCGGCTCAAAATAATGAATGCCGTTGTCCGGTCAATCGCCTCACGCAGCCTGGCACGGTCGGGAGAATCAAACTGCTCATTCGTCCCCATACCCACCACCTGAACAGGACTGTTGCGGAACATTTTCCTTACCTCTTTCCGCTGATCCCGGCTCAGCTCAGGACTTACCCCATGCGCGTGATCAACCCTAAGCTCCACACCGTAAACCTGGGCGGCGGTCATGTTGTCTATCATCGTGGGTATATCCCAGTCCTTTCCCCAAAGATAGGTGACCAGTCCGAAGTTTATCCGCATTTTGGGTTGTCGCTTCCAGACCTGAGAGATGCCAACACCCGGAACCGCCATCATCCCGGATAACAGGATCAACCTGTTTATAAACTCTTTTCTGCTTAAATGATTTAAATTGTCCATGGCTACTAAAAAAAAGGATTTTCAGTTGTTCATAACGGACTACAATATACAATTATTATGAAAAATATCCGTGATATTTTCGGTTAAGGAAGTAAAAAAAAATCTTTACGAGTAATACCATTGAGAGATTTTTCCATGATTGGATAACCAGCCATTCAGTTAACCTCCCACTCGTGTATTCCTCCAGAAAAATCCCCGGGAAAATTCACTTCCAGCCTGACGGCAGTGGTCGTTAACGGTTCAAAGCTGACCTCACTCCACTCATCCTTTGCCACTTTAAAGCCCTCTTTGGGATTAATTTCCTGCCATCTGTTCCCGTTTAGCCAAAACATTCTCCAGTTTTCCGGAAGCCGGCAGGCTCCCCTGGGTTCATCATCGAACCAGAATACCCGCGAAGCAGAAATCGTGGCAGCCTCTGCAAAATGATACTCAATCCATTCCGTCTGCCTTTTCCGGGGCCAGGTATGGTAAAACAAATGGGTCTCATCTCCGGAAGCGGCCGGAGAAATCTGATCATTGATTGCCCGCAACCCTGCCGTCTGATGTGATGCTCTAATCTTGCTCAGGCTGGCAAGGGTTGGAGCCGGCTTTGGCAAGGAAGCCTCCTTTTCAACCGGAAGCCAAACAGCCATCTCGCCTCTCCCACGATGGGCCCAACCATAATAGGGTATGGCCGTTACCTGCTTGGGATAGGTCTCCAGATTCCCATCAGCGGTACGGCGTGTTCCCAAAGCATCGAAACGGAGGACAGTCACCCCGTTGAGCAGATCGCGGCTGAAAGACTCCTTAACCATTACCTCCGGATCCACCAGAAGGTTCAGCACGGCAGAGTCAGGTACATCCGGCCATTCAACACAATAGACCAGCGGACCACGCTGCATGGCCATCCTGCCCCGGTTGGCAGCCACTTCAGGATGGGACCTGATCTTCCGGACTTCCATGGGCAAAACCACCAGCACTTCATCACCACTCTCCCATTTTCTTTCCACAATGGCATATCCCTTTTCCTGCCTGAATTTGCTCTCTTTTCCGTTAACACGGATAACAACAGGCTGAGTTTCCGGATTCATAAAGCTATAAAGATCACCCGGGACAGGTCTCTCCGATGCCCAACCGGGAATCCGGATATGCAGTTGTGCCTTGACCGGTTTCTCAGGCGTCAAAGAAATTTTAACACTTCCATCCCAGGGCATGGCCGACTTCTGTTCAAGCTTTAAGGTCGTCCCGTTTACCTTGAAACTGGTCTGACTGGCAGCAAACAGATTCACATACAAATGGTTATCTTTCTGGGCATACAGATAGTTTGGCATCGACGGAATAAACCGGGAAATATTGGAAGGACAGCATGCACAACCGAACCATTCGCTGCGCTGGTGCTGGCCGTGGGATTCCAGTGGATTGGGATAGAAGAACAGGTTGCCGGAAATCCCGACACCCGACAGAACATTGTTGTACAAAGATCTTTCAAGTACATCTATATATTTAGCGTCTCCGGTCATCAGGAACATCCGGTGGTTCCAGAATACATTAGCGATGGCAGCGCAGGTTTCGCAATACGCTTTTCCGTTCGGCAGTTCATAGGGTCCCCCGAACCCTTCATGGCCTCCCTCAGCACCAATACCTCCCGTGATGTAAAGTTTCTTGTACACCACATCTTCCCAAATCCTGCCAATTGCATCTATGTAGCTCTGATCGCCGGTAAGAGCGGCCACATCGGCCATACCGGTCCACATATAGGCAGCCCTCACTGAATGGCCGACTGCCTCATCCTGTTCAACCACAGGCTTATGCGACTGGTTATATGACTTTGGAGTACCCGTACCGCGACCGCGCACATCGAGAAAAAACTTAGCCAGATCGAGATAGCGTTTCTCCCCGGTTACACGATAGAGTTTCGCCAGGCCGATCTCGATCTCCTGATGGCCCGGCCAGTTTTCGATCTTTCCGGGGCCAAAATCCCTGTCCACCAGGTCAGCACTTTTTATGGCGATATCAAGAATCTCCCGCTTTCCGGTGGTTTGATAATATGCAACGGCAGCTTCGTAAAAATGCCCGAGATTGTATAATTCATGGCTCAGGTCATCCACCTTCTCCCATCTTTTTTTTCCGATCCATTCATGTCCGTTTTCGCCCATAATGGTGCGGTTGGTAAACAGATATCCATCCTCCTCCTGCGCAAGTCTGATCAGCGTTACCAATGAATCAACCGTCTTTTCAAGCGCTGCATCGGGGAACATCTGCAGGGAATAACCCGCGCCCTCAATGATTTTAAAGACATCTGAATCATCAAACGGATAGGGTGAGCAGAAAACACCCTCCTTCACGCCTCCGGCGATCCTGAAATTATCTACCCTTCCGGTCTCCTCGCTTTTCTGAATGGCAATCGGAATGGTCACCTCATGGTTGGTTTTTATACGTTGTGACCAGAAGTCATCGGTCATTCTCACTTCGGTAAAGGGGACCGGACTGATTGGATACTCATAATCGGCATTTCGGTTTCCGGGTCCGGCACATGCAGCAACAATAAAGAACAGCAGTATAGCAGTTATTGGTCTCATTGGTTTGAAATTATAGGTTTAACCAGTTTTTTGCGAATTTACAAATCCAAACCGGAACAGGAATTCTCCGTCATGAAAAATTTATGGTTTTGCACAAAAAACTACACTGCGATAAAATCCGACATGAAGCACCACAATTAGCGTGACTGTTGCAGTTCCCTTTCGATGCCCGTCTCCAGACCTCTCAGCTCGGCCAGGCCCTTGAGGCGGCCGATCAGTGGATAACCGGGATTAGTGGAAAGCTGAAAATCAGAAAGAATCCTGATCCCGTGATCCGGCCGCATGGGCATGCGCCAGCCGGGCCTTTTTTCTGCCATCCTGAGGTGCTGTTCTTTCAGGAGGACCTTCATCAGGGCATACATATCCACACTGCCATCGAGATGGCCCGATTCATAAAAAGTATCCTCATCCAGCCATTGGGTATTCCTCAGGTGAAGAAACTGTATACGCGGGGCAAATTCGGCAGCCATGGCCACCAGGTCGTTGTCCCGGCGGGCAGAAAGGGAACCGGCGCAAAAGTTAAATCCGTGGTTTGGTGAAGAAGAGATGCCGAGGATCCAGCGTATATCTTCACTGGTTCCCACGATCCGCGGGAGTCCGAGAACCGGGAACGGCGGATCGTCGGGATGAATGGCCATCCGGATACCATACTCTTCGGCTACAGGCAGAACGGCCTCTATAAAATAGCGGAGGTTTTCCCTCAGCTGATCCCTTCCGGTTCCGTTATACCTGTCCAGGTGTTCAAGGAAAAGCATTTTATAATCGCGGGTCGATCCCTTGACTACTCCGTCGATAAATCCCTGGGAAACCACAATAATATTGCGGGCCAGATGCTCACGTTGCTCAGGAGTCATCTCCCAGAAAATTTTATCCGCCTTTTTCAGTATTTCGGGTGAATAATCCAATACTGCACCCGGCCTTTTCAGGATAAATACATCAAAGGCCACGAAAGCCGGATAATGGAACAGCATCGTTTCACCACCATTCGGTGTGGCAAACTGAAGGCTGGTCCTGATCCAGTCTATAACGGGCATAAAATTGTACACCACGGTATCGATTCCACACTCACCCAGGTTACGCAGAGATTTCCGGTAGTTATTGATAAGCACCGGCCGGTCAGGTGACGCAACCTTGATCCCTTCATGTACCGGCAGGCTCTCCACCACACTCCAGCGCATCCCGTAAGATTCTATCTCCGATTTGGTTTTCAGGATCTCCTCTACCGGCCATACATCACCGTTAGGGATGTGGTGCAGGGCTGTCACTACACCTTCGATCCCCATTTGCTGCAGGTCGCGAAGTCTGACCGCATCACCCGGGCCAAACCATCGCCAGGTTTTTTCAAATGCCATTACTGTTGTATTTTAAATCCCGGAATAGGAACTGAAACCTCCGTCGACCGGTATTACCGTTCCGGTGACAAAACTTGCAGCCCTGCTGCAAAGATACAAAATCGTACCGTTCAGTTCTTCCATTTTGCCGAAACGTTTCATAGGGGTTTTATTGATTACTTTCAAACTCCGCTCGGTGTATGTTCCGTCCGGATTAAGCAATACATGCCTGTTCTGCTTTCCGATAAAAAAACCCGGGGCGATACAGTTAACCCGGATATGCTCACTGAATTTCATGGCCAGCTCCATGGCCAGCCAACGGGTGAAATTTTCGACTCCGGATTTGGCCACTGAATAACCAGGGACACGGGTAAGGGCATTAAAAGTGGCCATGGAGGAGAGGTTAATGATACACCCGCTCCCGTTTTCCGCCATGGTTTTGCCGAAAACCATACAGGGGTATACCGTTCCATTGAGGTTTACATCCACCACCTTACGGTATTCTTCCATGTCCATGTCGAAAATGTTCTGCCGGTCACCTATAGTAGCCCCCGGAGTATTCCCTCCTGCCGTGTTGATCAGAATGTCAATACGTCCATACTTGTCAAGAATTTTATTTCTGGCATTTTCCAGATGATTCATGTTGATCACGTCAGCTGCAACACCTATGGCCTCTCCTCCCTCTGAACGGATCTTTTCGGCCATAGCCTCCACACCAACAGGGTCACGGCCCAGAATGACCACCCGGGCACCCGCCTGTGCCAGACAGCGGCCTATGCTTCCCCCTAATGTGCCTGAACCTCCCGTTACTATGGCCACCTGTCCCGTAATATCAAATAAATTCTCCATATTATGTAAGATTTTAGTAATCAAATTAATAATGCAAAGATCAGGGATTTTTAGCTTCGGAATGAATACTATTTTAACAGCCTCTAATACTTTATTTGCACCTATTTCATATTAGCTGAAAATACCGCATATTCATCATTTCAATCAGATATACCCTTTGAAAAGCCGAACTGAAGGTATGGTTCATGATAATATTTCCAGTATTCCGTTTCCGGAAAGCGCTTAAACGGTCTGCCACGATCAGCAGCCAGTACTGACTGTGATTCCCTGCTTGATAAAGGGGAAGCTTCTCCTCTTTTCTTTCAATGACATGGTTTACATCTGCAACCAGATCATTGTCGCAACCGGGAAGATCACATGATTCCCATATGGATTCATGCAATACGGGATGCTTAATAAGCAATACGGCATCGAGAAATGAGGGAAGATCATCCGGGGGAATCAACAGGTAAAGATTTTTGGCGGAAAGGTTACGCAAGTTTTTTTTCAATCCGGCGGATACCCGCGCAGATCCCGGTAAAATCTCAGCATCGTGAGGGGCCCTGTCGTTTGAGAACAGAAATTTCACCCATACGGGATCCCCTGAATAGTTTCCGAAAAGTTCCCTGACCCGGTCGACAAACACTGATTCGATCATTCGCCGGTCATCAGAGAAATGCGAATTTTGGGG
This sequence comes from Prolixibacteraceae bacterium, assembly GCA_030602265.1. Lineage (GTDB taxonomy): Bacteria > Bacteroidota > Bacteroidia > Bacteroidales > Prolixibacteraceae > UBA1413. The sequence goes on along the minus strand of JAUWAB010000034.1, from coordinate 34,228 downwards.
CCCTGCCGGGTATAGCCGTGTTATCTCAATCCCAACAGAATTCCGGATACCCAAAGAAAGAATAAAGTCAGGAGACTCGGACGGAACAAGCCTACCCTTCGGGAATTCCGGACATATGCCCCGGAAGAAGTCTGCCGTTAAAATCTCCAATTGTTTCTTCCTGTCTGTTATCATGCCATAAAGTTATCTTTTATTTTTTTGTTTATTTATTCAATAAGTGATTGAAATGCATAATCCAAACCATAAAGTTTTTGTTAATTTGCCCTAAATTTTGTGTAAACAAACCTGGCTAACCAGCCTGTGTGAAACACTAATTTAATACAGATGGAATATTCTTTATTTGACTTTTTGAAGCTCGTCGGATCACTGGGGATGTTTCTGTACGGGATGAAGATCATGAGTGAGGCGCTTCAGAGGGTTGCAGGAGCGAAGCTGCGCTCGGTTTTATCAGCGATGACCGCCAACCGGCTGTTCGGGGTTTTAACCGGCTTTATGGTTACCACGGTCATCCAGTCGTCCTCTGCCACCACCGTAATGGTCGTCAGTTTTGTTAATGCAGGCCTGATCACCCTGGTTGAATCGATAGGCGTGATCATGGGGGCCAACATTGGCACCACGGTAACCGGATGGATCATTTCGATATTAGGATTCAAGTTCAGCATCAGTCAATATGTATTGCCGCTCATTGGCATAGGCCTTCCGCTGGTTTTCAGCAAATCGACCCGGCGGCGCTCCACAGGGGAAATCATGATCGGTTTCGCGTTGCTTTTCCTGGGGCTGGATTTCCTGAAAGCGTCGATGCCCAGCGTCAATGATAATCCTGAAATATTAGCCTTCCTGCAGAATTACACCAATCTGGGCTTTGGATCCGTCATCATCTTCCTGATTGTCGGAACGGTACTGACCTTCCTCATCCAATCCTCCAGTGCGACCATGGCGCTTACCTTTGTAATGGTCAATGAAGGATGGATTCCGTTTGAGCTGGCAGCCGCCATGGTTTTGGGCGAAAACATTGGAACCACCATAACCGCCAATATTGCAGCCTCGGTAGGTAATCTTTCCGCAAAACGGGCCGCCTTGGTCCATCTGTTGTTCAACCTGGCCGGTGTATTCTGGATGTTAATGATATTCAGGACCTTTACCGGATGGATTGATTCGGCGGTAACCAGTTTTAACGGAGACTCCCCGGCCAACAACCCTGCCGTGGTACCTATTGCGCTATCGCTGTTCCATAGTGCCTTCAACGTAATCAATACCACCATTTTCATCTGGTTTGTACCACAACTCCGAAACCTGGTCGTCAGGGTACTACCGCAAAAACAGTCGGAAGAAGAGGAATTCAGGCTGCAGTATATTACTGCCGGACTAATGTCGACACCGGAGCTTTCGTTGTTGCAGGCTCGCCGCGAAACCCAGTTTTTTGCCAAGCATACCATAAAAATGTTCGGGTTTGTCCAGAAACTGCTCAGGGAGGATAAAGACAAGAAATTCAACAAGATGTTCGCCAAAATACAGAAGTACGAGAGTATTTCCGACGATGTGGAGGTAGAAATTGCCAACTACCTGAGCGAAGTGGCACAAGGGAAGTTGAGTGACTTCGGTCGCCGCAGGATGCAGTCGATGATCAAGCTGGTCAGTGACCTTGAGAGTATCGGCGACAGCAATTTCAACCTGGCCAGGACCATTAACCGGATGTACGATAATAAGATTGTATTGCCCGAAGAAGTCCTTCAAAAACTGGAACTCATGTTCAGCATGGTACAGGAGGCCCTTGAGGTGATGAAAGAAAACCTCGAAAAAGATGAAAAGCTGGTTAACTTGTTAAAAGCCCGTGAAATAGAGAATGAGATCAACAACTACCGGAACCAGTTAAAGGCAGAGCACCTTGAGTACCTGCGCACCGGGATATATGCCTATGAAGCCGGGATTATCTTCAATGACCTGTTCTCGGAGAGCGAAAAGCTTGCCGACTATGTCATCAATGTATCAGAAGCCCTTTGTGAGGTAAAATAATCTCAGATTATCTGTATTCCCCTCTTTTCCAGCATGCCTTTGCTCATCTGGCTTAATTTGTATTTCTGGATTTTCCCGCTGGCGGTCATCGGGAATTCATCCACAAAGAATATGTATTTGGGTATTTTGTAGCGGGCAATTTTACCACGGCAGAAGTCGACCACCTCTTCTTCAGTTAATACATGGCCCTTCTTTACCCGGATGAAGGCACCGACCTGTTCGCCGTATTTCGGACTGGGAACCCCCGCTACCTCCACCGCTTCGATCTGTGGCATCTGGTACAGGAAATTTTCAATCTCCCTGGGGTATATATTCTCACCTCCGCGGATGATCATATCCTTGATACGCCCGGTAATCCGGTAAAAACCGTTCTCCGTCTTCACGGCCAGGTCACCGGAATGGAGCCATCCTTCGGCATCGATGGCTTTGCGGGTGGCTTCTTCGTTCTTATAATATCCCTTCATCACATTATAGCCCCGGCAGCAGATCTCCCCCTGTTCACCCACTGCACATTCCTGCCCGGTTTCAGGATTAAAGATTTTAATTTCCACGTTGGGCAGCTCAAAGCCGACCGTGGTGGCCCTCACTTCAGGCGAGTTGTGGGTGCGGGTGGCGGTCATACCGGGAGATGACTCCGTCAGGCCGTATACAATGATAATATCCTTTGCATGCATGCGGGTCATCACCTGGTTCATGGTTTCGATCGGACATAACGAGCCGGCCATAATGCCTGTCCGCAACGAACTCAGGTCAAACATATCGAACATGGGATGGTTCAGTTCGGCGATAAACATGGTCGGAACACCATACAGCGCAGTACATTTTTCTTTCTGGACTGAGGCCAGCACCATTAATGGATCGAATTCCTCCATAAGAACCATGGTTGCTCCGTGGGATATGATGGCACATACGGCTAATACGCTTCCGAAGCAATGGAAAAGCGGAACCGGAACGAGCAGTTTATCGGCCTGTGTATATTTCATACACTGCCCGACCGAATATCCGTTATTCAGGATATTATGGTGTGACAACATTACACCTTTGGGGAAACCGGTGGTGCCTGAGGTATATTGCATCATAACTACGTCGTGGCAGGAAATGGTTTCCTGTATGGTTTCGATCTCCGACTGGTCGACATGAGAACCAAGCAACAGCAATTCAGGGGTATTGTACATGCCCCGGTGTTTTTGCTGGCCAATGAACACCACATTCCTCAATTCGGGAAATTTCGGGGAATGGAGCTCTCCCCGGGCCTGTTCCCTAAGTTCCGGGACCAGCTCAAACACCATCTGCACGTAATCACTGTCGCGGTAGCCATCGACCAGACAGAGCGTATGGATATCCGCATTCTGAAGGATATATTCCAGTTCAGAAAGTTTATAATTGGTATTGATGGTAACCAGAACGGCCCCGATTTTAGCCGTAGCAAACATGAAGGTAAGCCAGTCGGGCACATTTTTGGCCCATATGCCTACCTTGTCTCCGGGCTGTATACCAATATACAGCAAGCCTTTGGCCAGGTTATCCACACGTTCGTTGAAGGCGGAATAAGAAAACCTGAGGTTACGGTCAGGGTAAACCATAAACTCATGCTCAGGGGTTTCGTACACCCACTTTTCAAGAATTTCACCTAAAGTATAATCGAGTAACTGCATGGTTGTTCCGGTTGAATATTTCAGTTAAGGCCCGAAGCCATTTATCAATAAGGAGTATAAACAATAGCCAGAATTTTGGCAGGTTTATCTGATCCGGCGTGGACATTGTGCGAAACTATGGAATCGTAGTAGATGGAATCGCCCTTCGTCAGATGGTAGATATCCTTACCGTAATTGATTTCGACATCACCGTCGAGAACAAAAATAAACTCCTCTCCTTCGTGTGAGGAGAGTTTGTAATCCGATTCACTGGCGGGGTGAATGTCGACAATAAACGGTTCCATATGCCGTCCTGCCTTATCTGCGGCAAGTGAGTAAAAATTCAGGTGTTGCCGGGTTGCAGGGTCACTGGATGCAAAGCTGATGGTGCTCTGTTCGGTGCCGGCCTTCACCAGCACTGGGCCTACCTGACCAACATCATCCAGAAAAGTGCCAATCCTGACGCCAAGCGCACGGGCAATTCGGATCAGTGGCCCCAGGGAGGGGATTATCCCTTCCTCCTCAATTTTTCTGAGTTGTGCCACATCCATGTTGGCATTAACTGCAAGCTCTTCCAGCGCAATCATGCGCATTTCCCTGAAGTTCCTGATTTTTTCACCAATATTTCCGGTTTGCATGGTATGATTTTTATTTTGATTCACAAAAATAGAATTTCCATCTGATTAACGACTAAATTCTTATAATTGGATAATACTCACATCCAAATTATAACAAATTCTTACCGTCATATAAGCCCCGGTGAAATTTCTGTGGAATGGAACCGGTTTCTTTGCTTTGTAAAAGTATGCAAAAAGAGTTGTGACCGGGAATAAATACATAAATCCCGGACGCAAACCCGGGATTTATGTATTTATATCTGTCTGACAGATGAATTAAAGCCACTTAACGTATTTGAAATCCTGCCTGTGCGGAAGATTCTCATTTTTCGGGAACAACCTGAGTCCGTAACTGTAAGTTCCCGACTGCTGGATATGGACATCGAGCACATAAGTGGCGATACCGTCGACACAGCTTTCAGGCCTGAATTCCAACTTGTCGATCAGTTTGACCGGAACGTTGTTCCCGTTCAGGGTAATGACCAGTTCCAGTCCGACTTCATCGCAGGAAAGACCTTTCAGGTCGACTACTACTTTCCCCGGATAATTCTTTCCGATTTTCATTGGATGCGTAACCCCGTCGGCGATATCGATTTCCTTTACCTCAATATCGTTCCAGATGGAACTCACCCAGAACTTCCAGGCAGCCATTTCCCTGGCAAGCTGGAAATTATCGGCCAGCATCTTCTTCGAACGGATGTGCAAGGGATTATAGAACCGATCCTGATAATCACGGATCATCCGGGTAGTGGTGAAATGCGGAGCGACCCCTGCAATGTTATTCTTGATAAAACCTACCCATTCATTGGGAATTCCCTCCTTGTTCCGTTTATAGAATGCTTCAATCACTTCACGTTCAAGGATATCATAAATGGTTGCCGCATCAAGCTCATCCTGAAACTCCTGTACTTCGAATGTACGTTCCATAGGCAGCGCCCAGCCGGCATCTTTTTTATAACCTTCAACCCACCAGCCGTCTAATACGGAAAAATGGAGGGTTCCGTTCATTACGCCCTTTTCACCGCTGGTACCCGACGCTTCCAGAGGACGGGTCGGCGTATTCAGCCACACATCGACACCCTGCAGGAGCATCTTGGCCAGGTTCATATCATAATTCTGTACAAAGAGTATCTTGCCCCTGAATTCAGGACGTTTGGAAATCTCCACGATATATTTGATCAGGTCCTGACCCATTTTATCTGCCGGATGTGCTTTACCTGCAAAAATAAACTGTACAGGTTTATCGGGATTATTTACGATTTTAGACAAGCGCTCAAGGTCGCGAAAAAGCAGGTGCGCCCTTTTGTAGGTTGCAAAACGTCGTGCAAAACCTATGGTCAGGGTATTGGGATTCAGCTTACCCATAATTTCGGTAACCAGCTTCGGATTCTCGTTTTTCTTAATCCAGGCATCCGAAAAACGCTGTCTGATATAGTCAATCGACTTTTTCCGCAGTTCCTGCCTGATGGACCAGATCTTCTGATCCGGCACATCGTAAATTTTATTCCAGCGGTCAAAATCAATGAGGTTGTCTGTAAAATCTTCCCCAAAATATGCCTTGTGCAGTTCTTTCCATTCTTTTCCTGCCCAGGTGGGATAGTGGACCCCATTGGTCACATATCCGATTTCGACTTCCTGCTCAAGGTATCCCGGGTATAGGCCTTTCAGGATGCCCTTGCTGACTTCACCGTGCAGTTTACTTACCCCGTTGATATACTGCGACAGATGACTGGCCAGATAACTCATATTGAAATGGTCTTCTCCCGGATTAGATTTCCCCAGGTTGACAAATTCATCCCATGAAAGTCCCAGTTTCTCTGAATATGGGTACATATAGGTGCTGAACATATCCTGGTGGAAGGAGTCATGTCCGGCAGGTACAGGCGTATGCGTGGTAAACAGGGTAGAAGCCCTGACCACTTCTTTGGCTTCGGCAAAGGTCAAACCGTTTTCGGAAATCAGGTCGGCCATACGTTCAATCCCGATCATCGCAGCATGTCCCTCGTTACAATGATAAATATCGGATTGATAGCCCAGTTTTTTTAACGCTTTGATCCCACCCAGCCCGAGCAGGATTTCCTGTTTCAGGCGGTTTTCGTTATCGCCACCATATAAATTGTGGGTAATGTTTCGGTCATTTTCCTGGTTTACATCATGATCAGTCTCCAGGAGATAGAGTTTTACTGCACCCACATGAACCTCCCAAACCCTGGCCATAACGCTGCGTCCTGGCAGATCTACCTCAATCTCAACCCAATTCCCTTTTTCGTCATAAGTAGGCTGAACCGGTATTTTTGAAAAATGCTCCTGTACATAGTTATTGATCTGCTCCCCATGCATATTCAGGGTTTGCTTGAAATAGCCATACCTGTACAACAAACCCACACCTACCAGGTTTACTTTGGAATCGCTGGCTTCCTTCAGGTAATCACCGGCCAGGACGCCCAATCCTCCGGAAAATATTTTAAGGCTGTCGTGTAAGCCGTATTCCATACTGAAATAGGCAACCTGAGGCCCCTGCAGGGTTTTTCTTTCTTCCATATACTGGTTAAACCGGCTGAGAACAAAATTCATATCTTCCATGAATTCCGTGTCGTTCTCCAATTCCTTCAATCTCTGGAAGGTTACCCTTTCAAGCAGAAGTACCGGATTATGTTCACACTCCTCCCATATTTCGGGATTTATCTGGTTAAAAAGATCCCTTGCGCACTGATTCCAGACCCACCACAGGTTTCTGGATAATATTCTCAGGGGGAAAAGCTTTTCGGGTAAATCACTCTCCACAACAAACTTTCTCCAATGGGGCCCGTTTACCTGCGGGGGTTGAATATATCTTACATTCTCATTGTTCATCATACGTATTCCTGTTTTAAAAACTTTGCCTGTTTGTAAATCCTACATTAAACAAGGACTGCAAAAATAACTTCTAATCTGAAATAAACAGATGTTTTCAATGTTAAATCTCGTCCCAAGCCCTGTAACATTAGGGGCTTAAGCCTTCTATCCCAAGCAGTGCGGGCATTTGGGGAAGGGTTATATTTTTGTTTCCAGCCCGGTATTCAGGCAGGATATCAACAAAACCGTGTCAAAAAATAACCGCCCGGAGTTTAATCACCTGCCGGAATCTTGCTAAGAACTCCCTGTTCCCGTCCTCAGCTTCATATCTGCAACAATATTCATAAAATTGATAAACGCTTCATGAGGCGTATTAAATGGATTGGGCCGGTGCGGAATGTCCTTCTCGTAATACGCCGATGACATATAGAGAAAATGGTCGGTACTTTGCAGCCGGCACCAGTCTTCATAAACATCAGATTCTTTATTGGCCGTAAACTGACGGCTCATCCCGAAAATTTTGGCCATTGCTTCCCTTTGCAGTTCATTACCACCTGGCAGGGAACTCTCGGCTTCACCGGAATTTCTGGCAACAGGATTGGGAACACTGAGAATGGAAGCGGGTGGATATTGCTGAATAGCCTCATAAGGAGTACTGAATTTCAGATAATTATGATCCGCAATTTCACCAATGAGTGATTCCATAAAGGTGAATATCCCACTTTCTGCAGTTTGGTGTACCCCCATGAGTTCCAGGTCTGAATAAACGTTAACCACTTGCTCTTCCGACCCTTCAGAGCCAAACCGCATCAAAAATCCCCCGGGATGAGTACGGATTCCTGCCCATTCATCTCCTGCGAACCGGAATGTCAGATCATTGCCCAGCTCCCGGTTGGTAACCAATAGCTTAAACGTGGGCGAAACAGCATTTCCATATAGCATATCAGCATTTCGCCAGCCTAAAACCTGGGCTGACCCCTCAACAACCACCGACCGGAAACCATGCCTGCGGATCATTTCCCCGATATCATCGGAATATAACATCTCCGGACTGAAAAAGGAAACCGGTGATTGTCCGAAGCAGGTTTCCATAAGCTGTTTGTGCCTGTTGACCTGATCAGTGAAAGCCTCTTCATTCAGCAGGGCTGCCGGTGAATTGGACCAGGTGCCGCCCATAAACTCAACATTTCCCGTATCAGCAAGTTTTTTAAACGCCTCAATGACCGGGGGAGCGTACTTTTTGAAAAGTTCGACAGCAGTACCGGAAACGAAAAGCGCCAATTTGAAGTTGCCCCGGTGCCTGGCCAGCAAACGCAGCAACATGGATGCCGCCGGGAGGTAACTTTTCCGGGCAAGCCATTCCGTAATGTTCTGGTTGGCGTAGTCATCGTAATAGTAATGGTCGTTCCCGATGTCAAAAAAACGATAGCGTCTCAGCCGGAAAGGCTGATGCACCGCAAAGATCAGGTTTACAGATTTTCTCATCCGGATAAATATAAACGAATTAATTAACTGACATTCTTGACGGTTGGCAATCCTGAAATCTCTTCCTTGTGAGTTGAATGAACAGATCCTGTAAGCTCCAGATACAGATCCCTGACCATTCCTGCAGCATGCTTCCACTTCAGGCTACCTGCCTCGACCGCTCCGTGCCTGGAAAACATCTGCGCCAGTGCATCGTACTGGAGCAATCCAAATATGGCATCTGCCAGGGCACAGGTATCCCAGAAGTCGATTTTGGTGGCGTATCTGACAATCTCCGCAACCCCGGATTGCCTGGAAACAATTACAGGCACCCCAGCTAACATAGCCTCCAGCGGAGCAATCCCAAAAGGTTCCGAAACAGAGGGCATCACAAATACGTCGGTAACATCCAACAATTGCAGCACCTCATCATTTTCAAGGAAACCGGTAAAATGAAACCGGTCCGTTATGCCAAGCCGTGCGGCCTGACCGACAGCCGAATTCAGCATATCCCCACTTCCTGCCATAACAAATCTTACTTCGGGAATCTTTTTAAGGATCATGTGAGCAGCTTCAATAAAATATTCCGGTCCTTTCTGTAGGGTAATCCTTCCCATAAAGGTAACCGTTTTCAATCCCGGGATCCGTTGTACTTTTTTAACCGGCCGGTCAGGAAGTGGCTCAACCGCATTGTAGACGGTCACTACCTTCTCCGGTGGTATACCGTAACGGTTGATTACCGTATTCCGGGTTAAGTTGCTTACGGTTATTACCTTGTCGGCCAATTCCATCCCCTCGCGCTCAATGGCATAAACGGCAGGACTAACATTTCCACCTGTCCGGTCGAACTCAGTCGCATGGACATGCACGATCAGGGGTTTGCCTGATGCTTTCTTCGCCGCCAGGCCGGCCGGAAAGGCGAGCCAGTCATGTGCATGGATCACATCGAACGCTTCACCGGAAACCACTTCAATGGCAACCAGGGCGTAATTCCTGATCTCTTTGAAGAGCGACGGGCCATATAAACCTGAGAACACGATGGTTCCGTCCTTATTGATTTCAACGAAGTGCTGGTTTTCTGGCGACCGAATTTTCCTAAGCTCCCGGTATTGAACGGGATCCAGGTAAGGTACAATATCGGCACGAATCCCGATATATTTCAATCCGGGCTCCTGTCCTCCCATGCTGATCACCTCTTCGGCAACAGGTACCTGATTTGCCCCGATCAGGCTCATGCCCTCACGCGATAGTTCATCTCCCCATGCCCTGGGCACAACAAAAATAACCTCCGTATCATTGAATTCCGACAGGCCTTTTGTCAGCCCATAACAGGCTGTTCCCAGCCCGCCAGAGATGTGCGGGGGAAATTCCCATCCAAACATTAAAACGCGCATACCAGTTCAGTTACTTCAGGTTGTTTAAACTTCCGGAGGGTGTCGAACTATCTGTACTTGCCCTCCGTAGATTTCCATCCGGTTGATTTATCATTTTTCAGCCTGAGAAAGCATATTAAGCGAAGCCAGCAGGGAGGCCACATTCCATGCTTGTGACAGGGCCCCTCTGGCATGATAGGGCGGTTCGCCGTCATATACCTCAGACAGGGTACCCAGGCAATGCTGAGTCAATTCTTCGGAAAATCCGTCAAGAAAACGCCTCAGACCCGCAATTCCGGATTTTCTTCTGACTTTTAGTACGACATCCGCATAAAACATGACGAGCCAGGGATGTACTGCACCCTTATGCATGGCATTCTCCCTTTCGTCGGGCAAACCGTTCACGATTGGGGAATAGGCAGGATCGTCCGGGGATAAAGTCCGGAGCCCCCTTGGGGTTAGCAGGTGCTTTTCAGCTTTTTCCAGAATGGCATGCTGCTGTTCAGTCGACAACGGGGTATAATCCATGGCTGCAGCGATGACCATATTTGGCCTGACAGACCAGTCGGTGTAAAAGCCGTTATAGACATCAGCCAGATACCCCTTCTCATCATCCCAATAGGCATTTATAAAAGACTCTTCTATCATTTCGGGCATACGGTTCCAACGGGCAATAAAATCCGAATCCCCAGCCCTGCCCGCCATTTCAAGGGCAAACCGGATGGCATTGTACCATAAGGCATTCAGTTCTACCGGCATACCATAACGCGGCACAGCAGGATTTCCCCAGGCATAGGAATCCATCCAGGTATAGGCCTTACCCTGGTCGGCGGCAAAAAGAAGGCCATTCTCGAGCATATTGACGATGGATGTGCCCTGTCTGTATGCTTCCAGAATTTCTTTTACAGCCTCTCCAAACCGGATGCCCAGATCCTTGATCCGGCATCCCTGTTTCCGGAATTGCTGTATTGCCCAGATGAACCAGAGTGCCGTATCGGCCCCGTCATAGACCGGGTCACAACAGCCAATTGACCGGGGAAACAATCCACCTTTCAGATGTGGCAAACAGGTATCCAGGACGGCCATACCCAGCTGCCTGTCTGTTTGGGTAAGTCTCAGCCCTGGCAGGGAAATGAAAGTCTGCCGGGTTATGCTGTCATACCAGGGGAAACCGGCCATGATATCCTCCTGGCTTCCCTTATGCCAGATAAACTGCGTGGCGGCATTTTTCAGAAAATCAGGCAAATCCGTTTTATCACTCCGCTTTCTCAGCTCATGATAGAATCGTTTTTTCAGGCCGGAAACTTCAGCCTCACTTACACCTCCCGAAAAAACCACCGATTCACCCTTCCGTAGTACAATTTCAAAGGAACCGGGCGAAAAGAGATCCTCGAGGCAGGCATAGCCCCTTTCCTTTTCACGGTCATACTCAACATTATAGTACCAGTCGGGAGCCGGAGTAAACGCCGCATGTTTGCTGAGCTGGAGGTAAAGCCATGGATAATGCTCGTAAAGCCTCAGCCGGATACCCTGCTCTGTTTCTTCAAAGCCAGTCTGCGCCCATGGATTAGCCTTGCTTAGACTGTGTATATTCCGGAAAGCCACGAAAGGTTTTAACCGGAGTTTCACAGGCCCCGGAGCATCCTCCAGTGTGTAACGGATCAGCATCTGCTGTTCATTTTCGACCAACAGCCGCTCGTAAAACAGTTTTACGCCTCCCGCCCGATAGGTATAGGCAGGTACTTTTTCGTATTCCACAGATTCCAGATAACGGTATCCCTGCGGATCGACATAATCATTCACATACTTTCTGGTCGCCAGGGGAAACTCCGTATCACCATAAACAACGGTTTCGTCGACCGATGAAAGCAATACATGCTTTTCCCCTCCGAACTGTTCGACCGGAACAATCAGCAGTCCATGATACTTCCTGGTATTCATCCCGCTGATGGTAGTGGACAAATAGGCACCGGCCCTGTTCGTCCGGATCACTTCTCTCTGCGTTGAGAACCCGGGATCCTTAAGCTGCTGTCTGGTAAAAGATATCTTAACACTACCCATAAACCTGAATTTTTAATCATAAAAAATATCCCGGCCTATTCGGTTAATTCCGGCCGACTTTTTGATTTCCTGAATTTCAGATTCAAGAAAGCGAATCTGGCTGTCGAGCGAAATATAGGGAAATTCATCGGATAAAGCCAATACTTTTGTCAGCGTATGCTCAATAAATTGAAGATGCCCGGAAGTAAGCCGGTTGAACGGTTTATGGGCTATCGCCCGGTTAATCCCATCCACTCTTTTCATAACCTCACGATCGGACTGACTGATGGCCACCTGTGCGAACTTTTCCCAGATAAACCGCACTGCGACCTCTGACAGATGGACCATATCGGCGGCATAAAAACGGTAATCCCTGAGTTCATCCATGACGAGTTCGTATGAGGGAAAATAGGTACAGCGTTCTTTCCCAAATCCTTTTACGAGAGCATCCACTGCGAGCAGGAGTGTTGACTTGCTTAACTGGTTCTCCACTGCACCATCTTTGATATGCCTCACCGGGCTGACCGTAAATATCACCTTTAAACCCGGAACCGTGCTCCAAAGAGACTCCAGACAATCTTTTAAAACTTCAATGGTTTCAAACAGTGTCAGACGAAACCGTCTGAATTCACCTGCAGGAACCTTATGGCAGTTAGCTACCACTTCTCCGGTCGATTTTAGCTCATAAACCCATGCAGTGCCCAAGGTAATGAAGAGGAAATCCGTTTCCTGCAAAAATCTGCTGCTGAACTGCAAGCGGTCATTTATCGATAAAAGGACATGCTCCCTGTTCTCTCCCGAAAACCGTCCGTGGTGCCCATAACTGTGCCACAAACCATTGAAATGGAACAAATCGTCTTCGGCAAATGATTCGGCAGCAACGAGTCTTTTTATAGCACGGGCGATGGAAACCGGATTGAACAAAATCCCGAAAGGGTTAAGGTCGGTGGGTAAAGCCAGCGATTGCATAATTTCACCAATATTTTCGGTAAAACAGGAGCCTATAAACATATTTTTATGTTCATAGCCTGATTGCCATGGGAACGGTGATAACTCAACCGGGGTTCTGAACTGCGACATAACCTGAAAATTTAAATTGGTCGGAATTTACAAACATGAATGTGAATACACTATTCCCTTTTGAGAACAAGGGCTGTTCTTGAGGGAAGATAAAGCTTCAGGTAATGCTGGCTGTCGGGCCCGGCCACCGGCAGGGTATAGTATGCCAGTTCCTCATCGATCCTGTCATAGCCGCCATAACGACCGTTATCTGAATTCAGGACAATTCTGTATTTCCCTTCACCAAGTGGAATACCATAATCCGAGAAGGAGTCAAGAGGATGAAAATTAAACACAAACAGGTAAGGACCCCGGTGGAAGGCCAGGATTTTATCGCCATCATTGTCCCACACTTTATTCACCGAAGGATGTCCCAGAATCCGGTTTTTCCGGAACAGGTGAATCATATCATGGTCGAAATCGAGCAACCAGTGAAAGCGGAGTTCAGCATCCTCGGATATACTCCAGATCCTTCGGGCATGCTGGTATGACCACCCGTTGCCTTCCCTGGGGAAGTCGATCCACTCCGGATGGCCGAATTCATTCCCCATAAAATTGAGATATCCCCCTCCGGCACAAGCTAAAGTAACCAGGCGGATCATTTTGTGCAGGGCAATCCCGCGTTCCACGGTAAGGTTAGGCTGGTCCTTACGCATACTGAAATACATTTCCTTATCGATCAGCCTGAAAATGATGGTTTTATCGCCAACGAGCGCCTGGTCGTGCGATTCGGCATAGCTGACCACCTTCTCATCCATTCTCTTGGAAGTAAGCTGATGAAAGATATCGCCCATTTGCCATTCATCATCTCTCTTTTCCTTGATGATTTTAATCCAGTAATCGGGCACACCCATCGCCAGGCGCATATCAAAGCCCAATCCACCGTCGGCTATGGGAACTGCCAGTCCGGGCATACCGCTCATATCTTCGGCGATGCTTAGGGCAGAGGGATTGATTTCCCTGATCAGTTTATTGGCTAAAATGAAATAGGTAACCGCCTCCTCATCGCAATTCAGGTCAAAATAGTCGTTGTATTGGGTAAAAGCCTTTCCCAGTCCGTGATCATGGTACAACATGCTGGTAACACCGTCGAACCGGAAACCGTCAAATTTAAATTCAGTAAGCCAGTATTTTATGTTTGACAGAAGAAAGTGCAACACTTCATTCTTATCATAATTAAAACAATAAGAATCCCAGGCAGGATGTTCGCCCCGGGCTCCTTCGTGGAAGAACTGGTAACGGGTGCCGTCATACCTGCCCAGGCCTTCGATTTCATTTTTGACGGCATGGGAATGAACCAGATCGATAATCACGGCAATACCCATTTGGTGGGCAGTGTCGATCAGTTCCTTAAGCTCTTCCGGCGTTCCGAACCTCGAAGACGGGGCAAAGAAACTGGATACATGATAACCGAAGCTTCCGTAGTAGGGGTGTTCAGGAATGGCCATCAGCTGCAGGACGTTATAACCGTTTGCCTTTATCCGGGGAAGCATTTCTTCCCTGAATTCGTTATAGGTGTGGACCTTAGGTTCTTCGCCGGCCATACCCACATGGGATTCGTAGATCAGCGGAGCCTCGGGCGGCCTGACAAATCTCTCCATTTTCCAGCTGTAGGGATTTTCGGGGGCCCACACCTGTGCGTTGAACATGTAAGTCTTGTCATCCTGAACTACCCTGGTGGCCCATGCGGGAATTCTCTTTCCTGAACCGCCGGGCCAGATCATCGTCAGGGCATAAAGATCGCCGTGCCGAAGTTGGTCCTCATTGAGCCTGAGTTCCCATATTCCTTTTCCGGAAGGCATAAACTCATATTCATCCTTTTCTTTCCAATCGTTGAAAGTCCCTACCAGGTAAATCATACTGGCAGCCGGGGCCCATTCACGGAGAAGCCATCCTTCACCGGTCCGGTGCAGTCCGAAGAAATGGTGGCCATTGGCAAATTCCGAGAGGTGTAATCCTCCGGTAAGCACATCCTCCTTCACTCTGGCAGCCTGCTGTCTTCGTATTATTATATCGGCATATGGCTCTAACCACCGGTCATTTTCGATCAATTTTGGGTATTTCATAGCATTGTCCGATTTTCGTTAAAGATAAACAAATGTTTTTGTAAAATACCTTTGCTGACCAACAGAAAATGGGCATACCCCGGCTGAACCGGAATACCATTCAGCCGGGGTATGTATTTTACGGCAATACCAGGCTGAGTGTCAACCATTGCCGAAGGGAGATCCTGAATCCGGAACATTACCGTCCGGTGTCAGTAACCCAACAGATAAAAATGATCAATGGACTGAAACAGCCGGGTCGCCGGTTTTCCACTTATCTACATGGAACGCATTCTCCATGATTATCTCATAAAAATATCCGGATCCAAAATCCTTGTTCAGTGTGACGATTCCCCTGAAGCTGGCTTCCTGGTTCAATTGGGGCACGTCATCGCAGGTGATGGTCAGGTCAAATTTACCGTTTCCAACGGTGCCATCCTGAATATGAATCCAATTGGTGCCCATAATACCCTCATTGATTTTCACAACAACACCCCTGATCTCGACTTCCTTTCCGGCATAATCGCCAGGATTTTCAAAGATTTTGGCGATAGTAAGTTCATCAGCACTTTTTTCAAGGTGTATATCAGAGTGTACCTCCGCACCGGCTTTCCCTGAATGGGCAGCGTTACCGACCGGTGGATGAACATGGGTAAGAGAACTGTTGCTGATGCTATTCACAAAATAGATCAGTTCAAAGGTGCGGTCAAGTTCCTTGCTGTGAAAATTGTGCATTTCAAGCGCCGAATCATAAAAATAAGTCGCCCCTTTTGCAACCTCCTGCTTAGGTACAGCCACCCATTTAATATCCATACCCTCAAGTACCTGCAGGTAGGTATACTGATTGGTTTGCAGGACCTCAATTACGTCAAATTTATTTTCAACCGCTCCTGCCTGCATATTCTGGGTTCCCCGGTTACGACCGCACATGGCGAAAACTACTGTGACCAGGATTAAAAGCAACAACCTTAAACTTCTCATCTTAAACCATTTAATTATTACAATAAATTTTCCGCAATATATCTCGGAGAAGTAACAAAGATAAGATCATTCTGGTTTAGCGGGAGCTGCATTCCTTTTTCTTAATTGATCAACATGCAAACCAAAATGAAGGATTTACACAACATAACATTAAGAAGGGGTTACCATCAGTGAAAATCCTTCCTGCTCCAACCAGACCGGCAGATTAACCTCCTACACCCGGTAATGTTTTTCAGCCAGAGTATTGCACAAGGTTTCAGATGCCCCTTGTCCTACAGCCAGACGGAATCCGGAAATTCACCGTTTGAGAATAATAAGTATATATATTTATTACCTTTGCATATCCGTCTCCGTAGCTCAGCTGGTAGAGCAGCTGACTCTTAATCAGCGGGTCGAGAGTTCGAGTCTCTCCGGGGATACTGAAAATGAAAGGGTTGCAGTCATGACAATGCAGCTCTTTTTGTTTTATAATACTGATGGTCAGGAATCCGGCATATATACCGGAATCCATTGCATTTTTACCGTTTAATCTGTCCCCTGTTATAGGAGTAGTATATTCCTGTAAGACTGACCAGGCTGAACGTCAGAAAACCCCATCGGACTGCACTGACAAACAGGTGTGGGGGTACCGTTTCTACGGACTGGCTACCCAGAAATGCTGCGAAAAACAGGGTGGCGATGGTCATGCTGACGATTTGGCCAACCACTCTCATGGTAGCGGAAGTGCCTGATGCCAGCCCGTATTGGGTGCGGTTCACCGCGCTCATGATGGTATTCATGTTGGGTGATGAAAACAGGGCAAAACCCAGTCCAACCCATAACAACAAAACGACGATAAGCCACACAGGGGTGGATTCCGAAAGGAATGCAAATGCGGCAAGGGCAATCGTACACATACTCATTCCCAGTGTAGTAAGAATCCGCGGCTGAATCCTGTCGGAGAGCCTTCCGGCTATGGGAGAAAAGATGGCCATTACAGCCGGCTGGGCAATAAGGATTGTCCCTGCGCTGCGGGGCGACATCCCCATGATCTTCTGAAGGTACAGGCTGAGCAGAAACACAATGGCAAAAGTGGCACTGTAGTTGACCAGCGCTGCCAGGTTAGAGAAGGCAAACAGACGGTTTTGGGTGAACAGTTTTGTATCAAAAACCGGGTGTCCAGACCTGCTTTCAAGAAACCAGAAAGTAAGCAGGGAAAGAATGCCCAGGGCCATCACCGACCATCCCGCCAATGATGGGATCCTGGAAGAACCAAAAACCAGGGTGACCAGCCCGGCCATATAAAAAAGCGTTCCTTTCAGGTCAATTTTGCTTTCCGCACCGGAGTAGGCTTCATCCTTCCCTAAAAACCTGAACGCAATGGTGGTGGTTATAAGTCCCAATACTGCAGAGATATAAAAGATAGAACGCCATCCCAGAAATTGGGTGATATATCCGCCGGCGAACGGTCCAAAAGCAAGTCCCAGGTAAACTGCAGAAACCGAAAATCCAAGGACCCTGCCTCTGTGCTGTGGTGAAAATGAGGAAACCAGGATGGCAGGCCCGGCAGTACTGCTGCAGGCAGCCCCGATTCCCTGAATAAAGCGGAAGATAATCAGCCAGTTACCCGAAACAGCCAGTCCGCAGGCCAGGGAAGAGAGTGTGAAAAGAATGACACCTGTCTTATATAACCTTCTGATCCCGGTCAGATCTCCCCAGCGCCCGAAAGGTAAAAGGAACATGGCCGTTGAAAGCAGAAATGCCGTGACTACCCAACTGAGCGTGACGGCGTTGAGCCCGAAGCTTTTCTCAATGGCCGGCAAGGCAATATTTACCGAGGAAATAAGAAAAGTCCCCATAAACGATGTAGTGGCCACCACAGCCAGAATCGATACTTGTTTTCCGGTCCAGAGCATCTGCATTTTTCAGCAATAATTTAGTATTGCGAAACTATTAAAAATAAGCGGGGAGAGGGATAAAGTATCCGATTTTTTCTGACGGAATAAGTCCCCCAACAGATCCCTCAGCATGGTTCGAAAAACTCAATATTAAAATGACCATTATGTCTATTGACAAAAGATTCTGAATGTCGTACCTTTAATATAGACATATAATAATACTCATTATGAAAAACCTGATTACATTGCTTATCCTCACTTTAGCTATGGCCAGCCAGCTGGTGTGCGCACAGGATGCGGATGAATTGAACAAGGCACAGCAACTTCTTATGGAAGGCCATAAGGAAGAAGCCTCGGCCATTCTTGGCAAATTAATGCAGACCCAGCCCCATAACAAGATGGCTGTGCAGTACTGGCTGATAGCCAACATGAAAAGGGTGCCCGACGGGGAACTACAGGCTCTTGTCCAGTTGGATTCACTTGGCAGGCTATATCCGGACAATACCGGGATCATGTTCTTCAGGACATTTATTCAGGCTGAGTATGGCAAGACAGAAGAAGCATTAGCTGGTTTTGAAGGCCTGATACAGCTGCAACCGGACACCGCCGTGAATTACATCGGGAAAGGACAGATGCTGAGTGCACTCAACAGGCATGAGGAGGCGTTTCAGGCATTCGACAAAGCCACCAGCCTCGATCCGTCGCGTTTTGACGTCTGGGGGATGAAGGCCTCATCGCTGGCACACCTGAAAAGGTACGACGAAGCGCTTGCCGCTATGAACAAAGGAGTCGAACTTGCACCTGATCACCCCTACATCCTGTATAACCGGGCTTGTATCTACAGCCTTACGGGAGATAAGGAACACGCCCTGACCGACCTTAAATCAGCGTGTGAAAAAATGCCCCGGCTGAAGGAAAATGCCCGGCAGGATGAAGACTTCAAAACCCTCTGGGCAGATGAAGACTTCAGGAAGATAACCGAAAAATAGATCGTCTTACAGGTTCAATCAGAAAAACACCTGATATCCATAAGTCTTTTACCTGGAAAACATCCGATGTGCCGGTAATTTTGATTTAATTTGTTCTGAAATTGAGTTTTCAGACAAATAAAGCATATGAATCTGAACATGATGAACAGCAAAAGAACGATTTATCGGTCAGGCCATATGGCGATATGGTCGGTTATACTACTGCTGATTGCAGGATGCACCAACAAGTCAACGAAACAGACAAGTGAACAGAAGCTGACGGTTACCGAAATTCCGGGCTGGACCACCCTTTTCGACGGGCAGTCGCTGAATGGCTGGGAAATCACCAACTTCGGGCCACAGGGGCCGGTTTATGTTTCATCCGGCAGTATTTACCTGGAGATGGGCGATGCCATCACCGGGATTACCTATTCGAAAGAGTTCCCAACCATCAATTATGAGGTTGCGCTTGAAGCAAAAAGAGTCAGCGGAAACGACTTTTTCTGCGGAATGACATTCCCGGTCAATGATTCTTTCTGCTCCCTGATCGTTGGCGGCTGGAGCGGTGCGATTGTCGGGCTCAGCAGTATTGACGGGCTGGACGCCTCTGAAAACGAGACTACACTATACAGGGGGTTCGATTCCGACACCTGGTACAAAATCCGGCTCAGGGTTACCCCGGAAAAAATCGAAGCCTGGATAGATGATGAACAGGTCGTAGATTTTGACCGTGAAGGCCGCTCTTTAAGTATCCGCCCTGAAGTAGGCCTTTCAAAGCCCTTTGGAATTGCCTCCTGGAGAACTACCGCTGCTCTGCGTAATATCCGGATGAAAACAATTTAATAATTATCCGGAAGGGAAATTACTCGACCATAAAAACAACGGCCTCTCTGTAATTTATTATCCCTCTTGTTTACAGATAATTAATAACAAAATTATGATGTCCGGCTCATCATTTTTTTGTAAATTGTACTATTCTAAAAAACAAACTATGAAAAAATCATTTTACCTCATGCTGCTAACCCTCCTGATTGGATGCGCACCCAAAATGGAAAAAGCTCCGCTCATTCCATTGGAAGATTTTTTCCGAAATCCGGAGAAGACCGCTTTCAGACTGTCTCCCAACGGAGAGTACTTTTCTTATCTGGCTCCCTGGGAAACCAGACTGAACGTATTTATACAGAAAATCGGTGAAGATACTGCTGTAAGAATAACTTCCGAAACGGAAAGGGACATTGCCGGTTACCTCTGGAAAGGAGATAATCGCATCCTTTTCCTGAAAGATACCGGCGGTGATGAAAATTTCCATCTTTACGGTGTTAATCCCGACGGAACAGACCTCAAAGGACTGACCGTTTTTGAAAAAGTACGGACCATATTCATTGATGACCTGAAAGACGATGAGCAGGAAGTTATCATCGGTCTTAACCGCCGGGACCCTACCGTTTTCGATCCTTACCGGCTCAATGTTTTCACCGGGGAGATGACCATGCTGGCTGAAAATCCGGGGAATATAGTCGGCTGGATGACCGACCATGATGGAAAGCTCAGACTCGCGATCACGACTGACGGCGTCAACAACACCATATTGTACCGCGATACAGAAGAGGAAGTATTCAGACCGGTACTTACAACCAGCTTCAGGGAGTCTATCTCCCCTGCCTTGTTCACCTTCGACAACAAAATGGTGTATGCCTTATCGAATCTGGGGCGCGACAAGACCGCTCTGGTCATTTTCGACGTGGCCAACGGTATGGAAAAGGAAATACTCTTCGAGACCGGGGAAGCCGACATCGAAGGTGTGGACTATTCCCGAAAGGACAAGAAACTCCTCTCGGTTTCCTGGACAACCGATAAGGAAAAGGAACATTTCTTTGACCCGGAGGCCGAGGCCATGAAGAGGGATCTCGAAGTAAAACTGCCTGGTTATCAGGTTGCCAAAGGCAGCTACAACAAGGCTGAGGATAAATTCATGATCCGAACGTACAGTGACCGGAGCAGGGGTGCCTATTACTTCTTCGACAAAAACAGCAAAGAACTTACGAAACTGGCAGAGCTGAGTCCGTGGCTCAATGAGAATGACCTGTGCGAGATGAAGCCAATTTCCTATACATCAAGGGATGGCCTGACTATCCAGGGTTACCTGACCTTGCCAAAAGGTTATAAACCTGAAAACCTGCCTGTGGTGATCAATCCGCACGGCGGTCCGTGGGCCCGCGACTACTGGGGTTTCAATCCTGAAGTACAATTTCTGGCCAATAACGGCTATGCTGTACTGCAAATGAATTTCCGGGGTTCAACCGGCTTCGGGAAAGCTTTCTGGGAAGCCTCCTTCAAACAGTGGGGCCGAACTATGCAGGATGACATTTCAGACGGAGTTTTATGGCTTATCGACCAGGGGATTGCAGACCCGAAAAGAATTGCCATTTATGGCGGCAGCTATGGAGGATATGCCACGCTCGCAGGACTGACCTTCACACCTGAGTTGTATGCAGCCGGGGTGGATTATGTGGGTGTAGCAAATATGTTCACCTTCATGAAAACCATACCTCCCTACTGGAAACCGATGCTCGACATGCTGTATGAAATGGTAGGTCATCCGGAAAAGGACAGCCTGATGTTGGCGGAAGTCTCCCCGGTGTTCCATGTGGATAAAATCACCGCACCGCTTTTTGTTGCGCAGGGTGCCAACGACCCGAGGGTGAACAAGGATGAATCGGATCAGATCGTAGCTGCCCTGAAGGCACGCGGGATTGATGTCGAATATATGGTAAAGGACAATGAAGGACATGGTTTCGGAAACGAAGAAAACCGGTTTGATTTCTATAGGGCGATGATCACCTTCCTGGATAAGCATCTGGTGGTGGAAGGGCAGTAAGGTATTTTTGGCCACAAAGGCTCCAAAGCACGAAGAAGAATTTTTTGGCCAGGAGGAAGCAAGGATTTCTGCCACAAAAGAAACAGGAAGAATTCTCATAGCTGTCAAATATGAAACCAGACAATTCCATAATCATCATCGGTGGTGGATTTGCCGGCATGGCTGCCGGAATATACGCCCAAATGAACGGATACAATACCCGGATCTTCGAAATGCACGACAAGCCCGGAGGACTCTGTACTTCTTGGAAAAGAAAGGGTTATACCATCGACGGTTGTATTCACTGGCTGGTGGGGTCCAACCCGGCCAGCCGGATGCACGATTTCTGGGAGGAAGTGGGCATAGCCCAGGGGCTGAAGATCATCAACATGGATGAGTATATGCGCTTTGAAGACCAGGGAGGCCGGAAGCTGATCTTTTACACCGACCTGGACAGACTGGAGAAGCACCTGCTGGAGTTTTCGCCACAAGATGCTGAGCCCATAAGGGACTTCATCGACGGAGTAAAAATGTGCCTGCCCTTTGACAATCCGTCGCTGAATGAACCACTGCTGAAAAAATGGAAAAACGGCTTAAACATGGGTGCTTCTTTCCTTCTCAACGGAAAAAGATGGAAGCGCTGGATGAACACCACCGCGGAAGAATTTGCCGGCCATTTTAAAGATCCAATGCTTGCACAGGCTTTCCGGCATATCTGGATGCCTGAATTTTCCATGTTCTTTATGCTTTTCACCTTTGCCTACCTGCATAACAAAAATGCCGGTTATCCGCTGGGCGGGTCAATGCCTATGTCGGAAGCCATGGCTGCCCGCTATAAAAGCCTGGGGGGAACGTTACATTATAATTGCCGGGTGGAAAAGATCCTGACCGATAACCACCAGGTTACCGGCGTAAGACTGGCTGACGGGAATGAATACCTGGCAGACAGGGTCATTTCAGCAGGCGACGGGCATTCCACCCTGTTCGGCATGTTAGACGGTAAATACGGAGATGAACAGACTTTTAAACCCTATGAAAAATGGCCGCGTTTTCCGTCGCTGCTTTTTATCGGATTAGGGGTAAACCACACTTTCGACAACATACCGCATTCCATTTCAGGAACCTGCCACATGCTGAAAGAACCGGTAACCATCGGGGGATCCGTCCGGGAATTTTTGTGGGTCCACATTTTCAACCACGACAAGTCTATGGCGCCTGAGGGAAAAACCACGCTGACCGTAATGATGCATGCTGATTACGACTATTGGAAGAATCTGTCGGAAGAGAAATCCACCTATGAGGCAGCCAAGGAGGCGGTTGCCCGTGCGGTAACAGGACTGCTGGAAGCGTATTATCCTGGGATATCAAAGAATGTAGAAATGACCGATGTAGCCACACCTCTGACATTCGAGCGTTACACCGGCAACTGGAAAGGAAGTTTTGAGGGGTGGCTGATTACCCCGGAAAATGCGGGTACCATCATGAAACCCATGCCCAAGACAATTCCGGGGCTTAAAAAATTCTATATGTGCGGACAGTGGGTCGAACCGGGTGGCGGACTGCCCACCGGAGTAATGTCGGGCCGGAAGCTGACGCAGATGATCTGCAGGGAGGATGGGAGGAAGTTCAGGACGGTGAGTGGAAACCGGTAATCGGTATCTGGTAATCAGTAAACGGTAATCGGTAAGCGGTAATCGGTAATCGGTAAAACGTGCTGACCGGCGTTTTGCTCCGATAGGAGCGGCATATGGGTAGCCAAGCGGGGATTCACCACTAACCCAGCACGCTGAACAGTGAGCGGTGGATTTTGAATCAAAGGACTGAGTTTATAAAATCTTTATATCCTGGCTGAATTTCTTTATACGGTCTTTACAGATTCGGGACCAACTTTGTCGTGTAATTCAACGCGACAATGTTTGACGTTTTAAATCTGCGGATTGTAGCAAAGGTGATAAGCCGTATTCTGTTTATCATTGCTGCTTCCCTCCTTGCTTGTGCCGGGATCGCATTACTCTATGGAGAAAGTACGATCCCTTTCCTGATAACTGTTACCATTTCCCTGTTTGGTGCAGGAATATTGTTTCCTCTGGGCAGACAAATTGACCAGGAAGCAACTCTCCAGAGAAAAGATGCCTATATAACAGTCACCCTTTCATGGTTACTTATCAGCCTTACAGGAAGTTTACCCTATATAATTTCCGGAGCCATACCCACCTTTACCGATGCCTTCTTCGAATCAGTCTCAGGATTTACCACCACAGGCGCATCCATCCTTACCAATATTGAAGTCCTTCCAAAATCAATACTCTTCTGGCGTAGCCTGACCCACTGGATTGGCGGAATCGGTATTATTGTCCTCGTTATCTTAGTCATGCCTACCCTGCAGATTGGGGGCTACCATTTATTCACACTTGAATCTTCCCTGCAGGAAAAGATCCAACCTAAAATACAGGCAGTAGGCATTCGTTTACTTCTGATATATATCGGATTAACGGCAGCCGAAACAGTCTTGCTTCTTTTAGGCAACATGAGCTTGTTTGATAGCGTTTGCCATTCCTTCGGGACAGTGGCAACCGGAGGATTTTCGCCAAAAAACACGAGCATCAGCGGATATTCTCCGTACATACAGTATATTATTATGATATTCATGCTTCTGGCGGGTACAAGCTTTGTGATCCACTACTTCCTGCTAAAAGGAAATTTCAAAAAAATCAGATGTAATGACGAACTCAGGCTTTACTTTTCAGCCATCCTTTTTATTGGAGGAATCATAACCTTTATGTTATTCCTCCAGATGGACAAACCTTTTGAGGAGTCCTTCAGGGAGGCGTATTTCCAGGTGATATCAATCATAACCTGTACCGGATTCGCAACGGCCGATTATATGGTTTGGCCGCAGATTGCCTGGATCCTCATCTTCTTTTCGATGTTTCTTGGCGGAAGTACGGGATCAACCGCAGGAGGAATAAAGATGGCACGACACGTTATCCTTCTGAAAAATATAGGCCGGACCTTCAGACATCTGCTTTCGCCCAACGCCATACTCCCTATGAAACTGAACAAGAAATCAATCAGTGATGAAAACAACAATTCAATACTCACCTTCATCCTGGTATACCTGTTGATATTTGTTGCCGGCACGATCCTGATGCTGCTGACCGGTTTAAAGCCTGAAGAAGCCGGCAGTTCAGTGGCGACATGTATGGCAGGGATTGGTCCTGGACTCGGAAGTGTAGGTCCGGCAGGTAATTTCGCTCACATTTCCACAGCGGGCAAATTGATTCTCCCGGTACTGATGATTCTGGGACGGCTTGAAATTTACACCATCCTTATCCTTTTCAGTGGCAAGTTCTGGACAGAATAAAAATTCTTAATGACAGGAAAAGATAAAGACTAACTTTGCATTTTGACATGCTATGAATATCAGGAAATTGACAAGAGAAAACAGGGTTATTTCTTTCAGTTCGGGGATAAAGAATTATTTTCTATCCGTAATGGTGATCGGTTTGACCGCCCTGCTCTGTTCTCCCCTTAGTAATTCGCAGGGGTATCACCTGGTATCGTTTATCCTTCTGTTCATGGTATCCATTCTGGCCACCTTTATGGGGATCGGACCGGTTTTTCTGGCTTCGGCGCTGAGTGCCTTAGTGTGGAACTACTTTTTTATTCCTCCCAACCTGACATTCCACATCGACAAGGCAGAGGACATCCTGATGTTTGGAATGTTTTTTATTGTAGCGCTGCTTAACGGAATCTTTACTACGAGGGTCAGGCGGCAGGAACAACTGGCGGTGGAGCGGGAAAGGCGGACCAATGCGCTTTTCCAGCTATCAGGAAGATTATCAGGGGCAAGTGGAATGGATGAGGTACTTACCGTTGCCATTGCAGAAATAAAAAGTCACTTCTCCCTGGAACCTTTCTTTATCCTTCAGGACGGAAACAAGGTACTACATACGGCTGGCCGCCTGAGAAAGGACAGGAAACTCTCACCGTTGGAGTACCAGGTAGCAGAATGGTCTTTTACGCACCTGAAACCGGCGGGAGCACATACAACCACCTTGCCCGAAACGGAGCAAACCTTCTTCCCGCTGGCAGGGAGCCAGGTTAATCCCGGGGTATTGGCCGTGAAACTCGAAAAACCGCTGCACGGAGACCAGAAGGTTTTATGGGAAACTTTTCTGGCACAGATCACCAGTGCCCTTGAACGGGAATTCCTGGGTGAACTGGCGCAGAAAGCACGATTCCTGGATGAGTCCGACCGGTTATACAAAACCCTTTTCAGTTCCATTTCCCATGAACTCCGGATCCCGGTAGCCACCATCATGGGGGCATCCGACACGTTGCTCAATTCTGCTCACCCTTCAGAAATCCAACATGTTCTTATGAATGAAGTCTTTACCGCTTCACTAAGACTGAACAGGCTCATAGAGAACCTGCTGAACATGTCGAGGCTTGAAAGTGGTCTGTTGTCGGTGCGGCTCGACTGGCACGACATTAATGACCTGGTCAATAAAGTGACAGAGGACCTGCGCGATGAACTCAGGCCTTACACTTTGGTTGTTTCCGTCCAGGAGAACATGCCCCTTGTACGGATTGACTTCGGACTCATGGAGCAGGTGCTTTACAACCTTTTGTACAATACTACGCAATACGCTCCGGTGGCTTCCGAAATCCACCTGGACATCCGGCACGAAGGCGGCCGGTTGATCATGCAGGTAACCGACAGCGGTCCGGGTCTCCCGGAAGAAGACCTCCCAAAGGTTTTCAGCAAATTCTACCGGGCTGAAGGCAGTCTGACCGGCGGGCTCGGGTTGGGCCTGTCGATCGTAAGGGGATTCGTGGAAGCCCACAATGGCCAGGTCACCGCTGAAAACATTACCGGAGAAGGTGCCCGGTTTTCCCTGCTCATCCCATCAGAAAATCCGGATATTGAAAACTTACCATTCGAAAAATCATGAGCGGAACCGATACCATACTGATCATCGACGATGAGCTGCAGATACGCAGGCTGCTGGAAATTACACTGACAGCCAATGGCTACAAGATTATTCATGCAGCCACCGGCAAAAGCGGCCTGGTGGACGCTGCCACCTTTAATCCATCGCTCATTATACTTGACCTGGGACTACCCGACAAAGACGGTCATGAAATCCTGAAGAAACTCAGGGAATGGTATTTCAAACCAGTGATTATCCTTTCGGTACGCAATTCCGAAGAAGATATCATCCGGGCGCTTGACAATGGGGCCAACGATTACCTTACCAAACCGTTCCGCAGCGGTGAGTTATTAGCCAGGATCAGGGCTGCGATCCGGAGCAGCGAGATAAAGCCGGATGAACCATTGCTCACGTTTGGAACACTTTCCATCGATATGCTTAACCATGTGGCCCGCAGGGACAACGAAATACTCAAACTGACAGCAACCGAGTTTTCCCTGCTCGCCCTGCTCGCCCAAAACCACGGCAGGGTGCTTACCCACCAGTATATCCTGAAAGAGGTCTGGGGACACGGGTATATTGAACAAACCCAGTACCTCAGAGTCTTCATAGCACAAATCCGAAAAAAAATAGAAGATAATCCCTCGAAACCCACTTTGCTGATCACGGAATCGGGAATCGGGTACCGGTTCGGTGAGTGAAGCGGAAACCGGAGACCGGAGACGGGAAACCGGAGACGGGAAACCGGAGACGGGTGACCGGAGATCGGTGACTGGAGGCCGGAGACTGGAAACCGGACCTCGCCATGATAAACGGTGTAGGGGCAACCCTGTGAGGTTGCCCTGTTCCCAAACACCAAAACAATTACCAGTAAACAGTCTGAAAGGGGACGTAACTGCTTAGAGATGATCCTTAGGATCAATATATGGGTAGCCATTCAGCAAAAAGCCACCTTCCCTTACCATAAACCATTGAGCACAAAACCAACAGAATAAATCTTTAATTCTGTGCAATCTGCGTAATCTGTGGACAATTATGAAATCTGTGCAATCTGCGTAATCTGTGGACAATTATGAAATCTGTGTAATCTGTGTAATCTGTGGACAATTATGAAATCTGTGTAATCTGTGTAATCTGTGGACAATTATGAAATCTGTGTAATCTGTGTAATCTGTGGACAACTATTTAAAATCTGTGGAGTCAGCAGGCAGTGTCACATGGAAATCCTCCGGTCTTCATCATGAAATTTCAAAATATCGGAATATCCGGGAAGCGTGATCTTATATTTCCTTATTTTTGAAAATTGCTTAACGATTTTGAAAAACAACACCACAACATGGAAAAACTGGATTACCAGGGATTTACCCTGCGGCCGGCCGAAGAAAGCGACATGCCTGTACTTTATGAACTGATCAGGGAACTGGCCACCTATGAAAAGATTCTGGATGACCTGAAGGCTACCCCGGAAGTTCTCCACCACTCCATTTTCGTACGGAAGGTAGCCGAAGTGCTGATGGCCGAATATAACGGAGAGCCGGCAGGCTATGCCATGTACTTTTATAACTTCTCGTCGTTTATCGGCCTGCCCGGGCTATATCTGGAAGATATTTACATCCGTCCGGAATTCCGGGGAAAAGGTTTTGGTAAAATCTCGCTGGCTTATCTGGCACGGCTGGCCATCGAAAAGAACTGCTGGGGCATGGAGTGGACCGTCCTCGACTGGAACAAACCTTCCATCGATTTCTATGAGGGTATGGGCGCATTCAACCGGGGCGGCTGGCTGATTTACCGGCTTAAAGATGAGGCGCTTGCCCGGCTGGCTCAAAGTTTATGATGAGTGAATTTACATGGTAAACTAAAATAATGAAACCTGGATTTTCACGGGCCGGCTTCCCAACGGCAAACAGGGCCGGATCCCTCCGGAAAGTTTAGTACTGAACAACAAACAGGACCTGACTGTTACAGAGGTTTCGGATACGATCAGAATGGCACGCATGACCAGTTACAAAGAACCCTTCCTCCAATTCATCCATAAGCTGCAGGACCAGATTTGCCACGCACTTCCGGAAGAAGATGATACGGCCGTCCTGACCGAAGATCTGTGGACCCGCGAGGAGGGCGGCGGAGGAAAAACCAGGGTGATCAATGGCGGTAAGGTTTTCGAGAAGGGCGGAGTGAACATCTCTGCTGTGCACGGCAAACTTCCGGCCTCGATGGCGAGCTACCTGCAGACGGATTACTCCGATTTCTTTGCCTGCGGAATCTCCCTGGTCATCCACCCGCTTAACCCGTTTGTGCCCACCGTCCATGCCAACTACCGGTATTTCGAACTGTATGACCAGGATGGCCGGCTGGCTGACCAATGGTTTGGCGGAGGCTCAGACCTGACACCTTACTACCTGTTCGAGGAAGATGTGAGACATTTCCACCGTACCCTGCTTGGAATCTGCAACCAGTTTGACGACAGCCTCTATCCGGCATTCAGCAAGGCCTGCGACAACTATTTTTACAACCACCACAGGCAGGAGGCACGGGGTGTAGGCGGACTCTTTTTTGACCGGCTGCGCGGGAATAGCGAACATGACACCCGCTTCTGGTTCGATTTTGTGACTTCCTGCGGAAATGCATTCATAGGATCATATCTGCCCATTGTTCAAAAAAGGAAAGATATCGACTGGACCGGATCCCACAAGTTCTGGCAGGAAATCAGACGTGGCAGATATGTGGAATTCAACCTGCTGCACGACAAAGGTACCCTGTTCGGGCTTAAAACCAATGGAAGAATAGAGTCGATCCTGATGAGCCTTCCGGCCACGGTAAGGTGGGAATACAATTACCATCCCGAAGCAGGAAGCGAGGAAGCCCGGATGCTGGAAGTATTGCAGCACCCGAAAAGCTGGATCTAATCACTCTTCCAACAACACCATTCACTTTACTGGTTTTTCAAGAAGCCAAATCACCGGATGACGTACCGGCAGGTTCCGGATGACCTCCGGGTGGGTCGGACGGGCAGGCAGTCTGAAATAGGCAACGATGTATTCTTCCATGTCGTAAGCCAGACCTGCAAAGAGCAGACAGGGCTGCCGCACCGGCCACTCTTCCCAGATATAGATATCTTTTGTATAAGGCCAGCTGTCTTTATCGGCAATATATGGGTAGATAAATTCCATCCCTTTACGGAGCGATTTGCCGTCGGTGGTTTCAAACGCCCAAAGGTTATCCTCCGGGGTGGAGAGTATCTGTGCCACAATGGCCATGGCATCCATATTAAACAAGGCGTAGCCATAAGGTTTTGTACGCCGCAGCTCAAGGGGAAAACTGCCGTCTTCGGCCATCTGCGAGGGCAGCAGCACCGTTTTAAAACGTTCGGCACAAAAGGCCAGCAATTCCTTGTTGCCTGTCAGCGAGGCCATTGCCGCCGCCGTGGCCACCCAGGTGGTACCGTGGTTGTTTTTGGCGTTCATCTCGTCGATACCATACTGGTGCGTTGTCATCCACTCCTGAAACTCCGAAAACCAGGCCTTGACCTGATTTGCCTGCCCCTCAGGTATCATCCCGTTATCGATCAGGATTTTAGCGCTGCGGGCCACTTCCACCAGATGGTAGGCATCAATCAGACCGATGCCACGGCCGGTGTGCCTTCCCCAGATGGCCTGCGCATAAAGCATGTGTGGATTCATACGGGTTCCGGAATCCACAAACCAGGCCAGCAGGTGTTGGGTGGCCTTCCGGGCAAACTGTTCGTTGCCGGTGAGCAACCATGCCGATGTGAGTGCCGCGACATGTTCGCTCAGGCGCACCATCGCATGCCGGTGGTCTGAGAAATTATCCGGATTGCTTTGTCCGTCCTTCTGAATATAGGGACCGCCCGGATTTTCAGGATCGGGCCACCAGTAGTCCCCTTCGGAATAAAAATCATGCAAGCCACCGGCGCTGCGTTCACTAACAGAGGCCGTTACCGTAACAGGATCTTCCGCCAGGTACTGTTGGGCCAAGCCAATAATTTCCTGCTTTTCCGCATCTGAAATGAAGGGAATGGAAACCCTTTCAGAGCAACCGGCAAACCACAGCAAAAGAATAATCATTCTTATTGTCATATCTCACTATATTGCTAACACTTAACATCTAAATCACAAGCTGTCTGCCGGGGACAGAATTATGCAAACCCCGGGCACCTGTTGCTAAAGTTTAAGTTTAATGACCTCGCTGCCAGCCAGCAGGAAAGCACCTGTTCCGTAAACCTCCCAGCTTTCGGCATTGAAATTTTTCCTGGGATCAGCGCCGATAGGCTGCGTCCATCCTACCCTTCCGTCGGATTGTATGAGTGAGTTTAAACCAACCCATCCCTTTTTAACTGCCGGCAAATAGGTATCCCTGTCGAGGACTCCGTTATTGATCCCCCATGCCAGCGCGTAAATGAAGAAACCAGAACCACTGGCTTCCCCGCCGGGATAAGATTCCGGATCGAGCAGGCTGGCCCGCCACAAACCGTCAGCCTGCTGCAATTTGATGATCTGGGAAGCCATTTCCCTGAAATTCCGGAGGTACATTTCCCGGTTGGGATAATCTTCAGGAAGTTCTTTCAACACCCTTACCAGGCCACCCATAACCCATCCGTTTCCCCGCGACCAGAATATCTTCCTGCCGTTTGACTCCTTCATGGGTTCAATGCCGGGATGATCCCATTTGTACCTGATATCGCGGGCATACAGGTGGTGTTCCTTGTCGTACAACAGATCAAGGCATTCAATGAAAAGCTTATCGTTAAGCTCAAGGTATTTGTTGTCTTTCAGGGTAATTCCAAGTTTCACGTAAGCCGGAGGCGCCATGAAAAGCGCATCGCACCACCACCAGGTAACTGGCCTGATATCACCCGTTTCATAGGGAGTTGCCATAAACCTGTCCATGGTTTCCACGAATGGTTCAATCATCTTCTTTTCCCCCGAAATCCGGTACATGTCGATATAAGTCTGGCAGATGGCATGATCGTCGGCATGGTGGAGGCGCGCTCCGGGTTTCCATTGATTAGCCTCACCCATCCTGTACATTTCCTTCCATATTTTTCGTGAGCCGGTAGTCTCGTATGCGGCAAAAACTCCGGCATAAAATGCGCCGTTGGTCCAGTCGGTTAGTTTATGCTTCGGATTTGCCAATTGCCAGTCAAGGGCATTCATCATCGTTTTCCGGATTACTGACTTTTTGAAAATTTTACTTTCTGATTTGGTTTGTGCAGAGAGAAAACCCGCAGAAAGCAATACAACGATAAAGACAAGCAGTTTTTTCATTTTTAATTATGTTAATGGTTTTTATTTGATTACTTAACCGGCTGTATGGCTGTTTTATATGTCCCTTTGCCAATAAGCCTCAGCCGGGATTATTGATTCCTGCGTTAAAACGAATTCACCCTGATTTCAATTTCGTTAACTCCAGGCTCCAGACGCAGGGTACCATGGGATACCATTACCGGTTTGCCATTTACGGTAACTTCATCACGGATGGAAAAACCGCCATCGAATTCAGCGGCCATATTGGCAGGCACCTCGATTTGAAACTTCGTCAGATTCGGGCCGGATCGCTGATAGCTTCCCTTAACCGGCCCCCTGAGTGTAGGCACCATGATCGAACTGTGCCGGAGCCTGCTCATTCTTGGACGGATATTTACCACGCCGTATCCGGGAGTTTTGGGCTGAATTCCCCACAAATACCGTGGAATGATATTGGCCGGAACGGCGCCCCAGGCATGGTTCCAGTCGGAATTGGGCTTATACTTCATATCCCAGGCTTCCATGGTAATGGTCGCCCCGACTCTGATCATATTGTACCAGCTCCGGTCGTGGGTGGCTGTCATCAGCTCCAGGGCATAATCCTCATCCCCGGAATGATAAACCGCTTCCATGAGGTACTGAGCTCCGTAAACGCTGCAGGCCATTCCCCTGGATTTGATGTGATTTGCCACACTCTGCCTGTATTCTTCAGGTACAATTCCGAAGGCCATAGGGAACATATTGGCATGAACCGAGCCGTGGTCGGTACCTATTCCGTCGGTATAATACCCTTTTTCATGGTTGTACAATTTCTCATTGATTGATTTTTTCACCCTGGCCGCCCGCAGGTTAAAGTCGGACTGATCGGAGGTTCTGCCTAACAGACCAGCAAATTCAGCCATAATTTTCATATTCTGATAATAGAGTGCGTTAATTACGGTATTGACCGGCCTGAACACAAAACCGTCGTCTTCGCCCATCACCCCGCCAAATCCGCCCTTCTGCGGCCAGTCCACCAGGTCACGCAGCCTCTCCCGGGTATCCTTAAATCCCAGGTTTGCGATAAGTTCTTCGTTATGATTGGGCGAGGAAGTGCTTATAAAACCATCTTCAACCTCTAAGGCCATCAGGGTTTTATGCTTCAGGGGTTCATAATAGTGCTCTATCAGGGCCGTATTGCCGGTATACATGTAATCCTGATAAAAAAGCATCGCCACGTGCAAGTGCCATTCGGTCGGCCAGGTGGGTTTCTCCATAAAGTACTCGATGGTCCGTCGGGCAATGGCGTATTCGTTATCCAGCGAATAGTGGCTCAGCTGGTTGATGTAAGCATCCCCTTCATACGGAATCCGCTCCCGGTCGCCGTCCACATAATAACCGGCGAAGGTGGTGGCTTTAATGGAGTAATGGCACAGGTCCCATATCTGGTTGAGTATTTCGTCGGAGCTCGAGAAATAGCTGGCATCATCCTGGAAGTAATTAAACCAGGCTACCTGCCTGATATCAGAGGGACTGATATTTACTCCGGAGCCTCTGAAAGCGGGATCAAGCTCGATTTCAACACTCCGGAAAGGCATTATCACCGGGAAAGAATCGGGAAGGGCTACCGCCAGATGATTTGTATTCCGCTGGTCAGGTAGCAATTCAATCTGATAGTCCTGCCGGTCGGGTGTTACTTCCAGCCGGACCTGCTGATACCGGATAGTCCCACCCGGATTACGGTCAATTCTTCCGTTGAGCAGTTTCTCACCCAGATGGACCGTTAAGGCTCCGGGTTCAGGAACTTTCAGGCTAATCTCAAGTGTACCGAAAGCAGCTTTCCCGAAATCAATGAAATAGCTGTCTTCCGTGATTTTCTCAAACGAAACCGGAGAAATTCTTTCCACATGAAACCAGTTCTCCGTGCTTATTTTGCCGTCATCAGATATACCTGTGGTAAACTGCTGCGGAAGCGAGTATTCCGAGATCCGGTTGCTGCGGTCGAGAATCCTCACCTTCCAGTAATAGGTTTTATCCGGACGAAGCGGTTCCCCGCCGAATTCAACATTAACCGACTGGCTGTTGCGAACCAGACCGCTATCCCAGATATCACCGGTATTATTATCGATCTGTTCCTGGCTGGATGAGACCAGGACCTGATATCCCCGCTGAATGACCGCCTCACCGGGGACCATCCAGGAAAATACGGGTTTCGGACTGATGATTCTCGTAAAACGCGGATCACGGATATATTCAATGGTCAGACCTGTAGGCACCCCCGACAA
>JAUWAB010000045.1 GCA_030602265.1 Prolixibacteraceae bacterium | reverse complement strand
GTTGTTCTGAAGTATAACGACATTCTTACTGCCGTTGATGCCTCTAAAGCAACATTGATTCTCGAAGGTGCAGCTGCTACAGCTACTATTACAGCTGAGATCGGTGCTGATCCGACTACTGTAGTTCTTACCGTTACTGCTCCGGTTGATCAGACTGAATACTGGCTTACACTTGCTGAAGGTTTCGTCCTTGATGACGCCATCAATGCCAATGCCAGTGAAGAAGAGATGACTGGTCCTTACTACGTTGGTGACCGTACAGAACCTGTTCTTGAAGGTGCCGGCCCAAGTGGTATCGTTGATATGCCTAAAGGATTCACTGAAGGTTTTGTAAAAGTATGGGTTGACTTCTTTGATGACAGCGAACTTACTGTTATGAAGGATATCACCATCACCAATGCTGACGGTGACGTAGTTGCTACCTGGACTCCGGAGCTTGACGAAGAGCAGGCTGCTGAATTCTATCCTGAACTTGGTTTCGGTGAATTTACCGTACACGTTCCGGCTGGTGCAGTTGTGGATACCAATGGCAACGAATATGAAGGAATCCAGTGGTCATTTGTTATCACTGACACAAGTGCTCCTTGTCTTGTAAGTGTTTCACCCGCTGACGGAGAAACCGATGTTGCTCTGGATACTCCGCTTGTAATGGAGTTCTGTGAAAACATGGCAGCAGGTAATCCTGCAATGAAGGTGAAAGTCTATAATATCCTTGAAATCACCGGTGACTTGGGTGGAAATGCTCCTGTATTCTCCACATCAATCACAGCTGATATGATTGACGGTAAGTTTGTCACAGTTGTAGTTCCAAATCTCGAATACGGTACTTCTTATATCGTACTTGTAGATGCTGGTGCTGTAACCGACGAATTTGGCAATGCATTTGAAGGCATTATCGATCCGACTGACTGGAACTTCACTACTCTGCCTGGTTATGTAGCTCACACTATTGCTGAGATACAGGGTACAGGTGATGAATCACCAGTTGTTGACAAGAAGGTTATCGTTACTGGTACTGTTACCGGTGTTGTTCCTGGTGTTGGATACTTCGTACAGGATGACAATGCAGCCTGGAGTGGTATCTGGGTAGCCGATGCTGAAACATTCGTACTCGAGGGTAACGGTGTTCAGGTTAAAGGTATTGTGAAGGAAGTTAACGGTGTTACCACTGTTGAAGGTGTTGGTACTGTTATCAATCCTCCGCTTGCTATTCAACCTATCGTAGTTGCTTCTCCGAGTGCAGCTAAAGACGAAAAATACGAAAGTGTTCTCGTTAAAGTTGAAGGAGCTCGTGCTGCAGCTGTTGAAGAGGATGGTACATGGGATATTTATTATGAAGAAGACGACAGAGCAACTGTTGGACATCTGATGTATACTGTTGCAGATCCTCATCCGATCTTTGACAGCTATTACCATGTAACCGGTATCGTCAACGGAACAGACGATGATTATACGATTGAACCAAGGAAAGCGGCAGATGTTGATCTTATTACCAGCATTGTTGTTGGTCCGGTTGATGCTGTTGACTTCAAGGTATATCCGAATCCGTTTGCAAATGAACTGACCATTGATAACAACGATAAACTGACCAGGGTAACTATTACCAATATTGCCGGTCAGCGTGTTCTCGATGTTCAATATCCTGAGCGTGTTATCCGCACTGCCAATCTGGTTAGCGGCGTTTACGTCATCTCGTTGTTCAACGAAGGCGGAATCGTCAAATCAGAGAGGATTGTTAAGAGGTAGTACCGAATTGATTGATTAAAAAGGGGGAGTTTTTACTCCCCTTTTTTATTTTCTTATCTTCACAAAATCAATTTTAATATGATTTTTTGGGTACTCTGAATAATTGAACTTTATGGAAAATTTAGCTAACCATGTCACCATCCGTAAATTCAGGGATAAGCCTGTAAACGATGAGTTGCTGCGCGATATCCTGGAGAATGGCATACGTGCCTCTAATACAGGTAATATGCAATGGTATAGTATTGTTGTAACTACTGATAAGGATCTCTTAAACCAGATGGCACCGCTCCATTTTAACCAGCGGCCTGCTGTTACAGCGCCGGTTATCCTGACTTTCTGTGCTGATATTAACCGGTTTTACAAGTGGTGCGTGTTGAATAAGGCAATCCCGGGTTATGATAACTTTCTATCATTCTTTAATGCGGCTACTGATGCCCTTCTGGCTGCCCAAAATATATGTATTGCTGCTGAAAACCACGGTTTAGGGATATGTTATCTGGGTACCTGTGTTTATAATGCCGCAGAATTGATTACTCTGTTAAAACTGCCACAAAGGGTGGTTCCTGTCACCTCTGTTGCATTAGGTTGGCCTGACGAAACTCCTGACCTTACCGATCGCTTGCCATTTGAAGCCATCATCCATCGAAATACCTATCGGGATTATGAGGATATGGACATAAAAATCCTATACAAGGAGAAGGAAAGTCTGGCTTCTTCACTGCAATTTGCTCTCGAAAACGGAAAGGAATCCCTTGCTCAGGTATTTACCGATGTGAGGTATAAAAAACAGGATAATGAGTATTTTTCCGAGAAATTTTTAAGTACATTGAAGACCCAGGGCTTCTTATCCTAAATTTTATCCCTCTTTTTTACCCATTTATAGTAATAGTATTTCAGAGGACTGGTGTATTTCAGTTGCTTCCAGGGCCTGCTGCTGTGGGGCAAATGAACAACTGTTGTCCGCTTGGACAGGTAATTCCGGAATCCAAGCCGTTTTGCCTGCCGGCTGATAAATATATCATACCAGTCTTTTTTTTCGGAAAGTTCACCAAAGTCATAGCGCTTTAAGTAGGCTGGTGAAATCAGGGTACAGCAAAAACTCAGGCTGCGCCTGGTATCCTCGATGCCCTTCCTGCTTCTTTTTTCATGTCCGTAAGGGAAATTGTAATTTCCTGCACGGTCAGTGGTAATTGCACCGATCAGTCCTGGATTTCTGAGCCTGTTGTTCAGGGTAATCAATTCCCGGAAGGTATCTGGTTTTACAATCACATCCGATTCTACAATAATCAGGGGCAGGTTCTGTTCTATGGCTTTTCGCTGAGCCATCCTCAAAACAAGATGGTAATTGGGTGATGGATGGTTGGTAACATCCTCCAGATGGGTAAGTGAATAACCATATTTAAACTGGTTAGCCTGAAGGTACTCCCTGGTCTCGCGTTTACTAAAATCATCAAAGATCCAGTATTCCGAATCTCCTTTGGCTTGTGATACCGCTTTTAGGGTAAGCTTCGTAGTTTCAAGCGAATCTTTGACGGGTGTGATGATTAGTGCTTTCAAAATCGATATGAATAATTTCTGTGGTTATAATTTACCTGATCGGTTAAAATCTCTCGAATAGGCCTGTGCTGAAGGCATGATCAAAATATCATCGATATTGACATGGGCCGGCCGGTTCAGGATAAATAGCATGACTTCGGCGACATCGGCTGCCATAAGGGGTGTAAAGCCGTTGTAAACGGCATCTGCCTTCTCTTTGTCACCCTTGAAACGAACGGTCGAGAATTCTGTATTCACAGCTCCTGGAGCCACTGAGCTTACCTTAATTCCGTATGGAAGCATGTCGATACGCATGGCCTTGGTAAGCGACTGCACGGCATGTTTGCTTGCACAATAAACATTTCCCATAGGATAGGTCTCCCGGCCTGCTATGGATGACACATTAATGATGTGCCCGCTGCCTCTTTCGGTCATCTGTGGCGCAATCAGCCTGGTAACATATAGTAATCCTTTGATATTGGTGTCGATCATCTGCTCCCAGTCATCCATAGATCCTTCGTGTACGGGGTTTAATCCTGCTGCCAACCCGGCATTGTTGATAAGGACGTCAATTTCCCTGAAGCCTTCAGGAATGGATTCAATGGCTTTTTTTACTTCCTCCCTGATCCGGATATCAAATTTCAGACAGATTACATCGGAATTGAACGTGCTGATTAACCGGTCGCGGAGCTGGATCAACCGGTCTTCCCTTCTGCCGGTCAGGATAAGCCTGCAACCGTTTTCAGCTAAAATCCCGGCAGTTGCCTGTCCGATTCCTGAAGTTGCCCCTGTAATTAATACCGTTTTATTCATTTCGATCGCTTCTTGTAAATCGCAACGAAATTAAAAAAAAAGAGCTTGTTGCTTGTAAATTATTCTTCTTAATTACCTTTGCCGTACTAACGTTAAAAATACTAAGGGATGAATCCGTTGCACGACAAGGAAAAAGTTAATCTGATCAATTATATTCCTGAGCCCGAAAACCTGGAGGATGTTGTCTATACCCTGATGGTAAATCCAAATTTATCAACCATCAATTATTTCAATGACTTCAGTGATCAGCATATTTCTCCGGAGTCACTCGAAGAAACGGCTATGGACGAAAGTGGACTGTTCGAACTCGATTCGACTGGTCAGTTTCTGGCCATGACCACTCATGCGTTCCACCATCACCTTGAGGATGACCCGAAAACGGCCACTGAAATCCTGATATCACGTGCGGCCCGGAAAATGCTGTGCTTTGGGGCCCAGCCTTCTGCGGTCAGTGCTTTTCTATACCATATTGATTTTGGTGACCACAACGGCCATTCCATCGCTTCCGGGGCTAAACAGGGCCTTGAAAACGCTGCACGGCACTTTAACCTGAAGGTTACCGATCGTAAAATCCGGTTCGACCACTTTATCGGCCATGCTCCCGTTCCGCCTACCATAATTATCAGTATGATGGGCTCTGTTGACGACAGGGAAAAAATTACCAACCACGCTTTTATGCGGAAGGGAAACAATATTTTCATGATCGGAAAGGCGGTCAATGATATCGGTGCCTCAGAGTACCTCGAGTTCTATCATGGCATTACGGATTCTCCTTTGCCTCATTTTGATATTAACGAGGAAGTCAGGATACAACATGTGCTTCGGTTACTCCATGAACGTCAGCTGATCAGCAGTGCCAACCCGGTTGGTAAAGGCGGTCTCTTTTTTACACTCCTGAGGGCTGCTTTTCCTAATGACCTTGGTTTTGATATTACCACGGATGCTGAAATCCGAAGGGACGCCTTCCTATTCGGAGAAGCAATGGGCAGGATTATTGTGGATGTAGATCCTGAAAAGGAAGATGATTTCGTTGATGCTCTGACCGATCTTAACGTTCCGTTCTTTACTTTAGGTCATGTTACAAAGGGAGAAATCCGGATTGATGATCTCTCTTTTGGATATACGGACAAAATGACCAGCGGGCTCTGATGAATGTTAAACCGTACAGGTCTTCCCCAGGAGGCAAAAAGGAGCAGGTTGAACAAATGTTCGACAATATCTCCGGAAAATATGATTTTCTGAACCACTCGCTATCGGCCAACCTTGACAAGTTCTGGAGAAGGAAGGCGATCGGGCATCTGAAAGGGATCCAGATTGGTCACCTGCTGGATGTGGCAACCGGTACGGGAGATATGATTTATCCGGCTGTTCGCCTTCAACCTGGCCGGATTACCGGACTTGATATTTCTGAAGGAATGCTGAGTATTGCAGCGAAAAAGTTCGGAGGAGAGTATAAGGGAATTCCCGTTGAGTTTATCAAAGGTGATTCTGAGAACCTACCTTTTGGAGACAACCATTTCGATGCCGAAACGGTCGCTTTCGGGGTACGGAATTTTGAAGATACCTTAAAAGGGTTAAAGGAGATGTACAGGGTCCTCAGGCCAGGTGGCAAGCTGGTAGTACTGGAATTTTCCAAACCTTCCAGGTTCCCTGTTAAGAATATCTATCAGTTCTATTTCAGGAATATGCTCCCTTTTTTCGGCCGTCTGGTATCCCGAGACAAAGAAGCTTATACCTATCTCCCCGAGTCGGTAAATGCCTTCCCGGAGAAGGGTGACTTTCTGCTTCTGCTTGAGCAGGCCGGTTTTAAAAACTGTGCATACGAAACACTGACTATGGGTATAGCAACCATCTATTCCGGTTATAAGTAAGTTTCCCTGGTATGCACAATAAAAGATACATACAGCGGTTTAATATACAATTGAAATCCATATCTGTGAAAAGGGTTTTTATAGTCGTCTTATTCCTGCTGGCCGGACTGATATCGAACGGGCAGAAAATCAAGCTGAAGCATCTTACCACGTTTGATGACAAGCTTCTCCATTTTGGATTTTCTTTAGGTGTTAATACCCTGGATTTCAGTGTCAGGAATTATTTGCCGATAGGTGCAAATCCCGATTTTTATGAGCAGACGTGGGCGGGTACCACTCCCCAGGTTTTTAAGAATGATACCATCAGGGCCGATGTTGCCGGATTAATCCCCGGTTTTACCGTAGGAATCATCTCTAACCTTCGTTTGTCGAGGGACCTGGACCTGCGGTTTTTGCCGGGCATGTCTTTTGGTGAAAGGAAGTTGCTTTACAATGTCCCTGTAATCGACAACAATATTGATTTCCTTGAAACACAGTACGATTATTCCATTAAATCGACATTCCTCGATTTCCCCTTGCATGTGAAGTATAAGGCGCTGAGAATTAACAACGGCAGGCCGTATGTTACTTTTGGCGGGGCCTACCGCATTGATATCTCCAAATCGGCATCCCAGGATCTTGTAGGGTTGAAGAGGGGAGGATTTTATGCTGAATTGGGTGCGGGGTGGGATAACTATCTGCAATTTTTCCGCTTTTCTGTGGAGGCCAAAGTAAGTCTGGGGCTCAATAACCAGCTTGGCGAAGGTCCAGACAATACACAGCGCCAGTATTACACCGATGCCATCCGTTCACTAAAATCGAATATCTTCACCCTTCTCTTCCATTTTGAATAGGCTTCACTGGTATCTCCTTCTGAATTCCGAACAAACCACGGCCGTTGCCATGGCCACATTCAATGACTCTGCATGGTTATTATCCGCCGAAAAGGAAGGTATGTGAATCCGCTTCCCGATGAAGGGGACGACTTCTTCCGAAATTCCCTTGCCTTCATTGCCCATTACCAGGATCCCTGCAGGGCTGAGCTCTGTACTATAAAGATTTTCTCCACCAAGGAAGGTTCCTGCAATAAAATTCCCTTCGGCGGCGGCATTCCCTAACCATTCTGCCAGTGGGAAATAGGAAACTTTTACCCTCCCGATTGAACCCATGGTAGCCTGGACCGCCTTTGGATTAAAAATATCGGCGGTCCCAGGGGAGCATACCACATGCATTACGCCGAACCAGTCTGCTATACGAACGATGGTCCCTAAGTTTCCGGGATCCTGTATGTTATCCAGGCAGATAACCAGGTTGCGGGATGGATCTGGCAAAGTGCCGGAATCTTCCGGAATATGGCAGATAGCCAGGGCATCCTGGGGATTCCTGAGCAGGGAGGCATTTCTGATCTCATCGCCCATAGCCTCTGTAAGTTCAATCCCCCGTATTTCCTGCTCATTCAGGCCTTGGAGAAATTCAGGAGTCCCGATGATCGTACGGATTTTAATCCGGGAACGGAGAAGGTCAGTAACCATTTTGTTCCCCTCGGCTAAAAATAACTGGTGAACAAGCCGGTACTTTCTGTATTCCAGGGACTTAATCAGTTTTATGCTATTTTTGCTGATCACTTTGCTGATTTTTTTAAATGTTCTTCGAAAATAAGTCATTCCGGTTTAAACACTTCACTATTTTTGTACAAATTGTCGGTTAATTGAAAATTCCTGAAATAAATATTATCCGGAAGATCCGTTATGGCATCGCTGCCTTGGTCTTGCTATTCCTTGCTTCCTGCATGACAACCCGATATGTAGGCAGCGATGAGACCCTGTTGAACCGTGTGAAAATTGACGTCGACAACCAGGAAGTAGACCGGGAGGAGATGAAAAATTATCTCAGGCAGCGAGAAAACACCAGGATACTGGGTTTTTTCAGGTTTCATCTCTGGCTATACAACCTTTCCTCGAAGAATCGGGAGAACGGACTGCTGAAGAGGGCAGGCGAGAGACCCCAGATCTTTGATCCCGGACTGGCGGAACAATCACAGGATCAGCTCACCCGTTACCTGTATAACAAAGGTTATTACAATGCCAGGGTAGAATATGAAGCGGACCAGAACCTGCAAAAGCGCAAGACAAACCTGCAGTTCTCCGTCAAGACCGGTGATGTATACAAGATCGGTGATGTCAGGTACCATATTCCTGATCCCGGATTGAGTCAACTGTTCTCCGACCACTACAAGACTAAGAATCTCGTGCCCGGTAACCGTTTTGACCTCGACATGCTTGACGCCGAAAGAGAACGTATTGCCGGATTCTTCAGGAATGAGGGATATTATTATTTTTCGAAACCCATGATCTATTTTGAGGCTGACACCCTTGCGCAAGAGTTTGTCTCCAACCTGGTTATGGGCATCGAGCTACCTTCCGACAACCGGCAGGATTCTGCCCGAATTTTCAGGCCTTACCGCATCAATCATTTTACCTGGTCTGTTTTGGGAGAAACGGGAACCGGACCGGTATCCGGATTGGCGGATACGCTCTTTTTTCCGGGAAACCGTTTTATTCCTGCCGAAGGACTGGGTTACCATCCCAAATTATTTATGCGGATAAACCGGCTTGAACCCGGATCGCTTTTTAATGCGGGGAAAGCGGAGGAAACCTTTACCGCCCTGAACAGGCTGCGGCAGTTCCGTTTTATCAACATCTATTTTCAGCAGGTTGATCCCGACAGTGCCCTGCTGAACGGCATGATTGACCTGGCCCCGTTGCCACGCCAGTCGGTCTCCTTTGACCTGGAAGGCACCAACACTTCAGGGAACCTGGGCGTGGCCGGCAATGTCAATTTTCTGCACAGGAACCTTTTCCGGGGAGCCGAAATCTTTCAGGCACGCCTGAAAGGAGCCATGGAGAGGCAGCAGGCGATCGTGAGCAATGAATCATTTGATTTTAATACCCGTGAAATTGGCCTGGAGACCAGTGTTACGGTGCCAAAACTGATAGGTCCTGCATCGCTGTTCAGGTCCTTTGGAAATGTGCTGCCCAAAACGTTGTTTACCTTAGGCTACAACTTTCAGCGGAGACCCGATTATACCCGGGCGATTACCTCCCTGAAGCTGGGTTATGAATGGATGACTTCAGAGTATCTGGTAAACAACCTGAATATCCTTGATTTCAATATGGTCAACCTTTCACGGTTTGATCCCAAATTCCTGAATTCCATTTACGACCTGTATATAAAAAGCAGTTTTACCGACCACCTGATCATGGCGACCAACTACTCCCTGGTATATAATACACAGCAGATAAGGACACGGAGCAGCTATTATTATATGAGGTTCTCGGCCGAATCTGCCGGAAACCTTTTAAACCTGGCCAGTCATCTGTCGGGCGCTGAAAGGGTAACCGAACCAGATACCACTGGTCTCCGGCCTCAAGAGTATTACAAATTCCTGAATTCGAGGTATGCCCAGTATGTTAAGGCCGATATTGAGCTCAGGAGAGGATACATGATAGACCGGTTCAACTCCATTGTGGGCCGTTTCTTTTTCGGGATCGGAATGCCCTATGGTAATTTTGACGTACTCCCCTTTGAGAAAAAGTACTTTACCGGCGGTGCCAACGGAATAAGGGCATGGCAGGTTAGGTCGCTGGGTCCGGGTACATACCAGGCGCCGCCAAGATCTTATCCCAATCAGTCGGGCGACATAAAAATAGAAGGAAACCTGGAGTACCGGTTCAGGTTGGTCAGGTACCTCGAGAGCGCTCTCTTTATAGATGCCGGCAATATCTGGG
Organism: Prolixibacteraceae bacterium; assembly: GCA_030602265.1. Lineage (GTDB taxonomy): Bacteria > Bacteroidota > Bacteroidia > Bacteroidales > Prolixibacteraceae > UBA1413. Next base: position 22,209 of record JAUWAB010000045.1, on the reverse strand, counting down.
CGATAAATGAGAAGGACAACAGGCCTGGAGCACAATTCAGGCCCGGAAGCTTTTACAGGCAATTTGCAGTCGGCACAGGAATGGGTTTCCGGCTCGACTTCGACTATTTCATTTTTCGCCTTGACCTGGGTGTCAAACTCAGGGATCCGGCGGTGAAGGAAAACAACGGATGGATTCCCGGTTCCCGGAAATACACCGGCGATGATTTCAATTTTTCATTTGCCATCGGATATCCTTTCTGACCGCCCAGTGTAAAGTATTCCCCTGAGCTGGCCGCATAAACCCTGGTTTAGCCTGTTTGTCATTTTTTCAGCCGGTTTATTAATAAATTCATTATCGAAGGTGATAAAAGCTGCCAATAAAGAATATTTTTGCTGAAAATATTTTCAGTATTTTAATTGTATCGGAATGGCAATGATCAGGGAAATACTTACTGGTCATTGAATAAAAGAAATTTATCCATGAAAGAGACCACAGGTGCCAGAGAGTCATTTGGTTCAAAATTCGGTGTTATTGCCGCAACGGCAGGTTCGGCGATCGGATTGGGAAATATTTGGCGTTTCCCGTATGTTGCCGGTGAAAATGGCGGAGGGGCCTTTTTGCTGATTTATCTTGGATTTATCCTGCTCATCGGGATTCCGGTTATGCTTTCCGAGTTTGTAATAGGAAGAGCGGGCCAGCAGAATGCGTTCGGATCATTCCGGAAACTGGCCCCCGGAAAGCCCTGGTATCTCATCGGACTGATGGGCGTGGCAGCCGCATTTATGATCCTGGCGTTTTACACCGCCGTGGCAGGCTGGACCCTGGAATATATTTACCAGTCACTGGTAAACGGTTTCAGGGGGAAATCGCCCGCCGAACTGGAGTTGATGTTTTCCGATTTTCAGTCGGGGTCATTCCGGCCTGTACTCTGGTTCTTTGTATTTATGGGACTTACCGCGTTTATCATTATGTCAGGGGTTAAAAAGGGAATCGAGAAATCGACCAAAATTTTGATGCCCCTGCTGCTTATCCTGTTACTGATTATGGCCATTCGGTCGGTAACCCTTCCCGGAGCTCTTGAGGGTATCAAGTTCCTTTTTAAGCCCGATTTTACAAAGATTACAACAAAATCTGTACTTGAAGCTCTTGGCCAGTCATTCTTCTCCCTGAGTATCGGGATGGGAACACTGATTACCTATGCTTCTTATGTGCCCAAGGATAACAACCTCGGTGGGACTGCCCTTTCAGTGGCCACTGCCGACACGTTGATCGCCATCCTGGCAGGTGTTGCCATTTTTCCTGCTGTATTTGCTTTTGGAATTGCTCCGGGATCCGGGGCCGGACTGGTTTACATCACCCTTCCCAATATCTTTCAGCAGATGGCCGGTGGTTATTTTTTCTCGCTGTTATTTTTCGTATTGTTAGGGGTAGCGGCCTTGACTTCGACGATATCGGTGCTGGAGGTTATAGTCGCTTTCTTTACCGAGGAACTTGGCATGAAACGCAAAGCTGCCACATGGACTGCCACAGCATTGGTTTCCATATTAGGCGTAATGTCTGCCCTTTCATGGGGGGCTTTGTCCGGAGTCCAGGTCTTCGGACAGACCATATTTGGCATACTGGATTACGCATCGGCCAATATACTCCTGCCCCTGGGCGGATTTTTCATCGTACTTTTTGTCGCCTGGTTCTTTGGGCGTGACAATGCCAGGGCCGAGTTAGGCAATAATGGCTCTGTCCGTACAGGCTACCTTCCCTTTTATATCTTTATCATCAGGTTTATTGCCCCGTTGTGCATTGCATTTATTTTCCTGCAGGGACTCGGACTGATCAAAGTATAGGAGGGGTCGCACCGGGATTTTGTCTGGTTTCGGATATATCCCCCGCTCTGGGCCGGCAGGTTCTTTGATATTGAATACCCTTATTAAACCCCCAATTCATGAAAAACGACACACTGAAACAAATCGTACGTGATTATTTTACTTTCAGTAAAAGTGAAAGGCAGGGATTTACCATCCTGACTGCGATCATGACCATCGTGCTGGTATTGAATTATCTGGCAGGAAAGCTTGATTTCCGGGAAAAGACCGATTTTTCGGAGTACAAAAGATTACTTGCCGAATATGATCCTGCTCCGGAAGCGTTAACGCTTACCAGCCTTACCATGTTTGCATTTGATCCCAATACCATCGATGCCGGGGCCATTCAGTCGCTGGATATTCCTGCTGAAATCAGGAATAACCTGCTCCGGTACCGTGAAAGTGGTGGCCGCTTCAGGAGCCCTGAAGATGTGCGGAGATTATATGGTATGAATGACAGCCTGTTTGCCGTAATCCGGCCATGGATAAGAATGGGCCCGGAATCCGGAGCCAGGCAGGTTGCCCCTTCCATGAAAGAGCAAACGCACTATTTCAGATTTGATCCCAATACAGTTACTGCAGAACAGTTAGCGCAGCTGGGTGTCAGGGATTATCTGGCAGGGAATATTCTTTCCTACCGTGAGAAAGGCGGAAAGTTCAGGCAGGCTGAGGACCTGTTGAAGATATATGGCATGGACATGCAAACCTACAGCAAACTGGAGCCTTGGATACAAACAGAGGTGGTTCCCGCTCCCGTCAGGGAGCCAGTCGCCATTACCGTAGACCTGAACCTTGCGGATTCACTACAGCTCCTGTCACTGTCGGGCATCGGACCGGTTTTTGCATCCCGGATACTCCGGTACCGCCAAAGCCTGGGTGGATTCTATTCTGTATCCCAATTAGAGGAAGTATATGGTATGACTCCTGAAAGGTTTTCAGGAATAGAAGGAAATGTACGGATAAATCCTGGTGAGATCAGGTTGCTCAGGCTGAATTATGCCGACTTCAATGAATTGAGGGCCCATCCTTATCTTTCAGCCGATCAGGCAAGGAGGATAGTACGGTTAAGATCGGAAACCGGACCGTTTGAATCGCCTGGTGAGCTGTTAAGCCGTGAAGCCCTGGATAGCGTTACTTTTCTCAGGGTGAAGCCCTATCTGACGGAGAGATAGTTTTTTTGAATTGTTAACGTTTAATGTGCCGGGAAATAATTTTTTTGTTATATATTTGATAAGGACTGAATATTTTCTAAATTTGCGCCTCGATTTAAAAATCAGTAAACGAAGAAAATATGATTATTATTCCCGTTAAAGAAGGCGAGAACATCGAAAGAGCCTTAAAGAGGTTCAAAAGGAAGTTTGAAAAAACCGGCGTAATCAAGGAATTACGTGAGAGACAAGCATTTTCCAAGCCGTCGGTCAAAAAGAGGACCCAGCTGAAAAAGGCTGTCTATATTCAGGGATTACAGAGGCAGGAAGACTAATAAGGAAAGTATCCGGTTCCTGATTGTTTATAAGCCATACAGTTGAATGAATTTTCAGGAATCCTTCATTAATTATTTGAAGTTTGAGAAGCGTTGTTCTTCTCATACGGTGATCGCATACAAAAATGACCTCGATCAGTTTGTGCAGTTTTGCACAAAATTGGTCGGGGAATTTGATCATAAAAAGGTTGATAATAAAATGATCAGGGAATGGGTTGTCAGCCTGATGGCCGACAAACAATCACCCCGGAGTGTTAACCGTAAGGTATCGACACTGAAGTCATACTTCAAACATTTAATGAAGATGGGAGAAATCGGGAAAACTCCTGTTGTACAGGTCCCCCTCCCCAAGATCAGGAAGAAGCTTCCTTATTTTGTTGAAGAGAAAAACCTGCATCATTTGCTGGATGATGGGTTCTTTACAGCTGATTTTGCAGGTGTCAGGAACAAGCTGGTGATTGCCTTGTTATATGGTACTGGAATCAGGTTAAGTGAACTGATGACCCTGACAGAAGATCATATGGATACAGGGCAGTACCAGATTAAGGTACTGGGAAAGCGCAATAAGGAAAGGATTATTCCTTTCCCGAGGAGTTTGAAACCTTTGATTGAGGAGTACCGTTCTTTAAAAGAAGCATCGTTTGGTCTTACAGGCGGTGTTCTGATTCTTACCGATAAGGGATCTCCGGCTTATGAGAAACTGATTTACAGAATTGTAACCAGTCATCTGTCGATGGTCACTGCTCTGGAGAAGAAGAGCCCGCACGTTCTCAGGCATAGTTATGCCACCCATTTATTGAATAAGGGCGCAGATCTCAATGCAGTGAAGGAATTATTGGGCCATTCCAATCTTTCGGCTACTGAGATCTATACCCATACCACGTTTGAGAAATTACATAGTATTTATCAACAAGCCCACCCGAGGGGCTAAAAACTGATGGATTATGAATATCAAGGTTAATGCTGTTCATTTTACACCCGATCAGAAGCTGGTCGATTTTATCACGAAGAAGGTAAACAAGCTGGATACCTTTTTTGAGGGGATTATTAACTCTGAGGTAACATTAAAGGTTGACAAACCTGAAACTACCAACAACAAGATTTCTGAAGTAAAGCTTTCCATCCCTACAACGGATTATCTGTTTGCAAAAAAGCAGGCCGATACATTTGAGGAGGCTACCGATTTAGCAGTTGAAGCCATTCGCCGTCAGTTGAAAAAGCATAAGGAAAAGATCAGGGAAAAATAATCTGAAAATTTATTTACCAGGGGTATTTCCGACTAAAAATTATTTATAACTTTGCACACCCTTTTAGAGGAGTAATTTTCTGAAGATTTCAAGCAGGTGCTTCCGGATAATAATTCCTTAAAAGACCCGGGGACTGGGGAAAGGCCTTATGCCAGACGTTGGTTTCCGGGGTCAATGAGAATGTTGTGTTAAAAATTATCCAATATTTTCGGCGAGAAGATTGGTTCTTTACGTTTTTTTATAAATTTGCACGGCTTTTCAAAAAGCATATCAGCGGGAGTAGCTCAGTCGATAGAGCATCAGCCTTCCAAGCTGAGGGTCGCGGGTTTGAATCCCGTCTCCCGCTCAATTTTTCAGCAGTCCCTGAGGGATTGCTCTAAGCCGGAGTAGCTCAGGGGTAGAGCGCATCCTTGGTAAGGATGAGGTCACGAGTTCAATTCTCGTCTTCGGCTCTTAAGATTTTAAACTACAATAAAATAAATTTCGAGTTATGGCAAAAGAACATTTTAAAAGGGACAAGGAGCATGTCAATATTGGCACGATTGGCCACGTTGATCATGGTAAGACTACCCTGACCGCTGCCATTACAATGGTTCTGGCAAAGAAAGGTCTTTCGGAGATTAAGTCATTTGATTCTATTGACAATGCTCCTGAAGAAAAAGAAAGAGGTATTACGATTAATACCGCTCACGTTGAGTATCAGACCGAAAAAAGGCACTATGCTCACGTTGACTGTCCGGGTCACGCCGACTATGTGAAGAACATGGTTACAGGTGCTGCCCAGATGGACGGTGCTATTATTGTTGTAGCAGCTACTGATGGTCCGATGCCACAGACACGCGAGCACATTCTCCTCGCACGTCAGGTAAACGTACCGAGGCTGGTTGTTTTCATGAACAAAGTGGATATGGTTGACGATGAAGAGTTGTTGGACCTTGTTGAAATGGAAGTTCGTGACCTTCTCAGTTTCTACCAGTTTGACGGCGAAAACAGCCCGGTAATCCGCGGTTCTGCACTTGGTGCAATGAACGGTGAACCACAGTGGGAAGATAAAGTTATGGAACTGATGGATGCAGTTGACACCTGGATCCCACTGCCTCCGCGTGATGTAGACAAGCCATTCCTTATGCCGGTTGAAGACGTATTCTCCATCACAGGCCGTGGAACAGTTGCTACAGGCCGTATCGAAACCGGTAAAATCCATACCGGCGACGAAATTGAAATTATTGGTCTTGGTGCTGATGGCCGCAAAACCGTATGTACTGGTGTTGAAATGTTCCGTAAGATCCTTGACGACGGACAGGCTGGTGACAACGTTGGTTTGCTGCTTCGTGGTGTTGACAAGAAAGAGATCAAACGTGGTCAGATTCTTGCCAAACCGAAATCCATCACTCCGCACACCAGGTTCAAAGCTGAGATCTACGTTCTGAAGAAAGAAGAAGGTGGTCGTCATACGCCATTCCACAACAAATACCGTCCGCAGTTCTATCTCCGTACGCTTGACGTTACCGGTGAGATCCACCTGCCGGAAGGACGTGAAATGGTAATGCCAGGTGACAACGTATCCATCGAGGTACAGCTGATCTACCCAGTAGCCATCAACGTGGGTCTGCGTTTCGCAATCCGTGAAGGAGGCCGTACAGTAGGTGCCGGTCAGGTTACCGAAATCATTGAATAAGACAAAATTCAATATTATACCCAATCTAGTCCCGGAAGTAACATTCCGGGACTATTTTCGGATGTAACTCAATTGGGAGTTGACTGTAAGTTCGAATCTTACCATCCGTACAAAAAAAATTAATTGAGATGAAGCTCAGAGTATATGTAGAAGAGGCTTTTGAGGAACTTGTACACAAAGTTACCTGGCCTACATGGAAAGAACTGCAAAGCAGTGCATTGGTTGTAATGGTTGCTTCCTTTATAATATCACTGGTAATTTTCGTTATGGATATCTCGTTTGAGAACATAATGGAATTTATTTATGGGTTATTTTATTAATTTTTTACTGAGGTCACAATGAGCGAAACTAGTAAGAAATGGTATGTACTTCGCGCTATCAGCGGAAAAGAGAAGAAAGTGAAGGAGTACATCGAAAACGAAATCGCCAGGGGTGATCTTCAGGGTTTTGTTACGCAGGTTTTGATTCCCATGGAGAAGGTTTATCAGATCCGGAACGGAAAAAAAATCAGCAAGGAACGAAGCTTTTATCCGGGATATGTCCTGATCGAGGCAGCGTTGGTTGGAGAAGTTACGCACACATTGAGGAACATTCCCAATGTCATCGGTTTCCTGGGCGACACCAAAGGTGGAGACCCGGTTCCGATGCGCCCCAACGAGGTCAACAGGATTCTGGGTAAAGTGGATGAACTTACTGAAACCGGCGAGGAGATGAACAATCCTTTCATGGTGGGTGAAACTGTAAAAGTAATCGATGGACCATTCAACGGCTTCAACGGAACCATTGAGGCAATCAATGAAGAGAAGAAGAAGCTGCAGGTAATGGTGAAGATATTTGGTAGAAAAACTCCTTTGGAACTTAGCTTCCTTCAGGTCGAGAAGGAGTAATAACGCTCTAAAATTTTGCTATGGCGAAAGAAATTGCTGGATTAATCAAGTTACAAATCAAAGGTGGTGCGGCCAATCCGTCGCCACCGGTAGGACCAGCGCTTGGCTCGAAGGGGGTCAATATCATGCAATTCTGTAAACAGTTTAATGCCCGTACCGCCGATCTGGCAGGAAAGGTCTTACCTGTTATCATTACAGTTTATGCAGATAAATCGTTTGATTTTATTATCAAACAGCCTCCTGTGGCCATACAGTTGTTAGATGCTTCCAAAGCTAAAAAGGGCTCTGCCGAACCGCATGTAAAAAAAGTGGGATCGGTAACCTGGGAACAGGTAAGAGAAATTGCTGAAAGCAAAATGTCTGACCTGAACTGCTTTACTATGGATGCAGCAATGAAAATGGTAGCTGGGACTGCCAGAAGTATGGGGATCAACGTAGAGGGTGCTTCTCCATTCAATAATTAATTAAATTTTATACGATGGGCAGAATTACGAAAAATAAAAAAGCTGCACTTGCTAAACTCGAAAAGGGGAAGGTATATTCCATCGATGAGGCAGCAGAATTGGTAAAGAATATCACTTTTACCAAATTCGATGCTTCCGTGGATATTGATATTCGTCTTGGAGTTGACCCAAGGAAGGCTAACCAAATGGTTAGAGGCGTAGTTTCGTTACCCCATGGTACAGGTAAAGAAGTCAGAGTACTGGCTATGGTAACCCCCGACAAGGAACAGGAAGCCAAAGATGCCGGTGCTGATTTTGTAGGACTCGATGAATATATCGATAAGATAAAAGGTGGTTGGACCGATGTGGATGTGATTATCACTATGCCGCCGGTAATGGGAAAAATTGGTGCATTAGGTCGTATCCTCGGTCCCCGCGGATTGATGCCTAACCCCAAAAGCGGAACCGTTACCATGGATGTGGGTAAAGCTATCCAGGAGGTTAAACAAGGTAAAATCGACTTTAAGGTTGACAAATTTGGTATTGTCCATACGTCAATCGGTAAAGTCTCCTTCAGTGTTGACAAGATTATGGATAATGCCCGTGAATTCGTGCATACCATTGTTAAACTGAAACCTACTGCCGCAAAGGGTACCTATATCAAGAGTATTTATCTGTCAAGTACCATGAGTCCTGGTATTCAAGTTGAACCTAAGTCAGTTACTGACTAAAAATGTGTCGTTATGAAAAGTTCTGAAAAAGCAACTATTATTGATAGTTTAGTCGAACAAATCAATTCGTGCAACCATTTTTACCTGGCTGACATTAGTGACCTCAACGCTGCAGATACCAGCGATCTGAGACGTAAATGCTTCACACAGGATGTAAAACTGGTTGTAGTTAAAAATACGCTCCTGCGCAAGGCTCTCGAAAGGTCTGAAAAACAGGCTGATGAGCTTTATGCGATTCTTAAAGGCAATACTTCGGTCATGTTCACCGAGAATGCAAATGTGCCTGCCAAATTGATCAAAGAATTCCGGAAAAAACGACAGAAACCGCTTTTAAAAGGAGCGTACGTTCAGGAGTCGATTTATATCGGGGATGATCAGCTGGATGCACTCGTTGCAGTCAAATCGAAAAACGAACTTATCGCCGACGTGGTTGCATTGCTTCAATCACCAGTTAAAACTGTACTTTCACAGCTGCAGTCAGGTGGTAACATTATACATGGTGTCCTTCAGACACTCGAAGAGAGAAAATAATTCATTTAGTAACAATTAATTAAAAATAAATACGATGGCAGATTTAAAACAGCTTGCAGAAGAGTTGGTAAACTTAACTGTTAAAGAGGTTAACGAATTGGCTAAAATTCTGAAAGATGAGTACGGTATCGAACCCGCTGCTGCTGCAGTTGCAGTTGCTGCTCCCGCAGCCGCTGGTGAAGCTGCTGCCGAAGCCGTTCAGACCGAATTTGATGTAATCCTGAAATTTGGCGGTCAGTCAAAACTGCAGGTTGTCAAACTTGTTAAGGAATTAACAGGCCTTGGCTTGAAAGAAGCAAAAGAACTCGTTGACGCAGCTCCGAAAGCAGTAAAGGAGAAAGTATCAAAAGAAGAAGCTGAAGCTCTCAAAGCACAGCTTGAAGAGGCAGGAGCCGAAGTTGAAGTTAAATAGGTGGAAGCCTTAATGGTAAATACGGTTTAGAATCTTGCTCAGGTGAGATTCTAAACCTTTTTGTATTTATATTTTATATTACTTAACCAGTATAAATACATGTTCGTAAACAAAAAGAACGAGAGGATCAGTTTCTCCTCAACACAAACCAGGTTTGATTACCCTGACTTCTTGGAAGTACAAGTTAAATCGTTCAAAGAATTTTTCCAGTTAAAAACTACTCTTGATAACCGTAAGGAAGAAGGTCTGTCTAAAGTCTTTCAGGAGAATTTCCCCATTACGGATACCAGGAATAATTTTGTATTGGAATTCATTGATTATCAGGTAGACCCTCCGAGATATTCCACAGATGAATGTATCGAAAGAGGACTGACCTTCAGTGTCCCCCTCAAGGCAAAACTGAAATTGTACTGTACCGATCCCGAACATGAGGATTTCGATACAGTAGTACAGGACGTGTATTTAGGTACGGTTCCTTATATGACCGATAAAGGCACATTTATAATAAATGGAGCTGAAAGGGTTATCGTTTCCCAGTTGCACCGGTCTCCCGGCGTTTTCTTCGGTCAGAGTGTCCACGCTAATGGATCAAAACTGTATTCAGCCAGGATTATTCCTTTCAAAGGTTCCTGGATTGAATTTGCCACCGACATCAATAATGTGATGTACGCTTACATCGACCGGAAAAAGAAATTGCCGGTCACCACCCTTTTACGTGCTATTGGGTATGAAAGCGATAAGGATGTCCTTGAAATTTTTGACCTTGCCGATGAAATCAAGGTCTCAAAAGCCGGATTGAAAAAGGTGGTTGGCAGAAGACTTGCTGCCAGGGTGTTGAAATCATGGATAGAGGACTTCGTGGACGAAGATACCGGTGAAGTGGTATCTATTGAAAGGAATGAAGTGATTATTGACAGGGAGATTATCTTAACGGATGATCATATCGACGAAATCCTGGAGGCTGGCGTAAAAACGATACTGCTTCACAAAGAAGAACAGAACCAGCAGGATTTCGCCATTATTTACAATACGCTTCAGAAAGATCCCTGTAACTCTGAGAAAGAGGCCGTGCTTCATATTTACAGGCAGCTCAGAAATGCTGAACCGCCGGATGAAGCTACTGCGCGTGACGTAATTGATAAACTCTTCTTTTCTGATAAACGATATGACCTCGGCGATGTTGGCCGTTACCGTATCAACAAGAAACTGGGCCTGAACATCGAAATGGAAGTTAAGGTCCTTACCAAGGAAGATATCATTGAAATTATCAAATATCTGATTCAGCTGATCAATTCAAAAACGGATGTTGATGATATTGACCACCTGAGTAACCGAAGGGTAAGAACGGTAGGGGAACAGCTTTACGGTCAGTTCGGTGTCGGACTTGCCCGTATGGCAAGAACCATCCGTGAACGTATGAATGTCCGCGATAATGAGGTATTTACTCCCATCGACCTGATCAATTCGAAGACATTGTCTTCTGTGATCAACTCTTTCTTTGGAACGAATGCCTTGTCGCAGTTTATGGACCAGACCAACCCTCTGGCAGAAATGACGCACAAAAGGCGTATGTCAGCCCTCGGACCAGGAGGTTTGTCGCGTGACCGCGCCGGTTTTGAAGTGCGAGACGTTCACTTCACCCATTACGGACGTCTTTGTCCGATCGAAACTCCCGAAGGCCCAAACATCGGTCTTATTTCCTCACTCTGTGTATTTGCCAAGATCAATGAACTCGGCTTTATTTCCACCCCATACCGGAAAGTGGAGAACAGCAGGGTTGACCTTTCCGACGAAGGTGTGGTCTACCTGACCGCCGAAGAAGAGGAAGGCCAGATCATTGCCCAGGCTAATGCTCCGATCGATCCGGATGGCAATTTCATCAACCAGAAGGTTAAAGCCCGTCTGGATGGCGATTATCCGTTGGTTGAACGTGAAGATGTCAACCTGATGGACGTTGGTCCAAATCAGATTGCCTCGCTTGCCGCTTCTCTTATTTCGTTCCTTGAGCACAATGATGCAAACCGTGCCCTCATGGGATCCAATATGATGCGCCAGGCAGTTCCGCTGCTCCGGCCTGAGGCTCCTATTGTAGGTACCGGATTGGAAGCAAGGGCTGCTGCCGACTCACGTGTGCTGATCAAGGCTGAAGCCGACGGCGTAGTGGAATATGTTGATTCCAAACAGATTATCGTTCGCTACGATATGACCGATGAGGACAAATTTGTCAGCTTCGATCCTGAGGTAGTTACCTATAATCTGCCGAAATATACCAAAACCAACCAGGGAACCACCGTCGACCTAAAACCGATGGTGGCAAAGGGACAAAGAATCCGGAAGGGACAGATCCTTACAGAAGGTTATGCCACTCAAAACGGTGAGCTTGCCCTTGGCCGTAACCTGATGGTTGCCTTTATGCCCTGGCAGGGTTATAATTATGAAGATGCTATCGTTATCTCAGAAAGGATCGTCAGGGAAGACATTTTTACGTCGGTCCATGTAGATGAATATAGCCTTGAGGTCAGGGACACCAAACGTGGCGTCGAGGAATTTACTTCGGATATTCCGAACGTCAGCGAAGAGGCTACCCGGAACCTCGATGAGAATGGTCTCATCCGGATCGGAGCTATCGTCAAGCCGGGTGATATCCTGATCGGAAAAATTACCCCCAAGGGTGAATCCGATCCTTCGCCGGAAGAAAAACTGCTGCGGGCTATTTTCGGGGACAAGGCAGGCGACGTTAAGGATGCCTCCCTGAAGGCTTCGCCTTCTCTATCCGGAGTAGTTATCGACAAAAAGTTGTTTTCCAGGGTAAACAAGGAGAAAAAAGGAAAACTTTCTACAAAACCGCTCCTTGAGCAGATCGATGAAAGGTTTGAGAAAGAAGTTGCTGCACTCCGGATTAAACTGGAAGAAAAACTTTATGAACTGGTTTCGGGTAAAACCAGCCAGGGTGTTAAAGACTATTTTGGAACAGAAGTGATTGCCAAAGGCCTTAAGTTTACACTTAAACAGCTGCAGGAACTTGACTATCTGAATATCAATCCGGCAAAATGGACTACGGATAAAGACAAGAATGATCTGATTTTCAGACTTGTCAATAATTATATCATGAAATATAAGGAGGCCGAAGCCGTTGCCCGCCGTGAACGTTTCAATGTTACTATCGGGGACGAGCTGCCTGCCGGTATTATCCAACTTGCAAAAGTCTATATTGCCAAAAAACGGAAGCTTCAGATTGGTGACAAGATGGCCGGACGACACGGAAACAAAGGTATTGTTTCCAGGGTAGTCAGGGCAGAAGATATGCCATTCCTCGCCGACGGTACACCGGTTGATATTGTGCTCAATCCCCTGGGAGTACCTTCCCGTATGAACCTGGGTCAGATTTATGAGACAGTTCTGGGTTGGGCCGGAAAAGAACTCGGCATGAAATTCAGTACCCCGATTTTTGACGGTGCATCTCTCGAGGAAATTTCTGAATATACCGATAAGGCCGGAGTGCCGCGTTACGGGAAATCTGTCCTGCATGACGGCGAAACGGGTGAACCTTTTGACCAGCCTGCAACCGTCGGAATCATCTATATGATGAAACTCGGACATATGGTCGAAGATAAGATGCATGCCAGGTCAATCGGGCCGTATTCACTCATCACCCAGCAGCCGCTTGGTGGTAAGGCACAGTTCGGTGGACAACGTTTTGGTGAAATGGAGGTTTGGGCACTGGAAGCCTTTGGCGCTGCCCATATCCTGCAGGAAATCCTGACAGTGAAGTCCGACGACGTGATGGGAAGGGCTAAGGCATATGAGGCCATCGTAAAAGGTGAACCCATGCCACAACCCGGAATCCCGGAATCCCTGAACGTACTCCTGCATGAATTGCGTGGTCTCGGCCTCAGCGTCAGAATGGAATAATTATCTGAACCTTTGTTGGGTTCTTGTTCAATAAAATAACTTTAGCTTATATGGCATTCAGAAAAGATAACAAAGCTAAAAGCAATTTTGCAAAAATTTCGATCAGTCTGGCATCTCCCGAGGAGATCCTGGAAAGATCGCACGGTGAGGTACTGAAGCCTGAAACTATAAATTACCGGACATACAAACCGGAAAGAGACGGTTTGTTTTGCGAAAGGATTTTCGGTCCGGTTAAAGACTATGAATGCCACTGCGGTAAATATAAACGTATCCGTTATAAGGGTATTGTTTGCGACCGCTGTGGTGTTGAAGTTACCGAGAAGAAGGTGCGCCGTGAACGTATGGGGCATATTTCCCTTGTTGTTCCGGTTGCTCATATCTGGTACTTCAGGTCTTTGCCCAACAAGATCGGATATCTTTTGGGTCTGCCAACCAAAAAGCTGGATTCAATCATTTATTACGAACGTTATGTCGTGGTAAATCCCGGAATCAAGGCTCCTGAGGTAAAATTTCTGGATTTCCTGTCGGAAGAGGAATACCTTGACATTATCGACTCCCTTCCCAGGGAAAATCAGTACCTGGAAGATGACGATCCGAACAAGTTCATAGCCAAAATGGGTGCGGAAGCACTTCATATGATCCTGGGCAGAATTGATCTGGATGAACTTTCCTATGACCTCAGACATAAGGCCAGCACAGAAACTTCACAGCAAAGAAAAAACGAGGCTTTGAAGCGTCTTCAGGTTGTTGAGGCATTCAGGGCAAGCAAAAAGCTGAACCAGCCCGAATGGATGATTGTAAAGGTTGTTCCGGTAATTCCGCCTGACCTCCGGCCTTTGGTGCCGTTGGATGGTGGCCGGTTTGCCACATCCGACCTGAATGACCTGTACCGCAGGGTGATTATCCGTAATAACCGTCTGAAAAGGCTTATCGAGATCAAAGCACCTGAAGTGATTCTCAGGAATGAAAAGCGTATGCTCCAGGAGGCAGTTGATTCTCTGTTTGATAATTCGCGCAAAGTCAACGCGGTGAAAACCGAGAACAACCGTGCGCTGAAATCACTTTCCGACAGTCTTAAAGGTAAACAGGGACGTTTTCGTCAAAACCTTTTGGGTAAACGTGTAGACTATTCAGCCCGTTCAGTCATCGTGGTCGGCCCGAAACTTAAACTTCATGAATGCGGTTTACCTAAAGATATGGCAGCTGAACTTTACAAACCTTTTGTCATCAGGAAACTGATTGAAAGAGGAATTGTAAAAACGGTGAAATCTGCCAAAAAAATAGTCGATCGCAAGGATCCCGTGGTTTGGGAAATCCTGGAGAATGTGCTGAAAGGGCATCCGGTTCTCCTGAACCGTGCACCCACGCTGCACCGGCTCTCCATTCAGGCATTCCAGCCTGTTATGATCGAGGGTAAGGCCATTCAGTTGCATCCCCTTGTATGTACCGGATTTAACGCCGACTTCGACGGAGACCAGATGGCAGTGCATCTTCCACTGGGCAATTCCGCGATATTGGAAGCTCAGTTGTTGATGCTTGCTTCACACAACCTCCTTAACCCTGCCAATGGTGCACCGATAACCGTTCCTTCTCAGGACATGGTACTCGGATTGTATTATATGACCAAGGCACGACCCGGAGCTAAAGGGTCAGGTATGACCTTCTATTCTCCTGATGAGGTGGTTATTGCCTTTAATGAGGGGGTTGCCGCCATGCATGCCCCGGTTAAGGTAAAGGTAGAGGATGTAGATGATAAAGGTGAATTCTTCCATCATATCATCGAAACTACCGTCGGACGGGTAATATTCAACGAACATGTACCGCGCGGCGTGGGCTACATTAATCAGCTCCTTACCAAAAAATCGCTGCGCGATATCATTTCGAACGTTTACAAAGTGGCTGGTAACGCTGCTACAGTTGCTTTCCTGGATGCCATCAAGGACCTGGGTTACTACTGGGCGTACCGCGGAGGTCTCTCCTTTAACCTGGATGATGTAATCATACCTGTCGATAAGCGGGAGATCGTTGAAGAGGGTTATCAGGAAGTTGAAGAGGTAATCGCCAACTATAATATGGGGTTCATTACCAACAATGAACGCTATAACCAGGTTATTGATATCTGGACACATGCCAATGCGAAGCTTACCCACTCAGTAATGAAAACACTGAGTACCGACGACCAGGGATTCAACTCGATTTATATGATGTTGGATTCAGGAGCCCGTGGTTCGAAAGAGCAGATCAGGCAGCTTTGCGGGATGAGGGGACTTATGGCCAAACCGCAAAAGTCGGGTTCAACTACTTCTCAGATTATTGAAAACCCGATTCTTGCCAATTTTAAGGAAGGTTTGTCCGTACTTGAGTACTTTATCTCTACCCACGGTGCACGTAAGGGTCTCGCTGATACCGCACTGAAAACGGCAGATGCTGGTTATCTGACCCGTCGTCTTGTGGATGTTGCCCAGGATGTGATTATCTCTGAAGATGACTGCGGAACACTCAGAGGACTGGTAGCTACTGCTATCAAGAACAATGAGGAACTGGTTGCATCACTCTCCGACCGGATTCTTGGCCGTACTTCAGTACACGATATTTATCATCCCCTATCAGGTGATCTGATTGTTAAATCGGGTGATGAAATTACCGAAGGGGTTGCTGCCATCATTGAAGATTCTCCGATCGAAAGTGTGGAGATCCGCTCGGTACTGACCTGTGAAAGTGAAGTCGGGGTCTGCGCAAAATGTTACGGGCGGAACCTGGCCAGCGGTAAAAAGGTACAGCGAGGTGAAGCGGTTGGTGTCATTGCTGCACAGTCGATCGGTGAACCCGGTACCCAGCTTACACTCAGGACCTTCCACGTTGGGGGTATCGCAGGCAATATCTCGGCTCAGTCGTCCGTCGTTTCAAAATACGATGGATACGTTGAAATCGAGGAACTTAGAACTGTAGAGTATATCGACAAAGATGGCAAAACGGTCGATATAGTGGTAAGCCGACTGGCTGAATTAAAAATCATCGACAAGAACACGAATATTCAGCTTTCCAGTCATCCGATACCTTATGGTTCTAAACTTTATATAAAGAATGGAGAATCCGTATCAAAAGGTATGCTGGTTTGTGAATGGGACCCGTATAACGGGGTTATCATCACGGAATTCAATGGTACCATTGAATTTGACAGCCTGATCGAAGGGGTAACCTTCAGGGAAGAATCGGATGAACAGACCGGATATAATGAAAAGGTGATTATCGAAACCAGGGACAAGACCAAGAACCCGTCACTCCGTATCATCGATGAGAGCGGTGAGGTAATCCGTTCATATAACCTTCCTGTAGGTGGTCACCTTTCGGTGAACAACAAGGATAAGGTAAAGGCCGGTCAGGTTCTTGTGAAAATTCCCCGGGCTGCAGGTAAAGCCGGTGATATCACGGGTGGTTTGCCACGTGTTACCGAATTGTTTGAAGCCAGAAACCCCTCCAATCCGGCGGTGGTATCTGAAATCGACGGTGAGGTTACCCTCGGGAAAATCAAGCGTGGTAACCGTGAAATTATCGTTACTTCCAAGCTGGGCGAGGTCAAGAAGTATCTTGTACCACTGTCCAAACAGATACTTGTCCAGGATAATGACTACATCAGGGCTGGGACTCCCCTGTCAGATGGTGCCATTACTCCTTCAGACATTCTCGCTATCAAAGGGCCTACCGCTGTTCAGGAGTATATTCTTAACGAGGTTCAGGATGTATACCGTATGCAGGGTGTGAAGATCAACGACAAGCATTATGAGGTAATTATCCGTCAGATGATGCGCAAGGTTGAGATTGATGACCCGGGTGATACCCGTTTCCTCGAGAAACAGGTGGTTGACAAAACCGAATTCATGCAGGAAAACGACTGGATCTACAGCAAGAAGGTGATTCTCAGTTCCGGAGATTCGGAAGGTTTGCGCGCTGGTCAGATCATTTCTGCAAGAAGGCTGAGGGACGAAAACTCCCTGCTCCGCCGGAAGGATAGAAAACTGGTCGAGGCAAGGGATGCTATTCCCGCAACCTCAAGCCAGGTATTGCAGGGGATTACCCGTGCTGCCCTCCAGACAAGAAGCTGGCTGTCGGCCGCCTCATTCCAGGAAACCACCAAGGTGCTTAACGAAGCAGCTATTATGGGTAAAATGGATTATCTGGACGGTCTGAAAGAAAACGTAATCTGTGGTCATCTTATCCCTGCAGGTACCGGACTGAAAGAATACAAGAACCTCGTGGTCGGGTCAAAAACCGAGTACGATCGTCTGGTTGAAATGAAGGAACCTGTTGAGGACGAAGAATAACAAAGTTATGAGCGATAATAATCAGCATAAACAACAGTTGAATATTGAACTGAGCGAGGAGGTTGCCCAGGGTACCTATTCAAACCTTGCCGTAATCACCCACTCCAGTTCAGAATTTGTTATTGATTTTGTAAGGGTAATGCCAGGAATACCCAAAGCCAATGTAAAATCGCGGATAATCCTGACGCCGGAGCACGCCAAAAGGCTGTTGCTGGCTCTTCAGGATAATGTCAGCAAATTTGAAAGGGCAAACGGTACGATCAAAATCAATACAGGAAATGATCCCATGATGCCGCCAATGGGCTTCGGAGGCCCGGCTGCACAAGCATAAAATTTGAAAAAGGAGTCTTCGGGCTCCTTTTTCATTTTAAGTATCCCCTCTTAGAAACTCCTTTTCACGCTCCTTTAGAAACTTCCATTCAATTATTTGAATTTTTCATATACTGCGGAATTTCCTAAAAATCCGGTCATTCCGGTCATTCCGGGAATTACTTTAACGAATTGCAAATTACTTATTTCAAAATGGCTACCCTGGTTTCTTGGTGTGTTTTGGTTCAGTTTATATATTTGCTACTCGCTAATCCGTTGTAGAATAAATAAATATATTAATATACTGAAATACCGAATTATGAGAGGTTTAAAAATCATTGTATTGGCCAAGCAGGTTCCTGACACCCGGAATGTGGGCAAGGATGCCATGAAAGCCGATGGTACCGTGAACCGCGCTGCACTGCCCGCCATTTTCAATCCCGAAGACCTGAATGCCTTGGAGCAGGCGTTGTGGATAAAGGACAATATTCCGGGTACTACCATAACCCTGCTTACCATGGGCCCTGGCAGGGCTGCCGATATTATCCGTGAAGGAATGTTCAGGGGGGCCGACGACGGTGTACTGCTAAGTGACCGGGCTTTCGCCGGATCAGATACCCTGGCCACGTCTTATGCTCTTTCGCAGGCCATACGACGTATCGGAGAGTTTGATATTATTATCGCAGGCAGGCAGGCTATAGACGGAGATACTGCCCAGGTTGGACCACAGGTTGCTGAAAAACTCAAAATACCGCAGCTCACCTACGTCGAAGAAATTAAATCGGTGGATGAATCCAGGATTGTGGTCAAGCGGAGGCTGGAGAGAGGCGTTGAACAGGCTGCCTGTAATCTTCCACTGGTACTGACCGTAAACGGAACCGCTGCTGAATGCAGGGCAAGGAATGCAAGGTTACTCATGAAGTATAAGCATGCCCGCACGGTTTCCGAAATGCAGAGTGCCAATGAGGATTACCTTCACCTTTACAATGACCGCCCATATCTGAATATTACCGAATGGTCGGTTAACGATATCGAAAGTGATCCTTCACAGTTAGGACTCAACGGATCGCCTACCAAAGTGAAAAAAATTGATAATGTGGTATTGCAGGCTAAGGAATCCCGAATGATATCCTCTTCTGACGAGGATATCGAGGAATTGATGGTCGAACTCATCAGCAGTCACGCAATCGGTTAATATTAAACGTTGAAGAACCATGAACAATCTATTTGTATATTGTGAAATCGAAGACGGGGCCGTTGCAGAGGTGAGCCTCGAACTGCTGACCAAGGGCAGAAAACTGGCAGACAGCCTGAAGTGTAAACTGGAAGCCGTCGTTCTGGGAAGTAACCTTCAGGGAATAGAGAAACAACTCTTTCCTTATGGTGTAGATGTACTGCATGTCGCCGATGATCCCCGGTTGTATCCGTACCAAACGCTTCCGCACACATCGGTTGTGGTAAAACTTTTCGAGGCAGAGAAGCCGCAGATTGCCCTGATGGGGGCCACTTCTATCGGACGTGACCTTGGCCCTCGGGTTTCATCTGCCCTGCACAGCGGGCTGACTGCCGATTGTACCAGTCTGGAGATTGGAGACCACGAAGATAAAAAGGCAGGGGTCACATACAAAGATCTTTTATATCAGATCAGGCCGGCCTTCGGTGGAAATATTATCGCTACCATTATAAACCCCGATTGCAGGCCCCAGATGGCAACCGTCAGGGAAGGGGTTATGAAAAAAGAGATCCTGGATGAAAATTACAAGGGTGAGGTAAAATATCTCGACGTTAACCAGTTTGTCTCACCTGAGGAGTTTGTTGTGGAAATCATCGAGAGACATATTGAGCAAAGTAAGGTCAACCTTAAAGGAGCTCCCATTATTGTTGCCGGCGGCTATGGGGTTGGCTCCAGGGAAAACTTCAGCCTCCTCTATGAACTTGCTGAAGTTTTGGGAGGTGAAGTCGGGGCCTCAAGGGCCGCTGTGGATGCCGGGTATGCAGGTCATGAAAGGCAGATCGGCCAGACCGGGATTACGGTCAGGCCAAAATTGTACATTGCCTGCGGAATATCCGGACAAATCCAGCACCGGGCCGGAATGGAGGAGTCTGCCCAGATCATTGCCATCAATACAGATCCTGAAGCGCCCATCAATGCGATTGCCGACTATGTCATTACCGGGGATGTGGCAGAGGTCATACCCAAAATGATCAGGTACTACCGCAAAAATACCAAGTAATGTACGTTTGACTAAAAAATGAATTGAAATGGCTAATTTTTATACAGATAATAAAGACCTTAAATTCCATCTGACCCATCCGATGATGGAAAAAATAGTGCAGCTCAAAGAAAGGAACTTCACCGAGAAGGGAGAATTCGACTTTGCACCGATGGATTTTGAGGATGCAATGGATAGTTACGATAAAGTACTGGAAGTTGTCGGTGAAATTTGTGGTGAGGTTATTGCTCCAAACGCTGAAGGCGTCGATGCCCAGGGTCCTGAGGTCATCAACGGAAGGGTGAAATATGCCGACGGAACAGCAGTCAATATTGATGCCCTCAACAAAGCCGGACTTATGGGTATGTCGTTGCCCAGGAAATATGGCGGTTTGAATTTTCCCATCGTACCTTACATTATGGCTGCAGATGTGGTTTCACGCGCAGACGCCGGGTTTGTCAATATCTGGGGTTTACAGGACTGTGCCGAGACCATTAATGAATTTGCATCGGAAGAGCAGAAACAAAAATATCTGCCGCAGGTAGCCGCCGGCGCAACCATGGCCATGGACCTTACCGAGCCGGATGCCGGTTCCGATCTTCAGGCCGTTCAGCTGAAAGCGACATACGATGAACAGAAAGGGACCTGGTTGTTAAACGGGGTGAAAAGGTTTATCACCAATGGTGACGGGCATATCTCTCTGGTATTAGCCAGAAGTGAGGCAGGTACAAAAGATGGCAGGGGACTATCCATGTTTATTCACCACAAGGAGAATGGCGGGGTTACTGTCCGGAGAATTGAGCATAAAATGGGGATAATCGGTTCGCCTACCTGCGAGCTGGTATTCAGGGATGCCCCGGCAGAGCTGGTGGGTGACCGGAAAATGGGTCTTATCAAATACGTAATGGCCCTGATGAATGGAGCCCGCCTTGGAATAGCCGCCCAGTCGGTCGGTATATCGGAGGCCGCATATCGAGAGGCACTTGCCTATGCCACTGAAAGAGTTCAGTTTGGTAAGGCCATCATCCGTTTCCCGGCTGTATATGAAATGATATCCACCATGAAGGCTAAACTGGATGCTTCCCGTACCCTTTTATATGAAACGGCCAGGTTTGTGGATATCTACAAAACATACATGCATATCGCGGAGGAACGTAAGCTTGATCCTGAAGAACGCCAGGAAATGAAATCCTATCAGAAACTGGCCGATCTTTTTACTCCCCTGGTCAAGGGTATGTCAAGCGAGTTCTGTAACCAGCTGGCCTATGATGCGGTACAGGTTCACGGGGGTTCTGGATTTATGAAGGATTACCCTGTGGAAAGGATTTACAGGGATGCAAGGATTACCTCCATTTACGAAGGGACCACTCAGTTACAGGTTGTAGCTGCTATCAGGGGAGTGACAACCGGGGCATACCTGAATCAGATCAGGGCATATGAAGCGCAGAAAGTAGCTCCGGAACTTGCCTTCCTGAAAAGGGCACTGATCATCATGACCGACGAGTATGAACATGCAGTTAATCACGTACTGGCCGTTAACGATAATGAGTATGTCGATTTTCATGCACGCAGGATGGTCGAGATGGCCGGCTATATTATAATGGGCTATCTGCTGATGCTGGATGCAAACCGTGACCGCGATCATCTTCGTTCGGCTAAAAATTTCGTAAAGCTGGCCAAGGCCCAGGTTAACGCTCATGCAAGCTTTATCGGCAGCAGCTCTGTCGACGATCTGGGTTCGTATAAATACCAGCTGGTATAAAACAAGAGGATATTTTAACATAGAGCTGAGGCTGTCTGAAATTTTCAGACAGCCTTTTTTTTTTGACTGCCCGTTGCGTTTTATCTTAAATTCTATCCTGAACCATCCCTGATATGATTTATCCGACAGCCTGCGGTTTACACTGGGTTAACATTGATCTGAAAATGGGAGTGTTTTCTGTAGTATCAGTCAGGTGTCAGTAAAACAGGCAATTATGCGGATGCTTTACTTCCGTTTACGGAACTGACGAAGATTTGTAACTTTTCTGTTAACTCAACGTAAACAAAAGTCAGTGCATTTTTTTTCAACACTTACCTGTTGATTTTCATAATCTTAACCGGAATGTCTGGTAAAACCGCCCAAAAAAAGTGTTTTCCCCCCTTGCGGGTAAAAAATAAGTAGATACATTTGCAACCGCAAAAACGAAGTTCATAGACA
>JAUWAB010000025.1 GCA_030602265.1 Prolixibacteraceae bacterium | reverse complement strand
CAAAATCAAGGTGGCATCGAGCCACTTTGATTTTGAGCCAAAAGAAGGCCTTCTGGCTCATAATTGTCCGATAGTAATTAACTAAGTAAGCAAGTAAATAATTAGTAAAAACTGTCAACCTTATTTAGGGAAGTTCATCTTTTGTCTTGATTCTTGATACCTGATACTTGATACCCTTTAGAGATCCGGTGATCCGGTACCTGTACCCTGCCCCACGTAAAAACGAACCCAGTACCCCGACTTTAAGAGTCACGTTTGACATTACAGGAACCAAAGCAAGCACATGTGCTTGCCCTACACCGTTTTTCCATAGCGAACCATGCACCATGTACCCCGCATCATTTTTACAATCTGTGTAATCTGTGGACAGTTTTTTTGCTTATTTTGCAAAAATCAATGAAATAACCAATGAAAAAACTGACCAAAACCGCCCAAATTTTGATTCTTTTTCTATTTACGGGAGTTGTTACCCTGAATGCGCAGAACACCCAAATTCAATATCTGTCGGGTACCGGCAGTGACCAGACCGTCGACTGGGAATTTTTCTGCACCGGTGGAATGAATTCGGGCTACTGGACTACCATACCGGTCCCATCTTGCTGGGAGTTGCAGGGATTCGGAAAGTACAACTACGGCCACGACAAGGATGAAGACCGTGGCAAGGAAAAGGGCATGTACCGCCACCGTTTCACCGTTCCGGCCGACTGGAAAGATAAAGCTGTCAGTCTGGTTTTCGAAGGATCGATGACGGATACGGAAGTTAAAGTCAACGGAAAAAGTGCCGGACCCATACACCAGGGAGCGTTTTACCGATTTTCATACGACATCAGCAAGCTCCTTCGCTTTGGCCGGGAGAACCTGCTGGAAGTCACCGTGGCCAAACATTCAGCCAATGAATCAGTTAATGAGGCCGAACGGAGATGCGACTTCTGGATTTTCGGAGGCATCTTCAGGCCGGTATACATGGAAACCAAACCCCGGGAGCACATCGAACGTATAGCACTGGATGCCAAAGCAGACGGCACATTATCTGTGGATGTTTTCCTGACAGGCAGGAAGGCTGCCACACGGGTATCAGCACAGGTAACCGATTTATCCGGGAAGCCGGTGGGCAGTCCGTTTTCCCAAAATATCAGCAAAGAAGAGACCCTCACCCGCCTATCCGCGGCATTCAGCGGGATAAAAACCTGGGATCCGGAATTTCCTAATCTTTATTTTCTGGATGTAAAACTGGAAGATGGCAACGGAACCCTTCATGCCATCAGGGAACGCTTTGGGTTTCGTACGGTTGAACTTCGCGAAAAGGACGGAATCTATGTCAACGGTGTCAGAATAAAATTCAAGGGCGTCAACCGCCACTCCTTTTGGCCAACAACCGGCCGTACTTTGAGCAGGCAGCACAGCATCAACGATGTGAAGCTGATTAAGGAGATGAACATGAATGCCGTGCGGATGTCGCACTACCCGCCCGACAAGCATTTTCTGGAGGTTTGCGACTCGCTGGGACTATTCGTACTGAATGAGCTGGCCGGCTGGCAGACCGCCTACGACACGCCAGCAGGATCCATCCTGGCACAGTCGATGCTCAAAAGAGACGTCAACCACCCCTCCATCGTTATCTGGGACAATGGCAATGAGGGCGGCTGGAATACGGAACTCGACCATTGGTTTGATGAGCTCGATCCACAGAAGAGGCCGCTGATCCATCCCTGGGACATATTCCGGGGAACCGATACCCAGCATTACAAGGATTACGATTACGGAACCGGAACCCACCAGCACGGGCAGAACGTCGCCTTTCCCACCGAGTTCCTGCACGGGCTCTACGACGGGGGCCATGGTGCAGGGTTAGAGGATTACTGGAACCAGATGTGGTATAACCCGCTGTCGGCCGGAGGCTTCCTTTGGGTGTTCGCCGACGAGGGCGTGGTTCGCACCGACCGCAACGGAGAGATCGACACCTATAAAAATAATGCTCCCGATGGCATCCTCGGCCCGTTCCACGAAAAAGAAGGCAGCTTTTATACCATCCGGGAATTGTGGGCGCCCATCCATTTCGGGCGAAGATACATTACCCCTCAGTTCAACGGCACATTTGAAATCGAGAACCGATATCACTATACCCGGCTCAGTCAGTGCCAATTTAGCTGGAAGTTGGGAAAACTTTCCCTGAAAAATCCGGAACCAACAGATATTGTGAGCGGATCCATTTTATCCCCTGGTCTGGCCCCGGGTGAGAAAGGAATCCTGAAAGTTAACCTGCCTGAAAATTTCTACAGTTACGATGTACTGTACATCACCGCCACCGATCCGTACGGCAATGAAATTTACACCTGGAGCTGGCCGGTCTCAACGCCGTCAGAATTCACGGCTTCCAAGGTCAGCGGAGAGGGAACTGAACCGTCCCGGATTACCGGAAGCGACGATGTGATCAATCTTTCAGCCTCCGGAATTACCGCAGCATTCAGTAAAAAAACAGGACTGCTGGTATCTGTTGACAACCCTTCCGGAGCAACCGGTTTCGGAAACGGGCCGGTCCCGGCCGAAGGAGAGGCCAAATTCAAGGAGATAAAGAGTCGCATGGAGGGCAATAAAGCCATTGTTGAGGTGCTTTATGACGGGATCTATAAAAGTGTACGCTGGACCATGCATCCGTCGGGCTTGCTTCAGTTGGAAATGGTTTATCTCCCACCCTGGGAAACCACTACCATGGGAATATCCTTCGATTATCCTGAAGATCAGGTTAAAAGCATGCGATGGGTTGGAGCCGGTCCATACCGCGTCTGGAAAAACAGGTTGAAGGGTAATGCATTCGGAGTATGGGAAAAAGAGTACAACAACACCATCACCGGGGAGGGAGAACTGATTTACCCGGAATTCAAGGGATACCACAAGGATTTTTATGCCGTGGAAATCCGTGGCAGCAAACAGCCTTTTACCATTTATTGCGCCAGTGAGGATGTTTTCCTGCGCATGTTTACCCCGGAACCGCCGGCAGGGGCCTACAACCTGAATACCGCACCGGCTTTCCCATCGGGAAATATTTCATTCCTGCACGGCATCAGCGCCATCGGCACAAAATTTAAAAAACCGGAAGCCCTTGGCCCGATGAGCCAGAAAAATAAATTCTACACACAAGGCCGGAAATTTACGAAAGAGCTCGACTTGTGGTTTGATTTCAGAACGAATCCGGAATAATCCGGGGAACCAAAATATTAATATGATGATTTCAAGGAGAAATTTAATAAAAAGTCTGGGATTGGTAACCGCGGGTACTGCACTGGCGCCCGGATTGGCACCTGCTGCCGTCAGCCAACGGAATCCCGTTTCATTTTGCCTGAACGTCAGTACGATCCGGGGGCAAAACCCCGGCTTCCTGAAAGAATTTGAGATAACCTCGGGGGCGGGATATTCCGGTATTGAAATCTGGATTGATCCATACATGAAATATCTGGAAGCTGGAGGCAAACCCGCTGAGCTGGGAAAAAGAGCCGGTGACCTTGGACTTACCATTGAAAATGCCATTGGGTTTGCGCCGTGGATTGTAGACGATGAGAAAGTCAGGAGAAACGGACTGGAGCAGCTTCAGAGGGAGATGGGGCTACTGGCGGCCGCCGGATGCCGCAGAATTGCCGCCCCCCCGATGGGGGCGCACCAAAGCCCCGGACTCAGCCTGGATCGGGCTGCCGAACGTTACCATGCCATCCTGGAAATGGGAAAGAAAGAAGGGGTAACCCCACACCTGGAGTTCTGGGGGGCATCGGCCAATCTGCACCATTTAGCCCAGGCACTTTATGTGGCTGCAGCAGCCAACCACCCGGATGCCAGGATCCTCTCAGACGTCTATCACATGCACCGCGGAGGATCGGGGACAGAAGCGCTTAAACTGATTGCTCCGGGAATAATTGAAGTATTCCATTTCAATGATTACCCGGGGAATGTTCCGCGGGAAAAACTAACCGACGGCGACAGAGTATATCCCGGCGACGGCGTCGCCCCCATCAAGGAGATTATCCGCGAAATGATCCGCAAGGATCGTCCGGTGGTCTTTTCCTTAGAGCTTTTCAATAAGGATTACTGGGGAAGAGATGCATTGGAGGTTGCGCGTACCGGGCTGGGGAAAATGCAAAATCTGGTCCGGGAGTGTCTCTGATTAAAGGTGATTACTGACGATTTCCTTGATATCACAGGCTGAATGAACGCCCACGCCCATCCATTCAGGTTTACCCTTTTTGAATAATACCACTGTAGGTAGACTGTGGATGCCAAATGAATGGGCAATGACAGGATTGTGGTCAACATTGACCTTCAGTACCCTGACCTGCCGGATGTCCTTCTTTACAGTCTTGAGAATGGGTGTCATCAGTTTGCATGGCTCGCACCAGTCGGCATAAAAATCCACCAAGACAGGCCGCTCCGAATTTATGATTGTCTTAAACCGTTCGTTCATTTCTCTTCTTCTCCCTTTTTTCCAGAAATTCTCTGATCATGTCACCAACCAGGTAACCGGCAGCCGTGCCCCAAAGGGTGGTCCAGTACCAGACCGACTTTATGGGGCAGGTCCCTGAAAGACAGCCCACAAAGCGCCAGTATAGAAAACCACCTATAGCACCCGCTATGGCAAAAATGATAGAGATCCTGTATTTTTTCAGCTTATCTTTCATATTAATTCTTCTGATCAGGCCCGTTGTGTCCTGCTAATTATTGTATGAATAAACCGTTTCAGACCAACAATAGTTCAAACAACCCTATAAAAAATAACAATGGCACATAAAGGAAAACCATTTTACACATAATTTTTTTCTAATTTTCACCCCTTAAATTCAATACAATCATTAAAAAATGAAGAAAATTGTTAGTGCGCTCATTCTTGCTGTCACGACATGTGGCTTTTTCAGGCAGGCTTCAGCCGATGAAAAATTTCAGATTAAATTCGAAAAATATGCACTCCCAAACGGCCTTGAGGTGGTCCTGCACCAGGACAAATCCGACCCGGTAGTGGCTATTGCCCTTCAGTACCATGTGGGATCGAGCCGTGAGGTACCCGGGAAGACCGGATTTGCCCACTTGTTTGAGCATATGATGTTCCAGGAGTCTGAAAATGTGCCCCAGGACCAGTTTTTCAGGAAAATACAGAATGCCGGCGGCACGCTGAACGGCAGTACCAGCAAGGACGGCACCAATTATTACCAGGTAGTCCCGAAAAATGCCATGGAGATGGTTCTCTGGATGGAATCCGACCGGATGGGATACCTCATTAATACCGTTACCCAGGCTGCATTTGCCAATCAGCAGAATGTGGTCCAGAATGAGAAAAGGCAAAACTACGACAACCGGCCTTACGGACATGCCAGTTACGTCATGGACAAAAGCTTTTATCCGGAAGGCCATCCTTACAGCTGGCAGGTAATCGGCTCGATGGAGGACCTGTTCAATGCCACCATCGACGATGTAAAAGCCTTTCATGCCCAATACTATGTGCCCAACAATGCCACTTTGGTCATAGCAGGTGATTTCGAATCCCCGGAAGTAAAAAAGCTGGTTTCCAGGTATTTCGGGGAGATCCCCATGGGCAGCCCGATTCCACGGAGGGAACCGGTACCGGTAACCATAGAAAAAACCAAAAAACTATACCATGAAGACAATTTTGCCACCACGCCACAGCTGACCATGGCCTGGCCGACGGTAGAGTCTTATCACCCCGACAGTTATGCACTGAATTTCCTGGGGCAGATCCTGAGCAGCGGGAAGAAAGCTCCCATGTATAAAGTGTTGGTCCGTGACAAACAGCTGACCTCCCGTGTTGGTGTCTTCAACAGCACCCAGGAGTTAGGCGGCCGCTTTCAGATTTCTGTGAATGCCAACAGCAAGGTCTCTTTAGCCGAAGTGGAAAAAGCCATTTTTGAGGCATTTGAACTTTTTGAGAAAGAAGGCATTACAGAAAATGACCTCGAAAGAATCAAGGCAGGGATGGAAACCAGTTTCTACAACCAGCTGAGTTCAGTGTACACGCTGGCCATCCAGTTAGCCCGTTACAATGAATTTGCCGGTGATCCCGGACAGGCAGTGAAGGAGCTGGCGGCGATACAGGCGGTTACTGCAGACGATGTCATGAGGGTGTACAACCAATACATCCGGAACAAAAACTATGTAGCGACCAGCTTTGTGCCCAAAGGCCAGGTTTCCCTTGTTGCAGAAAATTCAGTCAGGGCTGACGTGGTGGAAGAAAGCATTACAGAAGCACTTGAAGTGGTGCATGTTGAAGAGGAGATTTCAGAAGAAGTCAGGAAAACGCCATCGCTCATCGACCGGTCGGTGGAACCACCCCATGGGCCGGATCCGTTGATTACGCTGCCAAAAGTCTGGACTTCAAAACTTAAGAACGGCATTGGCGTTTGGGGTATTAAAAACAGTGAACTCCCACTGGTTCAGTACAATCTGGTCATTGAGGGCGGCCACATATTAGATCCGATCGAAAAGTCGGGTGTTGCCTCCTTTTTAGCCGATATGCTGACTGAAGGGACCAAAAACCGCACACCCGAAGAGCTTGAAGAAGTGATTGACCTGTTGGGGGCCCGGATTTCAGTGAATGCCGGCACCGAAAGTATAACCATCAGCGTCAATACCCTGGCCAGAAATTTTGAAAAAACCCTGGCTATTGTTGAAGAGATCCTGCTTGAGCCAAGATGGGACGAAGAGCAGTTCAACCTGATCAAAATGAGGACACTCAATAACCTGAAACGCAACCAGGCCAATCCAACCTGGCTTGCGGCCTCGGCTTTCCGCCAGCTGGTCTACGGGGATGGCCATATCCTGGCGACGGAGACCTCCGGATCAGCCGAAACCGTGGAAAATATCACCATGGATGACCTGAAAGCCTATTACAGCCGTAACCTCTCTCCGAAAGTAACCCGGATGCATATTGCGGGCGATATTGACAGCAAGCGGGTGAACAAAGCCACCAAAAACCTGGTTGCCCGCTGGAAGCCCTTTGATGTGCAAATGCCTGAAATCAAACCACCTATACCGCCATCAACTCCCAAAATCTATTTTGTGGATGTTCCCGGTGCCAAACAATCGGTCATTCAGGTTGGCAAACCTGCCATGCCGCAGTCGAGCCCCGACTATTTCGCAGCTACTGTGGTGAACGACAAATTAGGCGGATCCTTTAACGGTTTCCTCAACCTGATTCTCCGGGAAGAAAAGGGCTTCACCTATGGTGCCCGCTCCTCATTTACAGGCGGCAGGAATTTTGGAGAGTTTACGGCATCCTCCAGTGTCCGGTCGACCGCGACCCTCGAATCAGTGGAAATATTCAGGGATGAAATCGGGAAATATGTAAACGGAATCAGTGAAGAAGATCTCCAATTTGTCAAAAACTCCAGGATCAAGTCGAATGCCCGGGCCTTCGAGACTTTAGGTTCGTTATTGGGAATGCTCAACTCGATCAGTGCCTACAACAAACCGGCCGACTTTGTAAAACAGGAAGAGAAGTTCATCCGTGCCCTTACAGTGGATGAACACACCATGCTGGCAAAAAAATACATCAAACCGCAGAATCTCTATTATGTGATAGTCGGGGATGCCGAAACCCAGCTGAAAGAACTGGAAAAAGCCGGGCTGGGCACACCTGTGCTGCTGAATTAGATCAGACTTTAGACAATAGACAACAGACATTAGACATTAGACATTAGACAAAATCCTTGTGGTGTCTCTGTGTCTTCTTTGTAGCCTCTGTGGCGTCTCTGTGGTTATAAAAATTTTACCACGGAGTGCACTAAGGAGTCACAATGTCCACAGAGTAAGACGCAAAACCAACATCCCATTGCCTTTGAAAGTCTGATGTCTGAGGTCTGTTGTCGGTTGTCTGGTGTCTGTTGTCTTTTGTCTTTTGTCTTTTGTCTGATGTCTCTTAAATAACTGTTTTCTTTTACCGCAAAGAATATTACTCGCAAAGCCGCCATGCCGCAGAGTTTTGCCACAAAGGCAGGAAGACTCTAAGTGGTTTTTATCGCAGCGGCATACCACAAAGTTTTTGTCTGATGTCTAATGTCTGATGTCTATTGTCTAGTGTCTGCTGTCTTTTTCACTCCGATTCCCTTTTCGTACATACACCGATTCTACACTCAGCCTATGTCTCAGAATAGCTAAAAAGTAATTTTTACTTTTTTTATTCACTTTTTGCCTTCTAAGCTGTAAAAATTACAGCCTAATTTATATCTTGCAGTACTTTATCGAAGAATCCGATATAAAGAAATAAACCTAATGACTTGAGTATGAAACCATCTTCACCAAAAATTTCCGTGATCGAAAAGATTGGTTACAGTCTGGGCGACTTGTCGGCCAACCTGATCTTTCAGACCCTGATGACCTTTCTGGCCTACTTTTACACCGATGTTTACCGCATCCCTCCGGCATCGGCCTCCGCCATCATCTTTGCCGGAGGTATGATCGGAGCCTTTTTCAATCCGATAATGGGCGCCATCGCCGACCGAACGGTCACCCGGTGGGGAAAATTCCGGCCATGGATACTCTGGACTTCCATTCCTTTTGGAGTGATGGCCCTGTTAGCGTTCAGCACACCCAACTTCAGCGATACCGGAAAACTTATTTATGCATTGGTTACTTACATACTCCTGGTACTGGTTTATTCGGCCAACAACCTGCCCTATGCAGCGCTGAGCGGCGTAATTACAGGAGATATGGCCGAAAGGAACAGCATATCGTCTTACCGCTTCGTGGCCGTTATGGTAGCGCAGTTTATCGTACAGGTGCTGCTGCTCCCCCTGGTGCTTATCCTTGGAGGTGGCGACCGGACAGCAGGATTTGAAAAAACCATGGGGATTTTTGCGTTAGTCGGGGTAATTTTCTTTATCATCACTTTTCTTACCACCAAAGAAAGGATCGTCCCCAAGCCTGAACAGAAATCCAGTGTTCTGCAGGATCTGAAAGACCTCATCGGCAATAAACCCTGGATTGCGATGCTCGTCCTGACCATTTTCGTATTCATCACATTAGCCCTTAAAGGTGGCATGTATGTCTATTATTTCAAATATTATCTGAGTGAGCCCCATCTGGCTTCCTTCCTGGTAAGCAGCGGGTTCGAAGGGTTTATCGAAGGGCTGAACAACTTTCTGGTAAGCGTTGGAATGGTAGGTTTTCAGTGGCCCGAGGATGCCCCGACCTCCGGATTCAGTGTTTTTAATGCCGGCGGAATCATTTTTATGATTGTCGGGATTATATTCTCCAAGAGGCTGGCCGATAAATACGGAAAACGGGAAGTGTTTGGCATCGGGTTGTTTCTTTCTGCACTTTGCCTGCTGGCATTCCTGTTCTACACCCCAACTTCCATTGCCCTGGTGTTTGTCAGCCAGATGCTGCACGGATTTTTCTATGGCCTCACTATACCATTGCTTTGGGCGATGATTGCCGATGTGGCCGACTATTCCGAATGGAAGAACAACCGCAGGGCCACGGCGATCATTTTTTCAGCCATGATTTTCGGGCTCAAGGCAGGATTAAGCGTGGGAGGAGCAATGGTTGCCGGCATTCTGGCCCTGTACGGATATGACGAACAGCTGGTTACCCAGGCTGCCGCCACTGTACAGGGAATTAAACTCAGCGTCAGTATTTTACCTACCCTGACCTTTATGGTTGGCGTCGCCTGTCTCTTCTTCTACGAAATCAACAAGAAAATGGAGGTCAGGATAGAAAAAGATCTGGAGGAAAGAAGGAAAAAAGGCTGACCGCGCGTGAGGAACAGCCACACCAACAGTGGAAAATTTACTAAAGAACGATCATTTAACTGAAAAACTGCCATATAACCAAAAATAACGGCCATTATGAAAAGAATAAAGATTCTGAATTCGATTGTATTAGCTTTAATCCTGGCGATCATCCTGCCGGGATGTTCCAATGCACAGAAGAGCGAGCCGGTGCTGAAAGATGCCCTTTCGGGAAAATTTTACATCGGGGCTGCTCTCAATACCCCCCAGATTACGGGCCGGGATACCTTGTCCATGAAAATGGTCACCAGACATTTTAACTCCATCGTAGCTGAGAACTGTATGAAAAGCGGGGAGATCCAGCGAACCGAAGGGGAGTTTGATTTCAGTCTTGCCGACCAGTTTGTCGCGTTCGGCGAAAAACACAACATGCACATTGTGGGGCATACCCTGATATGGCATTCACAGGCGCCGCGCTGGTTTTTCACCGGTGCAGACGGAAACGAAGTCAGCCGGGAGGTACTGATTGAGCGCATGAAGAACCATATTTATACGGTCGTGGGGCGTTACAAAGGCCGTATCCACGGCTGGGATGTGGTCAACGAAGCCATTGAAGACAACGGCTCATGGCGCAACAGCAAGTTTTACCAGATCTTAGGTGACGAGTTTGTGGAACTGGCCTTTAAATTTGCCGCAGAAGCCGACCCGGATGCCGAACTTTACTATAACGACTACTCCATGGCATTAGAAGGCAGGAGAAATGGCGTTATCAGAATGGTGAAGAACCTTCAGTCCAAGGGACTCAAAATTGACGGTATCGGCATGCAGGGGCATCTGCTCATGGACTCGCCCACACTGGAAGCTTATGAAGAGAGTATCCTGGCCTATTCCGGAC
This sequence comes from Prolixibacteraceae bacterium, assembly GCA_030602265.1. Lineage (GTDB taxonomy): Bacteria > Bacteroidota > Bacteroidia > Bacteroidales > Prolixibacteraceae > UBA1413. The sequence continues at coordinate 38,482 of JAUWAB010000025.1, read as the reverse complement.
TGGGCGTTAAGGTGATGATCACGGAACTCGATTTGTCTGCGCTGCCATGGCCAGCCCGTCAGCAGGGAGCCGATATTGCCCTGAGGGCTGAGTATGAGGCACGGATGAATCCTTACACCGAAGGTTTACCCGATTCAGCTTCCGTGGCATGGAATCAGCGGATGGGCGATTTCTTCTCTCTTTTCCTGAAGCACCAGGACAAAATCAGCAGGGTTACCCTTTGGGGGGTCACCGATAACCAATCCTGGAAAAATAACTTTCCGATGAGAGGAAGGACAGACTACCCGTTGCTTTTTGACCGGAATTACCAACCCAAACCGGTGGTGGAAAGAATCATCAAAGAAGCGAAAGCAAAATAATATAAGGTAACGGTCTAATAAAGAATTAACAAAAATATTTTAGAATGAAAAAACCAAGATACCTGGTTAAGGATTTATACACCGCTGATCCTTCGGCGCACGTATTCAACGGGAAGATTTACATCTACCCCTCACACGATGTAGAATCCGGCATTCCGGAGAATGACCTCGGGGATCATTTCGACATGCGGGATTACCATGTATTCTCCATGGATTCGATCGACGGTGAGGTGACCGACCACGGGGTTATCCTGGCTGTTAAGGACATCCCTTGGGCGGGCCGCCAGCTCTGGGCCCCGGATGCCGCCTTCAAAAACGGCCAATATTACCTTTATTTCCCGCTGAAGGATAAAAATGATATTTTCAGAATAGGTGTGGCGGTGAGTGATAAGCCCGAAGGCCCATTCACTCCTCAAAGTGATCCGATAAAGGGAAGCTTCAGCATTGATCCGGCGGTATTGGACGACGGTGACGGAAACTTTTACATGTATTTCGGGGGATTGTGGGGAGGACAACTTCAGCGGTACCGCAACAACAAGGCCATAGAATGCGGTCACGAACCGGCCGGTGATGAACCCGCTCTGTGCGCCAGGGTGGCCCGACTGAGAGATGACATGCTGGAATTCGCCGAAGAACCCCGCGATGTGGTCATTTTGGATGAAAACGGCGAACCACTAAGGGCTGGCGATCACGACAGGCGCTACTTTGAAGGGCCGTGGATGCACAAATACAAGGGCAAGTACTATTTCTCCTATTCAACCGGAAATACCCACTTTCTGTGTTATGCCACAGGCGACAGTCCATATGGGCCTTTCTCCTATCAGGGTGTGATCCTCACACCGGTGATAGGCTGGACCACCCACCATTCGATTGTGGAATTCCATGGGAAATGGTACCTCTTCCACCACGACAGTAAGCCATCGGGGGGCAAAACCTGGCTTCGGAGTATAAAAGTGGTTGAGTTGGAGTATAATCCCGACGGAACCATAAAGACTCTGGACGGCCTGGCTGACTAAGCAATAACCTGAAAGATATTATTTTGCCACGAAGACACTGAGAAACAAAGGAATACAAATGCCACCAGGGCACCAGGGCACGAAGGAGGTTATTATTTTATAAATCCTTTTGTCGCGGAGTCTTCGTGGCATTCCGGTCCTGGAGCCCAATGCATACGCATTTTTTTTTTATCTTTCCCCCTGAATTCAAAACTACAAGAAGATGAAAGTGCGTTTCTGCTATTATTTCTTACTGGCAATCCTGTTGGTTTCATGTGATCGGTCCCTTGCACCAGCCCCACACGGCCCGCTGCCTTCAGAAAGGCAACTTGCATGGCACGACCTTGAATACTATGCCTTTATCCATTTCAATATGAATACCTTTACCAATATGGAATGGGGCATGGGCGATGAAAAACCCGAATGGTTCAATCCCACGGAACTGGATACCCGCCAGTGGGCACGTGTGGCCAAAGAGGCCGGCATGAAAGGCATCATCATCACGGCGAAACACCACGATGGGTTCTGCCTCTGGCCTTCGGCGTATACCGAACATTCAGTAAAAAATTCTCCCTGGCGCGATGGCAATGGGGATTTGCTGCGTGAACTTTCTGATGCCTGCAAAGAATATGGACTTAAATTCGGAGTGTATCTCTCACCCTGGGACCGCAATCATGCCGACTACGGGAAGCCCGAATATCTGGACTACTTCCGGAACCAGCTCCGCGAACTGCTTACCAACTATGGCGAGGTATTCGAAGTGTGGTTCGACGGAGCCAACGGCGGTACCGGCTATTACGGAGGGGCCAATGAAAACCGCAAAATTGACAACCGCACTTATTATCAATGGGATACTGTTTTTAAAATAGTCCGTGAACTACAGCCAATGGCCTGCATTTTTTCAGATGGTGGTCCGGATGTACGTTGGGTCGGCAACGAGGAAGGATGGGCCAGGCCTACTAACTGGAGCCTGCTGAAACGGGATGATTTCGCTCCCGGGATTGCTGAAAACCTGGAACATCTCAGGGCCGGACAGGAAGACGGAACGCATTGGTTACCGGCTGAAGTAGATGTTTCAATTCGTCCGGGATGGTATTATCATCCTTATGAAGACCACAAGGTAAAAACCCTGCCACAGCTTTTAGATATATACTACCATTCTGTTGGCAGAAACGCTTCACTTTTGCTGAACTTTCCGGTAGACACCCGTGGTTTGATCCACGAAAATGACGTGAATGCCGTCATGAAACTGGCTGAGGCACTTAAGGCCGATTTTGCACACGACCTGGCTGCCGGACAAAAGATATCTGCGTCGAATGTCCGGGGAAATTCCCGAAAGTTCAAGGTTGAAAATATGCTTGATGGCAAGAAGGAAACCTATTGGGCTGCCGACGATGAGGTAACATCAGCTTCAGTGACCATAGAGTTCAAAGAACCAACCACTTTCAACCGGTTCCTGGTACAAGAGTATATCCCGTTGGGCCAGCGGGTCCGGAAATTCAGGGTGGAGGCCCTTGTCGACGGTAACTGGCAGACTCTGGCTGAAGAGACCACCATAGGATATAAGCGGATTCTCCGTCTGCCCACAACAACTGCCACACAGATCCGGTTCACTATTGACGATGCCAAAGCTTGTCCCGTGATCGCCAACCTTCAGGTATTCAATGCCCCAAAAGTACTGGAAGCCCCTGTTGTAAGACGGAATCAGGCCGGGGACGTAACTATATCAGCCGGGGAAGAGGGAGTGGAGGTATATTACACCACCGACGGTACGGATCCCGGAACCGGTTCGGCGCGCTATGAAGGTCCATTCAAGCTGGATAAAAAAGGCTTAGTAGCCGCCGTAGCGGTGAATCCACAGTCAGGAGAAACCGGTCCGGTTACCCGTCAGGAGTTCGATATCCCTTCAACCCAATGGATACTCCTGGGAGAACCTGGTAAAAACCAGCGAGCCAGTGCGCCTTTCGATGGAAATCCGGCTACTTCGCTGGTAGTAAACCAACCACTGCCGGTTGATTTCATCATCGACCTTGGCGAAGTGGTTAAACTGAAAGGATTCGAATATTTACCTGACCAGAGCCGCTACAGTGCCGGAGTAATCAGGAACTATGAAATTTCGGTCAGTAACGATGGCAGGAACTTCAGTCAGCCCGTCTCCTCAGGCGAGTTTGGAAATATCGCCAACAGCCCGGTATGGCAAAGGATAACCTTTGACCCGGTTACTGCCAGAATGGTCAGATTCAGGGCATTAAGTGTTGTGACAGGCTCCGACAGGGCTGGTATAGCTGAATTTAATATCCTGACCGAGTAAACAGATTATCACCCGTTAAATCCAAAAGAGAATGTCTCAAAAGTGAATTAATCACCCAGTGAATTCAAGTTTTGAAAACATTCCAGGATAGATATACGAATGAAAAGAGGCTGTCCCAGATTTTTGAGACAGCCTCTTTTCAGATCAGATTTCTGTACTTTTTCAGATCAATTGGAATATGACGGCTGTTATAATAAGGTAAGTGTACGAATAATATTAACAATATGGATGATCATCAGCACAGCTATGAGAGAAAAACCATGTGGGTAGTTTTGCTTACTGCCGTCACCATGGTCGTAGAAATATACTTCGGAATAACCACCCGCTCGATGGCTTTACTTGCCGACGGGATACACATGGGTTCCCACGTTCTGGCCATAGGCATGAGCTGGATTGCCTACATTCTGGTCAGGAGACTATCAGGAAAAAGAACATTCAGGGGAAATGCAGACAAGATTCTTTCATTATCAGGTTATAGCAGCGGATTGATGCTTTTGATATTTGCCTTTGTGATCATTTTTGAAGCTATACAACGGTTCATTCAACCTGTAGACATCAATTACCGCGAGGCTATTGGGATTGCCATAATCGGACTGATAGTTAATATTGTCAGTGCCTTTATGCTGCACCATGACCATGAACACAGCGACCACAACATCAGGGCCGCTTATCTGCATGTAATTGCGGATGCCCTTACCAGTTTGTCGGCCATCATCGGGCTTACAGCAGCCATGATCTGGGATATTCCATTTATCGACACCATTGCGGCGGTCATCAGTTCCCTGGTGATTATCAAATGGTCGGTCGGGCTGCTGAAAGATTCCGGAAAAGTATTGCTGGATATAGACAAAGGTTCCGGCAATACCTGACAGTTAGCTATATACCAATAACCCATTTTTGGAAAGAGCTGAAAGTCCATGTTTTGTCTATTTTACAGTTCACCTGTATGGATTAAGTTTGTTTCCCAACATATACCATACACTTGTTGTGTTTTAGCTGGATTTGCCCGGGGAGAGCCCCGGGCTTTTTACAGGATTAAAATGTAATTTTGAAGTATTACCACATACCAATTCATCAAAACAAAAGAATGGAACTATTTATTGCCAGAAACATCCACAAGGAATATGGGGCCACCCGGGCGCTCAATGACGTGAGCATCAGCGTCGGAAAAGGTTCGATTTTTGGTCTTTTAGGGCCAAACGGAGCCGGGAAGACTACCCTGATCCGGATCATCAACCAGATAACGGCACCCGATCAGGGTGAATTATTTTTCGACGGAAGAAAGATGACCACTGCAGATGTGTCGAGAATCGGATATCTGCCCGAGGAGCGTGGACTATACAAAAAAATGAAGATTGGAGAACAGGCCTTGTACCTTGCCCAGCTCAAGGGAATGAGCTACCGGGACGCGATGAAAAGCCTGAAGTATTGGTTTGAGAAATTCGATATCGTTGCCTGGTGGGATAAAAAGGTAGAGGAATTATCCAAAGGGATGCAACAAAAGGTACAGTTTATTACTACAGTAATCCACAAGCCCGACCTGTTGATTTTCGATGAACCGTTCAGCGGGTTCGACCCGATCAATGCCAACCTGATCAAGCAAGAGATCCTTGAACTTCGCGACAAAGGAGCAACGATCATTTTCTCCACGCACAATATGAGTACGGTTGAAGACCTGTGCGACCATATCGCGCTGATCAACAAGTCGAGGAAGATTCTTGACGGTCCGATTCATGAAATCAAACAAACCTACAAATCCAACATTTTCGAAGTATCCTACAAAGGAGATTTCAACCGGGTCTCCTCACTGCTTGATCCTTCGTTTGCCATCCTTGAGCATCAGGAAAATCCATATGAAAATACCATCAGGATCCAGCACCTCAACGGGACCGACAGTAACGACCTGATCAGGCTGTTGGTCAACGCTGCCGAAATTGTTTCCTTCAGGGAAGTCATTCCCAGTATGAATGATGTATTTATCAAAGTTGTCGAATCCTATAACGCTTCAAATCAGTAGACCATGAACAAAACACTTATTATACTGAAGCGGGAATATCTTACCCGTGTCACCAAGAAATCCTTTATTGTCACCACTTTACTGGTGCCGCTGTTCATGGTAGCACTGATGGTCATCCCTGCCTGGCTGGCAACAAGGGACGATAATCAGGAGCGGACCATTGCCGTATATGACGAGACCAATATGTTTTTAGGCCAAATCAGTCAGGAGGGATCTACCAAATACCATTTCGTGGATCCCGACACCTATAACCGGTTGAAGGAGAACCTGGCCGGCAGTGAGTTTTATGCCCTGCTCTACATTCCGGGTAATATTATCACCACCAACAGGGCGCAGCTTTCATCGCCCAAACAGGTTCCGTTTGAGCTTGCCGAACAGATAGAGCGCAGACTTAGCCAGATCGTTGAGGCAGACAAGAGGCAAAAGGTAATTTCTGAATCCGGTGTACCCGATCTGGAAGAAAAACTGGCTGCGGCACGAACCCGAATTTCAGTTAATACCATGAAAGTAACTGAGAAGGGAGAGGAGAAAAAAAGCTCTTCGATGGTAGCCTTTATTGCCAGTTACGGGATGGGGTTCCTGATCTATTTCTTTGTGTTTATGTATGGTTCTCTGGTAATGAGAAGTGTTATGGAGGAAAAAAAGAACCGGATAGTCGAGGTAATCATTTCCTCCGTTAAACCATTCGAGCTAATGTCGGGGAAAATATTGGGCACTGCTTTGGTAGGCCTCACCCAGGTGGGAATCTGGATCGTATTACTGGTGGTTGGGATGACCGTTGTGCAGGGCTTCTTTACTCCGGAATCGGCACAGGAAATGGGTCAAAGCCTCCTCCAGTCACAGCCTCAGATGGGAGCGGTCCAGCAAAGCATTCCCGAAGCAGAAAATCAGATCGCTGAAATTCTGGAATCCATTAAAACCCTTAACCTTCCACTGATCATTTTCGGGTTTCTCTTCTACTTCCTGGGCGGTTACCTGCTTTACAGCTCTCTCATGGGCGCCATCGGAGCAGCTGTTGATAATGACGAGGATTCCCAGCAACTGGTATTTCCCGTTACCTTCCCGTTGATACTCTCCATTATCCTGTTATTTTCCATATCCAAAAATCCTGAAGGATCCATCGCTTTCTGGGCTTCCATTATTCCCTTTACCTCGCCCATATGTATGTTAGCCAGGATACCCTATGGGGTGCCTGCCTGGGAGTTACTGCTTTCCATATTCCTTCTGATCACCACTTTGGTCGGGGTTATCTGGGTGGCTGCCAAGATATACCGTACGGGCATCCTCATGTATGGGAAGAAGGTGAATCTGAAAGAATTGTACAAATGGCTCACATATAGAGGATGAGATTAGGCAGAAAAGGGATAATTTAAAGACAGGAATTCTGTTCTTAATAACCCTATAGAATATCAATCTTTCAACCTGGGTGTAAACTCAACCGGTAAAGAGGCTGCATGTAAATGTGGCCTCTTTTGTTATCCCAAAATACAACATGATCTCTCTGATAAAAGAAAAAAGCTTAAGTCCGGTTTTCAAAATTGAACCTTGTGAATAGGCAACATAGGTTTATCAGGAGACCCATACACTTTATCAAATTGAGAAATAAAAAGATTTTTTTACCCTATTATTCACCTTAATTTAAATAACTGATTTTCTATCTTTTACATCAATTATTAATAGAAACACATTACACCTTTCGGCCATCTGGCAAAGAAATTGATTTGCTACTCTCATAATTTTTTCGTATATTTTACTTATTAACTTTTAAATTTTAGGAAATATGTCAAACAACACAGGTCAAACCATTATTGCCCTGCTCACCGGTGCACTGGTTGGAGCCGGCATTGGAATCTTGTTCGCTCCCGACAAGGGATCGGTAACAAGGCAGAAGATCAAAACTGGTATGGAAGAAGCCAAAGACGAAATGGAACACAAGTTCAATGAATTGCTTTCCCTGCTGAAGAAGAAAGGAGAGGATGTAAAGGCCGATCTGGAATCGAGTATAGAAAACCTGGTATCATCGGGCAGCTATAAAGCCGAAGAAGCCATTGAATTTCTTGAAAAGCAGCTGGAAACACTCAAGGCCAAGAATGCCAAATTCCATAAATAAATCATGGCATTGAACGAAATAGCGAATCAGGCCGGCCGGATCCAGGACGAATCAAAGGCCTATTTAGACAGCACCTTTGAATATTACAAGCTCTGGACCTTCAAGGTTACCATGAAATCGGCCACCACCATCATCAGGTCGACTCTGGTATTGCTGTTCCTGACGCTGGTCCTTTTCTTCGGCTCCATCGCTGCCGCATTAGCCATAGGTGAGGCAGTCAACAGCCTTCCGTTGGGATTTCTGATCACCGGAGGTTTTTACCTGCTGCTTTTATTACTGGTGTTGCTGCTGAAGGAGAAGATGATCGAAGGGCCGGTCCTCAGAAAATTTTCTGAAATCTTTTTTAACGAGTAAGCTATGCAGACAAAAATATATTCCTCATTTGAAGAGATCGATAATGACCTCGCCATTCTCAGGCTGGAAAGAGAGATCCATTACAAAAAAGCATCCCTGTATATACAGAAGACCAAAGATCTCCTTTCTCCTGAAACATTGGTCACGAATATATTCAGATCGTTTGCAGGAGGTTATTCCGGAATTGCAGGTACCATTGCCGGATTTATTGTCATGCTGCTGCTGAAAAAGATCAGGAACTGGCATAAAATTTGAAACCACGGCTTCACCTCGCGGCAGGTAAAATCCATGAGATTCCGGATTTAGCTCCGGAACCTCATGTTTTTTGATGCCTCAGCCACAGAGGTGATTGGGTTTTAACTATTTTCCTATGCCGTACCGTACCTTAATATTTATTGTCTTATATATTTTCCCGGCTATGCATGTTACAGGATCATCTCCTGTAAGTATATTGGTCAGGGACAAAGAGAAGAAATCGGTCCCAGGTGCCACCGTTCAGCTTTTCAACCAAAATTCCGGGAAGACCGAAGCCACAATAACGGATATTTCCGGGGTAGCGCGGTTTGGGTCCATCGATCCGAATATCTATTCCGTTATCATCCGATCGGTCGGATTCAGAACTATTGAAGAATCTATATCGGTCAACCGGGATATTACCCATTTTGAATTTTTTCTACAGGAAGATCTTGTAGCCCTTGACGAGGTGACGGTTACAGCCCGGCGCCCCATCATCAGGCAGGAGGACGATAAAATGATCATCGACCCCGAGCCTATGGCCAACAGTTCGACCAACACCTTAGAGGTATTGGAACAGACTCCCGGGCTCTTTGTTGACCAGGATGGAGGGATATTCCTGAATAATGCGCGGCCGGCCACGGTGTATATCAACGGCCGGGAACAGAAAATGAGCAGCCAGGACATCACCGGGATTCTCAGAAGTTTACCGCCGGGCAGTGTACAACGCATTGAAGTCATGCGGACGCCATCCACCAAATATGATGCCTCCAGCTCAGGCGGGATTATCAACATCGTGCTAAAGAGAGGGGTTAAAATCGGACGGTTCGGAACCGTAAATGCCGGCATGAACCAGGGGTATTACGGCAACCGGTTTGCCGGAATCTCTTTCAACAACAGCGGCGATAAGTCAACCCGGTATATCAATGGCAATTTCAACCATAGCGGCCAGTCAGAGGAAATCAGCGGAACCAGGAATCTGAATCAGAACCAGAATCTCACACAAAGCGCCCGAACCAGATCGTTTAGCGACCAGGGATACCTCGGATATGGCATCAACTATGAGTACAACGACCGGTTAAACCTGAGCTATGACGGCAGGATAAATGCCAGTGCACGGGATGCCACGACCAATAACCGGAACATGATATCCCTGAATACCTCAGGGGTGGATTCAGAACACCAAACCACCACCAGCAACCAGACTAACTTTATCTCTTTGCAACAGGATTTTGGCGCTGTCCGTCGGCTTGACACCCTTGGTTCAGTCTGGGATAACAAGTTCAGCTTCAGCTACAACAACGGCCAAACCAGCCAAAAATACACCAACCAACTGAATCAGGAACCCAACCCCTATCCCGGAGGTTCAGGTACAGTCGACCAACGAAGGTTTTTTACACAGTTGCAGTCAGACGTAAACTGGCAGATTCCCGACCGCTGGCGCTTTGAAGCCGGTGTTAAAGGAACGCTGCAACAGTTCACGGGTGAGTCCGATTTTGTCGCCATCAGGCTCAACGGACCCGAACCCGATTTGTTGAAAAACAGTACCTACCGGTCAAACGAAATCATTTCGGCAGCCTATGTACAGGCCAGTAAAAACCTGCCGGGGGAATTATTGCTGAAGATGGGGACCCGTCTGGAATACACGCATCTCTCGGGGAAGCAGGTCATACCCTCAGATACCAGTTTCAGCATCAGCCGGTTTGATTTGTTTCCCTATGTGTATCTTTCGCGGAGTCTGATTTCTATCATGACCTACGAACTCCGGGGCTTTCTGATCTACCGCCGCACCATCGGCCGGCCCGGGTATGAGAACCTGAATCCATCGATACGGTTTGTGGACCTGTATACCTATGAAACCGGAAATCCGTCTTTGAAGCCCCAGTTTACCGATACCTGGGAAGCAAACATCAGCTTTGATGACATCCCTGTTTTTGCCGTGGGTGTCAATAAGACCAACGACATCATTTCCAGTGTGATATACCGTCATCCCGACAAAGAGTTACTGGATGTTCGCACCTTCGACAATGTCGGCAAGAGCAGGGAAACCTATTTCAGGCTGACCGGGGCGATACCGCCTTCAGGAAAATATTTTTTTGTGGCGGGGGCGCAATATAACCTGAACACCTACGATGGACTGTATCAGAACGAACCCCTCTCTTTTTCGCGCGGTAGCTGGCGCTTCTTTACCTATCACAGTCTGAACCTGGCCAGGAATACACGGCTGACCATGAACGGCTTTCTGATGCACAAAGGGGTAATGAATTTTTATGAACTGGATACCTTCGGACAGCTAAACTTCAACCTTAACCAGTCGCTGCTGAACAAAAAGCTGCTGGTATCGCTGTCGGCCCGTGATGTCCTGAACTCAATGACCAACCATTTTGAATTCAACCAGGGGGGCATTTACACTTATGGCAAAAGAAAGACCGACACCAGGCGGTTTGGCATCAACATCCGGTATACGTTTGGCGTTCAGGATAAAAAGGAAAAAAATGGCCTGAAAAACTTCAATTTTGATGATCAGAGTTAAGTTGCTTTTCGAACATATAGCACACTGGTGTGTTTTATATACATGGGTTCTCATGATGGCCATCTGGCTATAAACATGCAATCCGGGATTGAAGGAAGTGGCATTGTGATTAATGCAAGAAACATCTATACGAATTATTGGGTGATGCAGTATCCAAACCGCGCTCTTTTGGCGGTTCGTAAACCGCCACACCCGGATACAAGGCAATTTTTCAAATGAAAGCCTCACCACTAAGGAGTTCTGATTTTAAAGGGAAAGTGACAAAAGGAGATGAATAAACTAGATTCCGAGTCAGTAAATACAGGATGGATTGACAGACCCACAGTGGATCCATGTCATGAGCCCCGGAGGGGTGACATGTGGGTAGCATAGAGGCATCAACAATTGGTTTGACCCCAGCCGGGGTCATCTGTTCTTCCCACATCGTATTTGCTACCCACATGCAATCCCTCCGGGATTGAACGCTTCGCAGTAACGATCTGATAATAAATAATTAATATATAATATATTCAAATGAAAAGACTCGAATTTCTGAAGAGTTTACCATTAATAACAGCAGGCGCCATGTATAATTTAAACGAGTTGGACCAGGTTACCAGAGGGTTTGGTAACACAGAGACCATGCCGGTACTGTTCCTGGGGCATGGCAGTCCTATGAATGCTATCGAGGAGAATGAATTTGTAGCCGGATTCAGAAAAACGGGCAGGGAAATTCCCCGTCCCCATGCAATAATTTGTGTTTCAGCACACTGGGAAACCCGCGGAACCTTTGTAACCGCCATGGAAAAGCCCAGAACCATCCATGATTTCGGAGGATTTCCGCGCGAATTATACGAAGTCCAGTACCCTGCCCCGGGCAGTCCGGAGCTGGCAAAAGAAGTCAGTAATACCCTGAAGGATGTGGAAGTCGGGTTGGATCAAAACTGGGGACTCGACCATGGCGCCTGGAGTGTGGTCAAACATCTCTACCCGAAAGCCGATATCCCGGTTATTCAGCTGAGCCTGGATACCCGGAAGACGCCGCAGCAACATTATGAACTGGCCCGGGAGCTGGCATCCCTGAGAAAAAAAGGGGTCTTGATTATCGGCAGTGGGAATATGGTACACAACCTGCGGATGGTAGCCTGGGACAAGCTGAATTCCAGTGGCTATGCCTTTGACTGGGCTTCAGAAGCCAGTGAAAAGATGAAAACCTTTATCCGGAACAGGGATCACCATCCCCTGATACAATACAATAATCAGGGACGGGCCTTCCAGCTCTCCATCCCGACGCCAGAGCACTACCTGCCGTTGTTGTATGTACTGGCCCTTCAGGAGAAAAATGAAACGGTGGAATTGTTCAACGACCAGGCAGTGGCCGGCTCACTCACTATGACATCCGTTAAAATTTCCTGAAAAAATTACCTGTTTACCGATATTCAGGTCATAAGCCCTGATTATTATCAGAATGGGTGTTTTGTTTTATTATTGTGTACCTCTCACAATAGAAAACATCAGAGTTACCTGTTATCTGCTTATTTATCTTGCCTTAAGGAGCAAATAATCTTAGTGCCCTTGTGCCTTTCTGGCAATGATTTGCGCCTTAATTAAAAATCCAGTCTATAGAACCTGGTTTCATATGGCTTTAACTCAAAGCTTCCGGAGTTTAAAAAGGTACCCGTAACATCCGTCGGAACCAACTTTAATGCGGTCCCGTTCAATCCGTTCTGCAACTCTAAAGTGGCAGGCCGGCCATCCACCTCGCGTACATGCAGCAAGGCACTTTTACCGTCGGGCGAAGGCATGGCACTTACCAGCAGCACATTTTCAGGCCAGTTTTTAATGAAAGACTCCTGCCACGAGGTATCTCCACTGCCGCCTCCCGGAATGACCCTTGCCATGAATGGTGTGCGGTTACCCCAGCCAAAACGGGAGGCCGTTCCGGCCCTGTTATCCGGAGCGCTGGTCAGTGAATAGATCCAGGTATGGCCGCCATGTTGTTCGGCGTTAAAGTTGGTAAACCAATAGTTATTCATGGGCCAGCCGTAGATATGCGTCGAGGCTGGCAGCGCGCCAGCCTGGTACCTGCCGGTGTTGATCCCCCCGAACTGCATCAGGGGAATCTCCGAAGAGCTGAGCATCACCTGCGCGCCCGCATCATAAAGCCGTGCATAATTCTGCACCGTATTCCAGTCGTTTACCGATCCGGGGATCTGATCAATGCCAGCCCTCATCTCTCCGCCCTGAACGTCAAATGCGAGCTGACCGTTCTCCATCAGCAGGGGAAAGGCAATATAGATACCTTCCGGATCGGTAACCATAGCTTTTTCGATGGCATAGGCCAGGTCGATCCGCTTGGTGGTATTGAACAACCTGATTTCGAATTCGTAGGTTCCCTCTCTCATGGCAGCTCGGGTATTACCTTTAAACCTGATGGTATTCCAGACTTCCCCTTCGGTATATCCATCGAACCACACCTTTTCCAGCGGTTCACGGGTGAAGTTGTCCAGTTTGAAAGACTCCATCTGGGAGCGGTTTCCCAGCAGTTCATAAATAAACTCCCCGAATTTCCATTCTGCATTCTGGTCCACCAGTTCACGATTCAGTTCCTTGTCGAATATTCCGGCAACCGCACCTCGTTTCGAATCAACCGACACCCTGTACCATTGGTTTTCCAATACTTCCAGCGGTCCATCCTGCCTGGCAACCTGGGTTGCAGCAGCCTTATTATCGACCTTTATCACATACTTCCTGTATCCGAAAGCCGGGATATCATCGACCCAGATCGCCCAATAGGTTCCGTCGGAATGGTGTTCCACCGGCTGGGCCTTAGCAGGCCTGCCCTGCTGGTCGACGATAGAAAAGGCAGTATAACGCGGCAGGATCTGATGGTCTATATAGGTGGTAAAAAGGCCGCTGCGCATCCAGTTCAGGGTATTGTACACCACCAGCGAAGATTCCTTTTCACGGCTAATGAAGCTCTGGAGCAGTCCCATGGCCTCTTCACCGAGCATTTTTGCCCTCCGGCCGGCCTCCCAGGCGTAGGATTCCTTGAGTGCGCGCTGCTCTTTGGTATTTTTATGAAATGGTTCCCGCACGCTGTTGTGGTAGCCCACTGTATGTTCCGTATAGAAAAGGAGTGCCTCATTGGTTGCATCGATACGGTCCTTTATTTTCTCCGGCATCCGGGCACCCTGCAATGCAGCCATAGTCAGCCCGGCGGTATTGGCCATGAGGTCGCTCTGTGCCATGCGGGTGGCAGCCACTTCACGGGCCGATGCCCCAAACCCGTCGGTCCACCAGTCGGGCCACGCCCCCCTGATAACCTGAAAATTGTTTCCGTGCCTTGTTTCCATTTCCTCAAAAAACGCTGTCGCTGAAGCGGTTTTCAGCTTTGGCCAGACAAACTCCTCATTCCATTTCCTGATCATCTCACAGGCGAGTGTGGAAGGCGGGGCATTATCAGTGAGATATCCCGAATGCTGTATGGAAATCAGGTCGTACGGATACCCTTTGGCCTCCAGAGAAGCCAGATAGCTCAGCAATTCATCCCGGAACTTTTCATACTCCTGTGTATGAATCCTGAACTGGGTATTACCGATCATGTAGTGCTCACCCCGGTAGGCCAGCATCCGCTTACCTGACGGAGACTCCCACCAGAAAAGGGTGGGCATGTCGAAACAGATCAAAGCCCGGTGTCCGTGGGTACCCATATTCAGGTATTTGATGCCCATATCATTGTAATAATCATTCAGGCTCCAGCCGATGCCGTTCACATCGTTCTGCATGGCGGTTTTAACCTCCAGGCCCCGCTCCCGGAACCGCTGAAGGGGCTGCAACGATGCAGCCAGTATTTGCTCATCGGGCAATTCATTGAAATTGAAATACATACCTGTAAGCTCAATCCTTCCTTCATTGACTCGTTTCATCAGCCTGTTCACCTGGGCTTCCGGACGGCTCCGGAGGTATTCATCCACTGCCCAGGAGGCTTCACAAGTCCAACGGAATTTGGCCTCATCGGGATAATTATCCGTGATATCGCAATAATCCAGTGCATAATCGATAAATCGCAGGTGTTCGGCTAAAATTTCGGTCTGAGAGCGGGTGTAACCAATGTCGGTATGTGTATGCTGCACAAAATTAACCCGCCAGTTTCGTACCGGTGTCAGAGTCAGTTTTCCCTGCCAGGACTGCCCGTTAACCGTCAGGCGATAGTCGGTGGAGGTCGCCTTGTCCACCTTGGGTAATCCAACTTTGAGCATATTATAACCGAATTCTACCGGTTCCTCGGCAATCAACCTGCGGCCCAGATAGATTTTGGCGATGGCCGGTGGTCCGAAATGCAGGACACCGGCAATACCCAGCTGCTGTTCCCTGCCGCCGGCCATGGTCAGGGCAGGTAATGCCCTGAAATCGAGCCCGCTCTTCAATGGGAATTTGAAAGTCATGTACCACGAGGTTTTCCCGGCATTTCCCCCGGTCACCTTCAGGCGTAGGGGTTCACCCGGGGTAAGCCTTTCAGCCGGAATGGTCAGGTACATAAATCCAAACCGGTCGCCGTGCTGGTCGACCATATCCCTTTGAAAAGAGAGGACAGAGCCATCATCGGCGGTCAGGCTAAACCGATCTGAACCATCGGCCAGAAAAGTAAACTTTCCTGTTCCGTTGACAGCCAGGTCGAAGCTGGCAATACCCGGAGAGGATCCGATGCCGGCGAGCCAGACGAAGGTGGCGGATTTCGCGCCGGACTTCAACACGACAGCTTCAGTGGTCCACTCCATCGAGGAATTCCCGTCGGTAGCCCTGATCAGCATACATTCTTTTGCAAACTGAATGGAAGAATGGTAGCTGAAATCGTCACCGGAGACCTTCCGGTCGTAACCATTAACGATTACAGTGTTTTCAGGAAATATACCCTGTGCCTGAATTCCTGTAAAAAATGCGATAAATACACCTATAAAAATTCTGGTTTTCATACTACTTTAATTATTGGTTTTTCCTGGACCATTTCGTTTACTATTTCACAAATGCCTTAACCACCATGATTTCGCCATCCGATTCATTTATAATTCTATAAGTACCAGCCGCTGCCGGTACTACAAAAGTCTCGGCATAGTTGATATGCATGGTCACACCGCCTGCAGTTTCTACCCTGATCCTGGTTCCTTCCACCAGGCTTAAAACATGGCATTTGCCGTTTGTTTCCACCTGAGCGGTCGTCAGAATATGTATACGGTGCACATCGTACAACTGTTCTTCATGGGTAGGCAGATGAAACAGCTGCCAGCCGTTGCCCGCCCCAATTTTCACAGGTTTCGCAATCAGGTTTTCTTCCACATAATCTCCCTTGCGGCTGAAATCGAGGTTTTCCATGGCGCGCTGAATATTCAGCGGACGGGGCTTTCCGTCCAGGTCGGGGCGCAGCCAGTCGTACATTTTAAAAGTGAAAATATAGGGTGTTGAACTGATCTCGAGTACCATGCAATCTTTCCCCGAGCCGTGTACCGTACCGGGCGGAATAAGGTAAAGGCCGTGCTTCGTGGCAGGCAATTTCTTCACATATTTCTCAATGGCCACTTCCTGGTTGAAGAGGTAACTTTCGGTGAGCGCCTTTTCAAACTCATCCGGATTAATATCCTCCTGAAAACCAAGATAAATGTTTGCATCATTTACTGCATCGAGCAGGTAATAGGTTTCCTCCTGGGTAAAATCCTCATTGAAATGTGTTCTGGTGTACCCGGCAGTGGGGTGGCATTGCACTGAAAGGTTACCGCCGTCGAAGGTATCCAGAAAATCAAAACGGATAGGAAACTCATACCCGAAACGCTGCCAGGCATCTCCCAAAACGGCCTCACCCTCAAGATACATCAGGCAATCGAACGACACTTCGAGCAACAGTCCACTGCTTTCGAAGACAAGGCCATTTTCGGGTGATATGAGTTCAAAGGACCAGGCATAGTTTGGTACCTCTTTGTTCAGGCCGTCAATTTGGTTTATGCACCATTGACCGCCCCAGGCACCCGGCTCGAACCATGGACGTGCACGGAGAACATTCCTGCTCAGTGCTTTCAGCCCGTTTCTTAAATCGGAACCCTTCATCCAGGTGATTTCAGCGGGGCGCTGCCCATCCACCACAACATCGGCAACTGGAAGAACAATGCGTTTATGCCGGTTTAAAACAGGCCAATCCACAAAATAGAAGCGCTTGTACATGGACTTGCTGTCTGCCGGCTTTGAAGCGCCCAGGTTTGTTGTGGCCTGCGCCCTGGCCCTGAACTGCAACTCATTCTTGGGTAAATCAATGTAAACCAGAAGGCCTTCCAATCCGGTTAAGAGTGCTCCTGTTCCGTAAACGATGTTCAAAACGGCAGTTTCATCCAACTGAACTGATTTCAGCTTGTCCTGATCAAAAAAATCAATCAGATCAAGGGTGGTCCGTGTTCCAAACAACGGATCGTCGCCTCCCAGGAACGGGGCAATCATTTCTTCAATTTCCGCCTCCGGTTTCAAAGCAACAGATACATCTATCCAGTTTACTCTCAGGTTTCTGCGGTCGAAACATCCCTGCAGTTTTTCTCTGAAATCGTCGAAAAACACACCCACATAACCGTCGATAATTACGGTTTGGTACATGGTGGCTTCATCAGCCAGACTTTCAAAACCCAGGTATATTTTTCCATCTTCGAGCACATGCGATGGATAAATATCGTATTGGCCATTTTCTGCTTTATGTTTTGAGGCAGGCATTAAAAACTGACTGCTTTTTCTCCAAATTTCGTTCATCGCTGATTTGTTTCTTTTACCAATTCTTCAAACAGTTGAATGGCTTTCCATAGCACCCCGGCTTCGCCGCGGAAAGTGCCCGAGCCTTTGGGTTCGTTGTTTACGGTGTACCATTCATAAAAACCATTATTGTCTTTCACCCGTTTTACCATGGGCTGGATATGCTCATATGCTTCCTCCACAAAACCGTTCCTGATCAGTTGCTGAATCATCCGGCCTCCAAACCAGGTCCAGTCACCGCCATTTTGATAACCGTAAGGATACATACCTTTATTCTTGAAAAATCCTTCAGGATAGGGCGGATACATGGTGAGGCCGATGGATCCGGCTCCCGAGGCCTTTACATTCTCAACCATTTTCCTGATGGAAGTTTTTATTTCTTCCTTGGAAAGCAATCCGGCCTCAATGGCCACGGCAGTGCCACCATGGTAATAAATTTCATTTTCGTCAAAATCGTCGGGGAAAGGTGAATCGTCTAAATAAATGTGGGGGATGAATTTTTGGCTGACTTCGTCCCACAGGTGCTTACGGCAATTATCAAAAATCTGCCGGTGCACCGGTTGCCATTTTTCTTTTGTAGCTGGCAGTATTTCCATCAGGTTTTCAAGGGCAATCAAAAACATGGCATTGTCGTAAATGTCGATGGCATAGTGAGTGTCGTCGGTGAGGTAAACACCCCATTCGTGCTCGGGCTGTACGTCGCCCCAATCGGCCGTGGTAGCGCCCCACAGCAAACCATACTGCTCATTGAAACGGTGGTTCATTAGAAAATCCATGGACCACTCCAGCCGCGCCCCAACTGTTTTTTCGCCCACTTGCTCCTCCAGAATGGATAAATCGCCCGTGGCCTGCACATATTTGTAAACCGCCTGCACCAGTGAGGATTCCTGGTCGGTTTCCACCGTATTCTTATGTCCGGCATAGCGCGGTTCCAGCTCCGAAAAAATGTAATCATAACCTGCACCCGCTTTGTCGGCAGGAATAAACCCATCGATGATGTTGCCGTCGTCGCCCTGCATCCTGAAAAAAACCAGCAGATTTTCTTTCAATACCTCTGTTTCAAAAACTTCAGCAGAAAGTTCGATGAAGGTATTGTAATCGCGGATCCAAACTTCGCCGTATCCGTCTCCGGCATTAAATCCGGTTTTCACTACTTCCAGTGCCTTTTCTTTTACAAAGGCGAAATATTCGTTTGCCTGAATCTCCTTCCTGAGGATTTCATGTGGTGAAGGTTGCGGTGTGCAAGCCAGCATACAGGCTGCGATAACAATTAAAATCAGCTTATTCATATTATTAATATTTCAGTTCATTTTTAACTTTTCCGAAGTGAATAAATGGATACGGACAATAAATAGATTGCGCACAAAACCAAAACAAACATGCCGGCAGTTATGCCCAACACATCAGAAATTCCACCCGTGATGAGCGGAATAAGTGCTCCTCCTGAAACCGCCATGATGACAAGTCCGGATATTTCGTTCGTCCGGTCAGCAAATTTTCCGGCTGTAAGAGAGAAGATCAGGGGGAATATGTTTGATGAAGCCATTCCCATCAGGAACAAAAGGGTAAGCGCAAATGCCGCTCCGGGAGAGAAGATAAAAGCAATAATGGTGGCCAGGGTAGCCAGGGATGAATAAAGGAGGAACCTGCCGGAATCAAACCGGGTGAGTAAAATTGCCCCGGAAAAAGTTCCTAACATTTTCCCTAAGAAATAAAGGCTTCGTCCCTGCATGGCGGGTTCTGACTCCATTCCGATTTTCCCCATCAGAAATTGTCCGGAAAGGGAGTTAATGCCCACATCTATTCCTACGAGGAAAAAGATAGCAAGCACCATCAAAGAAATAAACGGGAATTTTAACAATTGAAGCGAAGACTTGAAACTGGCCTTTGGTCCCGACTTTTGTGATTCAGTGATTCGGGTGGCCTGCAACCAGGCGAACGATAAAATGCTGAATACACCGAAAACAAGAAGCACCAGCTTCCAGTTACCGAACTTAATGGCAAAAAAAGTGGCCAGGTAGGGAGCAGCCATTGACCCGATGGCTTTTATGAACTGTGCGAAACTGAGAAAACTCGATCTGCGTGAACCGGGAACCACATCGATAAGCAGCGGATTGGCTGAAACCTGGATAATGGTATTTCCGATCCCAAGGAATACGAAACCGGCCAATAATGTGGTAAAAGTGTAAACCATAAAAGGCAGGAATAACCCAGCTGCTGTAACCAGCAGACCTATATTCACCATTTTTTTCTTTCCGATACGGTCCTGCAGGATCCCGATGGGTACCGAAAGTATGAAAAACCAGATAAACACCGCCATGGGAATAAGCTGGGCGAGGGTGTTACTGAGCTGAAAATCAGCTTTGGCATTGTCCACTCCAATCCCGACAAGGTCGCAAAAACTCATGACGAAAAATGAAAACAATACGGGGGTGACAAGAAACAGGGAAAATTTACGGGAATCCATAATGGGTATTAATAGATATTAGACATTAGACATTAGACAATAGACATTAGACATTAGACATTAGACATTAGACCTTAAGTATGAATAATAGAGTCAGTATAAAAATTGCTGACTAAAGCTGTTAAATTAAGAACGGGTATCAGGTATCAAGTATCAAGACAAAATATCTTTGCGGTCCTTTGCGGTTTCTCAGTGTCCTTTGCGGTTAAAATAACAGTTACCTAAGAGACATCAGACAGGTAATTCATTTCTGTCATCTCAGGTTTGTGTGTAAAGTCTGGTGTAAAAGATATCATCACACAGGGCGGCACTACCGGTCAGGGCGGCATCTTCCTGTAGGGAAGAGATGATTACCGAGACGGATAATCCGGCATTTTGAAACTCCTCCTGCAGTTCGCGGCCAAACAGGGAAAAGGAATAAGAAATGCTACCCCCGATGACCAGACAAGTGGCATCAAAATTCCTGAGCCATGGAGAGAGGAAAGAACCCAGGTTGTGACCAAACTTACTGAAGATTCGGGCCACTTCGGTTTCCTGCAAGGCTTTTTCAGCCAACTCCTTAACTCCGTCAAGCCTGTTCCCTGAAATGGAATAGTACTCCTTCAGGAACCAGCGGGTAGAAAAATAATCGTCAGCTATGGAATTTCCGACCGGAATATGGTATAAAAATCCGTCTTCAGGAATACCATACTTACCTGCAACCGGCAGATGGTCCCCGATAAAGGTCGTTCCAAAGCCGGTACCGAGGGTGATGGCCAGGAGTCTGCCGTGTTTTAATGTTTCTTCCTGAAACGACTCTCCAATGGCAAAACAGGCCGCATCATTGAGAAACCTTACCGGAAAACCAGGGGGAAGTTCCAGTCTGGAGCGGATTTCCTGCCCGATATTCATTCCACAGAGTGAATCAAACTTCTCCACGCCTCGAAACCAGGCAATCCCACCCGGGTAGTCAAACGGACCAGGCATGGCAAAACCTATACCGGACAATGAATGAAGCGGGCGGTCACCACAGGTTTCGGCAATCGATTGGGCCCAGGCATCCAGAATCTCCGCGGCCGGAGCATGGCAGTTTACCGTCTTTCTGACTTTTGTTCCGGGGATTGGTTCTTTCGTAATGATATCAAAGAGCTGGCAGGTAATATGGCTGCCACCGATATCCACTCCAATAACTGACTTTTCCATATTATCGTTTGATTTCAATGGTGTAGGTAAATTTTTCGGCGTTATAAAAGCCTATATTGTATTCCACCGGTCGATTCCCCGGATCATAGACGAATCTTTCGCGCAGCAGGACAGGCTCACCTGTTTTAATCTTGAGCCGTTTAGCGGTCAATGCCGTTGACTTCCTTGCCCGGATCTGCTCACATGAGGATGTAACGATCGTATTGTACTTTCGCTCAAGCAATTCATAAAGCGGCTTTGTAAAATCCTCATCCGGAGTAAGGCCTACCCTGGGATGGAAATAGCTCTCAAAATACACGAAAGGACCAGCGGCATCGCCACGCAGGCGGCTGAGCTTAACAACCATAGTTTTTTCAGGTATGTTAAAGAATTTGGCCACTTTGTTGCCGGCCACTTCCCATTTCGCTTCAATCAGAAAATTGGTGAAGGCAATGCCCTTTTCGTTCATTTCCTGGGTAAAAGAGTGCCAGCTGTCGAGTTTGGTAGCAACAACAGACGTAGCCACTTTGGTTCCCAATCCCTTTTTCCTGACAATCAGGCCTTCGTACTCCAGCTTATTGGTAGCCTGCCTGATGGTATTTCGACTGATACCCAGTTGCTTGGCCAGGTCAACCTCCGGAGGTAAATATTTACCAGACCTGTATTCAGGCTCATCAATAAGTTGCCTGAGTAATTCCTCAACCTGGACATGAAGAGGTACCGGACTGTCATGGTCAATTTGCATGTTCATACATGTTCAAATGTTCATACATTTCACAAAGATTAAAATAATATTTCAGGAGTCCAAAAATTCATATAGAAAAAAAAATGGCAAAATACCAGACGCTGACTTTACCAACAATTGTTAATATCTACTGTTGAAAACCGGTTCGTTTTCAGCTCCATAAAAAATTTGGTAATTAAAAATAGATGTACTATCTTTGATTCATCAGGTGAGCGATAAAAGACAGTTCTGAAGATAAGGAGCGAATCTGGGTCACTTAGGTGGGACACTCATTTAATCAGACGGGGCAACCCGATTATCGGAAGAACCGAAGCCGGCGAAAAAGGGTAACACCTTCAGAAACCGACAAGCGTCAACCACCGAAAGGTGTTCTTTGTAAGTTTGAGCCTTAAGACAAAAACATCACGAGTTTCGGCTCCATGATCGTTAATGTGAGTTGAGTAGGATGCAAATCCGAAAAAAAATCACTTTGCGGCATCCGGCAGCAATGCTGGTCGACCGCTCGTCAGTGAGGCGCTTCGTCCGGAAAGATTAATTTTCAGAAAGCAATTCCTGAAGGTAAGTCGCGCGGACACCCGGAAAGTCTGATGGTAACAGATCAGACCGGAAGGATTTGGGCTCAGTAACCTGCCGTAAGTTCGCAAGTTCCGAAAACAGGTGAGCGGCCGGTCGTAATAACAGTAACCTGGCACTGCATTATACTCCGGTAGCGTGCAGTGAAATGGGAACTATCAGAAATGATGGTTCCCATTTTGTTTTTAGCCATCACTTCTTCGCCTTCGGGACCCATTCTACAGCCCCGAGATCCGGAAATCCGTCTTCAATCCTGGAATTATTCCGGATATCGACCGGATATAGCAAAGAGAGGTCATAGCGGGCCACATTCCGTGCAGGGGAGAGCGAGTCGATGGAAAAATCGAGTTTTCCGACATCAGCAAACTTAGGATCTTTGTTGAAAATCAGCTCCCGGGCATTAACCATAGTGGCAGCGGCGGCATTATCTGCCTTTACCAGACAATTTTCAAACATATAGTTGAACACTCCGGCTCCTCCCTTATCTACCAGGATTTCGTTGGTGTTTCCGCCATAAAGTATGCAATTGTAAAAATTGGCGCGGGTCAGGTCGAAACTATAGGTCGTGTTATTGGCAGAGGCATGGTTGGACAGCACCAGCGACGGGGTATTCCTTACGCCCAGACTGAAATAATTGGCCATTGTGCAGTGGTAAAACTCATAATCGCCGCCATATAAAAGGGTCAGGCAATAATAACCGCTGTTGGCGAAGATGCAGTTCCAGGCCCTGATATTGGAGCCATGTGCATTGAGACAGTAGGACGACATATTCTCGATCCGGGTATTGGAAATGGTGAGCATCGGATTTGACGAAGCACCCAGGCTGTCGGCCTGAATCCCCTTGTGGGCATTCCGGATGACGGCATAATTAATCAGATTGTCTTTGCTGCCGACGGCAAAATGAATCCCGCCATAGAGGTACATCCCGCCGCCTTCAAACTCCCGCCAGGCGCCCCATTGTCCGGGGACATTCTGGTAGACTTTCTCAAGCCGGTCGCCCTGAAAATAAACCGGTTCATCGACGGTTCCGTTAACCACCAGGGTTCCCATAACGAGGAGCGACGACCCCCTGTGGAAGTGGATGCGGCATCCGGCATCAATGGTTAGGGTCTCACCCGGTTCAACCAGCAGGGAATTATAAATAAGATACGGTTTATCGTTGGTCCAGTGTTCCGACTTAATCCGCTTTCCGTTTTTAAGATGGAAATCCTGTCCGAATGCGATCAGCTTGACATCCTGCTGATTGCCGTTAACCTGAAAAATAATGGAATCGCGGATTACCATCGGGTTGTTCTGTTGGGTGGGGTCAATGGTCGCTTCAACAAAAATATATAAGCTGTCGCCCCCCGGGATGGAGACATCCCTGGTTTCATTGGCAGGAATCCCGTTGATATTCAACCTGAAGTTTGAACTATTGCCGCCAGCCAGGTGGATCCGGGAAATATTCAGTTTACCCTTCTCCGGATTCCTCACCGTAAACAGTTTGGTTACCGTACCAATGGAGGTAAACACGGTGTCGAACGATACCGTATCGGAAGAAAAGGTAAGTTTTGCCCCGGGATCAGTTACTATTTCATCCTTCTGACATGCCGCAAAAAAAAGGGCTGCGACCAATACAGACAAAAATATATTCCATCTTATCATTTCGTACATTTAACCGGATAAACGGAAAATCGTCCGGTGATATTATCAGACAAATATATCAATTTGCAGACAGTGTCCTGTAATATGGAGAAAACGGGGCTGTCCGCCGGCTTATATGTTTTATATTCGTAAACTGATATCGATAAAATGATTAATTCCCAGTTAGGAATTTATAGTCTATATTTGCTTCATGGATTTTAAAATACTGACATATAAGCTGCTGGATGATTATATAAAAATATTGAAGGAATCGCCTATGGAAAAAATCGACAGGATTGATAAATCCAATATCCCGGTTGATTATTTTCAGTTTTACAAATCCGTTTCATCAGTTTATTCTTCAAAGATCGAAGGGGAAGAAATCGACTTCGACAGTTATTTCAAACACAAATTTCTCAATGTAAAATTCAAACCTGATTATACCCGGAAAGCAGATGATTTATTTTCTGCCTATGATTTTATTGACCAAAACAAGCTAACTTTTGAGAATGTTATGAAGGCCCACTCGATTTTGAGCAGGCATCTGTTACCCAAAAGTCAGCAAGGATCAATAAGGAGCAATCCTATGTGTGTAATCAACAGTGATGATAGAATTGAGTATGTAGCCGCAAGCCCCGGGATTGTTAAATCTGAACTTGATAAACTATTCGCCGACATTGATTGGTTGCTTAAATCAGATTTGAATCCGTTTGAGGTTTTTTACTTCGCTTCTTTAATTCATCTGGTGTTTGTAAAGATTCATCCATTCCAGGACGGCAATGGGCGCACTGCACGTTTGATTGAAAAATGGTTTCTTTTGGAAAAGATAGGTCAAAAGGCATCTTTTGTGCAACTCGAAAAGAACTATTATAAACGGATTCAGGATTATTATGCAAATATCAGAAAGATTGGTCTTGAATACGAAGAATTGGATTATTCAAAATGCCTTGACTTCTTATTAATGACAGTAACGGGGATTGATGACCAGGTTTCAATATTACAATACTGAATTCTCCATTTTATTAATGCATCCGCGGCGATCCTCTTTATTTGTGTAATACTGATTTTTCAGTATTATTCGTGCTTCTTAAACCATTCATCCGATTTACATCATGCTGATTCTTAAAATTCATTCGTGCATTCGTGGCTATCATTTTTCAGTACTACAATACAATACTGAATTCTCCATTTTAATAATGCAATCGCGGCTTACCTAACTAAAATAATTATGAATTATTAATTTTACTGGTAAATTTCAGGCTATATATATTAACATCTTTGAACTATGAAAAAAACAGGACTTTCCGTGGCATTTGCCCTGGTTTTTTTACTTAACACCTTCAGTCAGCCCTCATCACGCAGCGATAACCGCATCCAGCCCTGGAGTAAAAATCCCCGGTTCTGGCAATACAACGGGAAACCGGTCATGCTGCTCGGAGCCAGCAGCGACGACAACCTTTTTCAGTGGCCGGCCGCGATGCTGGTCCCGCACCTCGATTCAATGAAGGCCATCGGTGCCAATTATGTGCGCAATACCATGAGCGACCGGGTAGACCGCGGTATAGAGATCTATCCCTATAAGCGGCTCGAAAATGGGAAATACGACCTCAATCAATGGAATGATGAATATTGGCAGCGGTTTGCATTTTTCCTGGAGGAGACCAAAAAAAGGGATATTATTGTCCAGATCGAAGTATGGGACCGTTTTGACCATTCCAGGGAACACTGGCTTCCGCATCCTTACAATCCGGCCAACAACGTGAACTATTCCTACGAAGCTTCAGGATTCAGCCCGGCATATCCCGACCATCCGGGACAGAACAAACAACCGTTTTTCTTTACTACTCCGGCCCAGCGTAACAACCAGGTATTGCTGCCTTTCCAGCAGCGGTTTGTCGAGAAGATGCTCTCCTACTCGCTGAAATACAACCATGTACTCTACTGCATGGACAATGAAACCTCCGGGGAGGAAGCCTGGGCGGTATATTGGGCCGGATTTATAAAGGAAAAAGCAGACAAGTCAGGGACAAAAGTATACCTCACCGAGATGTGGGACAACTGGAACCTGACTTCGGAGCACCACCGCCGGACCTTCGACCATCCGGAGAGATTTGCTTTCTGTGACATTTCTCAGAACAACCAGCAAAAGGGACAGGTACACTGGGACAATTTTCAGTGGGTACGGGAATATATAGCGGCATCTCCCCGGCCGTTGAATACGGTCAAAACCTACGGTGCAGATGGTGGCAGTCACGGCAGTACCAAGGACGCGCTGGAACGCTGGTGGAGGCATGTTATCGGAGGGGTGGCCTCAGCCAGGTTTCACCGGCCAACATCGGGACTTGGACTCTCAGAACTATCTGCAGCATCGGTAAAGGCAGCCAGGGCAGTCGAAAAGTTAGCAAAGTTCTGGGAACTGCAGCCCGGGAATGACCTGTTGACGGACCGGCAGGACAACGAAGCCTATCTTACCTGCCAACCGGGTGAAGCATATATTGTCTTCTTTACCAACGGAGGAGAGGTTGGCCTCGACCTGTCGAAAACAAAAGGTAATTTCAGGCTGAAATGGATGAATATCCGTGAGGGTGAATGGAAAACGGAAAGCAGGATAAGCGGAGGCCGGGTAATCCCGCTGGAGCCACCTGGCTCATTGGAGTGGCTGGCGGTATTGATCAAAGAATAATTACTGTCTTTTGCGCTTAAAATCAGTTTCAGGAAAAATAAGTAGTAAAAATTACGGTCTAACCCTGTCCTTCTCTAAGAACCCTTGAGTGATAGGAACAACCGTATCCCTTGCTGCCATCTTTGTAGAATTCGGTAGCACCATCAGCGGCGGCAGTTTTGGATAAATCGAGGAGTTCTTCAATTTTTCCCTCTGTGAGCGGTTTAAAATCACGGGCGATATTGATGCAAAGCTGCATCTCGTCCATATTCTGCCAGCCGCACACCAGGGTGCTTACCGGAAGCGACATGGAATACCGGCGGCATAACTCAGCGGAAACATTTACCTTCTGGCTGATCCGGCTGAAACTGCCCACCAGGGATTTCATTCCCATGGCAGCGATATTGCGCTCAAGGACAATGGGCAAAACGGTCTTCTGATAACTGTTATAGTGGGCATCCATTATATTGAGGGGCATCAGTACGGCATCCCACTCAAACGGCATGCTGAGCATGTCAATGTGTACCTGTGGTTTCTGATGACCAGAGAAGCCAATGTATTTCAGCTTACCCGCCTTTCTGGCTTCGATTACCGCTTTCAGGGCGCCGTTATCCGGGTCAAAAATACGGTCACGATCGCCGTCATACTGAATGGAGTGCAGCATGACCAGGTCGATATGGTCGGTATGGAGCCGGCGGAGGCTGTCTTCGAGGTGCCGTTTTGCGCCTTCGTAATCGCGGGCACATACTTTGGTCATGAGGAATACTTTATCGCGTAATTTCCCCGATGCTACTGCTTTGCCGACTACTTCTTCAGAACGGCCTTTGTTGTATTCCCAGGCATTGTCGATAAAGTTAATGCCCTCACCTACTCCGTGATGCACCATCTGAATGGCCAGTTTCTCGTCGATGAAGCCCAGATCCCATCCGCCAAAGCCGATAATGGATACCCGTTCGCCCGTTTTACCGAAAAGGCGGGTTGCGATCCCACCAGCGTTGGAGGCCTGGCTCTGCAGCACCGCCGGACCGAGCAATACGCCGGCCATCAGGGTCTGGATAAATTCGCGCCTTGAAAATTCGTGTTTCATAAGAATCAATATTTGTTAACCTACGGATTAGCAACAATAAAGATAATCTTCAAACACTTTAAATAAGCAATTATGCACAAATTTTGTTCATCCAATATCTTATTCAAAACAATGGAATTAACCGATGCTGGTTGGAGTAACAGACTGAATGCATTATTTTCGATACAGTCCATCCAGCTTTTTGAGCATCGACTGGTACATGGCAGGTCTTCTCAACTCGAGTGTCCCCTTTGCAAAGCGATTGAACTCCTTATGATTTTCCCATGTCAGGCATGGGTTGGCATAATTCCATTCCACCGGACCGCAGAAATCGGCAAAATAATTGGGCCTTGAGTCAGGAAAGGGCCTGGTAAATTGTCCGGCCCAACTCCCCTTTCCGGGGTCTTCCAAATTATTTTCCGGATCAATCAGATAGAGGACGGAAGGCGTATCGCCCACCCGGAAATAGCGCGCCCATGGCTCGTTTCTGACCACCTCTTCCATGTGTTGGCCCAGCGCACCGTATTTAAGCAATTCTTCAAATATTTCCGAGGGTTCATTACCCGTGAACATCCCTTCGTAAGTCCAGTTGATTTCGAGCCACCACATGGCTGTAAACCGTTCATCATTGAAAATCAGATTCCGGCCGTGACCGTTCCAGTTATACTGTTCGCACGGCAATTCCGTCTTTTCCCAGTTTTCAGGAATATATTGGCGGTATTCTTCCATCATCAGATCGGTGCCAATGGTAATTAAACGAATGTTTCTCCATACTTCCGGTTTGCTGCGCAGTGCCTCTCCAAACAGGCTCATATTGCCCCAGACCAGCACATACAAGGGATCATTTTCGACCGAGGCAGCCTGCTGAAAACGGCTGATGGCATCCTCCCGGTTGGAGGCAAATAACCTGTGGACCACTTCCGGACCGGGGAAGCCCTTGTTGTTGAATCCGAATTCCGGGTAGTCCTTTGAATAAGCTTCAGCAACCTGTTGGCAGGCTTCAAAACCCCTGGCATCCCAGCGGTCAGGAACGACGCCTTCAATCCGGAGCTCATTGGCATACCACAGCAGGTGAATCAGCGATTGCCGGTCGTCGGGATCACCCGCATCGATGTTGATATCGGTGAATACAAATACGCGGGGGAGGTAAGGGACCTTCTTATGGCATGAAAGCAAACTTAATGCAATAACTATAAGAAATAGAATATTTTTTCCCATTAGAATAAATTATATCTTATTTGTTTATTTTCAGAACGTTACTGCTGCGCGTTCAATCCCGGAGGGATTGCATGTTTATAGCCAAATGGTCGTAAAAAGAACATTCGACCCCGGCCGGGGTCGTACCCTGTGATGGATCGCATATCTCTATAAACATGTGACCCCTCCGGGGTCTTCTTCCCCACATCCACTCTGGGTTTGTCAATCCATCCCGCATTTTCTAAGCCGCAATCGCTTTTATTCATGTCCTTTTGTCACTTTTCCTTTAAAAATCAGAACTCGTTAGTGGTGAGGCTTTCATTAGAATACATTATAGTTTAGTTATTTATTACCAGATCGTTGCCTTTAGTCCCTGAATTTTTCATCACCTATCCAGTCTGGTGTGTAAATGGGCTCCTTTTCATTCCTGGCAACCAGCTTAGATACCCGCAGTTTGATGTTGCCCTTGATGATGATACTATCCATGGAAGTGTTTAAATGGATCAGGTATTTATCATCCCATGATCATTTTCTCCACATAAATATCCTGAAAACCGGGATGCCCTTCGAGGTTGATGTGCCGGGTAATCGCGAGTATTTCATTTACCGAACCGGGTGTCATAAACAGGAACATTTTAGCTCCAATAAGGGCAGTATTTCCCATTCTCTGGATTTTTTCACGATCTATCTCAGTCATTCCGGTAGTTACTAAATGATCAATGTTGATATAATTCCCGAACCCACCGGCAATATAAAGTTTGGATATATCGCCAACCGCTATGCCGAGGTTTTGGGTAAGAATCTCAAGGCCGGCAGCAATGGCGGCTTTAGCCAACTGAAATTCATAGATGTCTTTTTGTGTAAGGATAACCTGGCCGGCAACAGGCACACTTTCAGCCCCCGACAGGATTTCACCAAACATCCCGATCTGCCCGGTTTGCCTGAGAATGGATACTGCATCGATCAGGGCGCTGCCGCATATTCCTTTGGGCGCGGTGTTTCCAATAACTTCGGCATGCATGGTTGCATTATCGAGGCGCAACGAAGAAATGGCTCCGGTGACTGCCCTCATTCCCATGGATATGCAGGCCCCTTCGAAAGCAGGACCGGCGGCAGTGGAGGCACACACGATCCCCTGCCGGTTTCCGATGGCAATTTCGCCATTGGTACCCAGGTCGATCAGGGCGGTAAACTCATCCCTGAAGTGCATGGCAGTGGCGGCAATTCCGGCAAGGATATCACTGCCCACAAAACTGCCCATGGAGGGATAAAATCCGATAAATTCACTTACCCGGAAATTCCAGCCAAGTTCGTCGGGTGAATAAAACTGAATAGCTGAATGCCCGATATGAAACGGATACATCGACAAGGGCTTAACATCATGGCCACCAAAAAAAAGCCGCATGGCCGAATTTCCCACCAGCACCACCCTGTTCAGTTTCACCGGGTGGTTTTCCAGCATTTTAAGAATCATCGCACCCACGGCGTCGCGGATAAGCCCGGCCATTTCAGCGGTGTGGCCATCCACACCTGCCTGAATGCGTGAGATGAGGTCGGCTCCGAATTTTACCTGCGGATTCAGTCCGGTTTCGGCAGCCAGCACCTTTCCGGTTGAAAGATCAACCAGTTGTGCCACAAGCGTTGTGGTACCCACATCCACAGCAACGCCAAAACCTTCTGAAGGCGTGAACCTGAAATCCGATTCATCGGCAAGGATCAGGTGGTCGAATTGCCCGATTTCGAGAGTAATATCACTGGTGCACCGGCTGTAACAGGCCAGCCGCCAATCCTGCTCAAGGTTCAGGCCCCGGAGTTTTTGCCGGTGAACTTCGGACATTTCGATCTCACCAGCCAGAAGTTTCACCCGGCATTTACCACAGGTTCCCTTTCCGCCACACGGGAACTCCACACCGTATTCGTGCAGGGCGTCAATAAGCGGCGTCTGGTCGTTGACCAGCAGCTGCTTGCCCAAGGGGTGAAGGGTTATCCGGTGTTGCTTCCTATTTAATAGTTCCATCAGAAAGAAAATGGTTCAGTTGAAAACTGGTAAATTAATTTGCTGCAAGTTAGTGCAAAAAATTTTCTGTGAATTCTGAAATATATTGATGATGCCTATCAAAATCAATTTATTGGAAAACAATATAGTATTTTGTCGAACGCATCTGACATTTTAATTGATTTTTGTCGAATGCATTTGACATTTTATTATTATATTTGCAGAAATGATTTGGCAATATGGAAAGTTTATTTCAAATTTCAACATCAATGGTCAATTCAGTTGACCTGAGATTTAAAAGGTATTTGAGGAGCAGCATTAACTGGAACAACCGTCTAAATGTAATAGTTGGGGCAAGAGGTACAGGAAAAACAACCCTGATGTTGCAATATATTAAGGAAAATCTAATGGATAAAACCGATGAGGTTCTATATACAAGTCTTGACGATCTATATTTTTCAAAAACCAATTTGGTTGATTTTGCAGGAGAATTTGTAAAGCGGGGTGGCAAATACCTTTTCCTGGATGAAGTACATAAGTATAAAAACTGGTCACAGGAATTAAAAAGCAGCTATGATTATTATCCTGAATTGAAAATGGTTGTTACAGGATCATCAGCACTCGATATATTTAAAGGTAAGGCTGACCTGAGCCGGCGTGCAATTCTATACAGATTGAATGGGCTATCATTTCGGGAATATATTGAATTTAAATATGGGATCAGTTTTCCGGTTCTGACACTTGATGAAGTTTTTGGTAACCCATCAAAACCAATTCTTGCCATCTTGCAGGAGGTTAAGCCGATAAAACTTTTTGAGGAATATATAAGGTGGGGCTATTATCCATTTTTTTCGGAAGGATTACTTGAGTATCCTATCAGGATTAAGCAAATTGTAAACCATGTTCTCGATGTAGATTTGCCTTCGGTGGAGAATATTGATTTTAATGCCATTCATCATTTACGAATTTTATTATCAGTACTTTCTGAAATGGTTCCGTTTAAACCCAATATCGTGAAATTAAGTAAGCAAGTTGGCATAAGCCGCGAAACACTTTTACGCTACCTTTATCTGCTGGAACGTGCCGACCTTATCATGCTTTTACAAACGGAAACAAAGGGAAACAGCAAAATGAACAAACCCGAAAAAGTTTACCTTAACAATACTAACCAGTTTTATGCACTCTCACCAGGCCATGCCAACCCGGGAAGTATAAGAGAAACATTTTTTTTCAACCAGACAAGGGAAAAACATGATGTCGGGTACGCCCGGTCGGGCGATTTTGTAATTGACGGAAAATTTACTGTCGAGGTAGGAGGCAGGAACAAACCTCAAAAACAGATCAAGGGAATTGAAAATGCCTTTATTGCAGTTGACAATACTGAATATGCACATCAGAACCGGATACCTTTATGGCTTTTTGGTTTTTTATATTGATACAAACCTCTCTGAAATGGACTATTCCAATTTGTTTGAAAAAACACCAGACACTTCAGGTCTATGACAGTTCGGGAAAAGTATAATACAGATAGAAAGCACATAGTTAGCTAATAGGTTGATAACAAGTATAGAATAAACATTATATTGCCTTAGGATATTATTGCAAATATTCGCCATATCTGCCCACAAGTGAAACACCCCGCTCCAATAGAAAGATTTGAATATCTTTGAATTCTTATAAACTATTTTAAACCAATCAATCAGAACCCCAATCCTTATTGGGTTTATCACCCATAATCAGTTGCAGTGTGCTGCCCTTCACCACCTCGCTGTGCGGGATAAATGGCTTGTTCAAGGGTTGTCCGTTCCAGTTTGCCGACTGGATATACACATTATCCCGGCTGTTGTTTTTAGTTTCAATAACAAAAGTCCCGCTACTGTAATAATCAGGATGGAGGTGCACAGTGATTTTATCAAAAATGGGGCTCCCGATTTCGTAGTAAGGTTCAATACTGGTTCCTCCGTTGACGGAGAACAAACCCATTTTCATTAAAACGGCCAATGAGCCCATCAATCCCTGATCTTCGTCGCCGCTGTAACCGAAATCGGGCGACAAATCGGAGTAAACCTTATCAACCACTTGCCGCGACCAGTATTGGGTGAGCCAGGGTTTGCCAACATGATTAAACAGAAATGCGGTTTGCATGCATGGCTGGTTTCCGTAATTGATATAGACTTCACGGTTTTCTTTGAGGGTTTCAACACTGTGCGACTTGCCTGACACGAAGTCGTGTGCACTCGCCAGCTCGAACGACCGGTTCAGCTTTGCGGAAAATTCTTCCTCTCCCCCCATCAATTCAGCGAGGCCTTTTACATCGTGGGGAACCCACCAGGTGGATTGGGCAGCATTGCTTTCCACCCAGGCATTGCCATATTCGAGAATATTGAAGGGTTCCACCCACTCACCCTGGTGGTTCTTTGCCCACATCCAGCCTTTCTCAGCATACCAGAGGTTCCTGTAATTCTTTGCTCTTGCACTAAATAACTCATAATCATCGGTTTTACCCAGATACTTTGCCAGCTGCGCCAGGGTCCAGTCCTGATAGGCATACTCGAGGGTTTGTCCGCCACCTGCCTGATGAAATCCATACCTTGTGTTGCTCAACGGATAAGGGACATATCCCTTATCGATATAATACTCAATTCCACCGCCGGAAAATGTTTCGTGTTCATACCCTGCTTTCGACATTAATCCACCCGGAAAATGGTTTTTCCGCATCCCCTCGTAGGCCTTTTCAATATCGAACCCGCGGATACCTTTAAGCCAGGCACTGACCATAAAAGGAGTCGAAGTCGCCCCCACCATTACAAAGGTGTAATTTCCGCCCGAAGGCCCCCTGGGAATAAGGCCACCATCCTCGTACATCGTGAGCATGGTATTGACGAAAGACTCCGTAATCTCCGGATAGACAAGGTGCCACAGGGTATTAAGCGACCACTGCGCCCCCCACATGGCATCAAAATTATGCATGTTGAAAAGAGGTTTACCCGTCTGATCGAGCGGAATCTGGCCCGTTCGCCTTTCAGGGCCTGTCATATCGGCATATTTGCCGTTCACATCGCTTAATATCCGCCTGCCCTGCAACGCTTTCCACAAATCGGTGTAAAACCTACTTTTTTCCTCAAGCGTACCGCCTTCCACCTCAACTCTTCCGAGGTAATTGTTCCATTCGTTGCGCGAGTCTTCAACCACCTTATCGAAGTCCCAGTGGTCGAGTTCGGCATCCAGGTTTATTCTGGCCTGTTCGGTACTGACATACGAAATGGCGACTTTCATCTTCCGTATTTCATTTTCCGAGGTGGCGAAGCTAACGTAAGCCCCGGTGGATGGACCTTCCACTATCAGGTCTGCGTCGATTAGTTCACCGTCTTTCCAGCCCGAAAACTTTTCAAAAGGCTTATCGAACAGAGCAACAAAAAAAACATGCACAGGTTTTGGCCTTCTGATGGTTGGGGCCATTATGGCGTACCCTTCGAGTTCTACGTTACTGTTCATTTTAACATATCCGTACTCTGTATCGGAAGGACCGAGGGTAGTAGAAAAATCAAACAAGATATGGCTGTTCTCCGATTGCGGAAAAGTATAACGATGAAATCCCACGCGTGTGGTAGAAGTAAGTTCCGCATTTATCCCATAACTGTCAAGAAAGACCTGATGATATCCGGGAAACACCTTTTCGTTCTCGTGACTGAACGTCGAACCGTAGATGTCGGGACCGAGATGTCCCTTGGGTTCGCCGGTAACCGGCATCACCGGAATGCCCGAAAGCTGCCAGGCATGGATGTGGCTGAAGCACCTTATGGTATCAACATGGTAGCGATATCCGGCGCCCCAGGTTCCTTTCACCACCATGTCGGGGCTCAGGTTAACCATTCCGAAAGGCCGGCATGCCGAACTGAAGTAGAACCACCGGGAATTGGCGGCATCAATCATCGGATATACCAAATCGACAAGCTGGTCATGATGCCCGGAACCAGTTTCTTTTTGATATCTTGAACAGGAGTAATTGGGCATGATTAAAGTAATCAGCAGGAAAAGCAGCCCATTTAATATTGTATTCCGCATCATTAAAATTGGGTGTGTAAATTGAACTCTGTCCGGTGATTTTTTTCATTCATTTCAAATGTAATATTTTTCTCCAAGATTCAACTCTTAAAAGCTGTTTTGAACAGGATCAGGGCTCTGTCAAGGGCGGCGACCGAAGGGAGCCGTTTATATACACTTGACAGGTTTCTGAGCCTGTCTACCTTTGCTTTTCAGAGTTGAAGATTACAGGCTGATTTTCATTCGGTCTCCAAATTTTATACACAGCTGTTGCACGGTAAGTGCCCAATTCTGAAGCGGTTGAGTCCATTTTTTTGAAACATTCATGGTGGCCAGATAGATAAGTTTCAGCAATGCCATATCATTGGGAAAAGCGCCCTTTGTCTTGGTAACTTTCCGGATTTGGCGGTGAAACCCCTCCACTGCATTGGTTGTATAGATTAGTTTCCGGATACTTTCATCGTACTGAAAATAAGTGGAAAGCTTTTCCCAATTGTTATTCCAGGATCGAATAACAACCGGGTATTTTTTACCCCAGATCTCTTCAAGATTCAAAAGCTCCGTTTCAGCCTGACTTTTATTGGGAGCCTGATAAACCTTTTTTAAATCATTCATGAAGATCTTCTGGTCTTTCGATGCTACATATTTAAGTGAGTTTCGTACCTGGTGTACAATGCAGGATTGGACATCGGCCTGGGGGAAAACACTCAGAATAGCCTCAGAAAATCCTGCAAGGTTATCGGTGCATGCAATCAGAATGTCCTTTACCCCGCGAGCTTTCAGGTCGGTCAGAACACTTAACCAGAAGTTGGCGCCTTCTGTCTCTGATACATACATCCCAATCAGATCTTTGCGCCCTTCTGTATTAACTGCCAAAACGTTATATACAGCGCGACCAACCACCTTGCCGCCATCTTTAACCTTGTAGTGAATGGCATCTAACCAGACTATCGTATATACCGATTCCAATGGACGATTCTGCCATTCCTTGACTTTAGGGATAATCCGGTCTGTTATCTCGCTCAGGGTAGAATGGGAGATCTCCACATCATACATCTCTTTAATGTGTTCGGAAATATCCCGGAAACTCATGCCAAGTCCATATAAACCAATAATTTTGGGAGCAAGATTATCGGCCAGTATAGTCTCACGTTTACGGACAATCTGTGGTTCAAAACTACTCAGGCGATCCTGGGGTGTTTCGATCTCTACTTCCCCAGTCGAGGTTTTTATTCGCTTGGTTCCCTTGCCATTACGCTTATTACCGTTCTGCCGCTCCTGGACATCCAAATGGGCATCCATTTCTGCTTGCAGGGCAGTTTCCAGAAACTCTTTGATCAAAGGCGCAAAGGCGCCATCCTTACCGGTTAATGACACGCCGCTCCTTAGTTGCTCTAAGGCAAGA
This sequence comes from Prolixibacteraceae bacterium, assembly GCA_030602265.1. Lineage (GTDB taxonomy): Bacteria > Bacteroidota > Bacteroidia > Bacteroidales > Prolixibacteraceae > UBA1413. The sequence goes on along the minus strand of JAUWAB010000025.1, from coordinate 1,868 downwards.
GCTCGCATTTGTTTGTACTCTTCTGATTCCATAATTTTCTCTGTCTTTACAAGTATAACAATCTTTTTTGCTTAGACAGAGTTTATTTTACACTCTCTTAAAATTATTTATAATGAAAGTTTCGACCCGCTTGCGGAGCTTTGCACCATCAAAATTATAATAATAGTTGATACGGCGGTTAAAGCCAAACCAGATTAATTTTTTCGGCAGGTTAATAGAAAACGGGGGCTTCTTGCCCCAGCAACGTTGATTGGGACAACATGGATTATCGAGGGCCATCTCTTGTAGTCTTTTCAATTTTCCAATTACTGTTTTGTTTTTTTATTAAAACAAACATCTCAAAACCTTGTAGTCGGTTTTTAGTCTCATATTGAACAAAGAAACAGCCCAAATTACTTTTATTATTCAAACTAATTCTTGATAAAGTTATGTAACCAATAAAATATTTCTCTGAATCAATCAAAATATCGGTACTTTCCCTAATGAAGCTGTATCCTGTAGGGCTTTTAATGTCATTAACATTTATTATTTTGTCTCTAATTGCACCTTTAACTAGTTTGTTGTAAACAGTTTCGTTCCCATTTTTAGAAAAAAATTCAACATCAGCTAATACAAATGAATTAATACTACGACTTCCCAGAAGAAGGTCGCTGATGGCTAAAACTTTTTCAGTGCTATCGAAATGAGCCATCCACTTACTTTGATGTGCTTCATATATTGAATCTTCGAGTTCATTTATATTATTTACCATTTGCATGTCATTTACAACTTCTCCAAGTGGTGGTGGTGAAGGAAGTTGCACTTGTAAAAGATATTCCTTATTTATAAGCAATGGCAAGATATGACTGTATATGTTCACTTCATCATCAATGGGATTACTTTCCTTACAGTTAATATTTGAAAGCATAAGCAAACATGTAAAGTATAATGTAATAGTACTTCTCATCTCAATTTATTTATGCCTGTTTACATCCCTATTGTATTCTTCCATGAAATAATTGTTGTTATTGAGTTTATCCATCTGTTTGGAAAAGTTCTCGTATTCACAAGCATTTCCTTTAGCAAGTCTCTTGTGGTCTGGAGCTGAACTATAATCTACATTTCTAACTTCATTTATGTACTGCGTTGGATGGCTATTATATTCACCTTTTTCAACCTTTTTATCAATTTCATTGAGTTTCTTCACATCCTGAAGCGTGTGAACAAATAGTTCGTGTCCAAGGACACTTGTTGCTTTTTCAGCAGATAATCCTGTCTTAATATCAACTAAATGTATTACGCCATTAGTAACATTATCATTTATCGAAGATATATTTCTTAATCTTCCACCAAAACCACCTGTTATGCTTTTAAAAAATGTTCTATTCATCCCATTGTCACCCATATTTGTTGATGAGAGCATCAGTAGATCTTTCGCCCTATCCCCTGCTTCATTAAATTTGTGTCCCAATATTACATCACCTTTGTTTGCAAACTGAGCAATTAACCCCTTTCCCTGTTCAGTTGATAACATCATCTGTACAGCTTTCTGATGATATTTATCGGTTAAATTGGCAATACTTATTTCTCTACCATCAGGATCATTATATATAATCGGATTATTAGCCACATAAGCGTAAGGTGAAATGCCAGCGTATTTTTCCGCCAACGGGTCAACACTATGCCACCTTCCCACCATCGGGTCATAAAACCGTGCCCCGTAATCGTACCAGTACAAACCAAAATCGTCCTGGATTTCTTTGCCGTTGTACTGGTAGCGGTTAGGGCCCTGGCTAACATTCAACTGGCTCATTTCCATCCCAAACGAGTAATAATGCCTCGTTTGAACTATTGCAAGAGTTGAACCTGACTTCCTGATAACCGCCCTT
>JAUWAB010000089.1 GCA_030602265.1 Prolixibacteraceae bacterium | reverse complement strand
ACATACTTACCTGAATTCATACATGCACTTTAAAGGTGCAAAGCTACAGGTCAATTCAAATCAAAAAATCAAAGAACGCTTATATGTTGCTATATTTCAATTAATTATAGATAATGTTAAAAAATTAACGCATCACTAGTAAAATGAAAAATAAGAAGATAAATTATTTACTTTTCATCATTATTGCTTCTATATTAGTTTTCATAATATTGAATTACCGAAATATAATAAAAATTGGTGAGGACAAAGAAGTTATTCCAGTACCTTATGATGTCATTTTGGTAAATTTATCCGACAATCATGATTATATAAAAACCCCGTTTAGTGCTAAATATAAAGTGATTGTTTATATTTGGCCGGAGGCTATATATCAAGTCTTGCCAGGTTACATTCATTATATTAGTAAGTATCATGATATTGGATTTATCTTTTATTTCACCAAGGGCGAAAGTTATGACATTAAACAACAATTAGAAAAAATCAAATTTAAGTATAATGTGTACATTGACTTGAACCACGATCATCCATATAAAGAATATCCATTTATAGGTTTTATTGTTGACGAGAATAACCGGGTAATTGATATGACTAATCCTACATTACCCTCTTTTAGAAGAATACTAGATAATTGTGTAACGCTAATAAATGTAGTTCCTTGACAATAAGCCGAATACACCAACTTGCTTTCGTTTTCCTCCGAAACAATCGAGGGGTGGGGTTTGGTGCAATGGATTTTTAATACCTTAATAAAAAAGAGAACTTCAAGCTAATTGTTGAAAAAATGAGTACGGCTGCAATACTTAAACTAAACACCTCCAACTCCCCCTCGTTTGCCCCCGATAGCTATCGAGGGGAGGGGGAAGCTGTTCAGCATTTGCAATGCAATAAGAATCAAGAAAACTAATTTCAAGCTATTATTAAAGACATGAGTAAGGCTGCAATATTAAAACCAAACACCCCTCCCCTGCCAACAGGAAGCAGTCGGGGCAACCGGTGTTTTTCACTACCTGTTATAATTACGGTGTATGCACCCATCCCTAATAAAATACTGCCAACTATCTCCAGATTGGTGAGCGTAGTGGAACCACTGCCGCTTTTTTGCCTTTACCACTTCGGCAGGCTCAGTGCAACGCTCTGCCTTTACCTCAGCCTCAGCTTTTTCTCCTCCTGCACCCCCCACCCAGCCCCGGTTACCGAAGCCCTGCGCCACGCCGGCCCCAACCGGCAGGGGCTTAAACAGCTATTGGCGCATTACGCTCAAAACCCTGCCGACAGCCTTAAATACCGGGCAGCCTGTTTCCTGGTAGAAAATATGCCGTGGCATTACGGCAAAAAGGTAACGCCATCACCCAACCTGTGGGAACTGTTCCTGTTGGAAGATTCGCTGGTGCGCCCCTGGCTGCAAAACAGCAGCTACTACAAAAATGACCACGGCCTGCACGGCTATAAGTATGTAGCTAAAAAAATGCTGGTCAGGCAAGCCATCGGCAATTCCACCACCGAAGATGGTTTTCACCCCGATATTACCACCATTGGCGCTGACCTGTTGAGGCAAAACATCGAAACGGCTTTTGAAGCGTGGGGATCCGGCTGGTACCCGAACCTAACTTTCGATGAATTTTGTGAATACATACTGCCCTACCGCTTCAATACCGAACCGGTTTTCCCCATCCGCCGGCAACTCCGCGATCATTTCATGCCCCTGCTGCAGCACGACAGCCTCAAGGGTAGTCAATTTACAGCGATTGACTTTGTTCAGCAATATACAGCTAAATTCGGAGAGGGTTGGAACAGCGAGGAAAACACCTGCGATTTGGGTTTTTTCAATATTATATACTGGCCATCCCAATCATTGGATTGTACGCATCATGCATCGTTGGTCGGCCAGATTGCAAGGACTGTGGGAATACCGGCAGCCGAGGTACTTATTCCATGTTGGCGTGATACTGATTTGGGACATAGTATGGTTTTAACGCAGGGCCCGGACGGAAAACAAACATTATTTACTGCCATTTATCAAACACCCGGGAGAATATCAATCCCACACAATCCCCAACGGGCAACTAAATTGTATAAACGGACTTATGCCATTCAATCCAATACGCCTGCTGCATTGCGGCTAAAAGGAGAGGAACTCCCGTCATTTTTTGAAAACCCGTTTTTAATGGATATTACATCTGATTTTATCGAATCGATTGATGTAAAAGTGGATATTGATGCCGAAAAATATCAGGCTGATTTTTACTGGTTCTGCCTATTTATTAATGGGAAATGGAAAGCCATTGGATGGGGAAAAGCTGAAAAAGGGTTAAATACCGTAATTTTTGAGAATATTCCAGTCGGACTGACAGGTATTGCATGTACCTACAGAGATGGTCAATTGTTCCCGGTCAGTAAATTAGTCACGGTTACTTCCACCGGCCCTGTAGAAATTCGTCCGGATCATTTTAAAGGGGATATTTCTGTAACCCGTAAATTTCCTGCGAAAGCATTACTTTTCGACTTTGTTATGGCAAACACTGGAGCAGTTATTGAAGGATCGGATGAACCTGATTTTCACCACCCGGTAATACTTGGAGAAGTAAAAGATACCTTAGGTCCATTTTTTCAGGATTTTGAACTTGTGGTTAAAGGGTTTTTCAGGTATTATCGGATACGGACAACAAAATGGGCTCTGCAAATTGCTGAACTGGAATTCCTCTCCCGCCAACCATTGCCTGGGACCAGCGAAGCTTCGCCACTGCCGGTATTCAGCCCGGGAGAGCCACCCCAACCGGTATTTTACAAATTCGACGGGCAAATGTTGGCCGAAAGGCCCGATTCTTCGGCCTTCGATGGCAATATGCTCACTTACAGCAGCAAAATGTGGGTAGGTATGGATATGGGCCGCAGGGTAACAGTTGACCGCATACGGGTAGCGCCCCGCAACGCCAACAACGGCATTGTGCCGGGTAATCGCTATCAGTTGCTCTATTGGGACGGCCGGTGGGTGCCCCACTCAACCACGGTGGCCACTCACAACTATGTTACCTTCGGCGAAGTAGCGGGCAACACCCTATACTGGCTCCGCAACCTTGACCATGGCCGCGAAGAACAGCCCTTCTTTTATTCCGGGGGAAAGCAGGTGTTTGCAAACCAATAATGCAGTTCGGATTTCTCAGTTTACAGTTCACAGTTTGCAAAATAAATTATATTTGCGTAAATTCACGAAATATGAAAACGGCAGAGTTAAGAGTCAAAATCATTCGAAAGATTGAATCATTAGATTCAGCAAAATTGAAAGAATTTGATGGAATTCTTCAGAATTTTTTAAACAGTTCAATTGAAACCGACGATTGGATTGGGGTAAGTGAATCAGAGATAGAAGGAATTGAATCTGCTATATTAGAATTAGATGCCGGAAAAGGTACCCCGCATGTTCAGATAATGAAGAATTCAAGGGAAAAACATTCTCATGTCTAAGAAAGTTTTATGGTCTCCCCTTGCTGAATCCGATTTTCGATTTTCACTTTTTTATCTGGAATCTAACTGGAACAATGCTGTTGTAAATCAATATTTGAATAAAATTGACCATCTGGTCAATCAGATTACGACAAATCCGGAACAGTTTCCTTTGGTGAACAATAAAAAGAAGATTAGAAAATGTGTTGTAACAAAGCATAATACTATTTTTTATCGGGAAAAGAACGACGTAATTGAAATTCTGAGAATATTTGATACCCGACAAAACCCCAAAAAATTGATCTATGGATAAACTTTAGCTTTGAACCAAATTATGCTGAAAAAAACCAAAGCAATCCTGATCGTAATCCTGGTCCTGGTGCCGCTGATAGCCGGGATTTTCTGGCTCACCGGTTGCCTGGTGCTGATAGCCGGGGTTATTTGGCTTGCCAACAGTAATGTTGGGTTTATTCGCTATATCAACCGCCATGTTTGGCTGTATGCACCCATTGGGTTAGTTGGTGTGGTATTGCTGGCCGTTTGGATGCGGGTTTTTATACTCGAAATTTACGCCATCCCGTCGGGTTCGATGGAAGACACCCTGCTGGCCGGTGATAAGGTTATTGTGTTTAAACCCGCCTATGGGCCTGCTTTGCCGCATTCGCCTTTTGAACTGCCCTGGCTCAACCTCTTTTTTGTACTGAGCGAAAGCGCCAAAGAACGTTTCAACGACGATTGGTGGCCACATCGCCGCCTCAGGGGATATACCCGGCTGGCAAACAACGATGTGGTGGTTTTCAGGCTCCCCGGTAACCGCGACGAGTTTTTTATTAAACGTTGCGTGGCAATTCCCGGCGATACCCTGCTGATTGTTTCCGACACCGTTTTCATTAACGGAAAGTTTCTGCCCCATCCGGTCGGGGTAAAGCATAACCCGTTTTACCAACATAGGAACACCTTTGTTTCCGGTGAAGCAGCTTCCGGTCAGCCACAGGTTTTTCCCTATTCAGACTATTTCCGGTGGAACATTGGCAATTTTGGGCCACTGCTTTTGCCAAAGCCAGGGCAAATTGTTGAGCTCTCGGAACCTCAGGTTGCCATATATTGGAACCTGATGGCCAACACAGAGGGGCTAACCCCCGAAAACCGCGATGGTCATTACCTGGTTGGCGGGTTACCGGCCAAAACCTACCGTTTTGCCCACGGGTATTGTTTTATGTTGGGCGATAACCGGCATAACTCCAACGATTCACGCTATTTTGGCCCCATTCCCGAACAGCATATTTCAGGCAAAGCCACTTTGGTGCTGTTCAATTTTCATAACGGGCGCTTTGACCACCGCCGTTGGCTGAAACGGATATATTAGAGTGACAGTGATACTGAAACCAGAAATGAAACTATGATAATGAAAAAATTAATGTAAATACTAAGGTACATGTGTGGATTAATTGATTAGGTACAAAAATCATCCTGCGTGTGCCTTTTTGACTTTGCCCCGAACATATCAGGGTTTGGTCTTGTGTCCATACTAAACAAATCCTTAAATTTTGTTAAAAACTCAAAAAACAAAAACAAAAACAGATGGACCCATCCCATTTTTTTTTTTACATTTGAAAAGTTAAATAACAAAAGCTCCCCCGGCGAACGACCCTCGGGATGCTGAACCCAGATGAAATTATGACTTTGGAAAATGTGACATACCCAATTACTGCAACCGGTAAAACCCGGCAGGTAAACATTTCTCACACTGACATTCATCAAAAAGATATTTTACAAACAAATGCTAAAGGGCAAAAAGCGGGCGGCATACCTTTTCCGCTCAAAGAATTGCCGTATGCCGCCCCGGTATTGCCTCTGGCCAGTTTTAACCTAACCGGAGGAACGCCTATGCAAAGATAAACGGAATAATCAAACACGCGGCTGCTGCAAAGGGATTTTGCGGGGCCGGGAGAATCTGATTTTTATAAATTAAAATTTAAAAAAAGTATTACATGAAAAACAAATTTCTAATATCTGTATTGTTTTTGGTATTTATTTTTGCAGCAATGCCAAAACTTGGAGCCGAACGGCCTTGTAGTGATGCATGTGTACCAGACGAACTCTCTACTTGTGGTTTTGATGCAGGTGGAGAAGCTCAGGCATGTGGTGGTTGGAAAAATTACACAACAATCCCCTCTTTACCACCAGATATTCCATAATTAAATGCTATGGTGGCTATCTTAAATCGAGATAGCCACCAATTCTCAATAAACTAATTATTTTTTTACCCGAAAGTTATGAGATCAATTTTACTTCAAACCATCGTTTATTTTTTGCTTACGTTGCAAATATCTTATGCACAAACCGTAGTAAAATATACATCCGGCTCGTTTCCGCTCAAGAAAGAACTAAAAGCCACCAAGGTAGCAATGATTGATGAGTTGGTTAACCCAGTACAAATATTAATGATTGATGAGAATACAGTTATTTTGAACAATCCGGATGTTAGCCCGGCATTTCATGTTGTGAATCTAAAAACTGGAAAAATTATCAATCAATTCGGGCTTAAAGGCCAAGGACCTGGAGAAATAATCTACCCGTTCTCTTGCCAGCTTATCAACGAAAATAAGATAATGGTACACGACCTGAACGGAAAAAAACTATTATTTTATAATCTCGATGAAATATTGACAGGTAATAAACATTTAATGCCCTCTATCCTGAAATTATCTCCATTATTATATCCACGAAAGGTTTATAGCTTATCAACCGGATATTATTTCGTCAACCTTCTTGGCCATAAGGATGGTTACAGTAATTGCCTGATGAACAGTGAGGGGGAAGCAACCCGTTTTCTTACCATGTACCCAAAACTTGGGTTTGATTACAATATGAATATTGCTTCGAACTATTTTGGTACATTTAGCGATGTATCACCAGATGGGAATACTGTTGTTGCTGCATATTCTGATTGGGACCGTATAGAAATATTCGATGAAGAAGGGAGCCTGCATACGGTAATAAAAGGCCCATTGTTTGCGGAGCTAAACGAAAAATCTTCAAATTCTTTGGTAAACAAAGTGCTGAGGTCGGGAAAAACTTTCTATAAATCGCCAATTGCCGGCAACAGCGCTTTTATGGTGCCGTTTTCAGGTCGGGACTTTCGGATTGGTACTTATAATACCCTATATTGGTTCGGTAATGATGGAAAACCACTGGCAAATTTCAACCTCGACAGGAATATTAAAGCCTTCACAGTAGATTGGGATCAAAGGATAATTTATGGGATCAATATTGACATGGAACCTGAAATATTGAAGTTTCAGTTTTAAAAAGTCTCTGTATTCTTTTAAATTTGAAAATTGAAAAACAAATGCTCCCCCGGCGGCCAACCCCGGGATGCTGAAAACCAAAATGAAACTATGATATTTGAAAATGTGACATACCAAATTGGAACAATGAAAAAACATAATGCTATGATTTTTCTATTTTTTATTTTATTTTTTTTGATTTCACTAACCTCATCAGCAGAAAATCCCATAAGAATTCACCTCGATACTGACCAAAAACCAGTGAACCTGGTTGGCGACCTTTTTACTATAGACAGGATTATACCTTTAGAGACTACCCCGGATAACCTGATTGGAACAATTTCAAAACTTCAGATTAAAAACGATACCATGTATATATTTTCCCGAAAAACCGTGATGCTTTTCAGGATTACCGGAGAATATATTGGCAGTTTAGGTAAAATAGGCAATGGCCCGGGAGAAATGGTCCTTCCTACCGATTTTTCGGTACATCCGAATGGCGTACAAATTGCCATGCTCGACAATGTAAAAGAGGAATTGTTCTTTTACAATAATAACGGCAAGTTTATTTTCTCCCAAAAAACAGGGCTTTCATATATTGCTCATTTTACATGGTACAAGCCCGATGTGTTTATTTTCAGTTCAAATTTCAAATCACAAGGTGAAAAAAATTTCTCGGTTTACTTATCCGATTTAAAAAAAAACAACTCACGTGGATTTTTGAATTTTGACCCGTCAATTAATGGAATTTTTCTGATGAATCATTGTCAGTATTCGCAATACCGAAGTGATCAGTTTATTACGCGCGATTTCGATAACACTGTATATAAACTGGGTTCAGGCGATATTCCGGCGCCATATATAAATATTACCTTTAATTCCGGAACCATTCAAAAGGAAGATCTGCTCAGATTCAGCGGCAAGCCATACGATTTTATAGATTGGAAACACAAGAACAAGATGTGCGATTTAGGCAATTTCAATGAATTCGATAGGTATTATGCCATCACGTACTTTAAAGGCAATTTAAAACACACACAAATAATCAGCAAAAAAACGGGAACACACTATAAAATAAACCACAGCGCAAACCTGAGCGACCCTATTTCCGAATTTCTGCCGGTATGGGCTTATAAAGATTACCTGATAATGGTTGCGGAACCCTTTGTATTAAAGCAGAAAATAAAACAGATACCACCAACCATAAAGACAAAGTTGGGTAAAAATTATGAGACCCTGCTAAAAATAGCCAACCAGGTAAATGATGAGGATAATCCCTTAATCATTTTTCTTGCGTACAATGATGATAAATAATAATATTTGTCACCAATATTTTATAGACTAATTATTTCTTTTACCTCAAAGTTATGAGATCAACAATATTTCAAACCATAGTTTGTATTCTGCTTGCGCTGCAAATTTCTTATGCACAGACGGAAGTAAAATTTACATCTGGCTCGTTTCCGCTAAAGAAAGAGCTCAAATCCCAAAAGGTGCCAATGAATGATGAGTTAGTTAACGAGAAAATGGTCCAGATCTGGTTAAGTCTTGTATTTGATCTTCATCAGTTATTAAATAAAACATATTATCTTAGCCAAAACCAATAAAACCACAGATGGTCAGATTTCTGACAGAACGCCCAATCGCGGTCAGCATGGTATTTCTTGCGCTGGCCCTCCTCGGACTGGTTACCACCACCAGTTTGCCGGTATCATTGATGCCCGATATTGATATTCCGGTAATTACCATCCGGATTAATGCTGCCGGGATGCCCGCGAGGCAGCTGGAAAACAGTGTGGTGAAGCAATTGCGCACAACCCTGAAAGAGGTGTCTCATGTTGAGGAGATGAAAAGCGAAGCCCACGATGGTTCAGCCTGGATCGAACTCCGGTTCAGGCATGGAACTCCCGTGAACCTGGCATCGGTTGAGGTAAACGAAAAGGTGGATAAAGCTATGAATTATCTTCCGCGCAATATTGTCCGCCCCGAAGTGGTTCGTGCCAGCGCCTCCGATTTGCCGGTTTTTTACCTTTTGATAACCAAACCGGGTAATGATTATGCTGATCAGTCCTTTGAATTGTCAGGAAACGGAGCTGAATTCCTCCAGCTCAGCAACTTCGCCGGTCAGGTAATCCGAAAACGGCTTGAACAGCTGCCTGAGGTTGCTCTGGTAGATATGAGCGGCCTGGCTTATCCCGAGATCAGGATCTCCCCGAAGCCAGAACTTCTGGCTTCAAATGCCATCTCATTATCAGCCATAGAAAGGGCATTGCATGACAACAATGCTGAGCTGGGAAATCTGCTTATCCGCGATGGCCAGTACCAGTATAATGTCCGGTTCAATACACGGCTCCGGAACCTGGATGACGTGGTGAACACGCCCCTTAACCTGGGCGGACGGGTGGTAACTTTAGGCGATGTGGCGGCGGTAGAGCAGGTCCCTGAGTCCCCCGCCGGAAATGTCCGGTTCAATGGTATGCCTGCCGTGAGTCTGGCTATTATTAAACAATCCAACGCCAGGATGGCTACTCTTGAAAAGGAGCTTCAGGTAATGCTGGACCACTTTCGTGCCGATTATCCGGGCATGGAATTTCATATCACCCGCGATCAGACGCAGTTGCTGAAATACTCCATCAGCAATCTGGGTCAGAGTCTGGTTATCGGCGGACTGCTGGCATTTCTGGCCATGTTTATCTTTTTGCGCGAGAAACGAGCTCCCTGGCTGATCGGGATCAGTATTCCGGTTTCGCTGATAATCTCCCTGCTGATTTTTTATCTGGCCGGACTGTCGATCAATATTATCTCGCTGTCGGGCCTTGTCCTTGGCATCGGGATGATGGTTGACAACTCCATTATCGTAATCGATAACATTACGCAGTACCGTCATCGGGGTGACTCGCTGACTGATTCATGCGTCAACGGGGCCAACGAGGTTATCCGTCCGCTGATCAGCTCGGTACTAACCACGTGTGCGGTGTTTGTTCCATTGATTTTTATGAAGGGAATGGCCGGCGCGCTCTTTTTCGACCAGGCTATGGCAGTGGCTATCGGGCTGGCTGTTTCGCTGCTGGTGGCCATAACCTTGCTTCCCATGCTGTACAGGTTGCTTTACCGTGGAAAGCCGGCCGGCTTAGTGGCTTCCCACGCAGCATTGGGGTCGGGTGAAGATGCCTGGTACTTCCACATTTATGAGAAAGGGCTGAAATGGGTACTGCGGAACCAGGCTGTGACCTGGGCGATGGTTGTTGGGGCACTGATTGCCTCCGGTGTGCTTTGGTATTCCATGCCGTTTTCGCGGTTTCCGGAGATGAGCCATTCTGAAACCGTACTGAGTATCGACTGGAACGAACCCGTTACGCTCGAAGAAAATAACAGAAGGGTTGCCGGACTGATTCAGGCGTTGGATCCGCCTCCCCGGTATGTGGTCGAAGAGGCCGGACATCAGCAGTATTTGCTCAGTACAGGCGAAACATCGGGTACTGCTGAAACCCGTGTATTTCTCCGCATGGACTCTCCTGGTGAACTGGATAAGGCCATTAAGCGGGTCTCCGGAATTTTTGGGCAGAGATATCCTGAAGCTGGTTTTGCTTTTACGGATACCGATAACCTTCTGAACTTAGCCTTCGGAAAAGAGGAAGCTCCCCTGGTAGCCCGGTTTAGCCACCCTCAGCCCGGCGATGCCGGTTATATGCGAATGCTGGAAAGGCTTCAGCAGGAGATGGAAGCTGAATTTCCTGATCAGGTCACTTCACGGTTAATCAGCCGAAATCTGGTTTTGCTGCAGACGCATCCCGAGAGGCTCATGTTTTACCGGGTAAATCCGGCACAGCTGGCCTCTGAAATTCGCAGCGCGTTTAACAGCAATACCGTTTTCACCATCACCGGAAGCGATATCCTGATCCCCGTAAAAATTGGCCATTCATACCAATCGGTGTACGATGTGGTGCAAAATCTTTCGGTCAGGAACAGCGAAGGGGAGCAGATTCCTTTATCCGGGCTGGTTACGGTAAGCAATGCCCACGACCTGAAAACCATTACTGCCGGCCGGGATAATGAGTATTTCGCGGTGGAGCTCAACCTGCCGGGACGCCAGGTGTCGGGTGCCATGTCGGGAATCAGGAATTTGTCATTGGTGAATGATCGTGGCACAGGGCTTACGGTTGCATTTGGAGGAGCTTCGGTAGCTTCAAGGCAACTGCTGCGGGAGCTGTTTCTGATCATCGGAATCAGCCTGTTGCTGCTCTATTTTATTCTGGCAGCTCAGTTTGAATCGTTTCGTTTGCCGCTGATCGTCCTGGTTGAAGTACCCCTCGACCTTTTCGGGGTCCTTCTGCTGCTGAAACTTTTTGGTTCAGGAATCAACCTGATGTCGGCGATCGGAATCATAGTTATGGCCGGCATTGTGATTAATGACTCGATCCTGAAGATAGACACGATCAACAGAATGGTATTATCGGGATCCCCGGTTCTGAGAGCAATTATGGTTGCCGGGCGCCGGCGACTCAAACCCATCCTGATGACCAGTATCACTACTATTCTTGCCATATCTCCTTTCCTGTTCCAGGGCGGAATGGGGGCAGAATTGCAACGACCACTCTCTCTGGCTATCATCGGTGGGATAGGATTTGGTACGTTGGTGAGCTTGTTTTTTATACCGTTAATCTATTACAGAATGGTGAAATGAGGTTCTCACGGAAGGCACGGAAGAACACAGAAGAGCTTTGGGCAGGGGCTACTTTTGGGTCTCACGGAAGGCACGGAAAGACACAGAAAAATATTTGATGAGGTCTTAATGAGGTTCTCACGGAAGGCACGGAAGAACACAGAAGAGCTTTGGGCAGGGGCTACTTTTGGGTCTCACGGAAGGCACAGAAATACACAGAAAAATAACTGAGGAAAATGCGATAAAAATATGAATTATGGAATTGAACGACTTAACCTACAAAATCAGAAATGCTATTTATGAGGTATTTAAAAATCTTGGGCCAGGTCTTCTTGAAAGTACTTATGAGGCAGCCCTGATTTACGAACTTTCGGCCTTGAACCTAAAGGTAAGGAATCAGATACCCATGCCTTTCAATTACAAAGGAGTAAAGCTTGACGCCGGCTACCGTATCGATATACTGGTAGAAGAAAGTGTAATTTTAGAAATTAAATCAGTTGACCAACTTCATAATGTGCATAAGAAACAGTTACTTACCTATCTGAAATTATCAGGAAAAAAATTGGGATACCTGGTTAATTTCAATACAACCAAACTCATCGATAAGGAATCATTAATCAGGATAATTAATTAGAGAAGAACAATGAATCTCTCACATAAAACCATTCTGTGTATTTCTGTGTATTCCGGTGCGCCACGAGGCGTGCGTTAAATATTAATCAAATACCTATAAGGATGAAAGAACCTTACAACCCAATTAGCCGTTCAGGTTGAAGACCGCCTGACACACTGTTAGGAAACGAGCTTTGTGAAGCTCGGGCGGATC
>JAUWAB010000080.1 GCA_030602265.1 Prolixibacteraceae bacterium | reverse complement strand
CATCCCGATGCCCCGCGGGTGGTTGTCACCAATGGGATAATGATTCCGAACTACTCTTCCAGAGATGACTACGAACGTTTCAACGCCCTGGGGGTGACCCAGTATGGACAGATGACCGCAGGTTCATACATGTACATCGGGCCTCAGGGCATCGTTCACGGCACCACCATTACGGTACTCAATGCAGCACGTCTCCATTCCGGAGGAGATCCGGCAGGCAAAATCTTTGTAACCTCAGGACTCGGAGGAATGTCTGGGGCCCAACCCAAGGCAGCGGTTATAGCCGGCATGGTATGCGTGGTGGCCGAGATCAATCCGAAAGCCGTTCAGGTAAGGAAAGACCAGGGTTGGGTCGACGAGGTGTTCCATTCAATACCCGCAATAACCGACAGGATCAGAACGGCTTCGGCGAACCGGGAAGCTGTATCTCTGGTTTATGCAGGAAATGTGGTCGACCTGTGGGAGGCATTGGCCGGTTCGGAACTCCGGATCGACCTGGGCTCAGACCAGACTTCTCTGCATAATCCGTTTGCCGGGGGATATTATCCGGCCGGACTGACGTTTGAGGAATCGAACAGGCTGATGGCCGATGATCCTGAACAGTTCAGAGAAAAGGTATATGCCTCGCTGCGCAGGCAGGTAAACGCTATAAACATCCTTTCTGAAAGGGGCATGTATTTCTGGGACTATGGCAATGCATTCCTTCTGGAAGCGGGTCGCGCAGGAGCTGACATTTTTTCCATGGGTAATGAATACCGCTATCCCTCATATGTTCAGGATATCATGGGACCGCTTTTTTTCGATTACGGTTTCGGACCCTTCAGATGGGTTTGTACCTCCGGGTTGCCCGAAGATCTGGAAATGACCGACAACATTGCCGCCGGAGTACTTCGGCAGATGGTTGGAGAAGCGCCTGATGAAACGGTAAAGCAGCTTGAAGATAACCTGAAATGGATAACAGAAGCCGGCAAAAACCGGTTGGTGGTTGGCTCGCAGGCCAGGATCCTTTATGCCGATGCCGCAGGCAGAATGGCCATTGCACGTGCTTTCAACGAAGCCATACGCAATGGCAAAATAAGCGCTCCTGTGGTTTTGGGCCGTGACCACCATGATGTTTCCGGTACCGACTCACCGTACAGGGAAACCTCCAATATTTACGACGGTTCACAGTTTACCGCCGATATGGCAGTCCATAATTTTGCAGGAGACAGTTTCAGAGGGGCCACCTGGGTTTCCCTCCACAATGGCGGGGGCGTCGGATGGGGCGAAGTAATCAACGGCGGGTTCGGGCTGACCATAGACGGTTCGGAGGAGGCAGACCGCCGCCTCCGGGAAATGCTTTTCTGGGATGTAAATAACGGAATTGCCCGTCGCAGCTGGGCTCAAAATAAACCCGCACAGTTCGCTATCCGTAAAGCCATGCAGGAAAACCCGCAACTGAAGGTAACCCTGCCTAACCAGGCAGACCAGGAACTGATCGACAAACTGTTTCAGGAAAAATGAAACAGACCTGAAATAGTATTCTGGAATTTTATGGAGAAGCTCCCGAAAAGGGATGGACTGGATTTAATTTGAAATTATTGTGATTAGCCAAACATAAGGCCATATGGCCGCTGAATTTCCGAACGCAATTCCTCTAATCCGAAGCTGCGGCTTTTGCGGAAAAACTCTCTGCCATCAAAGAAAACCACAAGGGTAGGCACGGCAAAAATCCGGTTCTGGGCAGCAAGTTCCGGTGAATGGTTGGTCTCAATATAAAGCAAGCGGATCTCAGGAAAATCATTGCCGGCCATCTCCTCAACCTTAGGCTTCAAAACCTTGCACACATTGCATTCGGTTGTAGAGAAATAGGCCAGGACAGCCGGGCTTTCGGATACAATTTTATCGAAATCTGCTAAACTACTTACCTTCACGAACATCATTCAGTATTGTTTGGTAGATAACATCACCAGTGTGCAGGCTTCAAGGGTTTCTATACCTTTAGCGGACAACATGCCTGCAAGTTCGTCATTCTCGGCACCCGGATTAAAAATAACCCGTCTGGGACCAATTCGCATCAGATAGTCGTAGTATGGGTTCTGACGCCCGGCACCTACATACAGGGTCACCGTGTCAATCTTTACCCCTTCCGGAAGGTCCTTTTGTACCGGGACATCATCAATAAATCCCTCCCTGAGGCCGATGGCAACTACCGGATAACCGTTTTGTTTCAATGCCCTGACTGCCTTATTTGCATACCGCCAGGGCTTCAGACTTGCCCCTATCACCATCGTAACCGCTTCCCGGCCATGTTCTTTTACTCCGGAATTGGTGGTACTTGTTTCGCTCATTCCTGATATTCTATTCCTTTTTATAAATCAGCACCGCAGCATGGGCGGATATCCCTTCTTCGCGGCCTTCGAACCCAAGTGTTTCGGTCGTGGTAGCCTTAACCGATACAGCATCGGCCACAACTCCCATAACAGAGGCCAGGATCTCCTCCATTTCTGCAATATAAGGTCTCAGTTTTGGCTTTTGCGCGCAAACCGTCGAGTCGATATTTCCGATTTCATATCCAGATTTTCGGAGCAGGGCACAGGTGCGTGTTAAAAGGATTTTGCTGTCCATATTTTTGTATTCTGAAGAAGTATCCGGAAAATTAGATCCGATATCTCCCAGTCGTGCAGCTCCAAGCAGGGCGTCACATATGGCATGAATAAGGACATCCCCGTCGGAATGCGCCACAGTCCCTTTGGTATGAGGGATCTGAATCCCGCCGATCCACAGAGATTCCCCTTCTGCAAGGCGGTGAACATCAAATCCGTATCCAGTCCTGAACTTCATTACCTGCGCTGGCTGCCAAATGCATCCACATCAAACGAAAGGGTAAACCTCAGGGTATTTTCAAGAGGATGATTCCTTACCAACGGGAGGAGGTAGGCAAAATCAAGCGCAAATACGTTGAGTTTTAATCCTGCTCCGGCGGTCATGAATTTACGGTTTCCCTTGTTCTCATGTTCCCAGAAATATCCGCCACGGAGGGCAAACTGCTTGTTGTACCAGTATTCCACACCAGCTGAAACGTTAACTTCCTGGAGTTCTTCCTTAAAACCGCCGGGGGCATCACTAAACGATGTAAAAATACCGGCTACGACCGATTTGTCGGAGTTTATGCCTCCCGGGAACAAAACATCTCCCTCGTTGTCGGCAGGATCTGCAACAGGTGGTGTGGGAACCAGCAGCTTGTTGATATCTGCAGCGAAGGTAAAGGAGTTGTAGTCATCCAGCTCAGTGGTATAGGCAACTCCAAGTTTCATATTGGTTGGGATAAAATCCTTTACCTCACCATCGGTATAGGAAATCTTTGCCCCGATATTCTGAATATTGATCCCGGCAGAGAAGATATTGGTCTGCCTGCTGACATAGAACTCATTTCTGTAATAAAAAGCCACATCGGCGGCATAGGAGTTGCCCGGATAGGACTGAACACCGTTCAGGAGCTGACCACCGGTAAGATCAGACCGGATATACCGCACGGCAACAGCACCGGAAAAATGGTCGGACAAAAGCCGGGTATAGCCTAAATCTATGGCGAATTCATTGGGATTCTGCTGTCCCTGGAAATTGGCCCAGTCATCATAAAAGAGAATATCCCCCAGGGAGAAATACCTCAGAGAGGCACTCAATGTCTGGAACTCATCCAGTTTCTTGTAACCGGCGAGATAGGCCAGGTTAATGTCGTTGACCAGGGCACGCAACCAGGGTGAATAGGAAAGGGAAACGCCCATATCGCTCTGGATGAAGGCATACTTTGCCGGGTTCCAGTGCTGGGAATTCACGTCAGGAGAAGTACCGGCGCCGGCATCCCCGATACCCGCTGCCCTTGAATCAGGGGCAATGGTCAGAAAGGGAACCCCGGTGGTGATTACGTTGGCGCCGCTAAGCGTTGCCTGTGCTCTGGCATGGCTGGCCGAAAGAATAATAAGTAAACTGATGGCCGATAAAGTCAATATTTTCTGCATAACTGTTTTTATCATCAAAGCGTGCAAAGATAAAGTTTTATTTATTCTTATTAAATGCATAATCTCCAAACGGATGAAAGGAAAAAAAATTATATATCCCTGAAAATTACCAGCCGATCATAAGCTTTCCACTTCCGGAGGCAAGCTCACCCTCCCCGGAGCGGATGGTCACACGATACGGGTATATGCCGTTTCTCAGCCTGACTCCCCGCTCTGCCGGATCCCATCTGACCGGTGTACTGTTTTTACCGCTGGAAACATTTGTAAATTGCAGGACATCCACCCGCCGTCCGGAAAGGTCAAATATTTCTATAAGCGTCTGAAAGGTCGCATCCGGCTGGTTATGGGTAAAAGTAAAATAGGTGTGCCCCGAGACCGGATTAGGATAATTAACCACCTCTTCGATGTAAAAGTCACCGGTCACTTCAAACTCAATTTCTTCTTCAGTCGAATTGTTGGCCACATCCCAAACCTTCAGTCTCAGGGAGTGTTTTCCAAGCGGAAGGTTCCTGAAGGGGAACTCCACAACCCCCCGTGTATAATCATCTTTTACGCTCCTGTAAAAATCATTCAGTATATATACCGTCGAATAATCGTGGTTTAGTATGGCCGTTATATCATGCCCGATACCTGAACCCACCGTATTGATACCGTTTTCATCTGAAATTTCGGCAATCATCAATGGATTCCTTCCGGTCCTTCCCCCAGACCGGAAACCTCTGTCATCCATGTATAATTCTACAGCAGGCCCTTTATTGTCAGACACCTGGGAACTTCCGGCACCACCGATATAAAATCCTTCAAATGCACCGTTAGCATCATCCTTCCCGTTTTCAGCATAATAGATTATCTTACCTTCCCCGATATTATAGGAGATATCTTTAGGTATGACAAAGGTAAAACTGAATTCGCCGTTGGTAACACTGGCCAAACCTTTATAAATGATATTGTTCTGGACTTTGTAATTAACCTTGTTCTGACCGCTGTTGCCCAATGTGCGCATCATCCGGGCCTTGTCATAAACCACCGGAGTGATGGATCCGTTGAACTGGCTCAGCTTATTTCCCGAATGATCGGTTATCTGACCCGTTACCGTTACCTTATCCAATGCTCCAAGAGTATCGGAATATTGCTGAATTTCCCGGCCATTAACCGTTTTGGTCTCCACACGGTAGCGGGGATAGGATAATCTTAGCGCGGGATTGGCGAGCAGGGTAAAATTTCGTTTGTTTAGCGTATTGATGGTATTGATTTTCGCCAGGCGCATAATGTCCCCCATCCTGAAATTTTCACCGTTACTGTCTTTTTCAAAAACATTACGGTAAAAATTCTGGCTCAGCAGAAAATTGGAGTAGGCAAATACTACCCTTGTGGTAGAAAACAATCCAATGCCTCCGCCATTTGGATTAAGCAGGATATACTCCCCAGCCGAGGTTTCGTTGGAATCAAACCGGCTGAACTCACAGGTGGCAGTAACGAAAATCGGGAGTTTGCTCTGATTCGTCCAGGAATTGATCACAGAAACGTCGATTACCCTTTCCTCCGACAAAAAACGGTCATTGGCATGACCCACATAATTCAGCACGAGCACTCCGTCCTTTACCCTCTGGTTGATAGCATCGGTAACACCGGGATATCTTTTGCCTGCAGGCGTGGAATTTACCGGGAACGCATCAAAATAAATCTTTTCTGTCTGAAATTCACGATGTCCGGAATTGATGATATCGGCAAGTTTTTCTGAATCGCTCATATGCATACCGCCATCACCGTCATCCCCGATAAAGCAGACAATATTCCGCCATTCTCCCAGGGCTTCCGGAGTGTTGTAATTTAATATTTTCCGGGTTACGATTTCGGCCTCATATTTAGTTGAAACCGGCAGACGGCCAATGCCCAGGTCTACCGTACCGTTGTACACACTCTCACCGGAATCCAGGATGACAAAATAATCATCGGTGACAAAAGATGAAGTAGGCGATAACGAATTATCCGACTGGAATGTTGGGACAAATGCCCTGTTAGCCCCAAGTATATTCCGGTTATCATAAGTGCCGTCACCCACCAGCATCACATACCTGAGTTTTCGGCTGCGGTCATACAACATCCGGATAAAGTTCCTTATTGCCGTGGCATCCGGACTGCCGGATCCGAATTCGTTGTAAACCTGGTTTGTCTGAACTACTTCAACTGAAAGCCCGTCGTTGTTCCGATGATAATCTGCAATTATTTCCGAGGAATTCAAAAACTCAGGATGTGTAATGATCAGAAAGTCAGGAACACTAAGTCCATGCAAATTTTGATTTGCTACCTCTCCGGCAAAATCCGGTTCCGGGAATGCTCCGCCTGGCTTGAATATCATATACTCCCTCAATGATCCGGCAGGCCGGATAAAGGAAAGGAGATTCCCCTGCAGGGAAACGGGAATTTCGAAAATACCGGCCGGATTGGTCACATCAAATACCCGTGATGCCGCATCAGCCCCTTCAACCTGAAACCTGGCAATACTTTGCGGATTAATCTTTTCGGTATCCCTGAAAAATAGCTCATCGCCACTTAGACGCAGGTTACGTCTCCAGTTGACCACGATGTAATCAAGCCAGGCATTTGAGAGGTTATTGGCAGCTGAATAGGCAAGGCTGAAATCAAGCTTATTATCTGCAACAGCAACGGTATAGCTCCTCCTTCGCTCATCAGCATAGAGTGATGTTTCATCGTCGATGTTGACCTGACTAAATCCTATGGAGGTTTGTTTGACACCATTGACCAAAACATCAAGAAAAGAGGCACCCGAAGACCGTCCAACGGCATTAATCAGGACATTTGCCGGCCGGCCGGCAACCGGATCGGGCACAGCCAGGCTGAAATTGCGACTGGCATTTCTCTGAAAAGCTTCACCCAGCCACTGCTTACCCGATTTAATCAGATTGACCAGTTCAGACTCATATCGTGTATATTCATCGAAAGAAACGACCTGATGAGTAGGCGTATCCGTGATTTCGGCCACTTTCTGAACAGTATTGGCAGAATTTCCCTGCTGGCTCAGAAAATAATAGGCATCTGTTGAATAGACATTGACCGAGTGGCGGAAAGTACCGGTTGCCGGATCCCATTGCCAGAGTATATTGCCGGTAGCATAAAAAAACAGGCAATCCTTTCCTGATCCATCCTTGCCGTGCCATGAACGGATCACCTGAAGGTCATCCACCGGCTGTACATCAAGCGATTCAGCAAGCTGCGTACCACCATGGCCATATACATTTACCAGTGCCGGACTGGTAAAACCCCAGGTAATTAATTTGTCATAGGGTATCTTATAAACGCCCCTCTTCGAAGTCTTAATCCTGGCCCATTTCCCGGAAGCCAGCACGGAGGATGTTTTCCAGTTAACCGCAGCAGCCTGGCTGCTAACGGACTGCTCTTCGGTAACCCTGAGGGAAAACCTGTCGAGCAGGAAAACACTGCCATCCTTCCTGATGACCGGAATAAAAGTCAGATGGGCATAAAGCTCATTACCCGAACGTTTATATTCCACCTGAATGCTGATTTTATCCATCAGGCCCGATGTATCGGTATCCGGCAGATCTCCGTCCCACTTCATGAAAACAGGATTCTCAAGCGCAAAACGGGGGATAAACCCAGCCTCAACAGGGAAAATTTTCGAAAAAACCGGAAAAAGAGGTCCTTCATCCGGATAAATGGCTCCAACGAATCCGAGTACCGGATCTTTCCCCGGATTGAACGGATGATCAATAATCCCATTCCATTCAATCCGGTACTCAGACCTGATGGTGTTACTCCCTCTGAATGCCACAGAAGACAGTATCAAGAATATAATAAGGTATCTGGTCATGCAAAAACTTTAAAATAGTTGAACGAAATATTGGGTCGAATATTGCAAAATCACTATTTTGGCACCCTCATTCGCAAGTTGTCAGTATGCAAATTTATCAGGAAAAGATTAAAGGTTGCCGAAATAATCAAAAAACTGTACAATATTGGACGAATGAAATAGTTATATTTGTGATGTACAAAATGGTATTTATAAATCATAATGAATATGAAGCTTAAACTTCTCGTATTCGTACTGGCAGCAATTGTTTTAGCGGGTTGCGGATTGTTTAACCGCTCCTCCAAGAAACAGACCTCCCGCACGACAGGCTGGACTTACAACGACCCTGAGACCGGCAATATACCTTATATATCGGGATATACCCAGGAGGCAGGCCCGGGGCTTGTCTTTATCGAAGGGGGTACATTTACGATGGGCCGTGTTGAAGAAGACGTAATGTCCAAGTGGGACAATACTCCCCGGAGGATTACAGTAGCCTCATTCTACATGGATGAAACCGAAGTATCCAATCAGGATTACCGGGAATTCATTTACTGGCTCAGCAGGGTCTATCCGAACGACCGGGCCAAAATAAACGCTGCACTCCCCGACACATTGCAGTGGCGTGAGGCCCTGGCTTATAACGAACCCTACATTCAGAATTATTTCAGGCATCCTGCATACAGTGACTATCCGGTTGTAGGCGTTTCTTGGGCACAGGCAGATGCCTACTGCTCATGGAGAACCGACCGGGTGAACGAGCAGATTCTGATCAGCAAGGGAATCCTGGCACATGATCTTGGCCAGCAGGGAGAAAACGTATTCACCACCGACACTTATCTTGCCGGTATGTATCAGGGTACCTCAGGACGACGGCCTCAGGACGACGGCCGACCGGTCAGATGGGAAGACGGTATCCTGCTTCCGAAATACAGGCTGCCCACCGAAGCAGAGTGGGAATATGCTGCACTCGGACTGATTGGCAACACGGAAGGCGAACTGCTTACCGACAGGAAGATGTACCCATGGAACGGTTCTCACCTCAGGATTGACAGCAGAAAAAACAAAGGCCGGATGCAGACAAACTTTACAAGAGGACGCGGTGACCTTATGGGTATTGCAGGCGCCCTGAACGACAATGCTGATATCGCCGCACCGGTCAAGTCCTACCTGCCGAATGACTTCGGACTCTACTGCATGTCGGGAAATGTGAACGAATGGGTCTATGATGTTTACCGCCCCCTGAGTTTCAGAGATGTTGCAGAGTTTCAGCCCGTGAGAGGAAACGTGTTTACCGTCCCCCGAAGAAATGAAAACGGGGAATTCATAAGGAACCAGTATGGCGAAATGCTTTTTGATACCATCGCCGATTACAGGAACTTCCAGGACGGAGATCCCAATTCACAGCTCATTGAAGGGAACAATTGGCTGGATGTCCAGAATAACCGTACGGAAGATATGTATATACAGGATGAAAGGCAGGGCTTTTTCTCATCCCTTATCGGAGATGATGTCCGGGTTTACAAGGGCGGATCCTGGAAAGACAGGCCATACTGGCTGACTCCCGGGTCAAGGCGTTACCTGCAGGAAAACAAATCCCAGAACGATCTGGGCTTCCGTTGTGCCATGACCAGGGTAGGCAGTCCGGGTGGATTCTGATATCAACTGATTTTCAGTGAATAGGATTTAAAATTTAACATAGAAGCCTCATTTTACGGAATGAGGCTTTTCATTTATATAAAAGCCTGAAAAATAACACAATATGACCATAGAGCAGCTTTACCAATTGTTTCTTCAGTATCCGGAGGTTACCACCGACAGCAGGAATATCAATAAACCCTGCCTGTTTTTCGCATTGAGAGGGGAGCATTTCAACGGCAATGAATATGCAATTAGTGCACTCGGCAAAGGAGCAGCTTACGCCATAGTTGATGAATCCCGTGACTGGCAGGATGACCGAATCATTGTGGTAAGAGACACGCTTACTTGCCTGCAACAACTGGCGACTTATCACAGAAACCAACTTGGACTGCCCATAGTGGCCATTACCGGGAGTAATGGAAAAACCACCACCAAGGAGCTGGTAGCCAGTGTTCTCAAACAGCAATACAAGATCAGCTTTACCAGGGGAAACCTGAATAACCATATTGGGGTACCGCTGACCCTGTTGTCATTCAGCCATGAAACGGAAATCGGAGTGGTGGAAATGGGTGCTAATCATCCTGGTGAAATAGATATCCTTTGCCGGATAGCGCAACCCGACTACGGACTGATTACCAATGTAGGGAAAGCCCACCTTGAAGGATTTGGGGGTTTTGATGGCGTCATTAAAACGAAGAGTGAACTCTACCGCTATCTCGAGTCTACCGGAGGATCAGTCTTTATTAACGCGGGAAACCATCTTCTGGTTAAAGCTGCCGGAAACATTCTGAACCTGATTACCTACGGTACAGGAGAAGAATGTTGGGTCAGAGGTGAAGAAATCAATTCCGGAAATTATCTGAACCTCAGGACGTGGTTCACCGAAGGAGTTCTCTATTTTAACACCCGGCTTTCGGGAAGCTATAATCTGGAAAACGTACTGGCGGCAATTGCTATCGGACGACATTTCAATATAGATCCGTTGCTTATCAAGCAGGGAATAGAAAGTTACGAACCGTCAAATAACCGTTCACAACTGATGACCGCCGGCAGTAACAAAATAATAATGGATGCCTACAATGCCAATCCTACGAGCATGCAGGCATCCATAGATAACTTTTTATCCGTTAATTTTCCTCAAAAACTGGCTATCCTGGGTGATATGCTTGAATTAGGCAGTTATTCCCGTGAAGAACACCAAAAAATTGTGGATCAGTTGTCAGAAATACCTTTGCTCTCTGTGATCCTGGTGGGCAGGGAATTTTGTGCAACTCTCCGTCCCGAAGGTTTCAAATGCTTTGAAAACACGGTCCAGGCTCAGGATTATCTCACAGAAAACCGGCCGTCCGATACGCTGATTCTCATCAAAGGATCACGAGGGATAGGTCTCGAAAAATTAACCGGATCTCTATATTAATGAACTGGTTTTTCAACTTTGAGCACATCGGCAATAGCCTGTTCAAATGTCGGTTTGGGCAGTGCACCCATCGCCATCTGAGGCTGTCCGTCAACCGGCACGAAGAGCAGTGACGGGATACTCTGGATGCCAAACATTCCTGCAAGTTCCTGCTGGTCTTCAGTATCCACCTTATATATCACTATCTTTTCCCCATACTCCTTCTGAAGTTCTTCAAGAATGGGAGCAACCATCTTGCACGGGCCACACCAATCGGCGTAAAAATCAATCAGGCAAGGAACCTTGCCTTCATATTTCCAGTCTTTATTCACTTCCCAGTTGAAAACCTTTTCCTTGAAAGTCTCTTTTGTCAAATGTTCTAACATGATTTTTGATTTACAAATTAATATATTTACATATCTGTATATTTGAATACAACAATAATACCAAACCCACCAATCGATAAATTTACCATTTTAAAAAAGAAATTATTGTAATTTTGTCACGATTTTGGAAATTTTGTCAGCTACTCACCAGATAATAACATCCATAGTGATTTTGGCATTTAAGGAAATACTGGAACAACCTCTTTTCAGAGCGATAGGTAAAGTCGCGGATGACTGCGGTCAGCCGGTTTTTGTAATAGGTGGCTATGTGCGTGATATCCTGCTTCAGCGTCCTACCACCGACATTGACATTATGACGGTTGGCAACGGCATTGAGTTAGCAGAAAAGGTAGCCGTATCACTGGGGATCAGGTCAAAAGTATCGGTTTTCCGGAATTTTGGTACAGCCATGCTTCGGTACAAGGATCTGGATATTGAGTTTGTCGGAGCCAGAAAAGAATCCTATCAGCGTAATTCCCGAAAACCGGTGGTGGAAGATGGCACACTCGAGGATGATCAGAAAAGGCGCGATTTTACCATCAATGCACTGGCCATATCGCTGAATGAGGCAAATTTTGGTGAGTTGATTGACCCTTTCAATGGGATCAGTGACCTGAATAAAGGGATCATACGGACACCTCTCGACCCTGATGTTACTTTCTCGGATGATCCGCTGCGCATGATGCGGGCCATACGCTTTGCCACACAGCTTGGGTTTACCATAACCGACGAAACACTGCTCTCCATTGCACAGAATAAAGAGAGAATTTCGATCGTTTCCCCGGAAAGAATTGCAGACGAGATCAATAAGATTATGTTGTCGCACAAACCATCAAAAGGATTTATATTGCTGGAGGAAACAGGATTGCTCAAACTTGTTTTCCCCGAACTGCAAAAAATGAAAGGAGTCGACAGTTTCAATGGGATCGCACATAAGGACAACTTTTACCATACGCTTAAAGTTCTTGACCAGCTTGCCCTGAAAAGTGATAATCTCTGGCTCAGATGGGCTGCTGTCTTGCACGATATCGCCAAACCAAACACCAAGAAGTTCGTGGAAGGTGCCGGATGGACTTTCTATGCGCACAACTATGTAGGGGCGAAAATGATACCCGGGATTTTCCGCAGGATGAAACTTCCGATGAATGAAAAAATGAAGTACGTCCAGAAACTGGTCGAACTCCATATGCGACCGATAGCCCTGGTAGAGGAAGAGGTGACCGATTCGGCGATCCGGCGTCTTTTGTTCGATGCCGGAGAGGATACCGATGACCTGATGACTTTATGTGAGGCAGATATTACCAGCAAGAACCAGGACAAAGTCCGCAGACACCTGGAAAACTTCCAGCTTGTCAGACAGAAACTGAAAGAGATCGACGAAAAAGACGCCATCCGCAATTTCCAGCCTCCTGTGTCGGGTGAAGAGATCATGGAAGTTTTCCAGATTGCGCCCGGAAGAGAGGTCGGATTAATTAAAAATGCCATCAAGGACGCCATACTGGACGGCATAATAGGTAATAACCACGAAGAAGCCTTTCAGCTGATGCTTGAAAAAGCAAGGGAAATAGGCCTTACTCCCGCTTCCTGACCCATAACAGGACCGGCAGATGGTCGCTGTATCCGCCTGTATACCTGAAACCTTCGTATGTCCTGAACAATTTCATCCCAAGATATCGCTCATCTGGCTGCAACAAAAAGGGGAGATCCAGGATGACGGCGTCACTGGGATCTGAATAAAGTTTCCGGGAGTTATTTAACAAAGAACCGCTTACAATTAACTGATCAAAAATATTCCATTGTGACTGGTGCTTAAGGGTACCCTTACCAGATTTCAACCACAAATGACTGAGATTATACAGTCTGTCAGGATCAGATCCGGGTACAAGAGTTGCATTGAGACAGCCGGTAAGGCTGATGTCATCAGGTTGATCATTGAAATCGCCTGTAATAATGATGAGAGGTTCACAAAATTTCTGGCGTAGTTTGTCAACTTCAGCAGCCAGCCTGGATGCGGCACGCTGCCTGGCCCCTCTGGTTTCCATAAGGCCTCCGAATCTTGAAGGCCAGTGATTGACAAACAGATGCACCGTATCTGCTCCGGAAAGAACGCCCATTACATACAATATCTCACGGGTACGGGGGACCGGCTCATTCTCCGGAACTGGCGGGAAATAGCGATAGGTAAGCGGATAAAAAACATCCGGACGATAAATGGCTGCCACATCTATCCCCCGTTCATCAGGAGAGTCCTTGTGTATTATTTTGTAATTCCACCTTGACAGAGCCGGTTCTTTGACAAGTTGCTCCAGAACATAACGGTTCTCAACTTCACACAACCCGATAAAGCCCGGGGGCTCAAAGCTTCCGGTACTGACAAATACTTTGGCCAGGCTGCATAGTTTCGAATTAAACCGGAATTGATTCCATCGGCGCGCGCCCTTGGGAAGAAATTCCTCATCCTTAATTAATGGATCATCGACTGTATCAAAAAGATTCTCCACATTATAAAACATAACGGATACCGGATCTTCCGATTTTTGACCAGGTGAGAATAATACGGAAGCGGCGAGTAGGAGGGTTAACAGAATACGGGGTATAATCATTTCTGGGGCTTTTTTTCAATCCTTTCGAAAGCCCCTAAATCAGGCCCGTCATCCAGGGTGCGGTCCATCCCTTTCATGTCAAACGGAAACAGCCTGGAATAAACCGCGCTGCCGCGGTCTTTGGCAGGGGAAAGGGTATCGAGCTGAAAATCGAGGTTTTTATATGGATCCTTAAATTTGGGAACAAAGTCCTTACCTTTCCAGACATTGTTATAACGGTTCCGGTCACTGATGTTAAAAGTATCCGGT
>JAUWAB010000079.1 GCA_030602265.1 Prolixibacteraceae bacterium | reverse complement strand
CATGGAAACAAATCAGGAAGAAATCTGCTGTCCTCCGTTTGATCCGGCACCCTGGGATGGCACACACCACTCTTGGACCAGTAAGAAGTTTATCAAAGACCGGGTTTGCACGCTCTTCTATATGCCCGTGAACTTCGGCGGCGTGATGCGTCGCACCGACAAACTGATCAAAGCGGCCGGCGGTTCGGTTCCCGATTACCTTATGTTGTCTGACCATACCTCCCAATGGAACATGGACATCTACATTGCCGTCGACAGGGAAATCCCGGGAGCGAAAAACACCACTTTGAGCGGGAAGTTTGTCAGTAAGGTATACGAAGGCTCCTTCAGGGAAACCGGAAACTGGCACAAAGACTTTGCAAAATGGTGCATTTCACAGAATATTAAGCCCGTTAAGAACTACATGTGGTACACCACATGCCCGAAATGTGCCAAAAAATACGGGAAGAATTATGTGGTTTTTATGGCAGACATGGAATGACCATGAGCGTTAATGTAGGGATAACGTCCGGCACCAATGGAAACCTGTTTAGGTAAATACCGATCGAATCTTTAAAATGGATAAAATTATATTAAGGCCTCTGACTATGGCCGATGCTCCCCGTCTGGCCGAACTGGCCAACAACGAAAAGGTCAGTATCAACCTGCGTGACGGGTTCCCGAATCCTTATACCCTTGCCGATGCCGAAAAGTTTATCGGAATGTGCCTGAAGCATGACCCTGCGCAGGTGCTGGCCATCGAATACAACGGTGAGTATGCGGGGAACATTGGTCTCCATCCGGGTGACGATGTCTATCGGAAATCGGCCGAAATCGGCTACTTTATAGGTGAACCCTTCTGGAACAAGGGAATTATGTCCCGGGCGGTGGAACTGATGGTGGAATACGGGTTCAGCCATCTGGATATAGTAAGGATACATACGGGTGTTTTTGAATACAATACGGCTTCGCAGCGGGTATTGGAAAAATGTGGTTTCAAAAAAGAGGGGGTTTTTGAGAAATCGGTATTTAAAAGCAACCGGTTGTGGGATGAAGTCAGGTATGCTTTGGTGAGAACGGCTTTCGGCTAATATCGGCGACTCCGGCCGAATTATACTGTTCCGTGGCGTTTCATTATACGACCCCTCAAAGGCAGATGATGCATCTTGTGCGTTTGATCTGTTGAACACTCAGTCCCCCGGTTAGCACCTTCAACCTGTTAGTTTCTGCTTTCATCTGTTTTTAATTTCACATCCGGTTTGTTGCAAATACTTTTGTTTCATGAAAACAATTAAACAATTTTCTTAAAACAGTTAAACATGAAAACAAAAGTATTCTTAACAATGGTAGTTTGCGCTTTCCTCGTAATGGGAACCATGGCACAGGAAAGCGAAAAACGTTTCGCAGTTGAACTCAATGGTGATGTGGCCTTTGTATCGAGCGATCTTGCCGGCGCCAGTCTGAACACAGGCTTGGGATTTGAGGCTCTTTTACACTACCGGTTTATGCCGTTTACCAGTGTTTACGGAGGTTGGGGCTACAACCATTTTAATGCTGATCAATCGTTTGCCGGGCCCGATATGGACTTTGAACAGACCGGCTATGTCCTGGGTTTGCAATTCAAGCGCCCTTTCCGTAATTCTCCGGTTTCCTGGTTTGTAAGGGCAGGCGCTTTATACAGTCACATTGAAACCGAAAACAACGACGGTGATATTATCAGCGATACAGGACACGGAGTTGGCTGGCAAGCCGCTGGCGGTATAGAGGTTGCACTGGGTAAAAACTGGAGTCTGGCACCCGGCCTCAAATACAACTGGCTGTCGGGTGAAACCGAAATAGGGAGCGTAAATTACCAGCTCGACCACCGCACTGTTTCTGCAAGAATCGGGATTGTAAAAAGGTTTTAATCCGGGAATGTACAAGGTTGTCCTGATTGTCAGTCAGGACAACCTTTTTGCATAAATATATGTGCACAATAATCCGAAAAATGAATAGGAATTGCATAGTAATCTGCCAGTCCCTGCATAATAATAACACGTTGAGGCGATGAAGAAACTCTTTTACAAGGGAAAAGAATTATATCCATTGGCTGTAACTTTTGCAGCCAGTGGAATATGGGATTTCATCGCTGGAATGATGTATATTTTTGCGATCGGTACCGGTCGGGCCATTGACCAACCACCGTTACACCCCTTTTACGCCATTTTCACAGGGTCGTTCTTTTTGTGCTTTGCCTATATCCAGATTTTGTCGTCCTTCAACATCAGGCGATATCTTTTCAATGTAGGTTGCCTGGTCATCGGCAGGATCTTCTATGTGGCTGTTTTGTTTGGATATATGGTTCTCGACCATGAATTTCCGGGAACATTCTGGTTTACCGGAATTATCGATTCCATCTTTGCAGTATTATATCTTGTATTTGCTGCTAAGGCAGGTATTAAACCGGCGGAATTGTTTTTACCGGCAATAAAGAATAACCTATGAATTATATGTATCCCAAAATATTGTTTTGTGCCCTTTTGATCCTGACTTTATCCTACTGCCGGAAAGATGACAATCCGAGGGTAGGTTTTCGCTCTGAGTTCGTAGTCAACTCAAAAGGACTAACTCTGATGGAGGTAAGAAATGATGCTGAGTTTCTTACACTGATGGGCAAAATTGAATTAAAGAAAGGCAGAATTGAAGTAAAACTTCTCTGTCCTGATGAGTTTGCGGTTTATGCCACTTCATTTGAAACACCGGGTATTATCCAGATCAACAGAACTTTCAGGGCAACTGCAGGATATTGGAAACTAAGTTACCAAAGTATGGACGGGGAGGGTGATATTGATTTACACCTGACCAGCTACCAGTAACCTATTGGAGAAATACTCGCCGGCCGCTTGGGACAAAAGATCCTGATAAAAAACAGAATATCCTGTTTTTGTTCTTATATTGCAAAAGGCCAACATTTTAAATTGATTTATGATTCAAGTCAGCAATTTACATTTCACTTATGGAAGAACCCAAAAGGAAGCCATTCAAAACATGTGCTTCGATGTTGCAGAGGGTGAGGTTTTTGGATTTCTGGGGCCCAGCGGCGCTGGCAAAACAACCACACAACGACTAATTATCGGATTGCTGAGAAACTACACCGGGAAAATTGAAGTGCTGGGAAAAGAACGAAACCAATGGGGAAAAGACTTTTATGAGCAGATTGGAGTGGCTTTCGACTTTCCAAACCTGTACACAAAACTAACGGCCAGAGAAAATCTTCAACTCATAGGTTCTTATTACAAGAACAAGTCGGAAAATCCCGAAGAATTGCTCGACAGAGTTGGTTTACTGCCGGAAAGGGACGTGCGGGTGGAAAACTTTTCCAAGGGGATGAAAATGCGGCTGAATTTTGTGCGCTCGATCATGCACAAACCAAACCTGATGTTTTTTGATGAGCCAACCTCCGGGCTTGATCCGGTAAATGCGCATATTATTAAAGAGATAATACTTGAGCAAAAGAAGGCCGGAAAAACCATTTTTCTTACTACCCACAATATGACAGTTGCCGAACAGCTTTGCGACAGAGTGGCTTTTATTGTTGAAGGTAAAATTGTGAATATTGGTTCCCCAAAAAATTTAATGATTGAACACGGTAAACGGCTGGTGAACATTGAATATCAGATGAATGGGGATATCTGTGAGCAATCCTTTGAACTGACCGATCTGGGCGATAACCCCGATTTTTTGAATATTCTCCGGAGTGCGGAAATAAAAACCATTCACAGTTGCGAAGCCACCCTTGAAGATATCTTTATTAAACTTACCGGAAGGAGCTTGCTATGAGACTGCAACATGCGATTCTGGCTGATATGCGATTTCAGATAAAACATGGATTTTATCTTGTATATGTCATCATTACGGTAATGTATTTGATTATTTTGTCGTTTTTGCCTGAAAAAGTTTTATCTGTCCTACTGCCTGTAGTGGTATTTTCCGATCCTTCCGTTCTGGGATTGTTTTTTATTGGGGGCATTATTCTCCTGGAAAAGGGGCAGGGAGTTTTAATGGTGCTGGTGGTAACGCCTTTACGATCTGTAGAATACATTCTCTCAAAAGTTATTTCGCTGTCCATTATATCGGTAGCAGCAGCCCTTGCAATTTCATGGTTTAGCTATTTCCCATCCGTCAACTGGGTGTTGCTTATTTTGTCCACTATTCTTACTTCGGGTATTTTTACCCTCCTTGGCATAATGATTAATGCAGGTTGCAACACGGTAAACCAGTATATGCTCAAAACCATTCCATATATGCTGCTTTTCATTATACCATGCCTTGCATTGATCGGGTTTCCATATTCCTGGCTGTTTACAATTGTTCCCAGTGTAGCAGCATTGAAATTGATGCTGGGAGTCTATCACGGCATAATATGGTATGAGGCAACAGCTTTGGTTGTTTATCTGTTCATTGTAAACTACATACTCCTCAGGTTTGCGGTGCGCGTCTTTGAAAGTAAAATCGTATATCAGGATTAGTCAAAATGATACAAATTACACTTTTCAGAAACGACATTAAACAGATCCTCCGTGATCCGGTAATGACCTTGTTGCTGGTTGCTCCTCTGCTGTTAATCATTGTTTTTAAAATAGTTGAAGTTGTTTTGATCCCTTTTTTGATGCAAAAAACGGGGTTTGATGTGATGCCTTATGCCTCGTATGTTTTTTCTTTTATTCTGTTGATGAATTCCGGCATGTTGGGTATTGTTACCGGTTTTATGATGCTGGATGAGCGCGACGGAAATATTGCCCAACTGCTGGAGGTTACTCCTCTGGGCAGAAGTGGATATTTAATAAACAGGCTTTCGTTTGCATCCATACTATCCATACTTTACTGTTTGGTCAGCTTTGCTGTTTTTAGGCTTGCAGAGCTGCCCTTCTATTCTGTAATCCTTTTTTGCCTTTTATCGGCCATTTACACTGCCATAATCGGATTGCTCATATACTCCGGGGCCGATGACAAAGTAAAAGGACTCACCTACGCCAAAGGATTGAATTCTTTGGTTCTCTTTGCTTTTACCGATCTGTTTGCCCTCAACTGGCTTACTTTCATCTCATGGTTTTTTCCGCCATATTGGATTACAATGATGATTAAATCGCCCTATTCATTTACATATGCTTGCATTGCAATGCTGGTTCATGTTATTTGGTTGGGTTTTTTGATTTTTCGTTATGCGAAAAGAGAGTCTTAAATTTCATGACATCTAATAATACATCCAGTATCCTCTGAATTCGCCTTTTGAGTTGTATTCCAGAGCGGGAAAAGGCAATTTTACAAAGGTCATTCCCTTAAATAAAACTTTCAGAAACCCTGAATTGGTTTTTATTTTAGTCCAGTCCACATCGAGCGATATAAGATATTGCCGGTATCGTTCTGTTTCAGGAATAACCACCCCATCGTAGTTTGAGATATTTTCAAACTCTCCATACATACCGTTGGCTCCGTATCCGACCGCAATATTCAGCCAATCAGGCAATCTCTTCTTTCCGTCGAACATGTTCAGCGGCATTGAAAACCAATAGGTATGCCCATTGTAATCACTCAAAAACCGGTTCATGGTGGTATGACCTAAGTAACCATTCGAATTCTTTGCATAAACCGATTCCCAATAACTGAATTTATACTTTATCAACTGCTCATGGAATAATAGTTCCTGCCCAAAAACCAGCGCCGACCCCAGTGAGTTGGCAACAATATCTCCCCATGAAAAACCATAGCCTTCATGCAGCCCATCCATTATTTCAATGGGAAACTGTAAAACGAAGCCCAGGGTTGAACCAAATAAAAGCGCTTCTTTACGGGAAGCGCCAAGTTTTAATAAACCGAAATAGCCGATATAACTGTACACATAGCCTCCGAACATGTGGCCAAATTTGTCAACCTGTAAATAAGCGGCGTTATCGTTATAAAAATGAAACGGAACTTTTTCCTTGCCTTTATACCATGTATTGTTCAGTACATAAATGGAAGTTGCATAATAACCTCCGGTAAAAGCCATCGCTTTAAACAGTGTTCTTCTTTCAACGCTGCTTGAATCTGTTTTGGTTTCGACTGGCTGAGCCGAATGTACAGTGAACGGCAAGCACATTATAATAAGGGAAAAGGCAATTATTTTCTTCATCATTAAAAGGTCAGTCAGAGTGAATTTTATAACTCTTTTAGTTCTTATAATATATTTTCAATATGCATTCATCAAAAAGCAAAAGATGCATAGGTAATTAAATGAGAGCCAGTTAATTAAGCAGATCATTTTTCAGGTTTTAAAACTAAAGAAACTTTCAAATAATAACTACCATACCTGACGATAAAAGCGTTTTGCACTTCTTATGAAATGATGAAGAAACAAGCTAATGCACTTCAGAAACACATTCAGTGGAATTAATTACACCATCATCCGGTTAAAATTGGTTAGGGTTTGGGCTCAGTTTACTTTTACAGAATCATTCTCAACCAGAGAAAGACTATGAAAAAGTTGAACAATGAAAAAAAATAATCAACACATTGTAAGAAAGGGGGTTAAAATGATGATAAATGTATTATTAGCGTTTTTGGGGCTATTTATCTTATTGCTGGTGTACCTGACACTAATTAGCCCGGGAAAGCCCGATGAATCCAGGGATGAGGATGGAAAAATCCTTGAGGGGAGTATTTCTGAGAAAATATTTTTGAATATAAATGGAGTGAAGCAAGGGATGTTTGTTCAGAGCAAAGATTCTACTAATCCCGTTTTGCTTTACCTTCATGGTGGAATCCCGGATTATTTTCTTACAAAGAAAAACCCAACAGCACTTGAAGACTACTTCACAGTAGTTTGGTGGGATCAACGGTGGGCTGGACTTTCTTACAACCCAAAAACATCTCAGGAGTCAACAACACTGGAACAAATGATATCGGACACAAAGGAGGTGACCAATTACCTCCGTAAGCGTTTTGGGCAGGACAAGATTTACCTCATGGGACGTTCGGGCGGAACCTTTATTGGCATTCATGTGGCGGCACAGTTCCCCGAATTATACCATGCCTACATTGGGATTGCCCAGATGTCGGACCACTTAAAATCTGAAAGATTGGCTTATGAATTTATGCTGAAAGAATACAGGGATGCTGGAAACAGGAAAATGGCAGGAAAACTGGAAGCATTGCCGGTTACAGATGTAATCCCATACGGCTACCTTAAACTGCGTGATGAAGCCATGCACACCATTGGTGTTGGCACTACACGTAACATGCGTTCAATAATTACAGGTGTTTTTTTACCCTCGCTTACATGCAGAGACTACACAATTAGTGAGAAGATTAATTTGTGGCGGGGTAAAGCTAAGGCTGGTGTTCA
Source organism: Prolixibacteraceae bacterium (assembly GCA_030602265.1). Taxonomy (GTDB): domain Bacteria; phylum Bacteroidota; class Bacteroidia; order Bacteroidales; family Prolixibacteraceae; genus UBA1413. The sequence goes on along the minus strand of JAUWAB010000079.1, from coordinate 6,878 downwards.
CCCACTGTGGAATACTATTCTAGCTACGGATTTATCCAAACAAGTTCCTGAGTTGGAAATTCCGGTCTACTTCATGCATGGCATTTATGACTACACCGTTTCTTACGATTTGGCGAAAGACTATTTTGAGAAAATTAAGGCTCCCTTAAAAGGATTTTACACATTTGACCAATCGGCGCACAGCCCAATGTTTGAAGAGCCTGAAAAGTGCATAAGAATTATGAAAACCGACGTATTGAAGGGAAGTAATCTCCTTGCTGATAAAAAAAAAATAAATATATGAGACAAAAATCACTTAAACCCTTGGCCCTGACCATCGGTTTTATTCCCTGCCTCCAATGTATCCTATTTCGGGGGTTTTTACCCGTTTTATTATAGATAAAATTGGCATTGAAACATTTAAAGCCATTTATGCAGAACAAAATATTGAAAATGCCTTTTGGGAAAAAGGTTTTACCCTGGCAGATTTGATTTCAGAGTTTAAAAACAAAAACTATGTCAATCTCCACAACAAGAACAAATCAAAAGGCTGAAATCAGACTTTATAACGAAAAATGCACCAATTAAATCAATAATAATTAAACGGTTGAAATAAATCTCGGCTCTATCATTGCTTCAGCGTAAGCTTGCACCATTCTGGTCAGGACTAATTCCTGGTGTCATCTGAGGAGTTTGCCAATTGCCGGCTTTCCTGATGAGCGTTACACAGCAAAGCAAATGGTCGCTTGCTCCCTTAACACCTGAAAACACAACTTCATCAGCGAATAAGTCAGATTCAGCCAGCTTTAATTTATGGTGGTACTCCGTCGGTTTACTTTTACGGCATTAAGGAAACAATCAAAGAAAATAATGAAAACAACAATTTGTATAATCATTTTAATTCTGACCTCAACGGTAAGCTATTCCCAAACCTTACACCAGACCTTGAAAGGCAGAATAACCGACAAGGCAACCCAAATATCGCTTCCGGGTGCGACCATTGTTGTGGAAGGAGCCGGTTCTTTTCAGGGCACCACTACCGATACAAACGGATATTTCAGAATAGAAAAACTCCCGGTAGGCCGCTATACAGTAACGGTCAGTTTTATCGGGTATAAGCCTGAAGTCATTGCAGAATTGCTCATCAGTTCAGGGAAAGAGGCTGTCCTGGAGATCGGTCTGACTGAATTGCTGAATGAAATTGATGAAGTATTGGTTAAAGCCCATACCCGCAAGGACAGGGCTTTAAACTCGATGGCCAGTATTAGTGCACGCTCATTTACGGTAGAAGAAACACGCAGATATGCAGGTGGAATGGATGACCCGGCCCGCATGGCCTCTGCCTTTGCAGGTGTAGCAACCGGCAACCTTCAGGACAATGCCATCATCATCAGGGGAAATTCACCCAAAGGTGTTTTGTGGAGGGTCGAGGGAGTTGAAGTCCCCAATCCGAATCATTTTTCGGGAGGAAATGTTATTGGTGGCGGATTTGTAAATATTATCAGCAGCCAGGTCCTTGCCAATTCCGATTTTTATACCGGGGCGTTTCCGGCAGAATTTGGAAATGCCTTAGCAGGGGTCTTTGACATTAAACTCCGCACCGGCAACAGCGATAAGCGGGAAAGTACTTTTCAGTTAGGTATGCATGGCATCGACATTGCCAGTGAAGGCCCCTTCGTTAAAGGGAAAAATGCATCTTACCTGTTCAATTACAGGTATTCTACATTTGGCTTACTGGCTAAGGCCGGGGCAATTTCGTCTGCACAAATCCCCATTTATCAGGACCTCTCCTTCAAACTGAATTTTCCGACCCGCAATGCCGGAATATTTTCGCTGTGGGGTATGGGGGGTATTGACAACATGTTCGATAAAGCAGAAACCAACCCTGACAAATGGGAACACAACATGGACCGTTATAACAACGACTGGAATGAACAATTCGGGGCCATAGGGCTTAACCATAAATACATCATGGGCTCTAAATCGTATGTCAATACCAGTCTGGTTGCTTCGGGAAATTACAAGCTTATGGAACAGCAGAAACTCGATGATCTGCTTGTTCTTCAGAACGATATGGACCTGAAGGACAATACCGGAAAGCTAACCTTAAGTTCCTTTTTAAACCATAAGTTCAGCGCCCGACATTCCAACCGTACAGGCGTAAACTTCAACACTCTGTTTTACAATCTCGATTTGAATGGCGCTGTCAATGACGACGCCTCCACCTACAGAAATTTTGTCAGGGAGAGTGGGCATGGTTACCACCTGCAGCTCTACACACAGTCGAAATACAACTTTACCGACAGATTCTGGCTAAACTTCGGGGTACAGTCTGAATATTTTGCCCTGAACCAAACTTTTACCATCGATCCCCGGATTGGATTGAACTGGGAATTTTCCTATAATCAGTCCATAAGCTTTGGATATGGCAAACACAGTCAACTGGAAAACCTGAAAATCTATTTCATTCAGCAGAAGGATAATGGGACCGTGAGTTATCCCAACAAAAATTTATCCTTCTCCCATGCACATCATCTGGTACTGGGTTATGACTGGCGGATCAGCGACAATGTGCGGCTGAAAGTAGAACCCTATTTCCAATACTTGTATGATGTTCCCGGGATTGCCGACAGTTCGTTTTCGATGATCAATTTCAAACAGGATTTCACTTTTGGCGAGGCGCTCCAAAACAACAGTATTGGAAGAAACCTCGGAATCGACCTCACCCTGGAGCGCTTTCTGAAAAACAATTTTTACTATCTGGTCACCGCATCGGTTTTCGATTCCAAATATAAAGCCGATGACAAAATCTGGAGAAATTCGCGGTTTGATAAAGAGTTTGTAGCCAATTTCCTGGTTGGAAAAGAATTTTTTATCGGGAAGAACAAGGCTAATCTTTTGGGATTAAATGCCAGGCTGAATATGGTTGGAGGAGACCGGACAACCCCGATCCTGCAGGAAGAATCGAATACCGCACGACGAGCCATCTACGACGAAAGCAGGCTGTTTGAAGAGAAAGAACACTTCAGCAATTTCCTGAACTTAACCGTAACCTATCGCAAAAACAGAAACCGGTATTCGAGTGTGTGGGCATTGCAGGTAAACAACCTGCTGGGTACTCCTCAAAACAGGGAATATGTGTACAACTACAAAAACCAGCAGGTTGAAATGCTTCAGGATGTATTTGTTCTGCCGGGGATCAGTTATAAAATAGAATTTTAAAATTTATCTTTGACATATAATATTTAACCATAATGGTTTTCAGTCGTATCCATAGTTTCTTTCCTTTAGCAAGGCTCATTAAGCTGCTGATATTCTTAGCGGCTGGCATGCAATTCATCGTCATTACGCAGATGTATGTTGCCGGAAGTACGCTTTTTAATGAACTCCCTGCCTTACTGTTCCGCATATTCCGGGGTACGTTAATGACTTTTATCGCCGGCTATCTTCTTGCATACCCTGCCCTTGCTGTTATCCGCTCACTCAACAAACGTCTTCCCTGGAAGGGCAACGGAGTAAAACGGTTTCTCATACAGTTTTCCGTGGCATTGCTTTCGGGGATTTTGGTAACACCCCTGATTTTGGTTACGGCCGGGTTCCTGTTTGCTATGGAATATGATTCCCGAACCTTTCAGGACAATGCATACTATATGATCGTGCTGAGCTTATTTCTCATGATTATCCTCGAAGCATGGATTTATCTGGAAGAAAGCACAAAAGAGAAAATAAAAGCCGAAAGACTGGAAAAAGAACTGATAGAAGAAGCAGCCAAAAAAATGATTTTCGAAGCCAAAGCACAGGTGGAGGAAATCAAAGCCAATACGGCACATCAGCTTATTGAGCAGGAAAAATGGCTCAATCAGGAACTTCAGTCCGCAATAAAAAAGAGTGAACTTTTAACCCATCAGTTGAACGAAAGCCGCGGACAGCTGCGAAGCCTTTTGTCGAACCTGATTGGTGCGGCTTACCGGTGTTATTTCGACGAGGCCTACACCATGCAGTACATCAGTGAGAAAATCCTCGACCTGTCGGGTTATCCTCCAGTCGACTTTATTAATAACCAGGGCCGTACATATACTTCCATTATTCACCCGGATGATGTGGAACTTTGTGCGAGGGCCATTTCGGAATCGACAAAGCACAGGGCACCTTTCGAAGTGGAATACCGTATCATCCATGCCCAAGGGAATGTGGTTTGGGTAAAAGATAACGGCAAGCCCATTTTTAACCCCGACGGCACTGTATCCTTTTTAGATGGAATAATTATCGATATTACCCGCCGCAAAGAGGCCGAACTGGCCGCCAGGGAAAGCGACCTGAAGTATAAGGAACTTATGGACTTTTTGCCGCAACCTGTGTTTGAGCTTGATATGATGGGAAACCTCGTTTACGGGAACAAAGCGGGTTTTGAATTCTTCGGATTGGCTCCTGCCGACCCGGAAAAGAAAATTTCGGTTATCGATTGTTTTGTGGAGGAGGATAAGCCACGGGTAATTGAGAATGTCAGAAAATCAGTCGGAGGAGTGGCAACCGAACCTGCGGAATACACAGCAATAAAGGGCGACGGAACGCTTTGTCCGGTACTGGTATTTGGCAGCCCCATCATCAGGAACAATGAAATTGTGGGACGCAGAGGCATTATTATTGATATCTCGGAGCGCAAAAAGTACGAATTGAAGCTGGTCAAAGCTAAAGAAGAACTGGAAAAAATAAACACCACCCTGGAACAGGTGGTAGAAAAGCGGACCAGAGAACTTACCGAAACCAATACAAAACTGCTTCAGGTTCAGAAGGAAAATCTTCAGTCTCAGTTTGAAGTCCTGAAAAGCCAGATCAACCCCCACTTCATGTTCAACAGCCTGAATGTGCTTTCAGGATTAATCAATAAGGATATTGGCAAGGCACAGCAGTTTATTGATGAATTTTCGCATATCTACCGCTATGTGCTCGAAACCCTCGAACAACCTGTGGTAACCCTCGAAAAGGAACTCGACTTTACGCGGTCATACCTGTTCCTGCAGCAGATCCGCCATGGTAACGACCTTTCCTATACGGTAAATTTGCCTTCGGCGCTGCTGAAATGGGTGCTTCCCCCGTTATCCTTACAGGTTGTTCTCGAAAATGCCATAAAACACAATATTGTCAATGAATCGAAACCACTGAAAATTGAAATATTCAGCGAAAACAACCACCTGGTGGTGCGCAACAATATACAGCCCAAGATATCGGCAGTGGCATCCACCGGATTGGGATTGAAAAACCTGGTGAAACGATATGGACTGATCAGTGAATTTACGCCCATGTTTCAGGTAAATACAGACTATTATGTGGCCCGGCTGCCGTTAATTGAAACCGAATGATATGAGAGTATTGATTGTTGAAGATGAAGACATTGCCGCCGAGAAACTCGAAATGATGCTCCGCGAGATTGACCCGCAGATGGAGGTGCTGGCAAAAACCGACAGTATTAAAGATACTGCCAGGTGGCTCAGTCTGCACCAGGCCGACCTGATTTTCCTCGACATCCAATTGAGCGACGGGATCAGTTTCAGTATTTTTGAGCAGGTGGCCGTAAATACACCTGTTATCTTTACCACGGCTTACGACCAGTATGCCATTAAAGCCTTTCAGCTGAACAGCATTGCCTATCTGCTAAAGCCCATCCGCAAGAACGACCTGGCCGACAGCCTGAAAAAATACGCATCACTCAAGTCGGCATTTACCATCGATTTTGATGCCTTGTTAGCGGGTATTCAGGGCAAAAAACCGGAGTACAAAAAGCGTTTCCTGATCCAGATCGGGGAGAAAATCAGAAAGGTTGAAATATCGGAGGTGGCCTATTTCTATGTTCTGGATAAAGGCGCTTATATGAAAACCTTTGCCGGAAACTCCTACCCGGTGGATTATACACTCGACCGGCTGGCCGAATCCATCGACCCCGAAAAGTTCTTCAGGATCAACCGTAAGTTTATTGTGAATATGGACGCCATTGCCAATATGGTGGCTTATTCGCGCGGTCGCATCAAGCTGGAACTGAAACCCCGCACCGACGATGAGTTTGACACCATAGTGAGCATCGACCGGTCGGCCGATTTTAAGAAATGGCTGAATTCGTGAGTTGTTTTTTTTAGGGTTTATAAAAAACTAAATTGTAACGCATTGGTTTTTTGAAATAAAATACTACATTTGACACAAATTGTCAAAACGAAATTATTCAAAAAATGCAAAGCTTAGGCGAAAAAATTCGGGCTCTCAGGGAAAATAAGAAAATACCCCTGCGAACAGTTGCCGCTTATCTTGATATTGATCAGGCAATATTGAGCAAAATTGAAAGAGGCCTGCGAAAAGCCACCAGAGAACAGGTTGTAAAATTGGCTGATTTCTTTAATATCGCCGAAAATGAATTACTGGTTTTGTGGTTAGCTGACCGTTTGGTGTATGAATTGACGAATGAAGAATTGGCATTACAAGCTCTGAAGATAGCCGAAGAAAAGGTAGCTTACCAAACATCAGTGCAATTAGACAAGAGGAAAATATCCGCTATTATCCGTCAGGTATTATCAGGATTTAAATCAGTTAAAAAAGCGTGGATTTTTGGTTCTTTCGCCAGAGATACCGAAGGACCTTCAAGTGATATTGATATTTTGATCGATGTTCCTCCAAATGAGGAGTTTACTTTATTTGATATTGCTGAAATTCAGGAATCCATTCAAAACAAAGTCAGAAAGAAGGTGGATGTAGTAATGGTTTCTGCCATTCTGCCCAAAATAAAAGAAAGAATATATCCGGATTTAAAATTGATTTATGAAGCCTGACAAACCTTCTGGTAAAGAAAGGATTGAACACATCGTGGATGCCATCAGACTGATCTTGGAATATACCAAAAACCATTCTTCAGA
>JAUWAB010000100.1 GCA_030602265.1 Prolixibacteraceae bacterium | reverse complement strand
ATCCGTTCTGAAATCCATGACCAGCGCTACAATTCCTTTATAATCGGCAATACCGGCTGTTACTTTATTGGTTTTCAGATATGCATCATTAGCGCGGGACGCAGCTTTGTCAATTTTCTCGTTTCGCATGGCCAGCCAGTGGTCCCTGATGGCACGGAGGTCATTTCTGACCGGTTCTGATATTTTGGCAACCCTTTCTTCAAATCCTTCGAGTGAATAGCCATGGTTCAGAAAATAGCGCAGAAGGTAAAGCGAATTACTGTACCGGAGGTCATCCGAGCCGCTGTACTCACAGGCAAACCAGGCATAAAAACTGGCCTCTGCCTCACTGGTGACACCAAACTGGTGTGCCTTCTCATGAGCCAGGATAACCGGCAGTTCCAGCGGATGAAGGTGCGGGTTGATGTGGATTTCATTGAAAAATGGCCCGTAATAGCCTGAAATTCCTGCCTTGGCAAAGAATTTCGCGAAGGTAATGTTTTTCGCTCGCCTGAACCCCTGCGGATAGCTGATCCTCAGAAAATCAGCGTAATCTGCATATACCTTTTCAATCAGTAAACCGGCTTCGGCCAGGCTCAGGTTTCCTTCTGCCTTGCTTTGATAATTGTTGGCCTGTTCGATAAGATCTTCAAAAACAGCCATGAACTGTTCAGGATCTGCTTCGGCCTTATTAATACCGAGGCGCTCATTGAAAGGAACCCTGAAATAGTTGAAACCCCAGAGCCAGTAGAAAAGAATGTAAACGAGTGCTGCCAGGTTCAGGCTCTTTCTGAGCAGGCTGCCCACACTGATTTTACGGAATACGGCCAGCAGGACGAGTGTGAGCAATGCCACTACCAGCAATGCATAAAAAAGGTCACCCATTGAAAACGGGAAAAGTTTGCTGACCATGGAAAGTCCGGTGGCTAAAGGCGGGTAAAGGCCATTCGAGTAAAATCTCTCTGTGAGGTGCGGCCTGACTGCCAGCAACGCCGTAAGGCCATAGGTTGCCAGTGCCAGAACGGGCAGTATCAGCCAGCGGTATGACATGGCGCTTTTAGCTGTCTTCCTTTTTTTGAATCTTCTTCTATTCACCGGTTTTCTTTGTGTTAAATCACTGTTGGTTTAGTGCTTCATACATGATCTCCACCGGGTGCAGGGCTTCGCGGCCGGTTCCGTCTTTGATGTGGTGCCTGCAGGAGGTGCCGGGTGCACTGATACTGGTCTGTTCGGAAGCATTTTTTACCGCCGGAAACAAAACCATCTGGCCAATCTTCATTGATAAGTCGTAATGTTCAGCTTCATAACCGAAAGAACCGGCCATGCCGCAACAGCCTGAAGGGATTTCCTTTACACTGTAATTTTCAGGAAATGACAGCATCTGCCGGGTGGGCAGGGTAGAGGCTACCGCTTTCTGCTGGCAGTGGCCGTGTAAAAGAATGTCCTTGCTGATTTTGGTAAAGGCTTCCCTGCTGATGTTGCCCTTTTCAGCCTCGCGGGTGAAAAACTCCTCAAAAAGCAGTGCGTTGGCCGCTAACTGCCTGGCTGCCGGTCTCAGTTCATCTCCCACGATATCAGGGTATTCATCCCTGAAAGCCAGGATGGCAGACGGCTCTATCCCGATCAGCGGGGTTTCTTCCGTAATCAGATCTTTTAGCAGCATTACATTGTCTGTGGCTATTTTCTGCGCAGTCCTTACCAGGCCTTTGGAAAACCAGGTGCGCCCGCTCTCCTTGTGTACCGGTATCCTGACCTCATAGCCCAGTTTCCCTAACAACAGGATGGCTTTGATGCCGATATCGCTTTCATGATAATTGGTGAATTCATCGTTGAAAAGATAGACGCGTTTGCCGGATTTTACACTTCCCAGGGCCGCACCGTTTTTATACCACCTGTTCAGGGTAATTCTGGAGAGGGAGGGAAGGGGTCGATGGATGGTAAAGCCAAGCATTTTCCTGAACAGTCTGGTCGACATGACCGCATTGGCGATTGGCTGGACGAGCATGGCCATTGATTCCAGTCTGGGCAGCCAGCCTATCAGCCGGCTCCTGAAGGGAATGCCGTGCAGGTCGTAGTAATGCTGCATGAACTCGGCCTTCAGCTTGGCCATATCTACATTCGAAGGGCACTCTGCCTTGCAGGCCTTGCAGGAGATACAGAGGTCAAGAATCTCATAAATCTCTCTTTTGTCGAAAGCAGACCTGCCGCCGGGTTCTGACAGGAATTCACGCAGAATATTGGCCCGGCCCCGCGTAGTCTTGTCCTCGTCGCGGGTAGCCATATAGGTGGGGCACATGGTGCCGCCCATAATTTCGGTTTTGCGGCAATCGCCCGAACCATTGCACTTTTCAATACTCCGGAAGAATCCCATATTGGCGGTATAGTCATACAGGGTATCGAACTTCGGAGTTTTTTGCCCGGGAACGACACGCAAATAATCAGTGATCGGCGGACTGTCGACGATTTTCCCGGGGTTCATCAGGTTGCCGGGGTCCCAGGTTTGTTTCACACTCCGGATGAGCTGGTAATTCTTTTCACCCAACATGAAAGGGATAAACTCGCCCCTGACCCTGCCGTCGCCGTGCTCCCCACTCAGGGATCCGCGGTATTTTTTCACCAGGGCAGCCAGGTCCTGCATCAGGTTCCGGAAGATTTCCACATCCCCGGGATCCTTAAAATTGAGCAATGGCCTGAAATGGATCTCTCCCGTGGCGATGTGCGCATAATATACGCTGCTCAGACCGTATTTTTTCAGTAATTCCTTAAACCCTGCGACATATTCAGGCAGGTATTCCGGGGCTACTGCGGTATCTTCAGCACCGGGGACACCACGCCGGTCGCCGGGAATGTTGGCTAACAAGCCAAGCCCTGCCGTTCTCAGTGTCCACACCCGTTTGATGTTATCGGCACCCGTAACCAGCGGAAACGCGTAGCCGAGTCCGGCTGCCCGCATATCCCTTTCCAGGTCAGCGGCCTTCTGCCTGAGTTCTTCCTCCGTCTCACAGGCAAATTCAATCATGAGGATGGCGGCTGGTTCACCTTCAACGAAAAAGCGGTTCTTGTTTTGTTCGATGTTTTCCCGGGTACAGTTCATGATGATGTCGTCCATCAGTTCGACGGCTCCGGGCTTATGCTTCAGTGCAATCAGGTTTCCGTACAGGGAATCCTCCAATGAACGGAAGTGGGCACAAACAAGTCCAACGTGCGGCGGAGGCAGGGGGATCAGATTCAGCTTGATCTTGGTCGTAATGGCCAGGGTGCCTTCAGACCCGGCTAACAGTTTGCAGAAATTAAAAGGTTCACCTCCCTCTGTAAATGTTTCACTTTCAAGCAGAACGTCTATGGCATAACCCATGTTCCTCCGGGTAACCCTGGGGTCAGGAAAATTGTCCCGGATCTCTTTCTGGTTTTCAGGGTCAGCAAGGATTTCCCGGATATTCCTGTAAATCCTGGTTTCCAGCAGTGACGGGGCACCCTGGCATTTCTCCTCAAATTCTGATGGCGTAAGTGCCCTGAAATTAACCTCAGATCCGTCGGAAAGGATGGCTTCCACCTCCAGCACATGTTCCCGGGCGCTGCCGTAAATGATCGAGTGTAAACCGCAGGAATTGTTGCCTAACATCCCCCCGATGCAGCACCGGTTGGCGGTCGACGTTTCCGGTCCGTACTGCAGCCCGTGCGGTGCCAGCCATTTGTTGAGCTCTGCGGGGATAACCCCCGGCTCAACCCATATCCAGCGCTCTTCCTTGTTAAACTCAAGCATCCGGGTCATGTATCTGGATACGTCCATTACAATGCCCGGCCCGACAACCTGTCCCGCCAGGGAAGTGCCGCCTGCCCTGGGAATGACCGAACTGCCGTTTTCCCTTGCAAAGGCAAGGATCCGGGAAATATCGGACTTGTTTCTGGGTCTTGTAACGGCGATTGGTTTTTCCTTATATGAGGAGGCATCGGTGGAGTAAAGGACGCGCTGCACATTGTCGGTGAAAAGGTCGCCGTCCAGGCTCTCTTTCAGTTGCCGGAAGCTTTCGTTGGTCATCATGAATCCTAAAGTTTACACAAATATATCAATTCTCCCGCCCGATTCTCGCAGGGAGGGAACTCAAATGTGCAGGTTGAATCCTAAACTGGTATTTTGGCTAATTTCTTATCCTGAAATCAGGGCCTTTTATATTTCGGCCGGTATGCCCTGGCCATCAGTTTAGCGGCTTCCGGATGGTCAATAATCCTGTTGGCTGCCGGATCCCACCTGACCAGTGACCCTGTATCGTAAGATATCATAGCCAGCTGAACCGTGGCAGTCGACAGGAATGCATCCTCCGGTGTGCTGTCAATCAGCTTTTTGTCTTTTTTCAGCACGGCTTCCACAAATTTGGCCACATGAATGTCCTGCATCGGACTGTTTTCTACAGCAATTTCCTCGCTTTTTGCTTCTTTGCCACCCTGGAACTTCAACATTTTGGCATCTGCAACAAAAAGTGAAGCCTTTTCGCCGTGGAAGAAAATACCATTGTTGAATTCACGGTTAGGGTCGCCGGCTCCCCAAAGGCGGTGCTGCCATACAACAGGCGCTTTTTTAAAGCCTAAATGCGCTGTCAACGTGTCGGGTGTGGTGATTTTATCTTTCAATTCAAGGATTCCACCCCGGGTATAAAACTCGGTGGGAATGGTTTCGTCCATAATCATGCGGATGGTATCTATGTGATGTATCCCCCAGTCAACCAGGTGCCCGTTGCCGAATTCCTTTTCGAGCCTCCAGGCCATGTGGCCGATGTTCGGCCGGTAGTCCAGGAGTGGGGCCGGACCGCACCACTCATCCCAGTCGAGGGAAGTAGGAGGTGCCTGTACTGCCGTATCCCTTATGGAGGGGATGTAATGTATCCTGGCATCGATCTGGTGAATATGTCCCAGGTCTCCCCGGCCAATCAGTTCCTTCGCTTTCCCGAACGCGGCGCTCTGCCTGCGCTGGAAACCGATCTGAACAATATTGCCCGCTTTTTTGTGCGCTTCAATCATGGCAAGGCCTTCCCTGATGTCGTAGGCAAGTGGTTTTTCACAGAAGATATCGAGTCCCTTTTCGCAGGCGGCAATGAACTGAAGGGCATGCCATTGTGGCGGGGTGCCGATAATTACGGCTTCCATATCCTTTACTTCGAGCAGTTCCTTATAGTACTTAAAGGTTTTCGGGCGTTTCCCCTGAAGTTTGGCAATCTCATCGGCACTGCTGTTCAGGTGTTCGCTGTCGACATCGCACACCGCGGTGATTTCAACATTCCCGGTCTTCAGGGCAGATTTGGTTACCACCATACCGTACCATCCGGCACCAATCAGCCCGATCCTGATCTTTTTTTCTGTAGCTGTTGCTGAAATCTGAAACGGGGCAATCAGTGCTGCAGATCCCAGCGATGCATTTTTAATGAACTCTCTTCTTTTCATAACTGTAGATTCAATTTCCGCCCTAAAATAGGTTGGAATTTCCAGTTTTCAAACGCCTGGATTGAAAATAATAATGTAAATCCGGGCAAGCGCCAGTTCTTGCCTGACAAAATATTAATTCTGATGCCTCCCGGGGAATTATACTTTGTTCCTCCCTGCCAAATTATCTATCTTTGCTTATTGCAAATTTGATATACAATAAATATTATGGCAGATTTTAAATATCAGAAACCGTTCCCCATCCTGAAGGATACAACGCCTTACAGGTTACTTACCAAAGACTATGTAACCGTTCTTGAGTCGGATGGGCGCAGAATTCTTAAAGTGGCCCCTGAAGGCCTTGAGCTCTTAGCCAGGGAAGCCATTACCGATGTGTCTTTTTACCTCCGTCCGGCACACCTGCAAAAGCTTAACGACATTCTGCAGGATCCTGAGGCCACCGACAATGACCGTTTTGTGGCGCACACCATGCTCCTGAATCAGGTCATTTCCGCTGAAGGTGAACTGCCAACCTGCCAGGATACCGGTACTGCCATCGTTATGGCTAAAAAAGGGGAGGACGTGTATACCGGTGTCAACGATGCAAAGCATCTTTCCAAAGGGATATTTGATACCTATAAGGACCGTAACCTCCGCTATTCCATGGTAGTTCCTTTCACCATGACCGAGGAGAAAAATACAGGCACCAACCTGCCTGCCCAGATCGATATCTATTCCGAACAGGGTAATGAGTACGAGTTTCTGTTCGTGACCAAGGGCGGTGGTTCGGGCAATAAGACTTTCCTGTACCAGCAGACCAAATCGTTGCTGAACGACGAAAGCCTGACGAAGTTCGTCCGCGAGAAGATCATGGACCTGGGTACTTCCGCCTGTCCGCCCTACCACCTGGCGCTGGTGATTGGCGGAACATCGGCCGAAGCCACGCTTACCGCCGTTAAAAAGGCCTCGGCCGGGTATTACGACCACCTGCCCACCAGTGGAAATGAGGGCGGACAAGCTTTCCGCGATCTGGAATGGGAAGAGAAAGTGACCAGAATCTGTCAGGAATCCGGTATCGGGGCCCAGTTTGGCGGTAAATATTTTGTTCACGATGTCCGGGTGATCCGTCTGCCAAGGCATGCGGCTTCCTGTCCCGTCGGACTGGGTGTTTCCTGCAGCGCCGACCGCAACATCAAAGCTAAGATTACGGAAGACGGTATTTTTCTGGAAGAGCTGGAGAAGAACCCGGCACAATATCTCCCGAAACAGGCCCCGCATCTTGAACCTGCCGTAAATATCGACCTGGACCGACCGATGCCTGAAATCTTGGCCGAACTGAGCAAATATCCGGTGAAGACCAGGCTTAACCTGAACGGAACCCTGATTGTTGCACGGGATATTGCCCACGCTCAGCTGAAAAAGATGATCGATGAGGGAAAACCAATGCCCGAATATTTCAAGAACCATCCGGTGTATTATGCCGGTCCGGCTAAAACGCCCATCGGAATGGCTTCCGGAAGTTTCGGGCCGACAACCGCCGGGCGTATGGATGTTTACGTGGATCAGTTCATGAGTATGGGTGGTTCGATGGTCATGTTAGCCAAGGGCAACAGAAGCCAGGCGGTTACCGATGCATGCAAAAAGCATGGCGGTTTTTACCTTGGATCTATCGGCGGACCGGCTGCCATCTTAGCCAAAGACAGCATCAAGTCGGTTGAAGTGGTCGATTTCGAAGAGCTTGGCATGGAGGCGGTCCGGAAGATCCGGGTTGAAAACTTCCCGGCATTTATCATCGTTGACGACAAGGGGAACGATTTTTTTAAACAATTGTAGCAGAAACGCAAAAAAAAGAGGGGGGCTGTCTCCCAGGTCTGAATATCTGCAGAAAGAAGCATGTGTTTTTTACATATTCACTTCTGTTTATTATATTTACGGTCAAAATCATCATAATATGGCAATTAAGGGAAAATATCAGATCAGCCGGCGGAACTTTATAAAGGTTTCGGCAGCTACCACAGCAGGGGTTTCATTGATGACCATGGGGGCATGCAACGTTGAGAAAGTGCCACCTCCGATGAAAAGGAAATTCGGGAAACATGACTTTATGGTTACCACGCTGGGATTGGGAGGCCAGGCGTCCATTCAGTGGACTCCGGAGGATGTGGATCCTGTGCCTATTATCCTGAAATCGTTTGAACTGGGTGTCAATTACTATGATACCTCTAACCTTTATGGCCCCAGCCAGCTTAATTTCAACAAGGCATTCAAACAGCTTAACCTGATTCCGGGAGAGGCTGGCTATAATGAGGAATTGCGTGAAAGCATCTGGCTGACGAGCAAGACCGCCATGCGTTGGGGCAAACCGGGCTGGACCGAGAGGGAAGGTGTTTCCAACTGGTCGAACGGCCAGGAGGTGAAATGTGCCGTGGATGATGTCAAACGTTCACTTACCCAGATCTTCGGAGATAATCAGGGAAATTATCCTGAAGGTGCTTATCTGGATATGGTGCTTATTCACACCCTGCATAACACCCAGGAAATTGATGTATTGTACGAAGGTCTGGAAACCCCGCTTGATCCGGAGGGGAATTTTGGCGCCCTGGTGGCCCTCCGGGACCTGCGCGATGGAACCAACCTCACTGGCATGAACCCGAAGAATGAAAAGCTGATCCGCCATATCGGATTTTCAGGCCATAATAACCCACCCGCCATGATCGATATGATCCAGCGGGATGAATGGGGAATTTTAGAGGGCATGCTGATCGCCATCAATGCCAACGACCGGCTGATGTTCAACATGCAGCACAATGTTATTCCGGTAGCCGAGGCAAAAGGCCTGGGCATCATCGGGATGAAGACCTTTGCCGATGCCGCTATGTACCATAAGGACCCCACCTGGTCGAACAAACCGGAACATGTTTACAGAAAGGTCGGAGATCCTTCTCTTCCGAGCCGTCCGCTGATCGAATATTCCCTTACCACGCCGGGTGTGCATACCCTGATCATTGGAATTGGTCAGATCGATGAAGACCCGATGAAGTGTCAGCTGGTGCAGAACTATTATGCCTGCCAGATTGAGCCGGATGGTTTGACAGCAGATGAGCGTGAAAAGATTGAACAGTTAGCCGCCGGTGTGAAAGAGGGCAAGACCAATTATTTCCAGATGGCGAAGGTTGGTCTGGTGCCTCCGAGGCTGTTAGAGAAGAAACTGCTGGAAGGTAAGAATCTGCTTACCTGGCAGACTGCCTATGCAGGAGATGAGCCGATACTGAAATATGAAGTGGTTGCCGACGGACAGAAAATAGGAGAGGTGCCCCATAAGCCCCAGCTGTTCCTGAAAGAGCCATTCTCCATCGAAATTCCGGAGAATGCCAAAAATCTGCTGGTTGCAGCTGTTGATGCCGCTGGTAACCGGGCAGAAGCGGCCTTGGTTTGAAAAGAATAAAATCATAAAATTAAAAACGTCGTCCGGATTTCCGGGCGACGTTTTTTTTGATCGGAACAAAAAGGCTTGCGAAAATGGTTTGCTGCCGTCCACTGTACCTGCTTTTATTCTGGCACGAGTTGTCTGTTATTTGTGCAAACCACACTCTTTCCCGGAATTTTGCTCCCACCACCACCTGCCTGCCCGGAAATCTTCGCCAGGCTTAATTGCTCTTGTGCAGGGCTCACATCCGATGCTGACGAATCCGCGGTCGTGAAGGGCATTGTAGGGAACATTCCGCTCATGGACATATTTAATGACCTCCTCCAGGCTCCAGTTCAGCAGCGGGTTGAACTTGATCACCTTTTGGCCCTCGTCCCACATGAAAAAATCAAGGTTGCTCCGAACTTCCGACTGGGAGGCCCTTAGTCCGGTTATCCAGCATTCAGCCCCTTCAAGCGCTTTTTTGAGTGGTTTCACCTTGCGGATATAACAGCACTCCTTACGGTTTTCAAGACTTTCATAAAAGCTCAGGGGCCCTTTTTCCTGAAGAAGTTTCTCTACATCGGCCGATTCAGGGAAAAAAGGAATGATTTCAGCACCATATTTCTCGCGGGTACGTTGCCAGACTTTGTATGTCTCCTCAAACATCCTTCCGGTGTCGAGGGTAATTACCCTGACCGGCAGGTTGTTGGAAAATATCATGTCGCTGACCACCTGGTCCTCATATCCGAAGCTGGTGGTAAAAACGATTTTTCCGTTGAATTTTTCGGCTGCCAGGGCAAGCATTTCCTCCGGCGTCTTCGTGGCAGCCAGCATGTTCAATTCTTCTATCATGGGAATATTTATTGGTTAATGTCAATGATTCTACAAAAGGATGGCCCTCCCGGACGGTCCACACCAGCCCGACAAGGTCGTTCTGGCGGGGATTACACGGAAAAATGGTCCACAGATTACACAGATTACACAGATTACACAGATTACACGGATTACACAGATTAACGATTTCTGATTACCGTTTATGGGTTAGGGCAACCATATAGGGTTTGGGCAACCGCAAGGGTTGCCCAAACCCGGTTTCCAACGTTTACCGGATTAAGGAAAAGAACGGTGTGTATCCCTTGCCCTGCCTACCCATATATTGATCCTACGGATCATGTCCAAACAGTTACGTTTCATTAACCATTACCGTTTACCGATTACCGTTTACTGTCAGTGCCTGAAATATGTTGACCAAAAAAATGGTAAACATTATGGCAAAAGTAAATTATTTTGATCACGAATCGAAACCGGAGTTTCAAAGGCGTTTCAGTGAAGATTTTAAGCGGAAGAA
>JAUWAB010000134.1 GCA_030602265.1 Prolixibacteraceae bacterium | reverse complement strand
AATCCCGATTAAAGTCAAGCGACATGGGAGAAGAGCCAAGAGCTTATTCAAATACGGCTTGGATTATGTTGCTAACATGCTATTTAGCAATGATATAAATAGATTTAAAGAGTGTTGCAAATTTTTGTCATGTACTTAGTTCCACGGAATATAATTCCTGAATATGACCACATGGTCCGGACATACCGGGCACTCCTGAACGGTATAGGTGGCCCACCAGCCCCATGCTTTGCCGGTAAAGGCGTTTCCGCCGTCGCCCCATGCGGTTTCATCGCGGACGATTACCATTTCTCCTTCGATTTCTTCCAGGATGATTACCGTGCTGTGGGCAGCGATAACCAGCACATCGCCCGGTTCAAAATCTCCCATCGGAAATACATGGGTAAAGCTCTTTACGTAGGGATTGTGGGTAATGTCCTGGGTGAATTTTCCCCGGATGGGATTACCGGTTTTGGTGACCGGAATCTGAGCGGCATCCGTGCCCAGGAATACTTTCGTATTGGCCAGCCACCAGTCGCCTGTTACTTCGAAAGTAACAAAGATGTTTTCATCATCGTTGCCAATGGTGACGGTGCCGACAACCAGATCCTGGTCAGCCACCAGGTCAAGTACGGTAGTTTCTCCGCAATAGTTTACAACCACCCCGTTTTTTAACGAGAGGTTTTCCAGCATTACCGGGTCTGTCAGGTTTTCACGCTGGCACCCACCGAAGAACAGCGGAATGATCAACATTCCGGTCAGCAGTTTAAGAAACTTGTTTTTCATAATGTGTAATTTTTGTTAAATACACAGGTGAATAGCGCCTGTACTGTTTCGAATGATTTGTGTCTGATATCTTTCTGAGTTGTTTTAGTTCACTATAACCTGTTTAATTCTGATAATAATGCAGCATTAGATCCTGAGTGATCAGAACGGTTATTCAACCACTGAAAAGATGCGTCATCCGGGGGTAATTATTACGATCAGCTGTAGTTTTCATAAATCTTCCGGTCAGTTGTAATGAAATATTAAAGTTACAGCAACAAGATCCTGAAGTCAAGATATTTAATAAAATATTATTGTGGGCATAAGTTAATAAATATTAACAAAAAAAAATTGAATAATTCCGAGAAAAAGTTCGTAACTTTATTAGGTTATAACTAATAAACTACCTGTTATGAAAACATCTTCCCATATCAACCGGAATCCGTTTCTTTCATGGTTTCGCATGTCTGGAACTTTACGGAGGAGTGCTTATTCAGTAACCTTTGCAATACGGTACAGCCTGCTGGCAGGCCTGGTTTTCCTTGTGGCTGCCTGTATTCAAAAAGACACCATCATGGAAGAATCACTTCCCGATGCAATGACCGTATTGAAAAGTGCGGATGCTGACGCTCTGGACCTGACCGACCGCTATATTGTAACCTTCAGGAGCCAGGTGGGCAACCCGGTTGCCGAAACGGCCAGGCTTAAGGCGATGTTTGGCATCGAAACCGGCCATGTATATGAACATGCCCTGAAGGGATTTTCGGCAAAAATACCGCCACAGGCGCTGAACGGACTGCGCAACCATCCGCTGATTGAGCTGATTGAGCCCGACCAGATACAGTCCATCAATGAACAGACCATTCCCACGGGCATCAGGAGGATGGCCCGTCTCGAAAACGATTTTGTCCCCATCGACGGGACCAGCGATAGCCCGGATGTGGATATTGCCGTGATCGACACGGGGATTGACGCAGACCATGAGGACCTGCTGGTGAGCGGGGGCGTGAAATATTCTATGGGAATAATGAGTACCAATTACGACGATGACCATGGTCACGGCTCCCACGTAGCCGGCACTATAGCTGCCCGCGACAATGGTATTGGCGTTGTGGGTATTGTTCCGGGTGCACGGTTATGGGCAGTTAAGGTACTCAGCAAGACGGGTTCAGGATACCTGAGCGACATTATCAAGGGGATCGACTGGGTGACTGCCCGGGCGTCAACCATTGAAGTGGCCAATATGAGCATTGGCGGCAGCGGGTACAATTTGTCGTACCGGAATGCCCTGGCGAATTGCGTGGCCAAAGGGGTCGTGGTGATGGTAGCGGCAGGCAACGAAGCAACGGATGTTTACGGGGCAGACAGAACGTTCGGTACCTCCGACGACCGCGTCCCTGCTGCTTTTCCGGAGGTAGCCGCCATTTCGGCCTTAGCTGATTCTGACGGCCTGCCGGGCGGAACGGGTGGCAGCACCTCTTATGGAAAGGATGATTCATTTGCTACTTTCAGCAATTTCAGTCACTCGGTTATCGCCGGAAATCCGGTCACCTCGACCGGAAAGGCCATCGACCTGATCCTTCCGGGGGTAAGTATCTATTCTACTTATAAGGCAAACGGATACGCAACCATGAGCGGCACCAGCATGGCCTCCCCGCATGCCGCCGGATTAGCTGCCCTATACATTCTGCAGAACAGTCGTGCCAATAATGCTGCCGGTGTTTATGCCATCAGGCAGGCCCTGATCGACAAGGGCAAAGAGCAGTCGGACCCGCTGTACGGACTGATCAACCGCGGCGATCCCGATGCCAATCCGGAGAGATTGGGCTGGGCAGTGTTTGGCGAATCCACACCGCCCGTTAATCAGCCGCCGGTGGCCAATGCCGGCCCCGACCAGACCGTTCGCGATACCGACGGCAGCGGGGATCAGATGGTAACCCTCGATGGTTCGGCATCTACCGACGACAAGGGTATTACCACGTGGGAGTGGAAGCTTAATGGTACAGTCATCGGTACCGCCTCGTCGGTGAGCTACCTGTTTCCGGTGGGCTCATCTACCGTTACCCTGACCGTTTGGGATGCCGGAGATCTTAACTCGTCTGACCAGGTAGTGGTTACGGTACTGGCTAATCAGGCTCCGATGGCCAATTTTAGTGTGGTTACTGATGGGCTGAAGGCAACGTTTACCGACCAGAGCACCGACGACGGCCAGATTACCGGCTGGAGTTGGAGTTTCGGTGACGAGGGCACTTCAGTGCAGCAGCATCCGGTTAAAACATACGGTGCGGCCGGGGAGTACACTGTCCAGCTGACGGTTACCGACAACGGCGGGAAAACCGCTTCAGTATC
Source organism: Prolixibacteraceae bacterium (assembly GCA_030602265.1). GTDB lineage: Bacteria > Bacteroidota > Bacteroidia > Bacteroidales > Prolixibacteraceae > UBA1413. Next base: position 2,299 of record JAUWAB010000134.1, on the reverse strand, counting down.
AAAAATCGTTAAGGTTTCAGCACCGGAAGTTCCCAATATCAGCCTGTCGGCGGTCATTTATAAGCTGAACAGGGTACAATGGGCTGCACGCCTCACCTGGAGCGATGCCACTACTTCGAACGTCGATATTTATATGAACGGTAAGCTGGTGACCACCACCACCAACGACGGCGACCATGTCATCAATTTAGGCAAGACGCTGCTGCCATCCTATACCTTCCAGGTATGCAATGCAGGCTCTAATACCTGCTCTGAGGTGGTTACGGTTAATCCGTGACCTGGTTTTTTTACCGCAAAGAAACGAAGACGCTAAGTTTTTTTTTTACACAAAGACAGGAAGACACGAAGTTAATATTGAAAAAGCATTGATATCACGGGTTTCACTTTAACATTGTCTCCAGTTAAAGTCAAATTCCCATGACCAGATAAGGTAATATTCCGGTTGTTTCTCTTTAACCTTATCCCCAATAAAAGTATCAATTATCAGATTTCTCCGTGAACTCTGTGTGTCTTCTTAGTGTCCTCCGTGGTAAAAAATCCCTGGCGTCTTTGTTTCTTTGCGGTGTATAATAATCCTGGCGTCTTTGTTTCTTTGCGGTGAATTAATAACTAGTCTGCCGTATTTCAAAAATTGTTTTTACCTTTACACTATCTGCAATTAACAGATAATTTGGACGCTAAATAATTTACTTGATGTCAATAGTTACGAATTCCGGTAGTGACCGGACCGATATGCCCCATTCAGATCCACGCTATAATGAGCTGCGTTTGGAGATGGCTGCCGATTCGGCCGATCTGGCCTGGTGGGAAATGGAAATGCCATCAGGAAAAATCATTTTTCATAAACGGAAAGCGGAGATGCTTGGTTATCCGCCGGAAAGATTTCAGCATTACACCCATTTTACTGACCTGGTGCATCCCGATGACCTGGACGGTATTATGGAGGCCATGAAAGACCACCTGTTGGGCAAAGCGACCCATTACGAAGGGAGTTACCGGATCTTGACTTCGTGGGGGGAGTACAAGTGGTTTTATGACAAAGGGGCCATTGTAGAGCGTTCGGATGAAGGGGTACCGCATCGTTTGATAGGCTTTGTGGTCGACATCAGCAAGCAGAAACTGGCAGAGATGGAGATCGTCCGGCAGAATGAAGAACTGAAAAGGCTGAACGACGAGAAAGACCGGTTTCTGGCGATTCTGGGTCACGACCTGCGCGGTCCGCTGGGCGGTTTTGTATCCGTTGCCCGGATGCTGAAGGAGGAGGGGGCCCATATGGACGAATCCACGCGTGAAGATTTGCTGACTACAATGTTGTCTGCCGCCCGCAACAGCTACAACCTGCTGGAGAACCTGCTGAAGTGGGGCCAGTCGCAGCGCGGACTGATCAAGCCCGAGAAGCACATGGTAGTCCTGGAGAGCCTGGTGGCCGACCTGGTTGCGGACATCCGCGCTGCGGCCTATTCCAAGGGGGTTATGGTGGAGTACAGTATTCCGTCGCACCTGGAGGTATATGCAGATCCCAACATGCTGAAAGTCATTCTCCGGAACCTGATCTCCAATGCAGTGAAGTACTCACAATATAACGGGATGGTCTATATTTCCGCACCGGAAACCGATGAAGGACAGGTTTGTGTTACGGTTCAGGACACGGGTATCGGCATGAGCAGTGAAATGGTCGGCAACCTCTTCCGCCTGGACGTGAACACGAAGCGGCCGGGCACCCACCGCGAGCCGAGTGCCGGTCTGGGCCTGCTGTTAGCCAAACAGTACACCGATCTCCACGATGGAGACCTCATTATCGAAAGCGAAGAAGGCAAGGGAACTGAGGTTGTGGTGGCGTTGCCCGCCTCCCGCCCCCAGGTGGCCGGTAATCGGTGATCGGTAATCAGTGATCGGTAATCAGTGATCAGTAATCGGTAATCAGTAATCGGTAATCAGTAATTAGTGATCAGTAATCGGTAACCAGTGATCGGTGATCGGTGATCGGTAAAACGCTGATCAATGCTCGTCCCCCTTAGAAAAAGGGGGTGGCACGCGCAGCGTGACGGGGGATTAAAACTGGAAACCGAATACCTGAGTCCGGACTTGGTTGTGATAAACGGCGTAGGGGCAACCCTGTGTGTTTGCCCTGGCCTCTGGTAACCGGCAATCTGTGTAATCCGGTGCGCCACGAGGCGTGCGTTAAATATTAATCAAATACCTATAAGGATGAAAGAACCTTACAACCCAATTAGCCGTTCAGGTTGAAGACCGCCTGACACACTGTTAGGAAACGAGCTTTGTGAAGCTCGGGCGGATC
>JAUWAB010000068.1 GCA_030602265.1 Prolixibacteraceae bacterium | reverse complement strand
AACCGGGACAGGAAGATTTATCCGGTGCCTAACTGAAATATCAATGGCTTACTATTGGACCCCGGTGCCGTCAGGCACCGAATATGGGTAACAGAAGACAGGATATTTTTAAACAACCGTTCAACCCTGCAGTGGTGCCGTCAGGCACCGCATATGGGTAGCAGAAGACAGGATATTTTTAAACAACCGTTCAACCCTGCACCGGTGCCGTCAGGCACCACATACGGGTAGCAGAAGACAGGAAGATTTTAATACAAGCGTTCAACCCTGCACCGGTGCCGTCAGGCACCACATACGGGTAGCAGAAGACAGGAAGATTTTAATACAACCGTTCAACCCATATGCGGTGCCGTCAGGCACCAAATATGGGTAGCAGAAGACAGGATATTTTTAAACAAACGTACAACATTGCAACCGGTGCCGTCAGGCACTAAATATGGGTAGCAGAAGACAGGATATTTTTAAACAACCGTTCAACCCTGCACCGGTGCCGTCAGGCACTAAATATGGGTAGCAGAAGACAGGATATTTTTAAACAAACGTACAACATTGCAACCGGTGCCGTCAGGCACCAAATATGGGTAGCAGAAGACAGGATATTTTTAAACAAACGTACAACATTGCAACCGGTGCCGTCAGGCACCAAATATGGGTAGCAATAGACAGGATGATTTTGAAACAAACATTCAACCTTGCAACCGGTGCCGTCAGGCACCACATACGGGTAACAGACAACAATCAGGCAGGAATGCCCGTTTTACGGTTGGTTCCGTGAACCAACCGTAAACGATATAACAACAACGATTATAAAAGATGAGACCTATAAAAATACTGCCTTACCTCCTCCTGGTCATATTGCTCACGCTGCTGGCCCCGGAGGAAACCCCGGCTCAGCACACCGACTCCGACCAGATCTGGAAAACCATGCTGAGCGATGTCAGGGTGCGCTACACCTGGTCGGTCAAACACGGGGCATACATCACCCGGGCGCGCTTTGGCGAGCAGGTACAGCAACTGGATGGTCAGGAAGTCACCCTGAAAGGATTTTTCTTAGCAGCCGACCTTACCGGCAACCTCTTTGTGCTGTCGAACAACCCGATGGCCACCTGTTTTTTCTGCGGCGTAGCCGGCATTGAGTCGGTTATTGAGATCGAGCCACACCCCGATGACCTGCGGATTTTCAAACGCCTCCGCACCGACAACTATATCGAAGTGAAAGGAAAACTTCAGCTCAATCCCGACGACTTTGAGAGACTGATCTACATCCTGAAAGATACCCGGATAATCAAATTCTGATCTGCATTTCAAGGGTAACATATCGCCAGGCCCCGCCGAAACACTCCGCCCCCCGGCATACCTAAAAAAAGTACTCACCTGAAAAACATCCCTAAGGTCACCAGTCCGCGCACCCCTGAAAACGAGGCCTTCAATTCGGACTTACCATCCGGTTGATTGGCCAGCTGGTACTTTCCGCCCAGGTCAAAAGAATAGCCCAATCTTATTCCGGCGAACCACATTTTCCCAAACGGATACTCCGCTTTCAGTGCGGGGAACAGGTACGGACGGATGGCCGTGAAGCTGTATTCGTCGCCTTCGGATTCATTCCCTAAGACCATTTTCTCCTTCAACTTCCATGAAGCCATATGAACACCTCCGGTCAGCTCGGCCAAGGCCCTCCATTCGCCCCGGTCTGCCATGACATACTCCAATACCAGTCCGGGAGAATGGGCTGAAATAATCTGGTCGAACGAATAGGTTGCCGAATAATCCTTTGCCCCTATCCGTGAACCGGTTGTCTGGTACATATAGGAAGTACCCATGCCAAAACGTGGCGACAACACCATAATGATCTGGCCTCCATAACTCAGGTATGGCGGAAAATCGTCGATGGTCTGGGTCAGAAAAGGCAGCATATTCCGGGTTTCCCGGTTGATATTACGCAAATCATCCTGAAAAAGCCAGGACATCCCGCCGTGCAGACTGCCCTTCATTTCCCCCTCGCGGAATTTAACGGTCTGACCGTACAAGACCTGCACGACACAAAGAAGAGGTATGACAAACAACAACTTTCTCATCATGTTCAGGAAGGTTTAGGGTTCCAAATCGGTTAAATTCATCTGCCTGCCGTTTCTGGCCACCAGGAAGTCACCGTTAAGAACAGTATAACTTCCACTGAGGTACAAATCAGGGCTGACCACCTTCCACACGGGCAACTGAATGACATGATCCACCGCTCCGCCCGGATGCTGGTTATTTCCGGCAATAAACCGGTAATTCTCCTGATCCCATGACAATACCCCGGTATAAGGAATATTATGCCGTTTCACCAGGCTGAAATCATCCGCATCCCGGATTTCCACCTGATTATCCGTGAAGAGAACCACATGGTTGAAAGATACAGGACTGAATGCATAAAACGTGAATCCTGTATATTCTCCGACAGGCACTTCACCGATGATTTCCAGCTGGTTATCCCTTATTCTGTAATACCTGACCTGACCCGACTGTAACCCGTAGGTCAGCACTTTATCCCCGGACGGAGAGAAAATGGCCAGCCCCATACCTTCCGGAGATTTCAGGATAACCCTCCTTTCAGAAAAATCATACACTATCAGCCTGAAGCCGCTGGTGACGAACATGACCCGCATATTGTCCGATGGGTAAATTTCGTAAAGAGTACTCAGCATAGGATCAATAGCGGCAAGGTTTTCCGAAGCGACCAAGCGGAAACCAATCGGATCATAAATCCGGATGGTGTTATCAACCAGGGTATAAACATATTTTCCGTCCTGAGTGACCCTGAAAGCGCGCAAACTTTCCGGGGTGAAATCGATCAAACCGAGGGTTCTGCGTAGCTTGTGGTCATACAACAGCAGACGGTCACCCTGAGAAAGCAGCCCGTAACCGGTTCCGTTCAGTTTCCGGATGGCATCACTGACCGGGATGGAATCTCCGAGGCTGAAACCCACCGAAGAATGCTCAAGGCTCATGAAACTGGTATTGGTCTCTGCGGTTTTCGGGACATATTGCAGATTCTGAACCAGATCCGTACCGAACCGCACCTGGGTTAAGGTGTGCCGGGTAATCCCGTCGGAGGCTTTTATCCTGACTTCCGCAGCCGGGCTGATCAAATCTCTCTGAAAAAGCCGGTAATAATCGAGCCTCGACGGATTGCGGACAGGTTTCCAGGATACCTCAGCCGAAAAGCCTTTAAGGGGCGTCACCACGGGAGGTTCCGGTTTTTCGGCATAGCGGAACACCGGTCCCGGATAATCATTCAGGATAACCCGGTAATTAACCTGTTCGCCTTCCAGGTAATCCGTGTCATGATAGCGGGCATTAAACCGGTCATTAATGACAGCGACATAACTTTCCTCATGCGAGTACATATTCTGTTTCGACAGCCGGTATTGCTGAAAAGTACCTGCCGTAAACCTTTCCCAGTTTACCATGACACCCCCTTGGGGCACCGGGTCAACGGAAGTGATTCTGAGCGGCCGGGTAGGTGTCCGGTCGACCACCAGCGGCCAGGAAAGGGTATAAAGGTAACCTTCAGCCTTTATTTTATCGGCGATACTTCCGGAGTTACTCGAAGTAAAGATATTCATCCTGAAGTCATAAACTCCCGACATGTAGTTACTTACCTCCAGGCGAAAAGTTACAGCCTGCCCGGGCTGATAATCGCGCTGCCCCAGATAGCGGTCACCGATATAAAAATCGACATAGTACACCTGTTGAGGGGTGGCATCGATGGCATAGGTAATATCAGCCCATTGGGAAACGAACAGGGTGTCCGTTTCCGGTGAGAGGGCGATCCTGATCCCCGGTGGGATTTCTGAAGGCCTTTCGAGCGGCCGCTCCGGAATGGATCCCGGCTCGAACTCACATCCTGTTGCCAAAAGGAGCAGCATCAGGAGTGGGAGCAGCCTGTAGCCGGAACCACCGGTTTTATAATTCACCTAACAGTTTTAAGAATTCTGAAGATTCAGTTTATTATCCGAACTCCACAAACCTCCCTAACTTTTTATACTGCTCGTAAAGAGCCTCATAGCGTACCACATTCTCCGGAATGGGTTGATATTCAGTTTCAATGCCGCCGCCCATTTTTTCCTGGGCCTCTGCAGTGCTTGCATAAACACCGGCAGCCACGGCAGCAGCCATTGCCGATCCCAATGCGCAAGCCTGTTCAGAGCGGGCAACCTTGATCGGCATATTCAGTACATCGGCAACGATCTGCATCACGAAGGGCGACTTTTTGGCCACTCCACCCAGGGCAATTACCCCATCGATACGGATACCTTCTGAAATAAACCGGTCGTTGATGGCTTTGGAACCAAAAGCGGTGGCCTCCACCAGGGCGCGGAAAATCCTCGGCGCATCAGATCCCAGGGTCAGTCCCATGATGGCGCCCTTGAGGTTCTGGTTGGCATCGGGGGTGCGGCGGCCATTCATCCAGTCGAGGGCCACTATGCCGGTCTCCTCCAGGGGAATTCTTTCGGCCTCCTGACTCAGCCGGGCAATGATCTTACCTTTGGTTTCTTCAATAAGTTGATTTTTAGTCTGTTCATCCAGCAGGTCAGATTCGGCAAGGATAACATCGAGCGGCCACTCCAGCAGTTTTTTAAACCAGGCGTAGATGTCACCGAACGCCGACTGCCCGGCTTCCAGTCCCATCATACCGGGGACGATGGAGCCATCCACCTGGCCGCAGATCCCGCTCACCAGCTTATCGCCCACCTCATCCATCGGGGCAATGAGCATATCGCAGGTGGAGGTACCCATTACCTTCGACAGGTAATAAGGCTGGATTTCAGCGCCCAGAGCACCAAGATGGGCATCAAATGCCCCAACGCCTACCACGACATTCGTGGATAAACCCAGTCGCTTTGCCCACTCAGGGGTCAGTTTACCGGCAGCCACGTCGCAGGTGTAAGTTTCTTTGAAAAGACGTTCTCTCAGCCCGCCTAACATGGGATCCAGGGCAGTGAGGAATTCTTCCGCCGGTAATCCGCCAAAGGCTTCATGCCACATGGCTTTATGCCCTGCCGCACAACGGCTGCGTTTCAGGGTTTTCGGATGGGTATTTCCGGTGAGTAAGCCCGGAATCCAGTCACAGTGTTCGACCCAAGAAAATGCCGATCTCCAGACGGCAATATCCTCACGGATAACATGAAGAATTTTTGCCCAGAACCATTCTGATGAATAAATCCCACCTTCGTACTGGGTAAAATCGACCTCCCATTTAGAAGCCAGCTCATTGATTTCATCGGCCTCTTTTACAGCGGTGTGGTCTTTCCAGAGGACAAACATCGCATTCGGGTTCTCCTCAAAGCCGGGGGTCATCGAAAGCGGAGTGCCCTTCTCATCCACCGCCACCGGAGTGGAACCGGTGGTATCGACAGAAATCCCGACGACATTTTCGGCCACGCCGGGAGGTGCTTGTTTCAGTGCCTCCACGATGGTGTACTCCAGCCCTTCCAGGTAATCTTTGGGGTGCTGCCTGAACCGGTTTTTCACCGGATCGCAGAATAATCCCTTTTTCCAGCGCGGGTATTCAAATACGGCACTGGCGACTTCCTCGCCTGTAGCAGTGCTCACAATCAGCGACCGTACCGAGTCGGTCCCGTAGTCCAACCCGATGGTATATTTTTCAGACATATTAATCCGTTTTAAAGGTTACCAGAAATAAGCATAGAACACCAGGATAACGGTGATGATGATTACCGAATGGACCACATCCCAGTTGGTCCAGCTGGCCCTAACCTCAGCGCGCTGTTCCGGGGTAAACGATCCCATGGTAAGCCCCTGAATCAGGGCAGGATCCTTCCGTTTGGTAAAATAGCTGATAATGACCATGGCCGCGATGACCACCACAAACAGGTAAATTTCATAGTGCAACCAGTTGTGCTGAAGGAAAACCACATCGATGAATCCGCCCGGGGCAAAAGAACTCTCAAATATATTGAAAGCTAATCGCGCCATACCCAGGACAAATCCGATAACCAGTCCATAGAAACCGGCAGCCGGAGTGGTTCTTTTCGAAACAACACCCAAAAGAAATACCGCTGCAATACCCGGAGCTAACAGTGACTGAACGTCCTGGAGGTACTCATACAGAACTTTTCCCAGACCTTTCATAACGGGAATCCATAAGATTCCGAGGAAAACGATTACGACCGTGGCGATACGACCTACCGTAACGTAATGTTTTTCAGAAGCATTGGGTTTATATTTCTGGTAGAAATCGATGGTAAAGAGCATTGCTGAGGAGTTAAACAGGGAAGCCAGGGAGCTCATGAGGGCGGCAAGGATACCACCGATTACCACACCTTTGAAACCAATCGGCAGCAGCTCTTTTACCAGGGTTGAAAATGCAGCATCGTTGCTGGCCAGGGTGATTATCCCCTTTTGGTTGAGGGCGAAGGCGATCATACCGGGGATCAGGAAGATGAAAACAGGCGTCAGTTTCAGGTATGCGCCAAAAATGGCACCCCGCCTGGCCTGGGTCATGTCGCGTCCGGAAAGTACGCGCTGAACGATAAACTGGTCGGTACACCAGTACCAGAACCCGATAATCGCGGAGCCCAGTATTACGCCGGTCCAGGGAAAGTTCGGGTCATTATGCGAGCGCATAAGGCTGGCCATGCCATCGCCGTATTCGTTGGCAGGTGCTACCCTTACGATCTCCATCAGTTCGGCCCAGCCGCCGACTTTTACCAAACCAATCACCAGGACGGCCAGTGAGCCGATCAGCAATATGGGCGTCTGAAGAACAGAAGTATACAATACAGCCCGCATACCGCCGAATGTAGTATACATCCCGGTTATCAATACCAGTCCGATTGCGCTGATCCAGAAGAAATCGACATTATAGCCCATAAAATTGATGGAATCGATATTGAACACATCCTTGAACACCACGCCACCTGCGTAAACGGTAACGGCAACTTTGGTTAGGATGTAACTGACCAGGGAGATGATGGAGAGGAAAGACCTGGCATTCGGATTATAACGTTTTTCAAGAAATTCAGGCATGGTAAAAACCCCGCTGCGTGCGTAGAATGGGACGAAGAACCAGCCCAGGATCAGGATCAGCCAGCCATGCATTTCCCAGTGCGCCATGGCCATGCCGCTTTCAGCGCCGGCACCGGCCAGGCCGACAAGGTGTTCAGATCCGATATTAGATGCAAAAATAGATGCCCCGATGGCGATCCAGGTGGCATCCCTGCCGGCAAGAAAATAATCTGAGGTATTTTCTTCCTTCTTTCGAAGGACCCAAACCACAATGCCTATCAATCCCAAAACAAACAGGCCCAGAATAATCCAGTCAAGTGTACTCATTGTTATTAGTTTTAAAGTTAGAATTCAGTTGTCAAAAAAATATTGAATGTTAAGTTATAGTTTTACTATACGCTCGGTATCCGAATCCCTGGCTTCTTTACTCAACGAATACAGAAAAGCTCCTTTTCTGGATTCGGTCTGGTTCTTTTCATCCAGTTTTTCAAGCAGTCCAAGGGATAAAATTTTCTTTCTGAAATTCCCGGCGTCGAAACTCCGCTGATAGAGAGCTTCATACAGTTTACGAAGCTGCAACAGGGTAAATTTCGCAGGCAGCAGTTCAATGCCGGCCAGGCTGTATCCAGCCTTTTGCTGAAGATTGGCAAGCGCCTTGCTGATCATCTGTCCATGGTCAAAAATCAACTCGGGAAGCTGTCTGAGCGGCCACCATTGCGCCCCTTTCTCCTTTGTCAGATCAATATTATGCTGCCTGATATCGATCAATGCGAAAAAAGCAACGCTGATGACGCGCGTGTATTCTTCCCTTGTGGGATCAGAAAACGTTCCCACCTGTTCCAAAAAAATATTCTGCAAACCGGTAGTCTCCTGCAACACCCTGCAGGCAGCCTGCTCACACGATTCATTCGCCTCAACAAAGCCGCCCATCAGGGACCATTTCCCCCTTACCGGCTCAAAACCACGCGGATACAACAGCAATTTCAGTTCATCATCCTCATAGCCAAATATCACGCAGTCGACAGCGAGGAGATACCGGGAATGATCTTTGTAAAATTCAACCATTACAGAAATTATAATTACCGTAAATATATAAATGTGTTTTGTACTTTTAAAGCAAATTCGGTTTTTTTTCAAAAAAAATTGTACAAAATACAGAAACAGAGTGCCCGACTGTTCAATCCGCATGGATAACGGCACTCTGCGCCGCATGGCAATAAAAAAGGCTGCCCTCAATGGACAGCCTTTTCCGGCAAATTATAAGTAATTTCCTGTTGGACTTATACCACAGGAATATCCTTGTTTACATTTTTGCTTCCGATTACGCCATAGAACAACAGGTAAGCCAGACCGGCAATGATTACCCAGTAGCTCATGTCGAAATTGGCGATATCGGCCACCCATCCCTGGATTGCAGGCAGAATACCACCACCGGCTACCAGTACCATGAAGATCCCTGAGGCGGCAGCCAGATATTTGCCCAAACCTTCGACGGCGAGGTTGAAGATACTTCCCCACATGATGGATGTACATAAGCCGACCAATGCCAGGAAGAGGAATTTAATCGGTACGGGTACCAGGCCGAATTTGACCGCTCCTCCCACGACGGTAAAGGTAGGCATGGAAATCAGGGTCTTAACCGGCCAGAAGATAGCCAGAAGCACGAGAACCAACCCGATAAATGAGGCGCTGCTCAACATGCTCCGGCTGGAGATTTTGTGTCCGAATCCGGCACCAAACAAACGGCCTACCAGCATCAGCAACCAGTAGAAACCAACCACACCACCGGCGATACCGGCACCTATACCCAGACCGGGAGTATCCTTACCGGCTACAATGCGCTGAGCGGTTTCATAGGCATCCTGACTAACGGCACCTGGCTGGGAGCTGTAAGTGGCCATAATTTGCTGTGACTGCTCGACACTCGGAGTGGTCATGTAAAGGTTGGCGATACCGGGAGTACCTACTTCAACACCTACATAAACGAAAATGGCGAAAGCACCCAGAATGAAGTGACGGAATTTCAATGCGCCCGACATCAGTTTGCCCAGAGGCTCTTTAAGCTGGTCGGCATGCGGCTCAGGAATAGAAGTAGCCCAAAGGATGAAGAATACCAGGGCAAATACACCCATAGCAATGTACATGATCGGGAATACATCGGTGATGTTGGCTTTGGTAGCTTCACCGATCAGGATACCAACAAATACCGGGGTAAAAGTGGCCATTACAGAGTTGAACGAACCACCAACCTGGATAAGCTGGTTACCTTTGTTACCGCCACCACCAAGGGTGTTCAGCATCGGGTTGACCACAATGTTCAGCAGACACATGGAGAAACCTGCAACAAATGCACCTAACAGGTAAACGCCAAAACTTCCGGCATGTCCTGAAAGATACTGGATACCGACGCCAACGAAACCGACTGCGATGGCAATCAGGGCCGTTCTTTTATAGCCGACTTTCTGGAGCAGTATTCCACCGGGAATACCCATAACAGCATAAGCAATGAAGTTTGCGAAATTCCCTAACATACCCAGGGAATTGGGAACGTTGAACTGGTTCTTCAGGACAATACCCATAGGGGCTGCCAGGTTGGTAACGAATGAGATCATACCAAACAGCAGGATCATCATGAAAATAGGCAACAGATAGCTTTTCTTACTCTGATTCATAATGTATTCTATTAGTATTTAACTATAATTTGGTTTATTGAATTTGATTGAAACGACAGCTGATTAAAACAATCTTTTTGCTCCGTCGCCGATTTCAGCCACATAGAAGGCAGGCTTGAGACCTGTACGGGCTTCATAATTTTTCCCGACCTCTGCAATGAAGGTATCGATGGCCTCATCCTTCACCAGGCTTACGGTACATCCGCCGAAGCCGCCGCCGGTCATACGCGAACCAACCACGCCGTCGATTTTGCGGGCTTCCTCGACCATAGTGTCCAGTTCCTCGCCGGTCACTTCATAATCGTCGCGCAACGAATCGTGCGAGCCGTTCATAAGCTGTCCAAAGGTATCAATATTGCCATTCCGGAGTTCCTGAACAGCCTGTTCGGTACGGGCTATTTCACTGATGACGTGGCGGGCCCGTTTCCGTGGCACTTCTTCTTCCATCTTGTCTTCCAAAGATTTAAACTCATCCCAGCTCACTTCAGCCAAAACCTTGATCGGTTTGTATTGGCTGATGGCGTCGACAGCAGCATGGCATTCCGAAACCCTTTGGTTATACATTCCGGAGTCGAGTTTATGCGGACTGTTGGTATTGCTGATCACGATCTTGATCCCGTCGAGCTCAACCGGTACAAGGTCATAGTCTAATGTATCGCAGTTCAGGAAGATGGCATGGTTGGCCTTGCCCATTCCGGAGGCGAACTGGTCCATGATCCCGCACATAACGCCGGCAAATTCATGTTCCGCTTTCTGGCTCATTTTAATCAGCTCGAGGCGCTCCAGACCAATTTCATAAGTTTCATTGATGGCCATGGCCGTAACCATTTCGAGGGCGGCTGATGAGGAAAGCCCTGCACCGTTGGGCACATCGCCGAAAATAAGGATGTCGGCGCCCTGTTCAAACTTAACCCCTTTTTTCAGGAACTGGGCGAAAACGCCGATCGGGTAGTTTACCCACTCCTTCCCTACCTTTTTATTCAAATCTTCGACAGCCACCTCAGCCTCAAACGGGAGGTTCAGGGAGGCAAATCTTACCGTCTGGCGGTCAGTTCTGCGGATAAGAAGATAGGCCCCGAAACTGAGTGCACAGGGAAATACAAAACCGCCGTTATAGTCGGTATGCTCGCCGATCAGGTTAACACGACCCGGTGAAAAATAGCCGTGAAATTCACCTTCGCCGTACTTTTCAATAAATTTTTGCTTTAAATCTGAAACAGTCATAGTGAAGTAGTATTTGATCCTTAATTTTTACTTTTTTTCGACTGGCAACAAAAATAGAACTTTTTTCTACCTTTAGCCTTTCAAAATGATTCAATTTCAAAAAAAACTGATTACAATATGGAAATTAAGACTTCGAAATTTGGAAATCTGCCCGATGGCAGTGAGGTATCCCTGATTACGCTTAAGAACGACAAAGGAATTGAGGTGTCGGTAACCACCTGGGGCGCAATTGTTACCGCCATAAGGGTACCTGGCAGGGACGGCCAGATGGATAATATTGTATGCGGTTTTGACAAACTGGAAGACTATATCAGCGAAGCCTACCTGGGCAATTATCCTTATTTCGGAGCTGTTTGCGGAAGGGTTGCCAACCGCATAGCCCGCGGAAAATTCACCCTGGAGGGTGTGGAATACCAGATGGCCGTGAACAACGGGCCGAATCATCTGCATGGCGGACTGGTGGGGTTTGACCGCCGGAACTGGACATTTGAAATCCTGCAGTCGGATGAAAAAGTAGGTGTCCTGCTTTCACTGCTTAGTCCCGACGGAGAGGAAAACTATCCGGGGACACTTGAGGTTTCCTGTCTCTATTCGCTGAACAACGACAATGAGCTGGCCATCGACTACCACGCCACCACCGACAAGACCACCATTGTGAACCTGACCAACCACAGTTATTTCAACCTCACCGGCGGACGGGAAAACATCATGAACCACGAGCTGCTGATCCCGGCAACGACCATGACCGAACTCGACGATATGATCCCTACCGGGAAGATTGTGCCGGTAAACGACACGCCGTTTAATTTCCAGCAATTTAAGAAGATCGGAAAAGATATCGGCCACCTGGAAACGGGTTACGACCTGAATTATGTCCTCGACAACACCTCCGGCCGGCTGATGTTTGCAGGCAGCTTGAGGGAAGAGAGCACTGGCAGACAGGTCGAGGTGTACACCACCCAGCCTGGTATCCAGCTGTATACCGGTTATTGGATCCCGGAACTCGAAATTGACGGGGTAAAGAAATTTGGCAGCTACTCGGGCGTCGCCCTGGAAACCCAGCATTACCCGGACTCCATCAACCATCCTCATTTTCCATCAGTGATACTGAATCCGGGAGAGCAGTACCGGGAGGAAACGGTGTTGAGATTTATGATTTATGATTGATTATTGATTATTTATTATTTATGGGAATAGGTGACGGGGGTGGAATTTATGATTGATTATTGGGGTTCTGCTCCAACTCTTTCTCGATTGCCTGTTTTATCATCTGATTTAGCGTGATGCCTTTCGACATGGCTGATTGAGCTGCTTTTTTATGTAATTTCGGACTGATCCGGATGTTCAACACCCCTTTATAGGATTTCCCGGCCGATTTGCCTTCTGCCTCGCAATCTGCAATATGCTGATCGACCATATATTTGAATGCAGTTTCCAGTTCGGTAACGGTTTCTCCTTCAAAGGTGACAAGATCATCAATGCCTTCTATCTTTCCAAAGAACAGATGATCTTCGGCACTGTACCCGACGGTCCCAATAAATCCTTTATATGTCATCACATTTTTCATAGTAATCCCAACTCCTTTAACATCTTTTCAATTAACTCCATCTGATATCTCTTCAGGATATTACCCGGATGAGGCTTATGAAGTTTAATTTTCCGGCCATTTTGCCTGTTTAAAAATACAACCCTTGATCCGGATCCCTGAACAACAATATAACCATAGTAACCTAAAAGACGCGTCAACTCATTATAAGTAAAATCTTTTGGTTTACTTAGAAATCTTATAATGAGTTTGTCCTGTGTTCCCATATGACAAATATACGAAATGCAACTGTAAATTAGTTACAAAAACATAAAAACGCTGAATACATACAGAATTCCCTGCAGGCGCGGATTTGTCATCCTTACCGGAAAACAGGAAGCCTTTTGTCTGAAGTCTGGTATCTCTTATACAACTGATTTTTTTAAAACCACAAAGGTGAGAAGACACAATGTACCACAAAGATTTTTTGTCTTGATTCTTGATACCTGATACTTGATACCCGTTTTGTTATTTAATAGCTATAGCCAGATATTTATATCCGGACTTTATAATATATACTGACGGTCAGATGTCTGATGTCTGGTGTCTTTCAGTCTCCCCTATTGTTTCAGGGCAGCTTTGGAGAAAAGGTATTCCGGAATTTTCTCATTGAAGCTTATGGAAGTGATTTTGAATTCGGTTCCGTCGCCTTGTTTCAGCATATCCTTATAGATCATGACAAACGGGAACCATCTGCCCTGCACCTGCCTCACGTCGCTCATGACGGTCCGTTTGAGCAACTGCCCGCTTTTGGCATACATCTCCTGTTTAAGGGGGATGTAGCGTTCGGCGTCGATCCACAGTTTCTGCGAATGGTAAGGTACGTCGGGTACTCTGGCTGTGAGTACCAGCACCCGGGTTTTACGGCCATCAATCATTTCCTCCCCGGAAAGCGTTGCTGCGTAGACCTCTGATAGCTTCCGGTCGTCCATCATATCTTCGTAGGAGAGATCGCTTCCCATAACCGACTGTTTCAGCATATGTCCGGAGATTTGGATGGTCCTGTCGGTGGATGGCGAATAGATCCAGAGCTGGCCTTCCAGTTTCAGCATTTTGGTGCCCCTTTCTGCAGCAGGCGACAAATACTCGGTAAAAGCCCTGTTGGTACCTTCTCCCCATGATTTGGAAGTTACCGTGCGGCTGCTGCGTTTTCCGCGGATGGTCATCGAAGACTCCATGATCCGGGAATCAGAAGCCATGTTGCGGTCGACGCGTTCCAGGATGGCATCGGCATCCTGGGCAGAAATTCCGGATGTTAAAGCAACCAGTAAAAACAGAGTAACCGCCATGCGGCAAGTCTGTTTCTGCAGTGTCTGCATTCTGAAAGGATTATATTTCTTTCTCATCTGAATACATTTTATCTTGGTTATTTATTTTCAACACGTTACTATTGTCCGTTCAATCCCGGGATGTACTATGCATTGCTGCCTTTAATCCCCCGTCACGCTTCGCGTGCCACTCCCTTTTCCTAAGGGGGACAGGCCTCGATCAGCGTTTTTACCGTTTACCGTTTACCAATTTTCCGGTTATGTCTGCAACTCGGCAAACAACCTGGCCGTCTGACGTTTAAAAATTCCTATCCCCGACAATGCCGTTCCCAGGACGGTAGACAGCAATCCGGGGATAAAACCGATATAGAAGTCGGGCGGTGTAATTCTGGCGCGGATGGTATCCGGCATCATTACCGACGCCCCCTGCATCATTCCTTCTATACTGATGCCATATTTCTGGACCAGCCATGCGAAAAAGAGTCCCAAAGCGGTGCCTACGACCGACCCGGCGATTCCGATAACCACCGATTCATAGAGCATTGTCATATAAACATGCCCTTTCTCTTCCCCCATGGCAATACGCACGCCCACTTCGCCGTAGCGGCGCAGTCCGCCGAGCAGTCCGGCGTTCCACAACACCAGCGACATGGCGAACACAAAAACCATGGAAATATAGGTGCCCCAGTATTTCGACATCATCACATAAGTGCCCATGGTGCCTTGTTCTGACAATGCTTTCATCACGGGAGCATACTCATCGTCGGATGCGGCATAGAGGGCGTTGAAAGTGGCGGCAGTATGCAGGGCATTTTCGTTGTCATAAAATCCATTGCCGAAGAAGCCGATGATTTCACCTGCGGCATCCTCCATCTGAAGGGCCTGCCGCACGTCGCTGATATCGGCGATAATGGTCCCGCGGTCCATAATATCGACACCAAACGACAAAGTTCCGGAGACTGTAAAATTAAACATGGCCATGCTGCCTTCCATGGTTGAGCCGATGAGGGTGACCTCATCGCCGGGCTGGACACCCAGTTTCACCGAAAAGTTATCACTCAGCAGGACTTCACGGCTGTTTTTGGGCAGCTCTCCCCTGACCAGAGACCGTCTGAGGTTGAGCCGATCCGCCTCGGAGTTGTTTCCCGACAACAGATCTATTCCCAATCCCAGCGCAGGGCCTTGTCCGCGGGTTTCACCCTGTTCATCGGGAACATCGATCAGTCCGCCGAACTGTATGCGCTCAGCCCAGGCCATATCGGGAAATTTCGATTGAAGGGTATTCATCAGTTCTGCGGAACCCAGGATTGCCAGGTCGTTAGGGATCTGATCCAATTCTTCGGCATAGGCGCGGGTCATGACCTTTACATGGCCATTGCTGAAGCGGGCATTCATCTCGATGGTATCACCCATAAAACCAGTAATGTAGGCATGCATCCAGACGGTGAGCATGACCCCGATGGCCACCACGATGATGGGCAGCCGGCTGCGGCTCTTATCCCGCAAAAGTCCTTTTATCAGAAATCGTATCATTGCAATCTCCCCCTTAATGCTTCAGTAGGATTCATCTTGGCTATACGGCGCGATGGCCAGTAGCTGACAATGGCTGTGGTAACCAGGACAATCAGGATGGTGGAGGCTACCAGTCCGACGGTATACACCGGATACAGGGTTTGGGCCATAGCCATGCCGAACTGACTGGCATCCATGGGCATGGTCCATCCCACTTTAGCCATCCAGAGCAGGAAGGGCAATCCGTAGGCAGTTGCAGCCAGGGCTGCTAATACGGCGTGCATACTCCCTTCGACGGTAAAAAGGCCCACGACCTGCTGCCGGGTATAACCCAGGGCAATGTAGGTTCCAATCTCCTTTTGCCGACGGAAAATGCTCAGTACCTGGGTGTCGAAAATGGCTAACATGGCCAGCAGGAGAAGCACGGAATAGAGGACAAGCTGGCCTGTGGATTTAGTTTTGATCAGTTCATCGACTGACCGGGTCAGATCTTGTTTCGATTTGAGCACCCATCCGGGGATTTCATCTTTCAAATCTTCGCTGTTTCTGAAAGTGAGGATGGTCGCCTCACCGTGGAGACCTGTCATTTGCTGCAATTTGTCCAGCGGAATGTAGATCTGGCCGGCGTCTATAGATGGGACATTGGCGGAAAAGATGGCGGTGACCCGAATTTCGGCGGCATCGAAGGTACCGTTGATGTCGCGCCACCGGAGGACAACCAGGTCACCCTCCCGGAGCCGGGCGGAGCGGGCCATATGGGAACCGATGACGGCCGGAATGGCGTCGGTGCCGGCGTTCATGCTTTCTGTGGGTAGGTGGAGTAAGGTTTGTTTGGGGTTTACTCCCCGGATGACGACGGACTGCATGCGTCCCTGCGGGTAGAGGGTGCCCTGTACCAGGAGGGAAGGTTCCATATCGCCTGATTCCATGATGGGGCTGAGGAGATCCGGGATGGGGGCATGACTGTCGTTGAGTGTCATGGGGTCGTAGGGGTCCCAGGCTTCGTGCCAGTACTGGCCGTTGCCGATTTCCCAGTTGGTCATGTCGGTTTTTGCCTGATGGTCCCAGCCGGTCAAAACTCCTTTCATCCAGATGATGACCACGAATGAGAACGACAGGACAAGCACGTTGAGCCAGGTCCGCAGGCCGGCTCCGATCAGATTGCGCCAGGCGAGTTTAATAGCTAATTTCATAGTCAGTGTTTTTTATTTGCCACGAATGCACGAATGGCATTTTGTGAGTTTCCACTGGTGGGTAAATTTTAGGATGATATGTTTTTATTTCATTCATGGTTTGAATTTTTACGAATATTGTGGTGAACCACAATGGCACGAATGGTGCTTAAATCTGCGCTGTGAGAATGATAAGGTATTATTGTTCCAAAGGGAACTGACGTGTGGGTTTGGATTTGGGGCGATGCTGAGTAATTTTTTATTTCAACAGAATCTTGGCTTCGCTTAGAAATGACGCGGTGGTTTTTTTTTCGCCACGAATGCACGAATGGCATTTTGTGAGTTTCCACTGGTGGGTAAATTTTGGGATGATATGTTTTTATTTCATTCATGGTTTGAATTTTTACGAATATTGTGGTGAACCACTATTACACAAATTGGGTATGTGCGAATTATGGTTGCGAGTGGAGTATCTTTTATTCCATTGGAATCCTGCAAGTGGTTAGAAATGACGCGGTGGTTTTTTTTTCGCCACGAATGCACGAATGGTTTTTTGTGAGATTCCATAGGCATAATATTTTTTGACATATAGGCTTTCATTTCATTTAATATTTATTTCTGAACGAATTATTGTGGTGAACAACAATAGCACGAATTAAAGAACTACGTTTCTGAAGAACATGGATCAAAATACTCGAATAAAAAATCACGAATAAAAATTTCTACTCAGGCATCTTATTTCAAAATTCTTTTAGAGCTAAGCCGCTGTTCACCGAAATTAACGATGATGGCCAGTTTTAATCGGGATACGGCAAGGTAGTTGAATGCCTGGGCAATAAATGCTTTATGGATTCTGTCAACTGCCTTAACCTCAAGTATGATTTTATCGAACACCACAAAATCTGCATAGAATTTATGCGGCAGGATGGTATCCTTGTAGGCGACTTCAAATTCCTTTTCTCTCTGGAAGGGTATGCCATTCTTTTTGAATTCATATTCCAGTGCGTCTTTATAGACCACCTCCAAAAATCCGGGCCCAAGGTTATTATGGATTTCCATACATCTACCCATAATTGAGAAGGATTCGTCTTTATATACTACTTTATCCATCATTAGATTTTTATTTTTCTGTTCAAACCATAGACTCTATTAGTTGCTCATTTCATCTTTTCGCGACATTATTCTATTTTTATATTCGAGATATGACTCTACTCCAACTACCAGCAAATCAACCACATCATCCCAAATTTCTCCATTCGTGCATTCGTGGCTTAAATTCCATTCCAATCACTCGCGGCTCGCTATCTCCCCCATTCGTGAGATTAAATTCTATTTAATCATTCGCGGCCATATCCATCATTTTATTCGTATCAGGCCACTCCACTGAAACAATCACCTCCAAACCAACCACATCAGCCCAAAATTCTCCATTCGTGCATTCGTGGCTGAATTTCTATTCCAATCCCCTGCATTCGTGGCTTAAACCGTATTTTACTCACTCGCGCCTTGTTATCTCCACCATTCGTGAGATTAA